>JBDZVZ010000026.1:0-44244 GCA_040255945.1 Solirubrobacterales bacterium | reverse complement strand
CCCGCGGCCGAGCGCGCGCGGTAGCCGCGGCGCGACGAACGAGGCGGTCACGAACATGAGCGCCATCGGCGTCAGGACGAGCCCGGACTCCAGGGCGGTCAGCCCGTGGCCTGCCTGCAGGTACTGGGCCAGCGCGACGAAGTTCAGCGGCACGACGCTCCAGATGAGCCCGACGACGCCCAGCCCGAGCCGGAACGACCGGACCCGGAAGAGCGCGAGGTCGACGAGCGGCGCGCCGCCGCGCGCGGTGAGCCGCCGCTCGTGCGCCAGCCAGGCCGCCGCGGCCGGGACCGCGGCCGCCAGCGCGGCGAACACCCACCACGGCCAGCCCGCATCCCGGCCCTCGACACCCGGCACGACGACGAGCAGCAGCGTCACGGTCCCGAGCGCGACCCCGGCGACGTCGATCCGGCGGGCGTCCGGCGCCCGGGACTCGGGGATCGCCACGCCGGCGAGCAGCACGGCGGCGACGCCGACCGGCACGTTGACGAGGAAGATCCAGCGCCAGCCGGCCAGGGCGATGAGCGCGCCGCCGACGATCTGGCCGGCGACCGAGGCGACGCCGATGACGGCGCCCATGATCGCGAAGCAGCGTGCGCGCTCGGCGGGCGGGAAGACGACCTGGATGATCGAGAGCACCTGCGGCTGCATGAGCGCCGCGCCGACGCCCTGGATGACCCGGGCGGCCACGAGCGCCGTGGGGGTGGGCGCCAGCCCGCAGCCGGCGGAGGCGAGCGTGAACAGCGCGACGCCGGCGCGGAACGTCCGGCGCCGGCCGACCGCGTCGCCGATGCGCCCGGCGGTGATGAGCAGGACGGCGTAGCTGAGGACGTAGCCGGCGACGATCCACTGCACGAAGCTCGCGGGGGCGTGGAGGTCGGCCTCGATCGCCGGGTTGGCGACGTTGACGATGAAGACGTCGAGGATCGCGATGAACGAGGCGGAGAAGAGGACCGCGAGCAGGAGGGGATGGTGCCGGCGCGCCGTGGTGGTGGTTGCAGCCATGGGTTCAGGGTGCGACCATTCGGATCCAGGGACAAGAGAGGGGTTCATCCTGGTATCGCCACCACCACCCACCGCGACGCTCGAGCGTCCGCCACGCACCGACGAGGCGTCGCGCCGGCGCGAGCTCGCCGGCTTCCTGCGTGCCCGCCGCGAGGCACTGGCGCCCGCCGAGGTCGGCCTGCCGGCCGGCGGCCGGCGCCGCACGCCCGGCCTGCGCCGCGAGGAGGTCGCCGCGCTCGCCGGAGTCGGCACCACGTGGTACACGTGGCTCGAGCAGGCCCGCGACGTCCGCGCCTCGCGCGAGGTGCTCGAGGGGATCGGCGAGGCGCTGCGGCTCACGCCGGCCGAACGGCGTCACCTGCTGCTGCTCGGCCGCGGCGAGGAACTGGCGCCCGACGGCAACGGCACCGATGTCGTGTCGCCGACCCTGCGCCGCCTGGTGGAGAACCTCGGCCCCAACCCGGCGCAGGTCCTGTGCTCCCGCTGGAACATCCTCGCCTGGAACGACGCGTTTGCGGCGATCCTCGGCGACCCGGGCCTGCGTCCACCCGAGGAGCGCAACTCGGTGTGGCTGCTGTTCACCGACCCGTGGCGACGGCAGGTGGTGGGCGACTGGGAGGAGGCGGCGCGCCGCGTGCTTGCGCGGTTCCGCGCCGATGCCGCCCGCCACATGGGCGACCCGGCCTTCGAGGAGCTGCTCGAGCGCCTGCGGGCCGAGAGCCCGGAGGTCCGGCGCTGGTGGAAGCGCCACGAGGTCGCGGGCGACGACGACGGTCGCAAGGTGCTCAACCATCCGGAGCACGGCCTCATGGTCTTCGAGCACGTCGTCTTCCGGCCGGCCGCCGCCCCCGAGCTGCGCGTGACGATGTACACGCCGATGCCCGAGGGCGACACGCCCGACAAGCTGGCGCGCCTCATGGAGGCGCGCCGGGCGCTCGACGCTGCCTAGCTCTTGGGCGCCCCCGTTCGCGGGCATGCCGTGCGCAGATGTGCGCGGAATCGCCCGCTGTCAGCATCGTCATCGCGACACGCGACCGTCGCGGATCGCTGCTGTCGTCGCTGGACCGGCTCGCCGCGCTGCCCGGACGGCCACCGCTGGTGGTCGTCGACAACGGCTCGGTGGACGGCACGCCCGCGGCCGTTCGCGCCGCCCATCCGCAGGTGACGGTCATCGAGGCGGGATCGAACCTGGGCGCCGCGGCCCGGACGGTGGGCGTGCGAGCGCTCGACACGCCGCTGGCCGCCTTCGCCGACGACGACTCGTGGTGGCGGCCGGGCGCGCTGGCGCGGGCGGCGGAGCGCTTTGCGGCCGACGGTGCGCTCGGCCTGCTCGCGGCCCGCGTGCTCGTCGGCGACGAGCAGCGGCTCGACCCGGTCTGCGAGGCGATGGAGCGCGGTCCCGAGCGGGTGCTCGGCTTCGTCGCCTGCGGGGCGGTCGTGCGGCGGTCGGCGTTCCTCGAGGTCGGCGGCTTCGACCCGCGCTACGGGATCGGCGGGGAGGAGCGGCGGCTCGCCCTCGACCTGGCGGCCGCCGGCTGGACCTCGATCTACGTCCCGAACGTCGTGGCCCATCACCATCCGGACGCGGGCGGCCTGCCGCGACCGGGTCGGCTGCGCCGCCAGGTCCGCAACGACCTCTGGTCGGCGTGGCTGCGACGCCCGGTGTCGTCGGCGCTGCGCGAGACGGCTCGTGCGCTGCGGGGCGCCAGACCGCGCGCGGCGGCGCTCGGGGCCGCCGACGCGCTGCGCGGGGCGGCCTGGGTGATGCGCGAACGCAAGCCGGTCCCGGTGGGCGTGGAGCTGCTGGCGCGCGAGATCGAGCGGTCGGGCGAGTAGTACCGTCGTCGGCGATGGACGAACCGGACGTCGATCGTCTCTACGGGCTGGCGCTGGAGGAGTTCGTCGCGGCTCGCGACGCGCTGGCGCGGGAGCGGCGCGCCGCCGGCGACCGGGCGGGCGCCCAGGCCATGAAGGCGCTGGCGAAGCCGACGCGCGCCGCGTGGGCGGTCAACCAGCTCGTGCGCGCCCGCCCTGACGAGATCGCGGCGCTCGTCCAGGCGGGTGAGGCGCTCGAGGGCGCCCAGGAGCGGCTGCTGGCCGGCGACGACGACGCGGCGGCGCTGCGCGCGGCGGCCGAGGCGGCCCGGGCGCTCGTCGACGCGCTCGCCGGCGAGGCGGAGGTGCGGGGTGAGGCGGCGCGGGAGAAGGTGCGTGCGACGCTGCACGCGGCGACCGTCGACCCGGAGGTCCGGGCGGAGGTCGCGGCGGGCCGCGTCGTCAAGGAGCGCAGCGCGGCGGGGTTCGGCGGCGCGGGCGCAGTCGCGGCGCCCGGTCCCGCGACGACGACGGCCCGCAAGGGCGCCGGCGGCAAACGCGCCCGGCCGTCGCAGCGCGACCGCGAGCGGCGCGAGCGCGAGGAGCGCCGCGCGCGGGAGCGCGAACGCCAGACGCTGCGCCGCCGTGAGGCGCTGCGCCGCGCCCGCGAGGCCGAGGCCGACGCTGAGGCCGACGTCGACGGCGCCCGCCGCGCGCTCGCCCAGGTCGAGGCGACGCTCGCCGCGCGCCGGCGCGACCTCGACGGCGCCGAGCGGGCGCTGCGCGACGCCCGCGCCCGCCGCGAGAAGGCCGAGCGCCAGGCCAACACCTCCGCCAACTGAACGTGCATCGGTGCCACCTGGAGCTGGCACCAATGCACGTTCAGCCCCTCGGAACGCAAACCGGCCGGTGGGGAGCCCACCGGCCGGTGCCGTTGGAACGGGTGCGGACGCTGCGGGTTACGCGGCGGCGCGCAGACCCTTGATGTCGCCGTCGGCGGCGAGGCGGCGCAGCCCGCGCTCCTCGGCCTGGCGGGCCTTGGAGGGCGGCATGCCGAGCCGGCGCGCGGCCTGGACGAGCGTGTGCTCGCCGCGGCCGCCGGTGCCGAAGCGCAGGTGGATGACCTCGCGCTCCTCCTCGGGGAGCCGGTCGACGGCGGCGCGCAGCGCCGAGGCCTCGGTCTCGCGCTCGACCTCCTCGTCGACGGTCTCGCCGTCGTTGGGCAGCAGCGCGCCGAGCGGCGTCTCGCCGTCGTCGCCGACCGTCGCGTCGAGCGACGCGAGGGCACGGTCGCGCTCGCGCAGGAGCGCGACCTCCTCGAGCTCGAGCTCGGCCGCCTCGGCGATCTTCTCGTCGGTCGGCGGCTCGCCGTGCTCGGCGGTCAGCTCGCGCTCGACGCGCGCGATGCGGCGCGCCCGCTGCGACATGTGGGAGGGCAGGCGGATCGTGCGGCCCGTGTTGTCGAGGCCGCGCTGGAGCGCCTGACGGATCCAGATCGTCGCGTACGTGGAGAACCGGTAGCCCTTGCGGTAGTCGAACTTCTCGACGGCGCGAATGAGCCCGAGCATGCCCTCCTGGACGAGGTCATCGAGGGTCAGCCCCTGGCCCACGTAGTGCCGCGCGACCGAGACGACGAGCCGCAGGTTCGAGTTGATGAGGAGGTCCTTGGCGTCGAGATCGCCGCGCTCGATGCGCTGGGCGAGGTCGATCTCCTCCTTGGGCTCGAGCAGGCGGTACTGGCTCGCGCGCCGCAGGAGCTGGTCGAGCGGCGAGGCGAGGACGTCGTGCGTCAGCGTGGGGGTGATGGTGGAGGGGGTCAACAGATCCTTTCCGGGATAATCCCGATCGCTACAGTTGGGATTTTACGCCACGGTGGTTGCTTGTGCAACTGTGCGACGGGTCACGTTCGCACGACGGGCGCCTCTGGGGGAGAGAGGGGTCTGTGGCAGCATCGGGCTGCTGCCGACGATCACCTTCGCACCACCGCATGAAGCGCTCCTAAGGAGTGTTTTGCGTGCTGCCCACTCCTTCGGCGCTTCTATTCGGACCCCTGTCTGAGCACGCGCTCGGTGACCCGTCGGCGCAGGTCGCGCGCCAGGTGTGCGCCCTGACGTCCGAGCGCATAGCGGACGTCCGCGGCCGGGCCGAGCGACACACCGGCGAGGTCGGCGGGATCCGGCACGTCGCCCAGCGCCGTGGCCGCGCGGCGCGCGATCGCAAGCTGGCCGAGCGCCGTCGGATGGACCGCGTCCGGGAAGAGCAGCCGCCAGCCGCGCAGGTCGTCGAGCGCGACGACGAGCGCCCCGCGCTCGGCGGCCGCGCCGCGAACGATCGCGCCGAGCTCGGCGACCTTCGCGCCCGCGCGCGGCCGGCCGAGGTCGAGCGGGACCGTCGCGACACAGACGCGCGCCGCCCGGCCGGCGAGGGCGTCGAGCAGCCGCTCGAGCCCGGTCGCGAACCGCCCGGCGTCCCAGTCGGCGGAGCGGACGTCGTTCGTCCCCACCCCGACGCAGGCCAGCGCGTAGTCGTCGCGCAGCCGCCCCAGGAACGCATCGGCGATCTCCGACGCGCGTCCCCCGGGCAGCGCCAGGCGGTGGAACGGCAGGTCGAGCGCTTCGGCCAGCCACTGCGGCCACGCCCGCGGGGGCACGCCGAACGCGCCTTCCTCCGGGCCGCACATGAGCGAGTCGCCGAGGCCCAGGACGGCGCCGCGGTCATCCACGGGCGGCTCCGCTGCGGGTTCGGCCCCCTGGGCCGACACCCGCGACCGGACCGAGCCCTCTGGGCGAGCGTCCGGCGTCACCCTGCACGTCCGGCCTCCCGGGTCGCGTCCCGCAGCCGCCGGGCGTGGGCGGCCGTCAGCTGCCCCGGCTCCAGGCGCCACTGCCACGAGCCGCGCGCGGTGCCCGGCACGTTCATCCGCGCCTCGGACCCCAGGCCGAGCACGTCCTGGGCCTGGAGCATGACGAGCGGCGCCGGGGAGGACATCCACAGCCGGATGAGCCCCCAGTCGACGTCGTCGCCGTCCAGTCCCGCGTCGCGCAGCGCCGTGCCGACCTCCGCGCGCCGCGGCGCCGCCAGCCCGTCGAGCCAGCCGCGCAGCGTGTCGGTGTCGTGCGTGCCGGTGTAGGCGACGACGTCGTCGCCGTGGCGCTCGAGCCGGTGTGGGCCGCGCGGGTCGTCGGGGTCGAAGGCGAACTGCAGGACGACCATGCCCGGGTAGCCGAGCTCGCGCCGCAGCCGCGTCACCGGCGGCGTGATGACCCCGAGGTCCTCGGCGATGAACGACATCGCGTGGGTGGGGGCCAATTCCGCCTCCCCGGCGGCGAACGGCGCCCGCCCCGGGCCGCGCCGCCACGTGCCGCCCCGCGCGTCGCGGTCGCGCTCCGGCACCGCCCAGTAGGCGACGAACCCGCGGAAGTGGTCGATGCGCGCCAGGTCGAAGAGCTCGAACGTGCGCCGGAAGCGCTCGACCCACCAGCGGTAGCCGCGGCGCTGCAGCGCCGGCCAGTCGTAGATCGGGTTGCCCCAGCGCTGGCCGGCCGCGGTGAACGCGTCGGGCGGCACGCCGGCGACGACCCCGTCGAGGAAGAGCTCCGGCCAGGCGCGCTGGTCGTAGGAGCCGGGCGCGACGTAGATCGGCACGTCGCCGATGAGCCGCACGCCGCGCGCGGCCGCGTAGGCCCGCAGCGCCGCCCACTCGCGGTCGAACCGCACCTGGTCGGCGTGCATCCGCTCCGGCAGCGACGCCAGCCAGTACCCGTGACGCTCGCGGAACGCCGCCAGCTCCTCGGGCGCGACCTCGGCGTCGGGCGCCTCCAGGAAGCCCGCCCACGCGGCGAACGCCGACGCCGACTTGTACGGCGACCCGTAGCGGTCCGGCGGCCCGAGCGGCAGCATCTGCCACCACGACTGGCCCGCCTCGGCGAGCCAGTCGACGAACGCGCGCGCCTCGTCGCCGAGCCGGCCGGACGGCAGCGAGCTGAGATGCAGCTGCACGCCGCTCGAGCGTCCGCCGCCAACGCGGCTGCCGCCCTTCACAGGATTTCGGCGTTCGTCACGGGCCATTCTGGGAAGAGTCGCCTCTACGTGCCCGATCGCCGCACCGCCCAAGCCATCGCGCCCCGCCCGACCCGCGCGACGAACGCCAACGCGCGGCGCACCCGCAACCCCGCGCCGTCACGGATCGTCGTCCTCGACGCCCATCCGGTGCTCGACGGCGGCCGCTATGCGCCCAAGCGCACCGTGGGCGAGACCGTCGACGTGCGCGCCACGATCCTCGCCGACGGTCACGACGTCCTGCGCGCCGTCGTCAAGTACAAGCCGCCCGGCGGCCGCCGCTGGCAGGAGGCACCGCTCGAGCACGTCGACGCCCACGTCGACGGCGACACCTGGGTGGGCGGCTTCGGCGTCGACCGCTGCGGCCGCTGGTGCTGGACGATCGAGGCCTGGATCGACGCCTTCGCCTCCTGGCGCCACGAGCTGCGCCGCAAGGTCGACGCCGGCCAGCACGACCTCGCCGGCGAGCTCAGCGAGGGCGCCGTCCTGCTGGAGGAGGCCCGTGAGCGAGCGAAGTCGGCGACCGACCGCAAGCTCATCGAGCACGCGCTGCGCACCCTGGCCGACGACGAGGCGCCCGAGGAGGCCAAGCACGACGCCGCGCTCGGCCCCGAGCTCGCCGCCGCCGTCGCCCGCCACCCCGACCGCTCGCAGTGCGGGACGCTCGACGCCACCTACGAGGTCGACGTCGACCGCGAGCTGGCCCGCTTCGGCGCCTGGTACGAGCTCTTCCCGCGCTCCTGGGGCGGCTTTCAGGGCGTGCGCGAGGTCGTGCCCCAGCTCGCCGCGCTCGGCTTCGACGTCCTGTACTTCCCGCCCATCCACCCGATCGGCGTCACGAACCGCAAGGGTCCCGACAACACCCTGACCGCCGGCCCCGACGACCCCGGCAGCCCGTACGCGATCGGGCTGCACGGCGTCGGCGGCCATGAGGCGTTCCATCCGGAGCTCGGGACCGAGGCCGACTTCGCCGCGCTCGTCGACACCGCGCACGAGCACGGCATGGAGGTCGCGCTGGACTTCGCCATCCAGTGCTCGGCCGACCACCCCTGGCTCACCGAGCATCCCGAGTGGTTCTACCGCCGCCCCGACGGCTCGCTGAAGTACGCCGAGAACCCGCCCAAGAAGTACCAGGACATCTACAACGTCAACTTCCAGTGCGAGGACTGGAAGGGCCTGTGGCACGCGCTGCGCGACGTCGTGCTCACCTGGGTCGACCGGGGCGTGAAGGTCTTCCGGGTCGACAACCCGCACACGAAGCCGCTCGCGTTCTGGGAGTGGCTCATCCGCGAGGTGCGCGGCAAGCATCCCGAGGTCGTCTTCCTCGCCGAGGCGTTCACCCGGCGGGCGCTCATGCGCACGCTCGGCAAGGTCGGCTTCAACCAGTCCTACACGTACTTCACCTGGCAGGAGTCGCGCTGGGAGCTCGAGCAGTACGGCAACGAGCTCGCGCACGTCAGCGCCGACTACTTCCGTCCCAACTTCTTCGTCAACACGCCCGACATCCTCACCGCCCAGCTCCAGCACGGGGGGCGGCCGACGTTCGAGGCGCGCCTCGTGCTCGCCGCGACGCTGAGCCCGAGCTACGGCATCTACTCCGGCTTCGAGTGGCTCGAGCACGAGGGGCTGCGTCCCGGCAGCGAGGAGTACCTGCACTCCGAGAAGTACGAGCTCAAGGAGCGGACATTGCAGGGCGCACCCCTCAACGCGCTCATCCGCCTGCTCAACGAGGCGCGCCGCGCCCACCCGGCCCTGCAGCAGCTGCGCGACCTGCGCTTCCTCGACACTCGCAGCGACGGGCTCATCGCCTACCTCAAGCGCGCCGGCGACGACATCGTCATCACGGTCGTCTGCCTCGACGCCCACTGGGCGCAGGAGGGGCTCGTCGACGTGCCGGGTGACTGCGGCCTGCCGGCCGACTTCCAGGTCCAGGACCTCCTCGACGGCGCCCGCTACGACTGGCATTGGGGCGGCAACTACGTGCGGCTGCAGCCCGGTGTCAAGCAGGCCCACCTCCTGCGGATCGTGACCTGATGGCCGGCCCGACGACCGAGACGACCGAGAACCGCACGCGGTTCGAGAAGGCGGAGGGGCCCGACCCGGCCATCACCCCGGGCCCGCTCGGCGGCAGCGGCAAGGTCGAGACCGTCAGCGCCGCCGACCCGGCGCACTGGTTCGAGCGCGACCCGCTGTGGTTCAAGCGCGCGATCTTCTACGAGATCCACCTGCGCGGCTTCTTCGACGGCAACGACGACGGCTCCGGCGACTTCGTCGGCCTCACCGACAAGCTCGACTACCTGCACTGGCTCGGCGTCGACTGCATCTGGCTGCTGCCGATGTACGCCAGCCCGCTGCGCGACGGCGGCTACGACATCGCGAACTTCAACGAGATCCACCCCGACTACGGCACGGTCGAGGACTTCGAGGCGTTCGTCCTGGCCGCCCACGAGCGCGGCATGAGGGTCATCGCCGACCTCGTCATGAACCACACCTCCGCCGACCACGAGTGGTTCCAGCGCGCCCGCAACGCGCCGCCGGGCTCACCCGAACGTGACTGGTACGTCTGGTCGGACACCGAGGAGCGCTACCAGGACGCGCGGATCATCTTCACCGACACCGAGGCGTCGAACTGGACGTGGGACCCGGTCGCCGGGCAGTACTACTGGCACCGCTTCTTCAGCCACCAGCCGGACCTCAACTACGACAACCCGGCCGTCCACGAGGCGATGCTCGACGTGCTGCGCTTCTGGCTGGACCGTGGGCTGGACGGCTTCCGCCTCGACGCCGTCCCGTACCTCTACGAGCGTGAGGGCACCAGCTGCGAGAACCTGCCCGAGACCCACGCGTTCCTGCGCCAGGTCCGCGCGACGATCGACGAGGAGTACCCCGACCGCGTCCTGCTCGCCGAGGCCAACCAGTGGCCCGAGGACGTCGTCGAGTACTTCGGCCAGGGCGACGGCGACGAGTGCCACATGGCCTTCCACTTCCCGGTCATGCCGCGCATGTTCATGTCGTTGCGCCGGGAGGACGCCACGCCGATGCTCGAGATCCTCGAGCGCACGCCGGAGATTCCGCGCACCGCCCAGTGGGGCCTGTTCCTGCGCAACCACGACGAGCTCACGCTCGAGATGGTCACCGACGAGGAACGCGACTACATGTACGCGGAGTACGCGAAGGACCCGCGCATGAAGCTCAACCTCGGCATCCGCCGGCGCCTGGCGCCGCTGCTGGACAACGGCCGCGACGAGATCGAGCTCATGACCGCGATCCTCTTCTCGCTGCCCGGCTCGCCCGTCCTGTACTACGGCGACGAGGTCGCGATGGGCGACAACATCTACCTCGGCGACCGCGACGGCGTGCGCACCCCGATGCAGTGGACGGGCGACCGCAACGGCGGCTTCTCGCGCGCCGACTTCGCCCAGCTCTACGCGCCGCCGCTCATGGACCCGGTCTACGGCTTCCAGGCGGTCAACGTCGAGGCGCAGCTGCGCACCCCGACGTCGCTGCTGCGCTGGCTGCACCGCTTCATCGCCCTGCGCAAGGCCCATCCGGTCTTCGGCCTCGGGGACTACCGCGCGCTGCGGCCCGACAACCCGCGGATCTTCGCCCACCTGCGCAGCTATGCCGACGACGTCGTCATGTGCGTCCACAACGTCGCGCGCTCGGCGCAGGCCGTCGAGCTCGACCTGCGCGAGTTCGAGGGCCGCTACCCGGTGGAGATGTTCGGCCGCACGCGCTTTCCCCGCATCGGCGAGCTGCCGTACCTGCTGACGCTCGGCCCGCGTGGGTTCTTCTGGTTCCTGCTCGAGCGGGACGACCACGAGGACGGCGCGGCCGACCGCGACGGCGACGAGGAGGAGGCGAGCTCCGCATGAGCCCGGTCCGTGAGCTGCAACTGCCCAGCGAGGACGAGCTGCGCGAGTACGTCGTGGGCCAGCGCTGGTTCGGCTCCAAGTCGCGGGAGGTCGCGCACCTCCGGCTGCTGGAGACGATCCCGCTCACCGAGCTGCCGCTCGTCATCGGCGTCCTGCAGGTCGAGTTCCTGCCGGGCACCCACGAGCTCTACCAGCTGCCGATCGGGGCGCGCCCGGTCGGCGAGTGGGCCGACTCCGTCATCTGCGAGACCGACGGGATGGCGGTCTACGACGCGACGACCGACCCCGAGCTCGTGCGCGCGGTCGTGCGGCGGATCGCCGACGGCGCCGACATCGAGACCGACCAGGGCGTCGCCGAGTTCCGGCCGGTCGGCGGCGGGCACGCGGGCGGCTCGCTCGCCGACGTCCGTCCGATGGGCGCCGAGCAGTCGAACTCGTCGGTCATCGTCGACGACCGGCTCGTGCTCAAGGCCTACCGACGGCTGGGAGCCGGCCCGAACCCGGAGCTCGAGCTGCTGCGCTTCCTCTCGGAGCGCGGCTTCGACCACATCGCCGCCCTGCGCGGCTGGTACGGGCACTCGGGCCGGCTCATCGACTCGACGCTCGGCGTCCTGCAGGAGTTCCTGCCCGGGGCGACCGACGGCTGGGACCTGGCGCTCGCCGACCTGCGCGAGGACCCGTCGCGGTTCGTCGCCCGGGCGTCGGAGCTCGGCGAGGTCACCGGCCGCCTGCACACGACGCTGGGCTCCGACAACGCCGACCCGGCGTTCGTGCCGGAGGAGACCTCGACCGAGTCGCTGGGCCTGCTGAGCGCCACCGTCGACGAGGAGATCTCCCAGGTCTTCCTCGACCTGCCCGAGGACGACCCGGTCGTCGACCCGATCCGCGGCCGGGCCGAGGAGGTCCGCGAGCGGCTGCGCCAGCTCACCCAGGTCGGCTCCTCTGGGCGGATCATCCGCCACCACGGCGACTACCACCTCGGCCAGGTGCTCTCGACCGCCGACCGGGGTTGGGTCGTGCTGGACTTCGAGGGCGAGCCGGCGCGCACGCTCGTCGAGCGGCGGCTGAAGCGCTCGCCGCTGCGCGACGTCGCGGGCATGCTGCGCTCGTTCGCCTACGCGGCCACCGCCTCGGAGTTGCTGCACGACGCGCCCGCGCCGGCCGGCTGGGAGGACGCGGTCCGCGCCGCGTTTCTCGACGGGTATCTCGCCGAGGCCGACCAGAGCCTGCTGCCGCCCGGACGGGCGGCGACCGAGCGGCTGCTGGCGGTCTTCGAGCTCGAGAAGGCCGTCTACGAGCTGCGCTACGAGCTCGACAACCGGCCCGACTGGGTGCGCATCCCCGTGGCGGGGATCGCCCGCCTGCTCGCGCCCCACGACGAGGAGGCTGACCGATGACCCGCGCCACGGGAGGACGCAACCGCTTCGTCAAGGCCTGGGAGCAGGACGCCGAGGCGCTGGCCGCCGGCACGCTCGCCGACCCGCACCGGCTGCTGGGCGCCCACCCCGACGGCGACGCCGGCACGGTCGTGCGCACCTGGCGCCCGGGCGCCACGCACGTCTGCGTCCGGCGATCCGAGGGTCGCGAGTACGGCTGCGAGCAGGTCCACGAGGCGGGGCTGTGGCAGTGCCACGTCGACGGCGCCAACCCACCGCTGCGCTACGAGGTCGAGACCCGCTACCCCGACGGGGTCGTCGTCCAGGCGCCCGACCCCTATGCGTTCGCGCCCACGGTCGGCGAGCTCGACCTGCATCTCGTGGGCGAGGGCCGCCACGAGGAGCTCTACGAGCGCCTCGGCGCCCACGTCCGCGACGTCGACGGCGTGAGCGGGACGGCGTTCGCCGTCTGGGCGCCCGCGGCGCGCTCCGTGTCGGTCATCGGCGACTTCAACTCGTGGGACGGGCGGCTGCACCCGATGCGCTCGCTCGGCTCGTCCGGGGTGTGGGAGCTGTTCCTGCCGGGCGTGGGCGAGGGTGCCCTCTACAAGTTCGAGCTGCGCACGCAGGCCGGCGAGCTGCGGATCAAGACCGACCCGTACGCGCGCCAGGTGGAGCAGGCGCCGCGGACGGCGTCGATCGTCACGGTCAGCGAGCACCGCTGGCAGGACGCCGAGTGGCTGGCGCGGCGCCACGCGTCGGTGCCCCACGAGGAGCCGGTGTCGATCTACGAGGTGCACCTCGGCTCGTGGCGGCGCGACCCCGACGACCCGGAGCGCGTCCTGAGCTACCGCGAGCTCGCCGACCCGCTCGCCGCCTACGCGCACGAGATGGGGTTCACGCATGTCGAGCTGCTGCCGGTCATGGCCCACCCGTTCAGCGGCTCGTGGGGCTACCAGGTCACCGGCTACTTCGCGCCCGACGCGCGCCTCGGCGGCCCCGACGACCTGCGCGCCCTCGTCGACCGCCTCCACGAGCACGACCTCGGCGTCATCGTCGACTGGGTCCCGGCCCACTTCCCGAAGGACGACTGGGCGCTGCGGCGCTTCGACGGCACCGCGCTCTACGAGCACGAGGACCCGCGTCAGGGCGAGCACCCCGACTGGGGCACGCTCGTGTTCAACTTCGGCCGCAACGAGGTGCGCAACTTCCTGCTGGCCAGCGGCCTGTTCTGGCCGCGCGAGTACCACGCCGACGGGCTGCGGGTCGACGCGGTCGCCTCGATGCTCTACCTCGACTACTCGCGCGAGGAGGGCCAGTGGGTGCCCAACGAGTTCGGCGGCCGCGAGAACCTCGAGGCGATCGAGTTCCTCAAGCAGCTCAACGAGGTCCTGCACGCCCAGGAGGCCGGCGTCATCTCGGCCGCCGAGGAGTCGACCGCCTGGCCGGGCGTCTCGCAGCCGGTGTACCTCGGCGGGCTGGGCTTCGGGTTCAAGTGGAACATGGGCTGGATGCACGACACGCTGCAGTACTTCGCCCACGACCCGATTCACCGCCGCTACCACCACCACGAGCTGACCTTCTCGTTGATGTACGCCTTCAGCGAGAACTTCATCCTGCCGCTCAGCCACGACGAGGTCGTCCACGGCAAGGGCTCGCTGCTGACGAAGATGCCCGGCGACCCGTGGCAGAAGATGGCCAACCTGCGCGCGCTGTACGGCTACATGTGGGCGCACCCGGGCAAGCAGCTGCTGTTCATGGGCCAGGAGTTCGGGCAGGAGCAGGAGTGGAGCCACGAGCGGTCGCTGGACTGGCACCTGGCCGCCGACCCGGACTCGCCGCACGCGGGCCTGCAGCGGCTCGTGCGCGACCTCAACCACGTCTACCGCGACGAGCCCGCGCTCTGGCAGCGCGACCGCGAGCCGGAGGCCTTCCGCTGGATCGAGGGCAACGACGCCGAGAACTCGGTGCTCGCCTTCGCCCGCTACGACCGCGACGGTCGGCCGTTGGTGTGCGTCGCGAACCTCACGCCCATCGTGCGCGACGGCTACCGGGTCGGCCTGCCGGTCGCCGGCGGCTGGGCCGAGGTCCTCAACACCGACGCCGACTGCTACGGCGGCTCGGGCGTCGGCAACGGCGGCCGCGTGGAGACCGAGCCGCTGCCGTGGCACGGCCTCGACCAGTCGGCGACGCTGATGCTGCCGCCGCTCGGCGTGCTCTGGCTGCGCCCCGCCGCCTGACCGGGGTCGGACAGCCGTTCGTCGGCGCGATCCGGCATCGTTCCCGCCGCCCATGGAACGCTTCTTCGACTTCCGCGCCCGCGACACGACCATGCGCCGGGAGGTGCTGGGCGGCGTCGCGACGTTCCTGACGATGTCCTACATCGTCTTCGTCAACCCGGCGATCCTCAGCAGCGCCGGCCTCGACTTCGACGCGGTCGCGGTCGCCACCGCGCTGGCCGCCGCGCTCTTCACCGCGGTCATGGGCCTCGTCACGAACCTGCCCTTCGCGCTCGCCGCCGGACTGGGCATCAACGCCGTCGTCGCCTTCGACATCATCCTCGGCCGCCACGTCTCGCCCGAGGTCGGCATGGCGTGCATCGTCATCGAGGGCCTGTTGGCCGTCGTGCTCGTCCTCGCCGGCCTGCGGGAGGCGATCGTGCGTGCCATCCCGACGTCGCTGAAGCTCGCCATCGGCGTCGGCATCGGCCTGTTCATCACGCTCGTCGGCCTGCGCGACGGCGGCATCGTCGTCAACGACCCGGCGACCGGCATCGGCCTCGGCGACCTCACGAGCGGCCCCGCGCTCATCGCCATGGCCGGCATCCTCGTGGCGCTGGCGCTCTCGGCCGCCAACGTCCGCGGCTCGATCCTGTTCGGCATCGCGACCTCGACGGCGCTCGGCCTCGTCTTCGGCGTCCTCGACGGCCCCGACGCCGTGGCGCGCTGGCCCACCGGTCACGACTTCTCGACGATCGGCGACGGCCTGAGCCCCGACGCCCTGAAGGACGCGCTGACCTGGACGCTCGTGCCGGTGATCTTCGCGCTCTTCATGACCGACTTCTTCGACACGGTCGGCACCGCCTACGCGGTGACGAGCGCGGGCGACATGCTCGACGAGGACGGCGAGGTGCCGAAGATCAAGCGGCTGCTGCTCGTCGACTCGGCGGCCGCGGCCGGCGGCGGCGCCATGGGCGTCTCGTCGGTGACGACCTACGTCGAGAGCGGCGCCGGCGTCGCCGAGGGAGCCCGCACCGGGCTGGCCTCGCTCGTCACCGCCGGCCTGTTCGCGCTGACGATCTTCTTCGTGCCGCTCATCGCCGTCGTCGGCCAGGGCGTCGCCGTGAGCAAGGACACCGTCCTGCATCCCGCCGTGACCCCGGCGCTCGTCATGGTCGGCTATCTCATGATCCAGCTCGTGCGCGGGATCGAGTGGGACGAGCCCGAGAGCGCCGTCCCCGCCTTCCTGGTCATCATCGGGATCCCGCTGACGTTCTCGATCGCGGCCGGCATCGGGTTCGGCGTCTTCGGCTACGTCGTGACGATGATCGCGCGCCGCCGCATCCGCGAGATCCACCCGATCATGTGGGGTCTCGTGCCGCTGTTCGTCGCGTACTTCGCGTCGGACTGGCTGTCGGCCAACGTCTTCTGAGCCCGCGTTCACAAGCTGCCCCGGCCGGGAACGGCCAGGGCGATGATCGCCAGCACCTTGCCCTGGGAGCGGCCGCTGGGCGCCACACCGGCCGACGAGGGGCAGGTCACCTTCCGGGTGTTCTGCCACGAGCACGAGCCGCGCCTGATCCTGCACGGCGACGAGCATGCGATGGACGACGAGGGCCTCGGCGTCTGGGCCCTCACGACGGACGCCGCCCACGGCGACGACTACGCCTATCTCGTCGACGGCCGGCGGCTGCCCGACCCGTGCAGCCGCCACCAGCCGGAGGGGCTGCGCGGACCGTCGCGCGTCGTCGACCCGGCGACGTGGCGGTGGAGCGACACGGCCTGGGGCGGGGTCGCGCTCGAGGACCTCGTGCTCTACGAGCTGCACGTCGGAGCGTTCACCGAGGCCGGCACGTTCGACGCCGTCGCCGACCACCTCGCCGAGCTCGCCGACCTCGGCGTCACCGCGGTCGAGCTCATGCCGGTCGCCGCCTTTCCGGGGCAGCGCGGCTGGGGCTACGACGGCGTCTACCCGTGGTCGGCCCACGAGGCCTACGGCGGCCCCGACGGCCTGCAACGGCTCGTCGACGCCGCCCACCGGGCCGGCCTCGGCGTCGTGCTGGACCTCGTCTTCAACCATGTCGGCGCGTCCGGCGAGGACGCTCTGCGCGCCTTCGGCCCCTACTTCACCGACCGGTACTCGACGTTCTGGGGCCAGGCGATGAACTACGACGATGCCTGGTGCGGGCCGGTCCGCGAGTGGGCCTGCCAGGCGGTCGAGCACTGGATCCGCGACCTGCGCCTCGACGGCGTGCGCCTGGACGCCATCCACGCCATCTTCGACCAGAGCGCCGAGCATCTCGTCGCCGAGATCGCGCGCCGCGGCCACCAGGCGCGATCGAGCGCGCTGATCATCGCCGAGTCCGGGCTCAACGACCCGAAGGTCGTCACCCCGTCGGCGCAGGGCGGCTGGGGCTGCGACGCCGCGTGGGCCGACGACCTGCACCATGCGCTGCGCACGCTCGTCACCGGCGACCGCGAGGGCTACTACGAGGACTTCGGGACGCTGGACGACCTCGCCCACACGATGCTCGACCCGCACCGCCACGACGGCCGCTGGTCACCCTTCCGGCGGCGCCGGTTCGGCGCGCCGGCGGGCGACCTGCCGCCCGAGTGCTTCGTCGTCTTCGACCAGAACCACGACCAGGTCGGCAACCGGGCCCTCGGTGACCGGCTGCCCGCGGAGGCGCGCCGGCTGGCCGCGTTCTGCGTGCTGCTGTCGCCCTACACGCCGCTGCTGTTCATGGGCGAGGAGGACGGCGACCCGGCGCCGTTTCAGTTCTTCTCCGACCACATCGACGAGGAGATCGCCGTCGCCACCCGCGAAGGTCGTCGCCGCGAGTTCGCCGCCTTCTCCCGCTTCTCCGGGGAGGAGGTGCCCGACCCGCAGGATCCCGCGACGTTCGAGCGCTCCAAGCTCACGCGCCGCGGCGACGACGGGGTGCGCGACCTCTACCGGCGCCTGCTCGCGGCGCGGCGCCGGCTGCCGCGCGGGCCGATCACCGACATCCGCTACGACGAGCGCGAGCGCTGGCTGCGCGTGCCGCGCGGCGACCACACGATCGTCATGAGCTTCGCCGACGAGCCGCGGGCGGTGGGGACCTCGGCGCGCCGCCTCGTCCTCTGCACGCACGAGGCCGAGACGACGATCGACCCCGACGGCACGGTCACGCTGCCGCCGCTGTCGGGCGCCCTGGCGGCGAAGCCATGAGTGAGCGCGACGTGTGGCCCGGCCGGCCGTTCCCGCTCGGGCCCACCTGGGACGGCGAGGGCACGAACTTCTCGCTGTTCAGCGAGCACGCCGAGCGCGTCGAGCTGTGCCTCTTCGGTCCCGACGGCGCCGAGGAGCGCGTCGACGTGCGCGAGCACACGGCCCACAACTGGCACGTGTACCTGCCGGGCGTCGGCCCCGGCCAGCGCTACGCCTACCGGGTCTTCGGCCCCTATGCCCCGACCGAGGGCCACCGGTTCAACCCCGAGAAGCTGCTCATCGACCCGTACGCCAAGGCGATCGACGGCACGATCGCCTGGGACGCCGCCAACGTGCTGCCCTACACGCCGCCCGAGGGCGAGGCCACCGACGACGCCGACCTCGAGCCCGACGACGAGGACAGCGCGCCGGCGATCCCCAAGTGCGTCGTCGTCGACGAGGGCTTCAACTGGGAGGGCGACCGTCCGCCTCGCATCCCGTGGACGGACACCGTCATCTACGAGACGCACGTCAAGGGCCTCACGAAGCGCTTCCCGGGGCTGCCGGGCGAGCTGCAGGGCACCTATGCGGGCCTGGCGTCCGACGAGGTCGTCGGCTACCTCACCGACCTCGGCGTGACCGCGGTCGAGCTGCTGCCGATCCACCACATCGCCGACGAGTCGTTCCTGCACGAGCACGGCCTGACGAACTACTGGGGCTACTCGACGATCGGCTACTTCGCGCCGCACTCGCCCTACGCCGCCAACCACCAGCCCGGCGAGAGCCTCAAGGAGTTCAAGGGCATGGTGAAGGCCCTGCACCGGGCGGGCATCGAGGTCTTCCTCGACGTCGTCTACAACCACACCGCCGAGGGCAACCACCTCGGGCCCATGTTGTCGTTCAAGGGCGTCGACAACGCCAGCTATTACCGGCTGAACCCCGACGACCCGCACTTCTACATGGACTTCACGGGCACGGGCAACACGCTGAACGCGGTCAGCCCGGCGGTCCTGCGGCTCATCATGGACTCGCTGCGCTACTTCGTCCTGGAGTGCCACGTCGACGGCTTCCGCTTCGACCTCGCGGCGACGCTCGCGCGCCAGTTCTACGACGTCGCGCGGCTGTCGACGTTCTTCGACACGATCCATCAGGACCCGGTGCTCTCGCAGGTCAAGCTCATCGCCGAGCCGTGGGACGTCGGGCCGGGCGGCTACCAGGTCGGCAACTTCCCGGTGCTGTGGAGCGAGTGGAACGGCAAGTACCGCGACGCGATGCGCGACTTCTGGCGCGGCGACGCGCACGTCGGCGAGTTCGCCCAGCGCTTCACCGGCTCCAGCGACCTCTACGGCGACGACGGTCGCCGGCCGTTCGCGTCGATCAACTTCATCACCGCCCACGACGGCTTCACGCTGCGCGACCTCGTCTCCTACAACGACAAGCACAACGAGGCCAACGGCGAGGGCAACCGGGACGGCACCGACGACAACCGCTCGTGGAACTGCGGGGTGGAGGGGGAGACCGACGACCCGGACGTGCTCGCGCTGCGCGCCCGCCAGCAGCGCAACCACCTGACGACCCTGCTGCTCAGCCAGGGCATCCCGATGGTGCTCGGCGGCGACGAGCTGTCGCGCACCCAGCACGGCAACAACAACGGCTGGTGCCAGGACAACGAGATCTCCTGGTACGACTGGGACCTCGACGCCGGTGCGCACGCGATGCACGCGTTCGCCAAGCGGCTCATCGCCCTGCGGCGCGCCGAGCCGGTCTTCCGTCGTGACCACTTCCTCGCCGGCGAGCAGGCCGAGCCCGGGCTGCCGGACGTGTGGTGGTTCCGCCTCGACGGCCGCCGCATGACCCGGCGCGACTGGGAGAACCCGGAGCACCGGTGGCTCGGCGTCTTTCTCAACGGGGCGGCGACGAGCATGCGCGACCGGCGCGGCCACCCGATCACCGGCGAGTCGTTTCTCGTGCTCTTCAACGCCCATCACGAGGACTGCGTCTTCCGGCTGCCCGCGGCGCGCTTCGGTGGCGTGTGGACGGTCGAGCTGACGACCGCCGACCCCGGAATCGGTCCCGGGGGAACCGACTACCGGGCGCGCAGCGACTGCTACGTGACGTCGCGGTCGATCACCGTGCTGCGAAGGGTCCGCCGGTGATGCCCGGCCCCGGCCGCTCGTTTCGGGCCACCTACCGCCTGCAGCTGGGCACCGACCTCGACTTCGCGGCCGCGCGCGACCTCGTCCCGTACCTCGCCGACCTCGGCATCTCGCACGTCTACCTCTCGCCGTCGTTTCAGGCCGTCGCAGGGTCGACGCACGGCTACGACGTCATCGACCCGGGGGCGGTCAGCGGCGCGCTCGGCGGGGAGGAGGGGCTGCGGGAGCTCGCCGACGTCGCGCACGGGGCGGGGCTCGGGCTCGTCCTGGACATCGTGCCCAACCACATGGCGGCCGACGCGAGCAACCGGTTCTGGTCGGACCCGGAGCTGCGGGCGCGCTTCTTCGACGTCGACCCGGGCGCGACCTCCGGTCCGGGCCATCGGCGCTTCTTCGACATCGACGGGCTGGCCGGGGTACGTGTCGAGGAGGCCGAGGTGTTCGAGGCGACCCACGCGCTGGCGCTGCGGCTCGTCGCCGACGGCGTCGTCGACGGCCTGCGCGTCGACCATCCCGACGGCCTGGCCGACCCGGCCGGCTACCTGCGGCGGCTGCGCGACCGCGGCGCCGAGCACGTCTGGGTCGAGAAGATCCTCGACCCCGACGAGCAGCTGCGGCCCGACTGGCCGGTCGAGGGCACCGTGGGCTACGAGTTCGCCAACGACGTCACGGCGCTCTTCGTCGACCCGGCCGCCGAGGCGCCGCTCACCGAGTTGTACGTGTCGATCACCGGCGACGAGCGGCCGTTCGGAGCGGTCGCCGCCGAGGCCAAGCGTCAGCAGGCGGCGACGACCTTCGCGCCGGAGCTCGACCGGCTTCGGCGGCTCTGGGACGCACCGGGCCTCGAGCGCGCGGTGGCCGCGCTGCCGGTCTACCGCACCTACGTCGTGCCAGGCACCACGGTGTCAGGCACCACGGTGCCAGGCACCGTCGGGTCGGAGGACCGGGCGGTCATCGCCGCGGCCGACGGGCTGCCGGACGCCGTGCGCCGTGCGCTGCTGCTCGAGGACCGCGCGGTCCCCGCCGAGTTCGTCACCCGCTTTCAGCAGACCACGCCGGCGGTCATGGCCAAGGGCGTCGAGGACACGGCGTTCTACCGCTACGGGCGGCTGCTGGCGCTCAACGAGGTCGGCGGCGACCCGGGCCGCTTCGGCCTGTCGATCGAGGCGTTTCACCGCGCGAACGCCGCCCGGCCGCCGCGCAACCTGCTCGTCTCCACGACGCACGACACGAAGCGCTCCGGCGACGTCCGGGCGCGCCTGTGCGCGCTGACCGCCATGCCCGAGGAGTGGGCGGGCGCGGTGCGCTCGTGGTTCGACGGCAACGCCGAGCTTCGCTGCGCCCGGCCGGCGGCTCCAACCCCCGCCGAGGAGTACTTCGTCTACCAGACCCTCGTCGGCGTCTGGCCGATCGAGCCCGAGCGCCTGGAGCCCTACCTCGTCAAGGCGCTGCGCGAGGCGAAGGTCTCGTCGAACTGGATCGAGCCCGACGAGGCCCACGAGGCCGCGGTGACGCGGTTTGCCGTCGCGCTGCTCGACCACGGCCCGTTTCGCTACGGGTTCGACGCGGTCGTCGCCCGGGTCGCCGAGCTCGGCGAGCGGATCGCGCTGGCCCAGACGCTGCTGCGGCTCACCGTGCCCGGGGTGCCCGACGTCTATCAGGGAGATGAGCTCTGGGCGCTGTCGCTCGTCGACCCCGACAACCGCCGCCCGGTCGACTGGGCGGCCCGCCGTGAGGCGCTCGCCGCGCTGCGCACCGACGCGCCGCCGACGCGCGAGACGGCCAAGCTCCACCTCATCGCGGCGGCACTCGACCTGCGGCGTCGCCGACCGGCCGCGTTCGCCGGCGGGTACGTGCCGATCGACGCCGGCGGCGCCGTCGTCGCCTTCCTGCGCGGCACCGACGTCCTGGCGGCGGTCACGACGCGTCAGGACGAGACGGGCGCCGGCGGCTGGCGGCTGCCGCCGTCGGTGGCCGGCCGGTGGCGCGACGTCCTGTCGGGGGAGACCTACGAGCTGCCCGATGGCGCGACGCTCGGCGCCGTCCTCGGCCCCGACGGCCGCGCTCTGCTCGAACGCGTGGGCTGATCGCGTCTCACCGCAGGTAGGCCAGCAGCGCGGCCCGCACCGCGTCGCCGCACTCGCGCGAGAGCTCGGCGTCGCCGCGGATGTCGAGCCCTGCGCGGTCGTTGGTGACGAGTGCCGTCGCCCAGGCGTCCGGCGGGCCGCTGACCGACACGTTGACGGGGTGCGGGTCGCTGGGCCCCGGCTGCGGGCAGACGAGCGTCAGCCGGTCGTCGTGGACCTCGAGGGTCACCGGCCGCTCGTCGCCGTCGACCTCGACCGCCCAGCGCAGACGGGCGCGGTCGCGGGCGCCGCGCAGGCGCACGTTGGGCAGGATTCCCCGCAGCAGCCCGACGAGGTCGTTCGTGTGGACCGGGTCACCCGGGCTGTCGTGCCGCCAGCCCCACCACGCGGACAGCAGCAGGACGGTCACCACCGGGCGCCAGCGGTCGGCGAGCTCGTAGATCGTGCGGCGCGGGATGCGCCGCGTCGTGCGGCGCGTGACGACCCCGTAGCCGACGAGCATCTCCAGGCGCCGGTACATCGTCCGCCGTGCGATCGGCCGGCAGCCCTCCTCCAGCGCGACCGGGTCGTGGGGCCCGGTGGCCAGGCAGCGGTTGATCTGGACGACGACCGGGTCGGCCATCGCCTTGAGCACGAGCTCGACGATGTGCTCGCGGATCGCCGGCGGCGTGTCGTCGCGCAGGGCGGCGGCCGACTCGGCGATCCGCGTCATGAGCGACAGCAGGTGATACAGGTCACGCCCGGCGGCCGACAGCGTCCAGCTCGGGCCGACCGTGATCCGCGGCGGCCCGCCGTCCTCTGCGGCTTCGAGGATGCCCATCCGCTCGAGCGCGCGCACGCGGTCGCGCAGCTGCCGCGGGGAGGCGTCCGCGGTCCAGCGCTCGGCGATCTGCGTGGCACGCAGCGGCTCGACGGCCTCCGCGAGCGCGACGATGACGATCCGGTTGGCGCGGTCGGCCAGCAACTCCGTGGCCGAGCGACCGCCCGTCTGCACGATGGCGGCTGACAGCGACATCGATCCTCCCCTCTCCGGCGTCCTCTATGCCCAGGTCGGCCGACTCCGTAACCACCCGTCGGTCGCCGACGGCGCTGAGCGTCGTGCCACGTTCGCGTGACCGATGTCAGACCGTTCAAAGGTCCTCAACGCGCTCCCGAAATCCCTGCACATGACCTGATTTCACCTGCCTGCCGGTGATCCGGCGCCTGCTTGGTCGGCGCGCTTCTCATTCTGGGCACGCCATGGTTTCTCGAGCCAGATGAACGACGGCGTCACGTGGGAGCGTCCGCCGTCCGTCCCCAGGAGGAATAGCACAGTGAAGCTCAATACTCGAGCACGCAAGGCGCTGCTCGCGGCAGGGGTCAGCGCGCTCGCCGCCGGCCTCGGAACGGCCGCGTCGCCCGCGCAGGCGGCCTCGTTGTCGCTCAACTACACCTGCTCGTATCCGCTCATCGGCGCCCAGCCGCTGAAGGTCGACATCGACGCCGGCATTCCGGCGACGATCCCGGTCAACGAGCCGTCCGGGGCGTTCGACATCACCGCCACCGCGACGACCGGCGGCAACACCTGGACCGGTCTGAACCTCGTGGGCGCCAAGACGATCGAGGGCGCCGCCACGGCAGCCGCCCAGGTCGCCGCGCCCGGCGGGCTGAACCTGCCGGTCAACGTCCCGATCACCATCGGCAAGACCGACGTCCCGGCCACCAACCAGCCGCTGACGCTGACGGCGACCGGTCAGACGCCGTCGCTGACGTTCACGCAGGAGGGCTCCGGCACGATCACCGTCGGCAACCTCAACCTGAACATGACGGCGCGCGACGCGTCGGGCACGCCGATCAACCTCCCGCCCGTCGGCACCGACAGCGACGGCGACCCGGGCACGTTCGACGTCGCCTGCACGCCCGACGCCGGCCAGAACCAGACGCTGGCCACCTTCACCGTGACCGGCGACGGCGGTGGCGGGACCGACAATCCGCCCACCGCGCCCGGCGCTCCGACCGCGTCGAACGTCACCGACCACAGCGTGTCGCTCACGTGGGCCGAGTCGACCGACGACAACGGCGTCGCCGGCTACGACATCTACGACGGTGACGAGCAGATCTCGACGACGAGCACGAACAACGTGACGATCGGCGGCCTGGACCCCGACACGTCGTACACGCTCACCGTCAAGGCCCGGGACACGAAGGGCCAGAGCTCGGACGCCAGCGCGCCGGTGACGTTCCGCACGCTGCCGACCGACGGCGGCGGTGGCGGCACGGTCGACTACGGCTACAACCTGACCGGCTCGTCGGACCTCAAGACGCTGACGACCGGCAAGGTGCCGCTGTCGGGCACGATCGACGCGACCCTCCAGCTTGCGACCGGCGACTTCACCGCCGACCTCGCGCTGAACAAGACGAAGGCCAGCCTGACCGCGCTCTGGCTGCTGCCGGTCACCGCGGACATCCAGTTCGTCCCGGTCGGCCAGACGACGGGCTCGCTGAAGAACGGGGTCCTGACCTCGCACTCGAAGCTCACGATCAAGCTGCCGACGATCAGCCTGTTCGGGTTCATCCCGATCGGCGGCGGTGACACGTGCCAGACCAAGACCCCGTCGGACATCAACCTGACGTCCACGGGCGGCCAGTTCAACCCGCTGCAGGGCGGGACGCTGACCGGCACCTATGCCATCTCGGATCTCGAGGGCTGCGGGTCGCTCAACGGGCTCGTGAGCCCGCTGACCGCCGGCGGCGGCAACACGATCACGCTGAAGCTCGCCCCGAAGGCGTGAGCCCGGCGATCTGAGCCACCCACGCACACCGCGCCCCCGCCGCTGCGAACGCGGCGGGGGCGCCGTGCGATCGACGACCGAACGCCCAGGGGAACCGAACCGACCATGCTCCGTCCACGCCTCGGCCGCACCGCCTTCGCGGCCGCCCTCTCACTGCTCGCCGGCGCCGCGCTCGCCGGCCCGGCCGTCGCCGCACCCGCCACCGCGACGCTGCAGTACCACTGCCACTTCCCGCTCATGGAGCCGCAGCCGGTGACGCTCCACCTCAGCACCGACCTGCCCACGTCGGTCGCGGCCGGCACGCCGGTGCCCGCGCTGCGGATCCGCTCGACGGCCGACGTGCCCGCCGCGGCGACGCGCGGCCTCGTCGCCGTCGGGAGCACGACGCTCGAGGGCACCGCGACCGCGGGCGCGACGGTGCGCGCACCCGGCGTCGACCTCGACGTCTCGGTGCCGAACACCATCGCGCCGACCCAGCTTCCCGACTCTGGGCCGTTCTCGGTCCAGGCCGACGGCCAGACGCCGGCGCTGACGTTCCCCCAGCCCGGCAGCGCGGAGATCAGCGTCCGCGACCTCCTCCTGACGCTGACGCCGCGCCTGGCCGACGGCACGGCCACCGGCCTCGACACGTTCGAGACCGAGTGCACACAGGACCCGGGGCAGGACGGGCTCCTGGGCCGCATCGAGGTCACCGGCGGCGGTTCGGTGAGCTACGGCTACACGCTGGCCGGCTCGTCGCAGCTCAAGACGCTGACGACCGGCGCGGTGCCGTTGTCGGGATCCATCGACGCGCAGCTCGAGCTCGCAACCGGCGCCGTGACGGCGGACCTCGCGCTCGACAAGACGAAGGCGAACCTCGTCGCGCTCTGGTTGTTGCCGGTGACCGCCGACATCGAGTTCGTGCCCGTCGGGCAGACGACCGGGTCGCTGAGCGGCGGCCGGCTGACCACGCGCTCGAAGCTCACGATCAAACTGCCCTCGATCACCCTGTTCGGGTTCATCCCGATCGGCGGCGGCGCGACGTGCCAGACCAAGACGCCGTCGGACGTCACGCTGACGTCGGGTGCCACGCGGTTCGACCCGCTGCAGGGCGGGACGCTCACCGGCACCTACGCGATCTCGGATCTGCAGGGCTGCGGGTCGCTCAACGGGCTCGTGAGCCCGCTGACCGCGGGCTCCGGCAACACGATCACGCTGAAGCTCACGCCGACCCACAAACCGGGGTCAGACCCGTTCCGTTGCAGCGACGTCTCAGCGGATGGACCCGGCGAAGCTCCGCTGCAACGGAACGGGTCTGACCCCGGTTGCGGGCGGTCCGTCGCGCTCGCGCCGGCCGGCGACGACAGCTTCTACACGCCGCCGAGCCCGCTGCCGGCCGGCAACCCGGGCGACGTCATTCGCGCCCGGCCCGCCAACGCCGGGCCGCCGGCCGCTCGCCGCCTGGCCGATGCCTGGCAGGTCATGTACCGCTCGACGAGCGCGACCGGCGAGCCGATGGCCGTCACCGGCACGGTCCTCGTCCCCAAGGGCGTCGACCCGGCCACGGCACCGATCGTCGGCTTCGGCCCCGGCACGACCGGCCCGGCGTTCCGCTGCACGGTCTCGCGCTTCATCGACGACGGCGCGTTCTACGAGCAGCCGGCGATCGACGGCATGCTGCGCGCCGGCTACGCGGTCGCCATCACCGACTACGAGGGCTACCACCCGGACCCGGACACGACCTACATCGTCGGTCGCTCGATGGGCGCCGCGCTCATCGACGCCGTCCGTGCCGCGACGCGGCTGCCGGACGCGGGCCTGTCGGCCGGCGCGAAGGTCGCCTTCCGCGGCTACTCGCAGGGCGGCGGGGCCGCGATGTGGGCGGGCCAGATGGCCACGGCCTACGCGCCCGACCTCCACCTCGTCGGGGTCGTCGGCGGCGGCGTGCCGTCCGACCTCATCCAGGTCGCGCTCGGCCTCGACGGCAGCAAGAACTTCGGCTTCCTGCTCGACGCGCTCATCGGCCTCGGCCACGCCTATCCCGAGCTCGACCTCGACAGCTACCTCAACGCGGCCGGGCGCAGCACGATCGCCGCGATGGAGGCCGACGACTGCACGATCGAGCTCCTGCTCGACCACCAGAACGGGCATGCCACCGACCTCATGACGACGCCGCCGTTCCTGACGCCGACCTGGCTGCCGCGCATCCAGGCCAACGCGCTGGGCGGCGCGCCGATCGACGTGCCGGTCTTCCAGTATCACGGCACCGACGACCACATCGTCGCCTACCAGCAGGCTGCCGACCTGCGCCGGAAGTACTGCGCGCTGGGGATGGACGTGCAGTGGAAGACGTTCCCGCTCGACCACATCACGCTCGTCGCCCGCGGCAACGCGGACGCGTTGAGCTTCCTCGCCGACCGGTTCGCCGGCCGGCCGCCGACGTCGAACTGCGACACGACATAGGTCCAGCGGCCGGCGGCGGCGGGGCGCACCGCTCGCCGCGCTGGCCGCACGGCCAATACCATCCGGCGCCGGTGCCGCTGCGCGTCCTCATGGTCTCGTGGGAGTACCCGCCGATCGTGGAGGGCGGGCTGGCCCGGGCTGTGCGCAAGCTCTCGGAGGCGCTGGTCGACGACGGGGTCGAGGTCCACGTCCTCACGCGCGGCGGCGAGCGTGGGCCGCTCGACGAGGTCCGCCACGGCGTCCACGTCCACCGCGTCCGCGAGCCGCACTACCCGACCGAGCTGCGCGAGTTCGTCCAGTGGGTGCGCCGGATGAACCACGACCTGCTGGCCCGCGGCCGCGAGCTGGCCCGCGAGCACGACTTCGACGTCATCCACGGCCACGACTGGCTCGTCGCGGTCGCCGGCAAGCGCCTGGCCGACCACGCCGGCTGCCCGTACGTCACCACGGTCCACGCGACCGAGTACGGCCGCCACCAGGGCTGGGTCCACAAGCCGCCGCAGTCCGACATCCATCGCACCGAGCGCTGGATGGTCCACGTCGCCGACCGCGTGCTCGTCTGCTCGCACTACATGCGCGACCACGTCTCAGACGTCTTCGGCCTGCCCGAGGACCGCGTCACCGTCGCGCCCAACGGCATCGACCCCGGCGACCTGCAGCCGGTCCAGGACCTCGACGCGCTGCGTGCCCGCTTCGCCGCCCGCGACGAGAAGCTCGTCCTGCTCGTCGGGCGGCTCGTCTACGAGAAGGGCTTCCAGCACGCGCTCGAGGCGCTCGCCGGGCCCGACGGCGTCATCGCCCGGGTGGGCGGTGTGCGCTTTCTCGTGGCGGGCTCCGGCACTCACGAGTGGGAGCTCAAGGACCAGGCGCGCCGGCTGGGCCTGGAGCCGCACGGCACGTTCCTGGGCTGGATCGGCGACGACGTCCTGCATTCGCTCTACCGGATCGCCGACCTGACCGTGGTCCCGTCGATCTACGAGCCGTTCGGGCTCGTGGCGCTCGAGGCGATGGCCTCGGGCTGCCCGTGCATCGTCGCCGACACCGGCGGGCTGCGTGAGGTCGTGCCCAACGAGCGAGTCGGCCTGCGCTTCACCGCCAGCGACCCGCGGTCGCTGGGCGCGATGGTCGAGCGGGTGCTCACCGACGACGCGCTGCGCGAGCGGCTCGTCGCCCAGGCCTCCGAGCACGTGCTGCGCTTCGACTGGGCCGACGTCGCGCGCCAGGTGCGCGCGACCTACGCGACGCTGGCCCGGCCGCGCAGCGCCGCCTAGCGTCCGCCGGCTACCGCCTACCGCCTACCGCCTACCGCCTACCGGCTACCGCGTCGAGCGGCGGGCGCGCGCCGTGGCGGTGTTGCCCGCGTCGTCGGTGACCGTGATGACGAAGCGATGCGCGCCCTGGCGCAGCCGCGGCGTGCGCAGGAGGTAGCGGCCCGCCACCCGGCTCTTGGTCACGCGCAGCTTCTGCTTGCGGGTCTTCGTGCAGGTGCGCCGGTGGCGGCCCCTGCCGCAGCGGGCGCGGTAGGGCGTCGAGACGCTTCCGCTCACGCGCTTGACGTGGCCGCCGGGCGCGGCGTCCTTGACCGCGATCTCCAGGGTGCAGGCCCGGCGCGTGCAGCGGGAGCGCAGGATCCGGGCCGACGGCGGCGTCGTGTCCTGCACCGGGGTGACGAAGGGCTTGGGCGCGGTCGCGGGGCCCTGGAGGGCAGGGTCGGCCGGGGGCGCGGCGAGCGCGGCGACGGTCACCGGCGCGGAGGTCTGGGTGGCGCTGCCGCCCGGGCCGTTGGCGGTGACGACGCAGACGAGCGCGGCCCCGGCCAGCGGGGTGCCGACGACGAGCTGCGCGCCGAGGCTCACCGTCGAGCCGCCCGCGAGGATCCGGTAGGTGTAGAAGTCGGCGCCGGTCCAGGTGCCGGGATCGCAGGTCAGCGTCGATCCGACCGTCGCGCTGCCCTGCAGCGACGGCGGCGCGGTGTTGACCGGCGCGCCGGTCGCCGGCGGGGGATAGGGCGCCGCGATGACGCCGGCGAGGAACGAGCGGACCGAGCTGTCGGACACGCGCGTGTAGAGGCCCGGGTAGCCAGTCGTGGCGCAGCCCGCGCCGGAGCTGACGATGCCGACGAGCAGCGGGGTGCCGGCCGGGTCGTGGACGAGCGGGCCGCCGCTGTCGCCCTGGCAGCTGTCGGTGCCCGGGTCGGCCGCGCAGATGACCGGGTCGGGGGCCACCACGCCGTAGGTGCTCGCGCACGCGCTCGCCTGCTCGTGGACGGTCGCCAGCTTCAGCTGCACCGACGGCGAGCCGCTGTTCGTGGCGCCCGGCGCGACCGCGCTGGTGGTGCCCCAGCCACTGACCCGCAGGGCGGAGCCTCCGGCGACGAGCACGTCGGTGCCGGTCGTCGCCAGGCCGATCGCCCGAACGCGCGCACCCTCCGTGACCGGGCTGTCGAGGGTCAGGACGGCGGCGTCGTCGAAGATCGCTGACACGTCGCCGGGGTCGGCGAGCGGGTCGTAGGACGGATGGGCCTGCACGGCGAGCACGCCGCGCTGCTGGCCGCCGGCGAGCGTCAGCCGGTCGTCGACGCCCACGGCGACCCTGACCGCCCCGGGCGCCACCTCGTCGCCCAGGTCGTCGAAGACGCAATGGGCGGCCGTGACGACCCGCACGGGCGAGACGAGCGTCCCGCCGCACAGCCCCGTGCCGTCGGGGAAGTGGATCCGGATGAGCGCCTGCCAGGGCACCTGGTCGATCGTCGTCGTCGTGCCGCCGACGATCCGCGGGGTGGGCCGGGCGGCCTGGGCCGGCGCGGCGACGGCCAGGCCGGTGACGGCGCAGACAAGCACGGCGACGAGACGACGCATGGACCGGTCAACGGCACGGCGCGACCGTCCTTGAGCCGGGCGGGGCCGTCCGTCCAGGCGTGCCGCGCCCTGATAGGACTCTGGGCCATGGCCGACCGTCGCGTGGACCACCTGCTCATCGGCGGCGGCATCGCCTCCGCGACCTGCGCGTCGGCGCTGCGGGAGGGAGGCGCCTCCGGCTCGGTCCTGCTCGTCGGCCGCGAGCTCGACCCGCCTTACGAGCGCCCCCCGATCACGAAGGGCTACCTCGCGGGCACCGAGACGCGCGAGCAGGCCACGATCCCGCTGCCCGACGACGTCGAGGTGCTGACCCGCACGTCGGTCCTCGCGCTCGACCCGGCCGCGCGCACGGCGACGCTCTCGACGAAGGAGACCGTCGCCTACGAGACCGCGCTGCTGGCCACCGGGGCGATGGTGCGGCGCCTGGCTGTCGACGGCGCGCAGCTCGAGGGCATCCACTATCTGCGGGCGCTCGGCAACGCCGACGCCCTGCGCGCCGACCTGGAGGGCGCCAAGCGGGTCGTCTGCGTCGGCGGCTCCTACATCGGCTGCGAGGTCGCCGCGACGCTCACGACGCTCGGCAAGCGCTGCACGGTCGTCCTGCAGGAGGAGGAGCCGCTGGAGCGGGCCTTCGGCCTGCGAGCCGGCGCCTGGGTCCGGGCGCTGCTGGAGGGCCACGGCGTCGAGGTCGTCGCCTCGGCCGAGGTCGAGCGCTTCGAGGGCGACGGCGACCGCGTCGAGCGGGTCGTGCTCGCCGGCGGGCGCACGTTGGGCGCCGACGTCGTCGTGTGCGGCGTTGGCGCGATGCCCGACGTCATGCTCGCCCGCAAGTCCGGGCTGGAGCTGGGCCCGGCGGGCGGCGTCGTCTGCGACAGCCGCCTGCAGACCCCGCACGCCGGCCTGTACGCCGCGGGCGACGTCTGCGAGTACGACAGCGTCGTCCACGGGCGCCGGGTTCGCATCGAGCACCTGCAGGTCGCGGCTGACCACGGGCGCACGGTAGCGGCGAACATGCTCGGCGCCAACCGCCCGCACGACGTCGTCCCGTACTTCTGGACGGACCTCGCCGACTGGGCGACACTCGAGTACGTCGGGCCCGCCCACGCGTGGGACGAGGAGGTCGTCGACGGCGATCTGGCCGCCGGGGCGTTCTCGGTGACCTACCGACGCGCCGGGCGCGTCGAGGCGTTCCTGCGGGCGGGTGGCTTCGGCGACCTCGAGGCGGCCGCCGCGCAGATCGCCGCCCGGTAGCGGCTCAGTCGCGCGGCTCGTCGCTGCCGGACTCGAGGTACTCGGCGTTCTCGCGACGCTCGATCGCCGTGCGGCCCGCCGCGATCCCGAGCAGGCCGTGCGCGAGCACCGGGAAGACGATGAAGAAGATGAAGATCAGGCCGAACGAGGCCTTCCAGGCGGTGAGGGCGAGGACGAGATCCATGACGGCGCGGATCCTACCGGCCGGGCGGGCAGCCGCGCGGTGCGACGGAGCCGCGCCGCGGGGGCAGGCGGATGATGCGCTGGGCGAGGTTGTCGGTCTCTGACTCCTCGACGATGTCGTTGAGCGGATCGACCCGATGGACGAACGCGAAGCAGCCGCGCAGGCGGGTGATGCTGATCCAGTTCTCGTGGTAGGTCGACGGGTAGATGTCGGCCCAGCCGGGGGAGACGCCGAGGCGCAGGTGCTTGCGCGCGTGCTCCTGGCTGCAGGCCGGATAGATCCGGTGGCGCGGCGTGCGGTCCCAGCCGCGCACGCGCTTGAGGTCCCGGAAGCAGTAGGAGAGCTTCGGCCCGGTCCGGACCATCCGGTCGCGGCTGCCGTCGGGCTTCAGCGTCCAGAGCTCGAAGCGCGCCGCCCGCCAGTACTTCCAGTAGTGGTCCTGGCCGGGGATGCGCTTCCAGTAGATCCAGCCGGCGTCGGGAAAGTACGTCTTGTGGCCGCCGCGGGTGCGCACGACCTGGGTGGCGGGCGCGAAGCTCGAGCTCGTCCGGGTGCCGATGAGCTCCAGCGGCCCGGCTCCGACGTTGACGATGTGGTTGGTCGCCAGCAGCCGCACGACGTGCCCGGCGTGGCGGACGCGGAGGTCGGCGGGCTTCTTCATCCGCAGGTTCGGGCAGCGCAGCGCCAGCTCCGGGTCGCGGCACGGGTTGGCCGGCGTCGTCTCGTCGGCCGGGATCGGCACGGTCGGCATGCCGGCCGCCGGCGGCGCCTGCTCGGCCGGCGGCGCCTGGCCGGCGGCCACGGTGGCGGCGCCGAGCCCGGAGGCGGCGAGGACGAGGATCACAGGGAGAAGGCGCGGGACCGGCATGCCGCCGCGGAAGTCTGCCGGACGCAGCGCGCCCGGGCCTCACCCGCGGCCGGGCGCGGTCCCGCCCTGGACGGCGGACATGAGCGTCAAGCCGCCGTCGGCGACGAGCGAGTGGCCGGTGACGTAGGAGCTCTGCGGCGAGCACAGAAACGCGATCGCGGCCGCCATCTCATGGGCGTTTCCCGGCCGGCCGGCCGGGATCGCCGGCCGGTCGACGGCCTCGGGCGCCACGTCCTCGTTCCCGGTCATCGGGGTGGCGATCTCGCCGGGGGCGATCGCGTTGACGGTGATGTCGTGCTGGGCGAGCTCGAGCGCCATGACCTTCGTCAGCAGTCCGAGGCCGCCCTTGGCGGCGCAGTAGGCCGACGAGCCCGGCAGCGGCACGTGCTCGTGGATCGAGGTGACGTTGACGATCCGCCCGGGGGTGCCGGCGGCGACCATCCGCCGTGCCGCGGCCTGCACGCAGACGAACGCGCCGGTGAGGTCGACCTCCAGGACGTGGCGCCAGCGATCGAGCTCGACGTCGAGAAACGGGGTGGAGTCGCCGGTGCCGGCGTTGTTGACGAACGCGTCCAGGCCGCCGAGCGCGGTGGCGAGCTCGTCGACGACTCCGGCGCCCGAGGCGGCGTCGGAGAGGTCGAGCCGCCGGACCTCGGCGCGGCGCCCATGCTCGCGCACCTCGGCGGCGGTGCCGGCGGCGCCCGGCTTGTCGCTGTGCCAGGTGATCCCGACGTCGAAGCCGTCGCGGGCGAGCGCGACCGCGGTCGCCCTGCCGATGCCGGAGTCCGAGGCGGTGACGATGGCGACGGGCATGTCAGCACGGTGCCCGCCACGTGCCCGCGAAAATCGCCCCCCGGGCGATTCTTCGCTGAGGCGATGCGAGCCGCCAGGCGAGGATCGCCCAACTCCAACCTGCGCGGTAGGATTAGTGGCGCGATGATCTTCACGACCAAGGCGGAGTACGGCGTCCGGCTCCTCGTCGAGCTGGGCCGCCAGCACGGCGCCGCCGGGGGGACGCCGATCTCCCTGAAGGCGATCGCCGCGGCCGAGGCGCTGCCGCTCGCCTATCTCGAGCGGATCGTCGCCCTGCTGAAGAAGGCCGGCCTCGTCGAGGCCGTCCGCGGCGCGCACGGCGGCTACCGCCTCACGCGCGAGCCCGCCGAGATCCACATGGACGAGGTCGTCCTCGCGCTCGAGGGCCACGTCGCCCCGATGACGTGCTTCGTCGCCGACGAAGAGGTCGGCGCGCACCGCGTCGTCTGCAACCACGAGGCCGACAGCGGCCACGGCTGCGCGACGAAGCTCCTGTGGACCCGGGTCCAGGGCGGCGTCGTCAAGGCGCTGGCCGCCACGACGCTCGCCGAGCTCGTCGCCTTCTCCAACCGCACCGAGCGCCACGGCAGCACAGCGGCTGTCGCCTGACCCCCCTTCCTGACCAGGAACCCGAACCGAACGAGAGCTTTCATGGCCCCTGAACTCGAGATCCGCAACCTCCACGTCCAGGCCGACGACAAGGAGATCCTCAAGGGCGTCGACCTCACCGTCAACGACGGCGAGATCCACGCGCTGATGGGTCCCAACGGCTCCGGCAAGTCGACGCTGGCCAACGCGATCATGGGCCATCCCGGGCTCGAGGTCACCGAGGGCCAGATCCTCTTCCGCGGCGAGGACATCACCGAGGCCGACCCCGACGAGCGCGCCCGGGCCGGCCTCTTCATGGCCTTCCAGTACCCGGTCGCGATCCCGGGCGTGACGATCACGAAGTACCTGCGCATGGTCATGAACGCGCACCGCGAGGCGCGTGGCGAGCCGGAGGTCAGCCTCAAGGACTTCCGCAAGACCGTCGAGGCCGCGATGGAGCTGTGCAACGTGCCGAAGGCCTTCGGCGCCCGTTACCTCAACGACGGGTTCTCCGGCGGTGAGAAGAAGCGCCTCGAGACGCTCCAGCTCGCGCTGCAGAAGCCGCACCTGGCCGTCCTGGACGAGACCGACTCCGGCCTGGACATCGACGCGCTCAACGTCGTCGCCCACGGCGTCAACACCATCGCCAAGGACTCGGGGATGGGCGTGCTCATCATCACCCACTACCAGCGCATCCTCCACCTGGTGCAGCCCGCGCGCGTCTCGATCATGTTCGAGGGCCGGATCATCAAGGAGGGCGGGCCCGAGCTCGTCGACCAGCTCGAGCGCGAGGGCTACGCCTCGGTCAAGGCCGAGGCCGGCGTCGGCGCCTGAGGCCCGGCCATGGCGACGACGGCCGGTCTCGACGTTCGCGCGCAGTTCCCGACGCTGGCCCGGGAGGGCATCGCCTACCTCGACAGCGCCGCGACGTCGCAGACGCCCGAGCCGGTGCTGGCGGCGATGGACGACTACTACCGCCATCACCGAGCGTCGGTGCACCGGGGCGTCTACCCGCTGGCCGTCGAGGCGACCGACCTCTTCGAGGGCGCCCGGACCCGGGTCGCCCAGTGGCTGCGCTGGGCGCCGCGCGACACGGTCTTCGTCCGCAACGCCTCGGAGGCGCTGAACCTCGTCGCCGCCGGCTGGGGGCGCGGGCACGTCAAGGCGGGCGACCGCATCCTCGTGACGCGGATGGAGCACCACTCGAGCTTCGTGCCGTGGTGGATGCTCGCCCGCGAGGTCGGCGCCGAGATCGTCGAGGTGCCGCTCGACGGCGAGGGGATGCTCGACCTCGACGCGCTCGACGCGCTGCTGCCGGGCGCCCGCGTGCTGGCCTTCACCCACGTCTCGAACGTCGTGGGGACGATCACGCCGGCGGCCGAGATCGTGCGCCGCGCGCGGGCCGAGGGCGTCGTCACCGTCGTCGACGGCTCCCAGGCGGTGCCGCAGATCCCCGTGGACCTCGCCGAGATCGACGCCGACTTCTACGCCTGGACGGGCCACAAGGCCTACGGGCCCACCGGCGTCGGCGTCCTGCACGGCCGCCACGAGCGGCTGCTGGAGACCGAGCCGCTGCTCGGCGGCGGCCACATGATCGCCTCGGTGACCTTCGACGAGGTGCGCTTCGCGGCACCGCCGGAGCGCTTCGAGGCCGGCACGTCGGCGATCGCCGAGGTCATCGGCCTGGGCGCCGCGGTCGACTGGATCCAGGGCCTGGGCATGGACGCGATCCGCGCCCACGAGCAGGAGCTCACCGCCTACGCGCTCGAGCGGCTCGGCGAGCTCGACGGCCTGACCGTCCACGGGCCGCCCGACGCCCAGCGGCGCGGCGCGCTCGTGTCGTTCGCGGTGGAGGGCGTGCACCCCCACGACGTCGCCGAGATCCTCGGCCGGCGCGGCGTCTGCGTGCGCGCCGGGCACCACTGCGCCCAACCGCTCATGGCCCACCTGTGCGAGGCGGCGACGACCCGCGCCTCGTTCGCGGTGCACACGACCCGCGAGGAGGTCGACGCGCTCGTCGACGGCCTGCGCGAGGTCCAGCGGATCTTCGCCTGAGCGACCGACCTTCTAGCCTGAGGATCGCGATGGACGACCTGTACCGCGAAGAGATCCTCCAGCACTACAAGCGGCCGCACAACTGGGGGCCGATGGAGTCGCCGGACCTCGAGGCCGACGACCACAACCCGCTGTGCGGCGATCAGCTGAAGGTCATGTTGAAGGTCGACGAGGCGGGCAACGTCGCGGATGTGCGCTTCGAGGGCCACGGCTGCGCGATCTCGCAGGCGGCCGCGTCGATGGCCTCCGACGAGGTCAAGGGCATGCCGGTCAGCGAGCTGCTGAAGCTCGACCGCGCGTTCATCCTCGACCTGCTGGGCATCGACATCTCGGCGACGCGGATGAAGTGCGCGCTGCTGTCGCTGAAGGTGCTCAAGAGCGCCGGCCTCGGCCACGAGGTCGACTGGGAGCCCGAGACGCCCGAGGCGGCGGCGCCGGCCGACCGCGACACGCTGTAGGCGGGTCGTCCAGCGGACATCAAGCCACCGCGGGTCGGGACGACCAGCGGGGTGATGGCTCGTCTTCCGCTCGTCCCTGCCACGGCCTGCGTGCTCACGCTCGCCCTGACCGCGCCGCTCGCCGTCGCCAAGACCCGCAACGGCGGGCCGCTGCGCGACCGCCTGCACGGCACGGTCGCCTCCGACACGCTGCGCGGCAACGGCAGCTCCGACCTCCTGCGCGGCCTGGCCGGCGACGACCGCCTCTACGGCGGCAGCGGCGCCGACCGGCTCTTCGCCGGCGACGGCAACGACTTCGCCGACGGCAATTCGGCCGACGACCGCGTCTTCGGCGAGGGCGGCGACGACCAGCTCTTCGGCGAGACCGGCAACGACACGGTCGACGGCGGGCCCGGCGACGACATCATCGACGGCGGCGACGGCGACGACACGCTGCGCGGCGGCTTCGGCAACGACTTCATCGTCGAGGCCGGCTTCGGCGACGACAAGCTCCTCGACGGCGGTCCCGGCGACGACTACCTGGACTCCAACCGCGGCACCGACGGTCGGGTGCTGGGCGGCGACGGCAACGACATCATCCGCCTCGGCAACGGGCCCGACACGGCCGACGGCGGCCTGGGTGATGACGCCATCGACGGCGGCGCCGGCAACGACGACATCCGCGGCGGCGACGGCAACGACGTGCTCTCCGGCGGCCAGGCCGGCCTGGACCGGCTCGACGGCGGCCCGGGCGACGACGTCATCTACACCGGGTCGGCGATGGACCGCACCGACTGCGGCCCGGGCAACGACACGGTCTACGTCTCGTCACGCGGGGAGGGCGGGTCCACGCGCAACTGCGAGAACATCGTCTACGGTGACCCGACCGACGCCGAGCAGGACGCCCTGGACCCGCTCGCCGACCGCACGAACGCGGGCCTGCAGCGCGGCGGCCTGAAGCGCGCGATGGAGGGCTCGCCCGGCGAGGCGGCCATCAACCGCGACCAGGAGAAGGGCGGGGAGGGCGACGACGAGCTCACCGGCACCGACGGCGCCGACACGCTGCTGGGCTACGGCGGCGACGACGTCATCCGCGCGCTCGCGGGCGACGACGTCATGGACGGCGGCAAGGGCGACGACGACATCGACGCCGGCGGCGGCGCCGACCACGTCATGGGCGGCTTCGGCAACGACGTCATGCGCGGCGGGGCCGGCGACGACAACGTCCAGGGCGGCCGCGGCGACGATCAGCTCTACGGCGAGGACGGCGACGACAACCTCAACGGCGGCTACGGCAACGACCGGGTCTTCGGCGGCAACGGCAACGACACGATCCGCGCCGTCGGCGGCGGCGCCGACCGCATCTCCTGCGGCCCGGGCCTGGACCGCGTCGTCAAGGACCGCCGCGACACCGTCGGCCCCGACTGCGAGATCGTCAACGGCAAGCGCCGCTGAGGTGCCAGGCACGACGGTGCCAGGCACGACGGTGCCAGGTCAGCGCGGCGCGGCGCCGGCCTTCGCGCGGCGCGCCGCCTTCTGACGCTCGTTGGCGTCCAGCGCCCACTTGCGGATCCGCACCGCCTTGGGCGTCACCTCGACGCACTCGTCCTCGCGCAGCCACTCCATCGCCTGGTCGAGCGACAGCTGACGGGCAGGGACGAGCCGCTCGAGCTCGTCGGCGGTCGACGACCGCACGTTCGTCAGGTGCTTCTCGCGCACGATGTTGACATCGAGGTCCTCGGCGCGGGCATTCTCGCCGACGACCATGCCACCGTAGACCTCGTCGCCGGGGGCCACGAAGAGCGTGCCGCGCTCCTGCAGCTGGAAGCACGAGTACGACGTGACCGTGCCCTGCCGGTCGGCGACCAGCGCGCCGTTGGGCCGCGTGCGCAGCTCGCCGTGCCAGGGCTCCAGCCCGTCGGAGACGCTGTGGGCGATGCCGGTGCCGCGCGTCTCGGTCAGGAACTCGGTCCGGAAGCCGATGAGCCCGCGGGCCGGGACGCGGTAGTCCATCCGCACCCAGCCGGTGCCGTGGTTGGTCATCTGCTCCATCCGGCCCTTGCGCAGCGCCAGCATCTGGGTGACCGCGCCGACGAACTCCTCGGGCACGTCGATCGTCATGCGCTCCATCGGCTCGTGCACGACGCCGTCGATCTCGCGGGTGACGACGCGCGGCTGGCCGACGAGCAGCTCGAAGCCCTCGCGGCGCATCGTCTCGACGAGCACTGCCAGCTGGAGCTCGCCGCGCCCCTGGACCTCCCACGCGTCCGGCCTTTCCGTGGGCTCGACGCGGATGGAGACGTTGCCGATGAGCTCCTGGTCCAGGCGGGCCTGGATCTGGCGTGCGGTGAGCTTGCCGCCGTCGCGCCCGGCGAACGGCGAGGTCGAGGTGGCGATCGTCACGCCGATCGACGGGTCGTCGACGTGGATGACCGGCAGCGGCCGCGGGTCGTCGGCGTCGGCCAGGGTCTCGCCGATCGTGACGTCCTCCAGGCCGGCGACGGCGCAGATCTCGCCCGGCCCGGCCTCGTCGGCGGCCACGCGCTCGAGGCCGTCGGTGACGAACAGCTCGGTGATCTTGCCCCGCGTGACGGTCTCGCCGTCGGCGCGGCACCAGCCGATGTCGCCCTTGCGCAGCGTGCCCTGCCGGACGCGGCAGATGGCGAGGCGGCCGAGGTACGGGTCGGCGTCGAGGTTCGTGACGAGCGCCTGGGCGGGGTGGGAGGGGTCGAAGGACGGCGGCGGGACGGTCTCGACGAGCAGGTCGAGCAGCGGGCGCAGGTCCTCGCCGGGCGCCGTGCGGTCCAGCGACGCCGTGCCGGCCTTGGCGTTCGTGAAGACGATGGGGAACTCGAGCTGGTCCTCGTCGGCGTCGAGGTCCAGGAACAGCTCCTCGACCTCGCGGACGACCTCGTCGATGCGCGCGTCGGGCCGGTCGATCTTGTTGACGACGAGCACGACCGGCAGCCCGCCCTCGAGCGCCTTGCGCAGCACGAAGCGCGTCTGCGGCAGCGGCCCCTCGGAGGCGTCGACGAGCAGCAGGACGCCGTCGACCATCGTCAGGCCGCGCTCGACCTCGCCGCCGAAGTCGGCGTGGCCGGGCGTGTCGATGATGTTGAGCTTCGTGGCGCCGTAGCGGACCGCGGTGTTCTTGGCGAGGATCGTGATGCCCCGCTCGCGCTCCTGGTCCATGGAGTCCATGACGCGTTCGGTGACCTGCGCGTGGGCGCCGAACGCGCCCGACTGGCGCAGCATGGCGTCGACGAGCGTCGTCTTGCCGTGGTCGACGTGGGCGATGATCGCGACGTTGCGCAGATCGTCGCGCGTCGCGGTGGGGTGGGCGGTGGAGGTGGAGGCGACCGTCATGCGGTTCGCCAGGGTAGGGGCTCGCGGCGCTCAGCCGCGCGCCGCCTGGCCGTCGCCGGGCGTGCGCAGGTAGACGAGCAGGGCGGCGCGCAGGGATGCGCCGACGTCCTCGGCCAGCCGCATGTCGCCCTCCGCCCGCAGTCCGTGGGACTCGCCGGTGACCAGCGCGCTGGCCCAGGCGCCCGCCGGGCCCTGAATCTCGACCTCGACCTTCGCCTCAGGGTTGTCGTTCCGGCCGCCGCCGACGCGCAGGCCGCCGCGGACGATGTCGACGAGGACCGGCGTCGGCTCGCCGGCGCTCGTGACGGTCCAGCGCATGCGGGCGCCCTCGCGTGACGCGGGCGGCTCGACGAGCGGGCCGATCATCCGCAGCAGGCCCTCGAGGTCGGCGGCCTGAAGCGGGTCGGCGGGGGTGCCGTGGCGCCATTCCCACCAGGCGCCGAGCAGGAGGATCGCCACGCCGGGCCGCCAGCGCTCGGCGAGCTCGTACATCGTGCGGCGCGGCATCTCCCGGATCGTGTGACGGACGACGACCCCGCCGCCGACGAGGAGGTCGAGGCGCCGGTAGAGCGTGCGCCGCGCGGTCGGGCGGCAGGCCTCCTCGAGCTCGGACGCCTCGAGGGGCCCGGCAGCGAGGCAGCGGCCGATCTGGATGACGACCGGGTCGCACAGGGCGGTGAGGATCGCGTCGACGGTCTGCTCGCGGATGCGGGCCGGGAGCGTGGCGCCGCGGCCCTCGCCGGCGCTCATGGCGCCCAGTGCGATCCGGCCGATGACGCCGTAGAGGCGGTGCAGGTCGCGGCCCGCGTCGGTCAGGCCCCAGGTCGGGCCGGGCGTCGTCGGTGGGACGATGGGGTCGGCGGGGGCGACGACCCCGGCGCGGTCGAGGGCGCGCAGGCGGTCGCGGACGAGCCGGGCGGAGCCGGCGTCCTGCGCCCGTCGTGCGAGCTCGGGGATGGGCAGCGCCCGCTCGTCGGCCTCGCCGAGCACGGTGATGACGACGCGGCTCGGGCGGTCGGCGAGCAGCGCGAGCGCGGACGCACGCCGGTCCTGCAGCGTGATGGGTGCCGTCGTCACGGCGGGTTTGCCGACCTCCTCCTGCTTCCCTCCGGGTGAAACGGCATCGGTGGAGCGCCGTCCAACCGCTTTCCGGGGCGGAGCCTAGAGCGAGAGGCGCGATGGCACAACCGCAGCCAAATTGGGCTCAGGGCCAGTCGTGCCACTCGGGCGTCAGTTTCTTGGACGGCTGTTTCCGTGCCGTTCTCCCTGGAAACGTCGGGGTTTTCGACGTTACCGGGCCTCCAATTCGGGGCCGCGTGTTGCCCAGGCCGCTAAAGGCAGCGAAGGTTCGCCGCACATTTCGAGAAACGGCGGCGGTTCTGGAAAGCCGGCGCCAGAGGAGGAGGGGAAGTGCAGCTCAACGCACCCCGGCTGCGGAAGGCGATGGCAGTTGCCACCGCCGGCGCCGCCACCATCGCGCTCGGCGCCTCGGCGTCCGCGGCCAACGCGGCGTCGCTCGACGCCCACTACGTGTGCAACTACCCGCTCATCAGCCAGAACGGGCTCCAGGTCCACATCGAGGCTGATGTTCCGCTGACCGCCACGGTCGGCGAGGCCACCCCGGCCTTCGACATCGTCGCCACGACGACGACCGAGGGCAACACCTACACGGGCATCAGCCTGACCGGCACGACCACCGTCGACGGCTCCGCGGTGTCGCGCACGAACGTCACGATGCCCGACGGCTCGGTCCTGCCGCTCAACGTCCCGGTGACGATCGACCACTACGTCGTCCCGCCGACCGCGCCGCTCGTCCTGACGGCTCGCGGCACCTCGCCGTCGCTGACGTTCCAGCAGGCCGGCACGGCGAAGATCGACATCTCCGACATCGACCTGCACCTGCTGCTCAAGAAGTCCGACGGCTCGGTCGTCGGCGCCGCGCTGGGCAACGGCCCGGGCTCGGTCGACGACGGTGACCCGAACACCAACGACGTCAAGTGCATCGCCGACGCGGGTCAGCCTCTGACGCTCGCGACGATCACCGTCGCCGACGCGGTCGACAACCCGCCCACCATCCCGGGCAAGCCGTCGGTCTCGAACGTCGCTGAGACCTCCGCCGACGTCTCCTGGGCCGCCTCGACCGACGACAAGGGCGTCGCCGGCTACGAGGTCTACGTCGACGGCAACAAGGTCGCCGACACGACGGCCACGAACGCGTCGCTGACGGGCCTCGACCCGAGCACGACCTACAGCGTCACGGTCAAGGCCAAGGACACGAAGGGCCAGCTCTCCGACGCCAGCCCGGCCACGTCCTTCACGACGCAGGACCAGGTCATCCCGGACACGCCGCCGACGAAGCCGGGCACGCCGGCCGTCAGCAACATCGGCGTGACGACGGCCACGGTCACCTGGGGCGCTTCCTCCGACGACCACAGCGTCGCCGGCTACGAGGTCTCCCTGAACGGCACGAAGGTCGCCGACGTCACCGGCAACAGCATCTCGCTGACCGGCCTGACCGAGGACACGGCCTACAGCGTGTCGGTCAAGGCCAAGGACGACGCGGGCCAGCTCTCGGCGGCCAGCGACGCGACGTCGTTCCGGACCGCCAAGGCGGCTGACACCCAGGCGCCGAGCGCTCCGGGCACCCCGACGGGCACCTCGACGAGCAACAGCATCACGCTCAACTGGGCCGCGTCGACCGACAACGTCGGCGTCACGGGCTACGACGTGTTCCAGGGCGCCAGCAAGGTCGCCTCGGTCACCGGCACGACGGCCACGATCAGCGGCCTGACGGCTGACACGTCGTACACGTTCACGGTCAAGGCCAAGGACGCCGCGGGCAACGTCTCGGCGGCCAGCGGTGCGGCGACGGTGAAGACGCAGCCGCAGGCGGTCGAGCAGCCGGTGGCCATCAGCTACGCGGCCAAGGGCTCGACGTTCATCAAGGGCGGCAACGGCAGCGCGCCGCTCACCGGCCAGATCGACGCGAAGATGCTCCTCTCGACGGGCACCTTCACCGCCAACCTGTCGATGCAGGACACGACCGCGAACCTGAAGATCCTCGGGTTCCTCCCGGTCACGGCCAAGCTGTCGTTCGTCCCGGTCGGCCAGACCACGGGCACGCTGCAGAACGGCATCATGAAGGCGCACTCGAGCCTGACCATCAAGATCCCGGTGTCGAAGGCCTTCGGGTTCCTTCCGATCGCCGGTGGCAAGAAGTGCCAGACGACCAAGCCGGTTGACATCAACCTGGCCTCGCAGTCGGGCAAGTTCTTCAACCCGCTCGAGGGTGGCTCGGTGCACGGTGAGTACACGCTCCCCGCGCTGAAGGACTGCGGTCTCATGACCTCGATCCTGAGCGCGCTCACCGCCGTCCCCGGCAACACGATCGACCTGGCCCTCACGCCGAAGGCCTGATCGCAGAGCGTCTGGCCCCCCCCAGACGCCGGTTCGTCGCCCCCCGTCGCCTCGTGCGGCGGGGGGCGACGGCGTTTAAGAGGCGGAAAGGTCGCCAGTCGTGCCACTCGGGCGTCCTGCGCGCGGACGCACGTCGTCGACACAGAAATCCCCTGGAAAGCGGCCTGTTCTCGGCAGGTAGCGCCGCCTTTGGGGAGGTACCGGGTTGCTCCGTCCGCTAAAGGCCGCGATCGTTCGCCGGACATCGAGAAACGGCGACGGCTCTGGAAAAGCCCGCTCGCCTGAGGAGGAGGGGAAGTGCAGCTCAGCTCATCCCGGCTGCGCAGAGCGGTGGCAATAGCCACTGCCGGCGCGGCCACCATCGCGCTTGGCGCATCAGCCTCGGCGGCGAATGCCGCCTCGCTGGACGCGCATTACGTGTGCAACTACCCGCTCATCAGCCAGAACGGGCTCCAGGTGCACATCGAGGCGAACATCCCGTCGACGGCCACCGTCGGCGAGTCCACGCCGGCCTTCGACATCGTCGCCACCACGACGACCGAGGGCAACACCTACACGGGGATCTCCCTGACCGGCACGACCTCGGTCGACGGCACGGCGGTCTCGAAGACGAACGTCACCATGCCGGACGGCTCGGTCCTGCCGCTGAACGTCCCGGTGACGATCGACCACTACGTCGTCCCGCCGACGGCGCCGCTCGTCCTGACGGCTCGCGGCACCTCGCCGTCGCTGACGTTCCAGCAGGCCGGCACGGCGAAGATCGACATCTCCGACATCGACCTGCACCTGCTGCTCAAGAAGTCCGACGGCTCGGTCGTCGGTGCTGCTCTGGGCAACGGTCCGGGCTCGGTCGACGACGGCGATCCGAACACCAACGACGTCAAGTGCGTCATCGACCCCGCGGGTCAGAACACGACGCTCGCGACGATCACCGTCGAAGCGCCCGTCGACAACCCGCCGAGCGCTCCGGGTGAGCCGCAGGTCACGAACATCGCCGACACGTCGGCTGACGTCTCGTGGGCGGCGTCGACCGACGACAACGCGGTCGACCACTACGAGGTCTACGTCAACGGCAACAAGGTCGCCGAGCCGACCGGCACGAGCGCGTCGCTGACCGGCCTCACCGCCGGCACCGACTACACGGTGGCCGTCGTGGCCGTCGACACCGCCGGTCAGAGCTCGGCCTCCAGCACCCTGGCGTCGTTCACGACGACCGGTGGTGACCCGGCCGGCAGCTCGACGCTGGACGTCCACTACGTGTGCAACTACCCGCTCATCAGCCAGAACGGGCTCCAGGTGCACATCGCGGCCGCCGTCCCGCTGACCGCCACGGTCGGTGAGCCGACGCCGGCCTTCGACATCGTCGCCACGACGACGACCGAGGGCAACACCTACACGGGCATCAGCCTGAC
>JBDZVZ010000093.1:0-11167 GCA_040255945.1 Solirubrobacterales bacterium | reverse complement strand
CTTCTTCGCCGCCCACGAGCGCGACGACGCCTACCGGCCGCCGCACGAGAAGTAGGCGAGGGCCGGCGCCGCGGGCCGCGCCCTACGCCCGCAGCCCCGCGACGATGATGTCCAACAACCCGTCGACGTTGCGGGGCATGGCCGCCATCTCGGAGCCCATCGCCGAGCCGACGGCGCACATGATCGTGGGGATGTCGTCGACGGTGAAGTCGGCGCGCAGCGTGCCGTCGCGGTGCGCCTGGTCGATGAACCCGCCGACGACCTCGATGAGCTCGCCCCTCGTGGTCTCGGCCAGCGCCATCGCCTTCTCGTCGACGAGCCACATGAGCCGCTGCTGCGAGGAGTCCTCGGCCATGTGCGACCAGACCTCGCGCAGGAAGCCCTCCAGCGCCTCCCAGCCGGAGGCCCGGTCGGCCCACGCGCGCGCGGTCTCCAGGTGGCGGTCGAACTTCGACCGGATGATCTCGCCGACGAGCTCCTGCTTGGTCGGGAAGTGCCGGTAGAGGGTGCCGACCCCGACGCCGGCGCGCGCCGCGATGTCGTCCATCTGGGCGTCGGCGCCGCAGCGCGCGAAGACCTCGCGGGCCGCGTCGACGATCCGCTCGCGGTTGCGGCGAGCGTCGGCCCGCAGCTGACGGGGCTCGATCGTGCTCATCGATACGGAGCGTACCCACTTCCCTTGACAACCGGAACCCCCGTTCCGTATCGTCCTCGAAGCAACCGGAACCGATATTCCGCTTCCCCGACCTCCGGAGGAACCACCACATGTCCTCGGACGCCCCTCAACGGTCGAAGTGGCTCGCGCTCGCGCTGCTGGCAACCGCCCAGTTCGTCGTCGTGCTCGACGCCTCGATCGTCAACGTCGCCCTGCCGTCCATCGGCAAGGCCCTGCAGTTCCACGAAGACGACCTCTCCTGGGTCGTCAACGCCTACACCCTGGTCTTCGGCGGCTTCCTGCTGCTCGGCGGCCGCCTGGCCGACCTGCTCGGCCGCCGGCGCATGTTCATCGCCGGCCTCGTCCTGTTCGCCGGCGCCTCGCTGGCCGGCGGCCTGGCCCAGAGCTCGTTGTGGCTCGTCATCGCCCGCTCCGTGCAGGGGCTGGGTGCCGCGCTGGTCTCCCCCGCCGCGCTCTCCATCGTCACCACCACGTTCCGTGAAGGCTCCGAGCGCAACACCGCGCTCGGCGTCTGGGGCGCGGTGGCGGGCTCGGGCGGGGCGGCCGGCGTGCTGCTCGGCGGCATGCTGACCGAGTGGGCCGGCTGGGAGTGGGTGCTGTTCGTCAACGTGCCGATCGGCATCGTCGCCGCGCTGCTGGCTCCGCGTCTGCTGGCCGAGAGCCGCGACGAGCACCGGGCGCGTCACTTCGACCTCGCCGGCGCCGTCACGGTCACCGCCGGTCTGGCGCTCGGCGTCTACGCGCTGGTCGACGCCAACCGCGCCGGCTGGACCTCGACGCAGACCCTGCTGCTCGGCGGCATCGCGCTCGCCCTGCTGGCCGCGTTCGTCGCGGTCGAGGAGCGCTCGCGCCAGCCGCTGGTCCCGTTCGGCATCTTCCGCTTGCGGACGCTGCGCGGGTCCAACGTCGTCGGCCTGCTCATCGGCATGGCGCTGTTCTCGATGTTCTTCTTCATCACGCTCTACCTCCAGAACGTCCTGGGCTACAGCGCGCTGAAGACGGGGATCGCCTACCTGCCGCTGGCGGTGTCGATCATCCTGTCGGCCGGCGTCGCCTCCCAGCTGGTGACGCGCGTCGGGTTCAAGCCGACGCTCACCACCGGCCTGGGGCTCGTCGCGGTCGCGCTGCTGTGGTTCTCGCAGATCTCCGAGCACGGCAGCTACCTCGGCGACGTCCTGGGCCCGTCGGTGCTGGCCGGCATCGGCCTCGGGCTGTCGTTCGTGCCGGTGACGATCGGCGCGGTGACGGGCACGCGAGATGACGAGGCGGGCCTGGCCTCCGGGCTCATCAACACGAGCCAGCAGGTGGGCGGCGCGCTCGGCCTGGCGATCCTCGTGTCGATCGCCAACAGCCGCACGGCCGAGTTCATGCCCGGCGACCCGAAGCTCGCGCTGACCGAGGGCTTCCAGACGGCGTTCCTGGTCGGCGCCGGGTTCGCGATCCTGGCGACCGTGCTGGCCACGGTGCTCATCTCGTCGCGCGACAGCCGCGAGGCGGTGACCGCCGCCCAGGCGGGCAGCGAGTCGCCGGCCGCCGTGGCGGCGTAGGCCCCTCAGACCCCACCCCACCCCGTCGTGACGAACGTTCCTTGCGCTCAGCGCAAGGAACGTTCCTCCGGCGGGCCGGCGCGGGCGCGGGCGCGGGCGGCGGCTACGTCACCAGCGCCGGGCGCGCCATCCGGCCCGCGTCGGGGATGACCCGCGCGGCGTCGACGCCCAGCCACTGCTCCAGCAGCGAGCAGTACATGGCGCGGAAGTCGCTGGTGGCGCGCAGGTTGCCCTGCGGGTCGAGCGTCGACAGGCCCGGGAACTCGCCGACCATGCGGCCGGTCGCCCGCGTGCCGATGAGAAACGCGCAGCCGGCGGCGCCGTGGTCGGTGCCGGTGCCGTTCTCCTTCGGGCGCCGGCCGAACTCCGACCACACCTGGATGAGCACGCGGTCGGCGAGCCCGCGCGCCTCGACGTCGCGCTGGAAGGCGACGATCGCGTCGAGCGTCTGCTGGAGGTTGCGCGCGAGCGGCCCGGCCTGCTCGGTGTGGGTGTCGTAGCCGCCGACGCCCTGCACGGCGACGCAGCGGATCGGCAGCCCCTCGGCGAGCATCGCCGCCAGGCCGGCCAGCCGCTTGGGCAGGTCGCCGCCGGCGGTCGGGTAGGGCACCGGGCTCGTGTAGCCGGGGTTGCCGTCGGCGGTGACGAACGTGCCGAGCGAGTCGCGGACCCCGTCGACCTGGGCGACGACGGCGCGCGCCCGGGCCAGCGCGGCGTCGGAGGCGCCGCCGACCGACCCCATGGCGCCGAACGCGTCCATCATGGGGTTCTTGATCGGGTCGCCGACCCGGTGGGCGGGGAAGCTGTAGTCGCTGGGCGAGGAGATCGCCGCGACCGGCACGCGGGCCGACGCGAGCGCGGGCGCCAGCGCGGCGTCGAGCGCCAGGCCCTGCAGCGGGTTGTCGTCGCTGCCGACGACGTCGAGGTAGCGGCCCATCCAGCCGAGGTTCGCCCCGGTGTCCAGGGCGCCGACCTCCCAGAAGTGGCGGCTGGTGAAGTGCGACTGGTCGGGGTGGTCGTAGCCGATGGCGGGAAAGACCGTGACCTTGCCCTCGGCGTGCAGCTGGGCCAGGCCGGAGGCGGCCGGGTGCCACATGAGCCCCGCGTCCTCGCTGAACGTCGTGCCGGTGCCGGCGGCGAGCGCCAGCCCGGGCCGCAGCGTCGCGTACTTCGCGTCGCCGACCGGGGCCAGGGCCGAGAGCGAGTCCAGCCCGCCGGGCAGGAACACGCTGACCAGGACCGGCTGGGACGGTGCCCCCGCGGCCTGCGCGATCCCGGCCTCCAGGGCACTGCCGCCGAGCTTGGACGCCCCGTAGACCGACATGGCCAGCCCGGCGGTGCGCAGCAGGAACGCGCGGCGGTCCAGGCCGGTGCCGGCGGGCGCGGGCATGCCGGGCTCGATGGTCGGCAGGCCGCGGCCGGCCCGGGCGACCCCGGCACGCAGCAGCTGGGCGCGGTTGAAGTCGGTGCAGGCGCAGGGATCGTGCATCAGCAGACGTGGCGGTCGGGGCAGGTGGCCAGGAGCATCCGCAGCGCGTTCTGGCGCATGGCGCGGTACGGGCTGCGGTTCCACGACTTGATATCGGCAGGCACGCTGGTCGATGCGAACTGCGCGATGACCTGCTGGGTCTCGGCGGACACCGACGGGCGGCCGAGGAGGTCCATCGCCCGGGTGACGGCGGTGGCGGCGTCCTCGCTGGGGTCGTAGGTCGAGCTGCCGGAGGGCGGCCACGGGTTCTCGGCGCGCGGCGCCAGCGCGTACTGGGCGACCCACCAGCGGCCGCGCATCGTCGACGTGTCCAGCCAGCGCGTGTCGTCCCAGCCGGCGACGTTGGGCGGGAAGAAGAGCCGCTGGCCGTGCCAGCCGGCCAGCCACGCCCAGGCGGTGGTGTCGATGCCGCGGCCCAGCGCGCGCAGCAGGCCGGCGTTGTAGACGATCGGCGGCACGACCATCGAGGGCCCGTCGAGGACGGCCGGGTGCATGAGGATCGCCTCGACGACCGGGCGGATCTGCCGGCCGCTGCCCAGGTAGGTGCCCTGCAGGGAGGCGAGCGTCGCGTCGTCGGGCGGGTCCGGGCAGAAGTAGGACCACAGCTTCGTGCAGAAGAACGAGGCGTGCAGCGGGTGCTCGACGCAGAGCCGCACCGCGTCCTGCCAGTCGAAGTTCCCGGACGTGCCGAACACCGTCTTGGTGTTCTTGTCGTGGAAGTTGGTGTCGTAGCGGAAGTTGTAGTGGCCGACCCCGTCGGCCCACGAGCTGCGCCAGCCGGTGAGCGCGCGGGCCATCTCGCGCACGTCGGTCTCGGTGTAGGCCCCGCGGTCGGCGCCGAGCGAGAAGAGCTCCATCATCTCGCGCGCGTAGTTCTCGTTGACGTTCCAGCGGTTGTTGGAGTCGCCGTTGAGCCAGACGAGCATCGCCGGGTTGACGGTCACGGCGCGGAAGAGCTCGTCGAACGACCCGAGGCCCTTGTCGCGGAAGAGCTGGATCTGGTCGAGCATGAGCTTCGTCTCGACGCCGTCGCCCGAGGTGGCGAACCAGTCGTGCCAGATGAGGGCCATGCGCTCGACGAGCGGCTGGTCGGAGCGGACCATGCGGTCCAGCCAGGCGCAGTGGTCGTGGCCCCAGATGTCGCCGGGCTGCAGCGGGTTGCCGTTGTCGTCGCGGGCGGCGGGGCCGACGAGGGTGGCGGCGCCGCCGGGCCGGGTGAGGCTGTGGACGACCGCCTGGAGGTCCTGGGCGGCCAGCGCGGCAACCTGGCCGGGTGCGGGGCCGAAGCCCGCACGCCACAGCAGCCGCTCGACGTGGCGCTCGCCGATCGCCTTGGTGAAGATGGGGACCGGCTGCTCGGAGGGCGCCGGGGGCGCGGCGGGCGCGGCCGGCGCGCGCAGCGGCGGGGCCGCGGGGCTGAAGAGGACCGGCGTGCGCTTCTTGGCGGTCGTCGTCTTCTTGGCCTTGGGCTTGACCTTGACGGTCTTGCAGACCTTGACCTTGCGCTTGCGCCCGCGGATCTTCTTGGTGACCTTGCGGCAGACCTTCTTGACCGTGGCCTGCTTCTTGGCGCGCGGCTTCTTCTTCTTGGTCTTCTTCTTGGCGGCCTTGCGGGCGGCCGCTGCGACGGGGGGCGCGAGGGACATCGCCCCGTGTGGGTCGGCGCGCGGGGCGCCGCGCTGGATGTCCGCACGCGCGAGGGTGGACGGACGGCCGAGCCGGATGCGTCACGGACGACGTTGACCGCGCGATGCGCGGTTTACGTGGGCCGCGACGCGCGTCGCGGACGACGAACGCGCCGCGTGGCGGCACGAACGTCAGGCGCGAGCCCGACGCCTCAGAACCAGCGCCGGCGCCGGGGCGCGGGCGCCGCGACCGCCGGCGGGGCCGGCAGCTCGTCGGCGCCGCGCAGCAGCGCGCGCGGCAGCTCCTCGCACAGCCAGGGGGCCAGCGCCTCGTAGCCGGTGCCGTCGAGGTGGCCGGCGAGGCCGGCGTCGCGGCCCGGCATCCCGCCGTGGGCGTCGGAGGCGAGGTTGTGGACGAGGCCGTCGGCGAGCATCCCCAGCGCGAAGCGCTTGACGGTCTTGCCGAAGCGGCCGCTGAGCGAGCTGGCGGTGACCGAGGTGCGCACCCCGGCGGCGACGAGGCGCTCGAGCGGCGCGCGGTCGCCGTGGAAGGCGGGGCAGCGCTCGGGGTGGGCGAGCAGGATCCGGTGGCCGCGGTGCAGCAGCGAGCTGACGGCGAACTCGAGCGTCGCGGCGGCGACCTGCACGTGCGGCGGCTCGAGCAGCAGCCACGGCGAGTCGCCGAGGTACAGGGCGGCGAGCTCGTCGTCGTCCATGTCGGTGGCGCGGGTCAGGGCGACCTCGGCGCCGCCCAGCACGGCGACGTGGATGCCGGCGCGCGCGGCGGCGGCCCGCACCTCGTCGACGCCGGCGGCGATCGTCTCCGGCGTCACCTCGCGGTAGCGGTGGTTGACGTGCGGGGTGGCGACCACGGCCTCCACGCCGACCGCGTCCTGGGCGGCCAGCAACGCCAACGCCTCGTCCATCGTCGCGGGCCCGTCGTCGAGCCCGGGCAGGACGTGGCAGTGCAGGTCGATCACCGGCGCGCAGGGTAGCGGCGCGGCGCGTCGGCGCAGGAAGCGCGGGCCGGTCGCGGCCCGCCGGGTCGTACGTGCGTCCGTGACGGCCATGCGAGCGACAACGCACGGGCGGCGCGGGACTTGCGGGGCCGCCGCGGACCCGACGCCGTCTCGTACGACTTCCTCCACTTTCGTACGACAGCTGTTACGCTCGCTCGGTCATGCTCATCAAGGAGATCCCGGCCAACGACGTCCGCATCACGGTCCCGGAACGGGGACAGGTCCTCATCGTGAAGCGCTACAACAAGCCGCAGGCCGTCATCCTCCACCCCGACGACTACATGAGCATCGAAGCGATCATCGACCGGTACCTCGCGCGGCCTCCGTTTGACGCGACCGCCAGCGACGTGGACGTGCGTTTCCATGAGCTCGCAAACGCGCGCGAGGGTGACGACTACGACTTCGACGGTCTCGCCTCGGCCCTGGACGCCGAGTGAGCGAACCCGACCCCCTCGGCCGGCAAGGCAGCATCGTCTGGGCGATCGCCCCGTTTGAGGTGGCGACCCCGCTCGCGGTCGTCCAACACGATGGAAGCGAGCGGCGCTACGACTCCGGACGTGAGCTGGCCAGCGCCGTCCGCCGACGGATCGAGCCGCCGGAGTTCGACCTTCGGGTCCCGGCGAAGATCCGCCCCGTCGTCCTCCTCCAGGACCGGCCCACCGCGCGCTTTCGCGACTACGCCGCGTTGCGGCTGGGTCGCCTCGAGAAGCTGACGGCCGACGAGCAGGCCGCCATCCGCGAGGACCGGGCGCGCGGCGCCATCTACCTCGGTCATGACCGCGAGCGCTACGGGCTCGACAAGGAGTATGCGATCGACCTGACGAGCCTCCACCGAGTGCACAGCAGCGCCATCGTCAGCGCGCCGTCGGGCCGCATCGACCGCAGCCAGCTCCGACGTACCTGCGAGCGGCTGGTCGAGGTCTCTGACCTCGACCTCTCGAGCCTCATCTTGCGCCGGGCGTCGGAATTGCTCGTGCGTCTGGAAGATCGGCGCTAGCCGGTCAGCCGGCTCAGCCGGCTCAACCGGCGGTAGGCGACGGCACGGGCGCTCCCGCCGCCACCTCGACGTAGACCATCGACGGCTGGTCGGCCATGACCTTCTCGTACATGCGGCGCGGCCGGCCGTAGTGGCGGTCCATCGCCGCCTCGGCCGCCTCGCGCTCGGCCGGGTCGGTGAGCACGCGCGCCGTGCCCTCGACGGCGGGCCCGCGCGGCTTGCCGCGCACGTCGCACGGGAAGACGCGCGCGTGCGGGTCGCGGCGCAGGCGCTTGACCTTCGCGGTGCGCTCGTCGGTGCACGTGACCCAGCGGCCGTCGTCCAGCAGCGCGAACCAGACGGGCGTCGGCACGGGCGTGCCGTCGCGGCGGAACGTCACGAGCGCGGCGTACTCGCTGCCCTTGAACGCCGAGAAGTCGGGCGCGCTCCCGGCCTCGCCCGCGGCCGTGAACGCCGACGTGTGCCGGAAGCGGTCATAGAACCAGTAGCTGGCGTCCGCGAGCCTCCACTTGATCCCCATGAGGCGACTCTACGCCGCCCGACGGCGCGGCTCAAAACGCGGTGGCGCCAACGCTCGAGGACCGGCGCCGGTGGTGCGCCGGCCCTCGTGCGCGTTTCCCCCGTCTGCCCGTCAGCCGCAGCTGACCGACAGCACGCGTGTCGTCTTGACCGTCCTGGTCTTGCCGTGACGCTCGTACGTGGCCTTGATGGTGATCTTGTAGATGCCGGTGCTGCGCTCCCGCAGGTCGACGGTGATCTTCGAGCCGTTGACGAAGAGCCGCTGGCCGCGGAGCGTGGCCCGTGCGGACGTCAGCTTGTAGCCCTTCAGCCGCGGGACGCGCAGCGTGCGCAGCGACTTGCCGTGGCATCGGGTGACGGCGCTCGACTGGCCCGAGACGCCGGCCGGCCCCTGCGGCCCGGTCGCGCCCTGCGGCCCTGCGGCGCCCTGGGCCCCCGCCGGCCCCTGCCCGCCCGCGGCGCCCGTGGCGCCCGACGGCCCGGCGGGACCAGCCGGCCCGGCGGGACCGACCGGACCCTGCGAGCCACCGGGACCCTGCGGCCCGTCAGGCCCCTCGGGCCCCTCCGGTCCCTCGGGCCCCTCCGGCCCCTGCGGGCCGGGCAGGCCGACCAGCGGCGCCCCGAACGCGTAGGTGTCGCCGTTGATCGTCATCCGGCGCAGCATCGCGCTGACGTCCGTGCCGACCGAGAACCCCTGCGTCACGTAGATGCCGACGATCTTCTCGCCGCCGTGGGCGGCGACGGCGTCGTCCCACGAGAGGATCGCCGGCGGCGCGCCGCACGCGTCGTCGTCGTAGCGCAGCTTCGTGTCGCCGACCATCTGGAACGTCTGCTCGACGCCCTGGGGCACGTCGGTGGTCGCGCAGTAGCCCGGGTCGAGCAGCAGGTCGGTGTTGACCTGCCCGTCGTTGTCGGTGTCGAGGTAGATGCGCAGGTACGGCGCGGCCGTGTAGCTCGGCGGCTGGGTTCCGGCGCGGTAGTCGAACGTGTAGGAGAGGTCGGTGATGTCCGACAGCGTCTTGCCGTCGAAGCGATGCGTGACGAGCGAGCCCCCGACGGTCGCGGCGTTGGCGTAGGTCCCGAAGTGCACGCCGTCGGCGACCAGGAAGACGGTGGAGTTCGTCGCCTGGAAGTCGCCCTTGAGGTTGACGACCGGGACGGTGTCCGCCGACGCGGCAGCGGGCAGCGCCAGGCTGAGTGACGCCAGCAGAGAGAGGATCCAGCGCATGGATCGGTTCCTTCCTCGAGATGAGCTGGGCGACCGGCCTTCCCTGCGGCACGATCGCCGATCCGGTCCCCTGACCGGTCAGCAGTAGGTGGCAACGTAGACCGTTGGGCCGGCCGGCGCCTCGAACATTCGTCCATGTGGTCAGGAGCCTGCTCAAGCGGCGCCTCGGCTACCCCGTTCGACCTTGTGTCCATCGTGTCTGCGGGACCGGGCGCGCGCGCCGACCACAGGGGGCGAACAACGACGTCGAACGGCATCTCCCGAGAAACGGCACCCCCGTCGCGAGGCGGGTCCGCAAAGCCACGGGGCTCCGACTAGGAGCCGGCCGGGCTGCCGAAGGATCTCCGGGTCGCGGTGCCGCCCGGAGGTCTGCAGGTGGTCCGTGCCCGTGTCGGCCGCCGCTGGCGGCTGCGACAACTCATCGTTGCGTGTGCCGCTGTCGTGTCGGCCGCGGTCGCCCTGCCGGCCGCCGCCGCCGGGCAGGCCGCCGGCGACACGATCGCCGCCTACGGGGTCAACGACATCCGCTCCGACGGCATCCTGCTGCCCAACGCGCAGTACGACGGGGCCGCCGACCTGAACCTGCTGCGCGACAGCGGCGTGCGCCTGTACCGGGCGCGGGTGCGGATGGACTGCGTCGATCCGGCGGGCACGGGCGGGTTCGACTTCACGGGCGCCAACCGCGCCTGCTCGGGCCTGAGCTATGACGCGCTGGTCGGCGAGCTCGCGCGTCGCGGCCTGACGCTGCTGCCGGTGCTCATGAACTTCGGGCCGAACGGGCCGCTGGCGCCGACCGGCCGTGACGGCGCCCCGCCGCCCGAGCGCTTCGCGGCCTTCGCCCGCGCGGCGGCCGCCCGCTACGGGCCGGCCGGCACGTTCTGGGCGGGCTGCGGCTGCGCGCCCCATCCGGTTCGTGCGTGGCAGATCTGGAACGAGCAGAACAACGGCTGGTGGTGGAACGGCCGGGCGTCGGCCGACGAGTACGCGGCGGTCTTCGCCGCCACGCGTGCCGCGCTGCGCTCGGCCGACCCGGCGGCGCGCGCGGTCGTCGGCGGGCTGACCTACGACCCCAACGGCCAGCCGTCGTTCGTGGCCCCGCGCGAGATGATCGCCCGGCTGGCGGCGGGCAACGCGAACGCGTTCGACGCCGTCGCCGTGCACCCCTACAGCGACATCCGCGGCCGCACCGGCGCCGCGGCCGCCGGGGAGGCACGGGCGTTCGTCGACGCCACCGCCGCCGCGGTTGCCGCCGCGACCGGGCCGGGGCCGGGCGGCGCGCCGCGCCAGCAGCTCTGGGTGACCGAGATGGGCTGGTCGGAGACCGACGCCGACGGCCCGACGATCGCCGCCGCCATGCAGGACTTCCTGGGCGGCCTGGACGCGGGCGGCCGGGCCGCCGACAACGTCGGACCGGTGTTGTGGTACATGTTGCGCGACGGGGCGTATGTGGGCGGCCGCGACGACCTGCTCGGCCTGCGCCGCACGACCTCGACCGGGGCCGACGCCGGCCCCAAGCCGGTGTGGTCGGTGTTCGCCGCCGCGGCCGCGAGCGCCGGGGACGTCGCGCTGCCGCCCGCCCTGGCCGACGCCGCGCCGTACACGCCGCCGCCGCCGGCGGGCCGGGGCGGTGCCGGCCAGGCCCGCACCGCCCCGGCCTCCGCACCGGCCCGCCCGGCCGGATCCTCCCGCCGGCTGGTCGTCCGCGTGCGCGCGCGCTCCCACCATCGCGGCGTGCGCGTCACCGTCTCCTGCGGCCCTGGCCGCCGGGCCTGCTCGGCGTCGGTGAGCCTGCGGGCCAGCGTTGCGCGCCGGGCCACCGCGGGCGGCAAGAGCGCGCGAAGGGCCGTGCGCACGGTCGGCGCCCGGCGCGTCAAGGTCCGCCCGGGTCGCAGCGCGTCGTTCACGGTGGCCCTGTCGCGCCGCGGGCGCAGCGTGCTGCGGCACAGCCCGCGCCTGCGCGTGCGCGTCGTCGTCAGCGCCCGCGACCGCGGCGGGCGCAAGGGTCGTGCGGCCGCCCGCGCGACCGTGCGCCGGTAGGCGCCGCGCACGGGGCGCGCGGGGCGCGCG
>JBDZVZ010000092.1:9836-11570 GCA_040255945.1 Solirubrobacterales bacterium | reverse complement strand
CGCGAGCCCGACCACGACCAGCTCGCGGTCGCCATCGCCGCGATGGACGCGGTGCTCGCGCAGGAGAACCCCCACGGCGCAAGCGAGGACGAGCGCGTGGGCATGGAAGTCGTGGCTTGACGGCCCAGGGGGCCGCCAAGCCATTCCGAGAACTCGCCTAGCGGCTCGTTCTCGGGGCTCGCGGTCTCCGCCGGCGTGCGCCAAGTACCCTCGAAGCTCGCATGATCGAGTCCCTCGTCGAGCAGATCGAGGCCCGCTTCGGCGAGCTCAGCCGTCTCATCACCGACCCCGAGGTCATCGGGGACCGCAACCGCTACGCCGAGGTGGGGCGCGAATACCGGCGCCTGGAGCCGGCCGCGAAGCTCGCGCAGGAGTGGCGCCACACCTCCGACGACGCCGCCGGCGCGCAGGAACTGCTGGTCGAGGGTGACGACCCCGAGCTGCGCGAGCTGCTGCGCACCTCCGAGGCGCGCCTGGCCGAGCTCGAGGAGGAGATCCGCCTCGCGATGGTCGAGCCCGACCCCAACGACGACAAGAACGTCATCGTCGAGATCCAGGGCGGCGCCGGCGGGGAGGAGGCCGGGCTCTGGGCGGGTGACCTGTACCGGATGTTCACCCGCTACGCCGAGCGGCGCGGCTTCTCGACCGAGCCGATGGACGTCGGCGACGGCAAGTACACGTTCTCGGTCAAGGGCGACGGCGCCTACAGCGTCTTCAAGTTCGAGGGCGGCACCCACCGCGTCCAGCGCGTGCCGGCGACAGAGTCCCAGGGCCGCATCCACACCTCCACGGCCACCGTGGCCGTGCTGCCGGAGGCCGAGGACGTCGACGTCCACGTCGACCCCAACGACCTGCAGGTCGACGTCTACCGCTCGTCCGGTCCCGGCGGCCAGTCGGTGAACACGACCGACTCGGCGGTGCGCATCACCCACAAGCCGTCGGGCATCGTCGTCTCGATGCAGGACGAGAAGAGCCAGCTGCAGAACCGCGACAAGGCCATGCGCGTCCTGCGCGCCCGCCTCTACGAGCGCGCGCTGGCCGAGCAGCAGGCGGCCGCCGCCGACGCCCGCCGGTCCCAGGTCGGCACCGGCGACCGCGCCGAGAAGATCCGGACCTACAACTACGGTGAGCGCCGGGTGACCGACCACCGCATCAAGCTCACGACCCACAGCCTCGACGCCGTGCTCGAGGGCGAGCTCGACGAGTTCACCGGCGCGCTGCAGGACGACGAGAAGCGCCGCGGGCTCGAAGCCCAAGCTGCCGCATGAGCCTGCGCGCCGGCGTCCCGGTCCGCGAGGCGCTGGACTCGGCGCTCATCGCCCTGCAGGCCGCGCGCGTCGAGACGCCGCGCCTGGACGCCGAGGTGCTGCTCGCCCACGCGCTCGGCGTCGACCGGACCGCCCTGTGGCTCGATCCCCAGCGCGAGATCACCGGCCCGCCCGCCCGCTGGTTTCGCGACGCGGTCCGGCGGCGCACCGTCGATCGCGTCCCGGTCGCCTACCTCACCGGCAGCAAGGGCTTCCGGCATCTCGACCTGGCCGTCGACGAGCGCGTGCTCATCCCGCGCCCGGAGACCGAGCACCTCGTCGAGGCGCTGCTCGACCTGCCGCCCGGCGCGCACGTGCACGACGTCGGCACCGGCAGCGGGGCGATCGCGCTCGCGCTCAAGGACGAACGTCCGGACCTCGTCGTCTCGGCCTCCGACGTCAGCGCCGACGCGCTGGCGGTCGCGCG
>JBDZVZ010000092.1:0-9736 GCA_040255945.1 Solirubrobacterales bacterium | reverse complement strand
CGCGAGGGCGCCGTGTCGGCGCAGCGGCTCGCGGCGACCCTCCGATCATCGGAGTAACCTGCCGCGCGCCATGGTCATCGCCGTCGGATCCGACCACGCAGGCTTCCCTCTGAAGGAGCACGTCAGAGCCGTGCTCGAGGCTGCGGGGCACGAGATCGTCGACGTCGGTGCGACCTCGGCCGACTCGGTCGACTACCCCGGCTTCGCCGAGCAGGCCGCCCGGCTCGTCGCCGACGGCCAGGCCGACCGCGGTGTGCTCGCCTGCGGCTCGGGCAACGGCGTGGCGATCGTCGCCAACAAGGTGGCCGGGGTCCGCGCGGTCAACGCCCACGACGCGGCCGAGTCCGAGATGGCGCGCCGCCACAACGACGTCAACGTCATCACGCTCTCCGGCGCCCGCCTGGCGCCCGACGAGGCCGACGCGATCGTCGAGCGCTTCCTGCGCACCGCCTTCGAGGGCGGCCGCCACGCCCGCCGCGTCGGCCAGATCGCCGAGCTCGACGGCTCGGCGAACCTCGCCTAGGGGCTCGGCTCACCCTCGCGAGCACGCCGGGGCTGGCTCGCAAGATCTCACCTCCGGCTGGTACCTTCCGATGCGTCGCGACTGGCGCCACGGGAGGAACGGACCTCCGGGAAGCGACACGACTGTTCTCGCCGCGCGCCTGGGCATCCCATCGGAACCAAAGGAGCCTGCCCGTGTCCGATCTGAGCCCTTCATCGCGCTCGAACCACGAATCGTCCCTGCAGGGGGGGTCGGACCTGCGCGACGACTTCTTCACCCGCCCGCTCGCCGACGTCGACCCCGAGGTCGCCGACGCGATGGCCCGCGAGCTCGAGCGCCAGCAGACGACGCTCGAGATGATCGCCAGCGAGAACTTCGTGCCGCAGGCCGTCCTGGAGTGCCAGGGCAGCGTGCTGACCAACAAGTACGCCGAGGGCTACCCGGGCCGCCGCTACTACGGCGGCTGCGAGTTCGTCGACATCATCGAGCAGCTCGCGATCGACCGCGCCAAGGCGCTCTTCGGCGCCGAGCACGCCAACGTCCAGCCGCACGCCGGCGCCCAGGCCAACACGGCCGTCTACCACGCGCTGCTGCAGCCGGGCGACACGATCATGGGTCTCGCGCTCGCCCACGGAGGCCATCTCTCGCACGGGATGAAGATCAACGTCTCCGGCCGCCTGTACGACATCGCGCCCTACGAGGTCGACCCCGAGACGTCGCTCATCGACATGGACGAGGTGCAGCGCATCGCCAAGGAGCGCCGCCCCAAGCTCCTGCTCGCCGGCTGGTCGGCCTACCCGCGCCAGCTCGACTTCGCCCGGTTCCGTGAGATCGCCGACGAGGTCGGCGCCCTGCTCATGGTCGACATGGCCCACTTCGCGGGCCTGGTCGCCGCCGGGCTGCACCCGAACCCGGTCCCGCACGCCGACGTCGTCACCTCGACGGTGCACAAGACGCTGGGCGGCCCGCGGTCGGGCATCATCCTCTGCAAGGAGCAGTACGCGAAGGCCATCAACTCGGCGGTCTTCCCGGGCCAGCAGGGAGGTCCGCTCGAGCATGTCATCGCGGCCAAGGCGGTCGCGTTCAAGATCGCGGCCAGCGACGCGTTCCGCGAGCGTCAGGAGCGCACGATCGCCGGCGCGAAGGCGGTCGCGGAGCGGCTCGTCTCCGCGGGACACGGGGTGGACGTCCTCACCGGCGGCACCGACGTGCATCTCGTCCTCGCCGACCTGCGCGCGTCCGAGCTCGACGGTCAGCAGGCCGAGGACCGCCTCCACGAGATCGGCATCACCGTCAACCGCAACGCGGTCCCGTTCGACCCGCGGCCGCCGATGGTCACCAGCGGCCTGCGCGTCGGCACGCCCGCGCTGGCGACCCGGGGCCTGGGCGCCGAGGACTTCGCCGAGGTCGGCGACGTCATCGCCACCGCCCTGACCCCCGAGTTCGAGGTGCGCAAGGCCGAGCTGGCCGAGCGTGTCACCGCGATCGCCGACCGCTACCCGCTCTACGAGCAGCTCGGCGCCCGCGCCACCGCGTAGAACCCTCGTTCAAGAACGCCGCCGGGTTCTCAGCGGCGCAGGGTCACCGAGCGCTGCGTGCGGACCTTCGCGCCCTTCTTGGGCGCGAAGGTGGCCTGCGCCGTCAGCTTCACCCGCTTGGCCTTTCGGAGCACGGCCCGCCCGCGGGCGGTGAGCCGGACGCGGACGTCGGCGGTCCCGGCGGCCTTGAACGTCCTGCGGCCCTTGGCGACGATGACGGTGCGAGACGCCGCGGCCCGCGCCGCACCGCCCGTGCCCCGCGTCCGGTACTGCCAGAGGATCTCCTGCGTGCCGGCGGTCGGCACCGTCACGGCGGCGACGTAGCCGCGCTTCGCGAGGATCCGGGCGATCTTCGCGTCCGCGCCGGTCACGGCGAGCGCCGCCCGGAGATCCGACCGCAGCGCGGCGGGGGTGACCGCCGGCTGCGTGAACATCACCAGCTCGCCGGGCCTGTACGTGCCGGCGGCGGTGCAGCGGCCCGGCGCCGAGCAGGCCACGGCGGTCGCCTCCGCCTGTGGATCGCTGGCCGCGTTGGGCGGCAACGTCGCCTTGACCGCGCGCTCCCAGACGCCGCCGGCCTGCGTGGCGAACATCGCCTGCCGGTGGCCGGCCTTGTCGACATAGCTGCCCGTGACGGCGCACTCGCCCGCCCGCGCGCACGACACGGTGGCGAGCGCCGGCGGCGTTGCGGACGCATCGCCGGGCGGCGCGATCTGCGCGGAACGCCAAGCGCCGCCGGCGTTCTCGTAGAGCCACGAGCGCATGCCGGTCGGCGCGGACACGACGCCGACGGCGGCGCACGCGTTGCTTGCCGGGCACGACAGCGACGTGATCACCGGACGCTCGCCGGTCGGCTCCGGTGACGCCGGGCCCGCTTCGGCTCCCAGCTGGCTGCCGGCCTGCGTGACGATCATCTGGGCCGGCACCGGGCTGCCCGCGGTATAGCCGCCGATGGCGACGCAGCTCGCCGGCGCGCCGCACGAGAGGTCCCGCATGGTGACCTCGAAGAGGTCGGTCATCGTCGCCACCGGCGCGGGGGCGGGTGCCGCGTCGGGCGGCAGCGCCGACCTCACCGCCGGCCCCCAGGCACCCCCGCTCTGCGTGACGACGAGGCCCTGGCGGTGGGCGGCCGTGTCCAGGTAGTAGCCCACCGCGGTGCAGTTGCCCTGCGAGGCGCAGTCGAGCGCCGACAGCTCGGGCATGCTGCCCGGGTAGGTGTCGGCCGGGAGGGCGGCGGCGTTCTCGACCCAGCCGTCCGCCCGCTCGCTCAGCAGCCACAAGGCGCCGGGCTCGCTGCTGCTGCCGGTGGAGCCGACCGCCGTGCAGCCGCCGACGGTCGGGCAGTCGACGTCGGCGAGCTTGGCCAGCAGTCCTGGCCGCTGCGGCGCCCGGACGCCGCGCGACCATGTGCCGTCGCTCTGCGTCCAGATGACCGGCGACGGCGCGCCGGCAGTGTCGTAGTAGGTGCCGACCGCCACGCAGCGGCCGGCCGCCGGGCAGGAGGCGCCGTTGACCGTGACGGTCTTGCCCTTCGCGTCGGCCGGAGGCTGGAGCAGGATCGGCTCGCCCCAGGCGCCGTCGGTCTGCGTGACGACGCCGTCCCACATGTCCCGGGCGGTCACGAAGCGGAAGAACGTGACGCAGTTGCCCGCCGTCGCGCACTCGACCCGCGTCACCCCCGGGTCGCCGGGGCCCGAGATCTTGCCGACGGCGACGCCTTCGCCCCAGGATGGAGCCGCCGCCGCAGCACCGGCCGGTGCGACGGCGACGAGCAGGACGGCGGCGACCAGGGCGGACGACAGGGACCGACCACGGCGTGCGTGCATGGACCTCGAGCTCCTTCTCTTCCTCTGGACCGGGCCCAGGCGCCGCAGCGCCCGGGCCCGAGCAGGGTAGACCGCTTTCCGGTCAGAAGCACTGTCCGTGCTCGCACAGCTATGCCGCGCTGCGCGCGAGCAGCTCGGCGAACCGGCGGGCCTGGCGCCGCACGTCATGGTCGGCGGCCGCCGCCCGGGCGGCCGGGTTCGGCGACGGCAGCGCGGCCGCGCGGCGCAGCGCGTCGGTGAGCGCGGCGACGTCGCCCGGCCCGACGAGCACGCCCGCCTCGCGCGTGACGAACTCGGGTGGGCCGCCCTCGGTCGTCGCCACGACCGAGCGCTGCGCCGCCATGGCCTCCAGCGCCGCCAGCCCGAACGGCTCCTGCTCGGAGGGCTGGCAGAGCACGTCGCACGCGGCGACCCATCCGGGGACCGCGGCGTGGGGCACGCGGCCGATGACCGTCACCCCCGCACGGCCCTCGAGCGCGCCGCGCAGCGGCCCGTCGCCGACGAAGACCAGCGACCCGGAGCCCAGGCGGGCGAACGCGTCGGCCAGCCCGACGACGTTCTTGCGCTCCAGCAGCGAGCCGACGCAGAGAAAGCGCGGGTGGGCGCCGTCGTCCGGCCACGCCGCCGGCGCCACGTTCGGGTCGAACGCCTCCAGGTCGACGCCGAGGTCGATGATCTCGGCCTCGACGCCGGGCAGATGCGCCGCCAGCCGGTCTGCCAGCCAGCGCGAGTTCGCCACGACGGCCGCCGACCCGCCCACGACGACCCGCGTCGCGGCCCGCAGCGCCGGCCGGGCGCAGTTGGCGACGTCCTGGCCGTGGGCCATGACGACGAGCGGCGCGCGGGCGGCCCGAGCCGCCGCCAGCCCCGCCGCGCCCGCCGGGAAGAGCATGTGCGCCAACACGGCGTCCGGCCGCGCGCGGCGCGCCGCCCGCACCGCGTCCGCCGTGAGCCTCGCGTACTTCGGCGGCCCGCCGCCGCGACGGTCGATCGCGACGACGTCGACCTCGTTTCCGAGCGCGCGCAGCGCCGCCACATGCGGCACGAGGAAGCTGCCGAAGTCCGGATCGGTGGGGGAGGGCCACATCTGAGCGACGACGAGGATCCGCACGGCGCCCGCAAGCCTTGCACGCCGCGCCGCGCATTAGGCTCCAGAGCTGATGTCCGAGCTCGACGCGGTATGGGCGGGCGCCTGCGCGTTCGCGCTCGCCGCGGTCCTGACCCCGATCACGGCGCGTCTCGCGCGTCGCGTCGGTGCCGTGAACATGCCGAAGGACCGCGGCCTCGGCGTCGCGGCGACGCCGCTGCTCGGAGGGCTGGCGATCTTCGTGGCGTTCCTCGTGGCGGCGCTGCTCTTCCTCGACCCGACACCGCGCATCCACGACCGTTACGTCGGCATCCTCGTCGGCGCGGCGCTCATCACGTTCGTCGGGGCGGTCGACGACCGCTTCGACCTCCATCCGGCGGTCAAGCTCGTCGGCCAGGTTGCGGCCGCGACGATCCCGGTCGCGGCGGGCGTCGAGGTGCGCAACATCACGCTGCCGTTCGCCGGGGCGATCGACTTCGGCGACGCCGGCGGCCCGCTGACGGTCGTCGGGATCGTGGCGATGATGAACGTCGTCAACTTCTCCGACGGGGTCGACGGCCTGGCCGCCGGCGTGTGCACGATCGCCGCGGTCGCGTTCGCGATCATCGCCTTCGACCTCGACCGCTCGCACGCCGGCGTGCTCGCCGCCTGCACGGCCGGGGCCGCCGCGGGCTTCCTCGTGCACAACTTCCCGCCGGCGACCAGCTACATGGGCGACTGCGGCTCGAACCTGCTCGGCTTCCTGCTCGGCTGCGTCGCCGTCGAGGGGGCGGTCAAGACCCAGGCGGTCCTCGCGCTCGTCTTCCCACTGTTCGTGCTGGCCGTGCCGTTCCTCGACACGACGTTCGTCGTGCTCAAGCGCATGAAGTACCGGAGGCCGGTCTACGTCGCCGACGCCAACCACTTCCACCACCGCCTCAGCCGGATCGGGTTCAGCCAGCGGCGCACGCTCGCCTACCTCTACGCGTGGACGCTGCTGCTCGGCGCGTTCGCGGTGTCGCTGCGCTTCATCCCCTACTCGGACAACCACGGGCATCTCAACGGGTGGTGGGCGGTGCTCGTGTTCGCCCTCGGGCTGCTCGTGCTCACCGCCAGCGTCTACCTCGTCTACGTCCTGGAGATCCTCAAGCTGCGCCGGCTGAGCGCGATCCGCCTGCGCCGCCTGCGGCCTGACGCGACCGACGACGACGTCGACGCCGACGTCGAGCGGCGGATGGAGACCGGCGAGTTCGAGGCCGTCCGGCGCGGCTGAGCGCGCCTACAGCGTGCCGACGTAGATGCGCACCATCGCGTCGACGAGCTGCTCGCTGTCGACGGGCTCGTGCTGGACGAGCTGCTGGTAGAAGGCCCGTTCGACCATCCAGGTCAGGGCGAACGCGGTCGCGCGGGCGTCGCCGTGCGGGCCCGGGTGGCCCTTGCGCTCGGCCTCGAGGCGGCGCTGGATCGCGTCGACGAACTGGTCGAGCAGGCCGCGCCAGAAGACGGCGATGTCCTCCTCGTAGGTGGAGACCTCGACGATCGCCCTGATGAGGATGCCGTGCTCGCGATAGAGGTTGCCGACGTTCGTGAGCGCCTGGCGCACCTGATCGGTCGGGTTGCCCTCGCCCGAGAAGAAGACGTCGGCCTGGCGGTAGAGCTGCTCGGAGATGTCGGCGGCCAGCCGCATGAGCAGGTCGCGCTTGTCGGCGAAGTAGAAGTAGAACGCGGTGCGCGAGATGCCGGCCGCCTTGGCGATGCGCTCGACGTTGAGGTCGGCGTAGGCGTTGCCCTCGGCGAGCAGCTGCTCGGTGGCGGCGAGGACCGCGGCCTGGACCTGGGCGCGCTTGGCCGTGCTCGGACCCTCCCGCTGGGTGACCGGGGAGCTGGAACGAGGATCGCCGGCGGCCATGGGCGCCACGGTACACCTGCGCGTGGGCGGCCCGCCGTCTCGGACGCTGTGGAGGTAGCCGCACTTGTGCGGCCCGTGCGGGCGCTGGTACCTTGGCCGAACTCCCAGCCACCACCACGGGGAGGTCAGATCGATGAGCACCAGCAAGCGAACGACCACGCATCCCACCGCCACCCAGGCGGTTCGACGCGGCGTCTCGTCGTCGCGTCTCTCGCTGGTGCCCGCCGCCTAGCCGCGTCCGTCGCGGCCGGCCTCGCGGGCCCATCGCCCGCGATCCCATCGCAGTTGCCCGGGCTCACGGGCGGTGGACCAGCCACGTTGTCTCCACCGACCGACTCCAGGAGGAGTTCGCCGTGCACAGCCTCATCCACATCGACTACGCCGCCGCCGCTGCCCGCGACCGCCAGCCGGAGCGGGCGATAGCCCGGCCCGAGGCGCGCCATGCGCCGCCGGGACCGGTGCGCGGGGGTGTGGCTCGCGCGCTGGCGGCGCTGGCGGCCAGGGGTCTGACCCCGCGGTCGCCGGCGTGAGCAGCTAGCGCTTGAAGCGTTCCTTGCGCGCGACGTCGTAGGCCGGGCGGGGGGTTCCGTCGGGGTTCAGCAGCCCCGAGTCCCACCGCTCGGCCGGCAGCGCGGCCCCGCGCCACTCGTACCAGTAGACGCGCTGGACGCGCGAGCGGTACATGCGGGCCTGGTCGAAGACCGCCTTCGTGGCGCGCGCCTGGCGCGTGAGGTCATAGGGCCAGGTCGGGGGGACGAACTGCGCCCAGGCGGCGGCCTCGGTGAACCACACCCGACCGGTCGGGAAGGCCTTCATGAACTTCCGCAGCCTCTTGTTCGAGCGGCGGTTGGTGTCCGAGTAGGTGCTGAGCCCGAAGATGACCCGGCGGCGCTCCTTCTTCGGCAGGGCGGCGAGGAAGCGATGCGTGTAGCCGATGTCGCCCTCGTAGCCGAGCACGAGCGTGAGGCCGACGATCGTGCACGATGGGCAGGCGCGCTTGGCGAGCATCGCGTAGCGGGCGGCCCGCTCCGGCCGGCGGTAGGTCGGCTGGGTGCTGTGGTTGGCCTCGTTGAAGGCGCTGTACTCCTTGACCTTCGGGTACCGCGCCCGGAACGCCCGGAACGCCCGCAGGTACTGGGCGTCGGTGGGCAGCACGCGGCTGTTGAGCTTCTGCAGCGAGATGAGCATCCGCAGGCCCTTCGCCGAGGCGGCCTTGTACCACTCGTCGATCCGGTCGCGGTCGCGGCCGGGCTTCGACACGTCGGAGAGGTTCGCGATGTACCGGGTGGCCTTCGGCTTCAGCGCGGCGAGCAGCGGGTCGTCGAACATGAGCGCCCCGTCGTTCTGGTCGCCGATGCCGAAGATCTGCTTGGAGGTCAGCGCGGAGGCCGACGCGGGGGCGAGCAGCAGGGCGGCCAGCAGGGCGGCCAGGAGCGAGAGCAGGGGAGTGCGTGCGCGGCGGGAGGTCATGCGGGTGCGGGAATCGGGGCCAGGGGAGGCGGACGGGGCCCAGAGCTTGCCTCGGCCGTTCCGGACCCGGACCTTAGACACCTGTCCGCGCATGGTGATGCGGTCGGCGGCGGTTCAGCCGCGGCGCGTCTTGATGGTCAGCCGCCCGCTGCGGCCCGGGTGCCCGTAGGCGAACGCGACGCGGCTGCCGCGCACGGCGACGGCGATCTGGGCCGGGCTGAAGCCGACCGACCGCTCGACGTTGCCCAGCCGGCCGCGGGTGGCGCTCGCGTTGGCGGCGAGGTGCACGAGTCCGTTGGAGGCGGTCCCGAACGGGTTGCGTGACGGCCGGCTGCGCAGCGAGAAGCCGACGTGGATGCGCCCGCCGGCGCCGACGCCGATGCCGACCGCCTGGGCGGGCAGCGTCGTGCGCACGACGCGGCGGCCGTTGTAGATCGACAGCCGCGGCACCGCGCCGCGGACGATCGCCAGGCGCGGGCGGCCGTCGCTGCCGACGGCGACGTCGAAGTCGCCGGCGTCACGGACGCGCAGCGCGCGGCGCCAGCTGCCGCTCCCGCGCCGGGTCAGGACGGTGAGCGTGTCACGGGCGTCGCGGACCGCGACCGCGAGCGTGCCGCCGCCGAACGCGATCCGCAGCTGGTGCGGGTTCGCGACGCCGGGCACGGTCTGCGCGTGGCCGCCCGCCGGCTGATGGACGAGCCGCCCGGCGACGTCGTAGACGGTGTGCAGCGTGCCGGTGCGCGGGTCGGTGGCCAGGTCGGCCAGCGTCAGGGCCTTCGTGCCGTCGGGCAGGCCGAAGAGGATCGTGCGATCGAAACCCGGCCCGGTGGCGAGGTTCAGGCGCGGGCAGTAGCGGACGAGGCCGCCGACGACCTCGGGCGGCGCGGAGCCCCAGAGCGCGACCGGGCGCCCCCGCCGGTCGACGGCGAGGGCGACCTGCCCGTCGGTCTGCGCGTTCTCGAGCACGCGCGTGCCGCCCGGCCCGGCGTAGAAGACGTGGTTGCGAAAGACGCCGCGGGCGATGGCGTGGGCGCGGCCGCGCCCGTCGAGGACGATGTCGACGTGGTTGACGTTGTCGCGCGCCGCGCCGGCCTGCGGGCCCGGGCCGGTGCCCGTCGCGCACGCGGTCGCGCCCGTGTCGGTGGGCGACGTCGGCGTCCCGCCGCCGCCGGGCTCGGTGCCGGGCGTGGTGCCGCCGCCGCTCCCGCCGGCGGGCGCCTCGTCCTCGGCGGCGCGCCCGTTGCCGTGGGCGGCGGCCTGCCGCGGGGTGAGCAGATCCATGTGTCAAGAGAATCGCTCCAAACCGCTAGCCAATCAACAGGGAATCGCACTAAAGTGATGGGATGCCGCGGGTCGTGCCGCTCCTCGTTTCCATCCTGCCGCTGGCCATCGTCATGCCGCTCGCCATGCTGCCCTCGATTAAGG
>JBDZVZ010000025.1:34221-45295 GCA_040255945.1 Solirubrobacterales bacterium | reverse complement strand
ACCTTCGCCGAGGCGATCGCCACCTCGGACGGCGCGAACTCCCCGGTCCCGGGGTCGTCGAGGCGGTCGTCCATCGAGTCATCGTAGACACGCGCGCGAGGTGGGCCGCAAGAATCCGCTCACCGGTTGTCGGGCCGCCCGAGCCGCCCGCCGGGCGCCACCGGCCTCGCTGTAGCCTCCAGCCTCGTGGCCGACCATCGCTACGACCCCAAGGAGATCGAGCCTCGCTGGCAGCAGCTCTGGGCGCAGGAGCGCACCTGGGAGGTGTCCAACGAGGAGGCCGCCAAGGCGCCGCAGACCTCCTACGTGCTGGAGATGCTGCCGTACCCCAGCGGCGAGCCGCACATCGGCCACCTCAAGGTCTACTCGGTCGGCGACGCCGTCGCGCACTTCCACCGCCGCACCGGCCGCACGGTCCTGCACCCGATGGGCTACGACGCGTTCGGCCTGCCCGCCGAGAACCACGCGATCAAGACCGGTCAGCATCCGCGCGAGTCCACCGACGCGGCCATCGCCTCCTTCCAGCGCCAGTTCCGCGAGTGGGGCGTCTCGATCGACTGGTCGCGCGAGTTCGGCACCCACGAGCCGCGCTACTACCGCTGGACCCAGTGGATCTTCCTGCAGCTCTTCGAGCACGGCCTGGCCTACCGCAAGGAGGCCGCGGTCAAGTGGTGCCCGAACGACGCGACCGTGCTGGCCAACGAGCAGGTCGTCGACGGCCGCTGCGAGCGCTGCGGCGCCGAGGTCGAGGCCCGCCAGCTCGAGCAGTGGTTCTTCCGCATCACCGACTACGCCGACCGGCTGCTGGACGACCTCGACACGATCCACTGGCCCGAGCACGTCAAGACGATGCAGCGCAACTGGATCGGCCGCTCCGAGGGCGCCGAGGTCACGTTCCGCTGCGAGGAGCTCGACGTCGACTACCCGGTCTTCACGACCCGGCCGGACACGCTGTTCGGCGCGACGTTCTTCGTCATGGCGCCCGAGCACCCCGACGTCGAGCGCCTGGCCGCCGGCACCGGCCAGGAGGACGCGGTCCGCGACTACGTCAACCACGCCATGGGTGAGTCGGTCGAGGAGCGCGGATCGGCCGACAAGCCGAAGACCGGCGTCTTCCTCGGCCGCCACGTCGTCAACCCGGTCAACGGTGAGCGGCTGCCGATGTATGTCGCCGACTACGTGCTCATGGAGTACGGGACCGGCGCGATCATGGCCGTGCCCGCCCACGACGAGCGCGACCACGCGTTCGCCGTCGCCCACAACCTGCCGGTCAAGCGCGTCATCGAGGATCCGGAGGGCGGCGAGCTGCCCTACAGCGGCGACGGCACCCTGACGAACTCGCACCCGGAGTTCGACGGCCTGCCCAACCGCGAGGCGCTCGAGCGGATCGTCGACTGGCTCGACCGCGAGGGCAAGGGTCACAAGTCCATCAACTACCGGCTGCGCGACTGGCTCGTCTCCCGCCAGCGCTACTGGGGCTGCCCGATCCCGATCGTCCACTGCGACGGCTGCGGCATGGTGCCGGTGCCCGACGATCAGCTGCCGGTCCCGCTGCCCGACATCACCGACTACAAGCCCAAGGGCCGCTCGCCGCTGGCGGCCGCCGAGGACTGGGTCGCCGTCGACTGCCCGCGCTGCGGCAAGCCCGCCCGGCGTGAGACCGACACGATGGACACGTTCGTCGACTCGTCCTGGTACTTCCTGCGCTACACCGACGCCGGCAACGACGGCGCGGCGTTCGCGCCTGCGGTGGCGAACGCGTGGATGCCGGTCGACCAGTACATCGGCGGCGTCGAGCACGCGATCCTGCATCTCATGTACGCGCGCTTCTTGACGAAGGCGCTCACCGACCTGGGGCACCTCGACGTGCAGGAGCCGTTCGCGCGCCTGTTCACGCAGGGGATGATCACCAAGGACGGCGCGAAGATGTCCAAGTCGCGAGGCAACGTCGTGTCGCCCGCGGCGCTCGTCGAGCGCTACGGCGCCGACACCGCCCGCGCCTACATCCTCTTCATCGGGCCGCCCGACCATGACGCCGACTGGTCCGACAGCGGGGTGGAGGGCATGTACCGGTTCCTCGGCCGCCTGTGGCGCACGTGTGCCGCCGCGGCGGAGGAGCTGGTGGACGCGCCGGTGCCCGACGAGCTCGGGCCCGACGCCGACCGCATCCTGCGCAAGGCGCACTGGGCGATCGAGAAGGTCACCGGCGACATGGACCAGCGCTTCGCCTTCAACACCGCGATCGCCGCGGTCATGGAGCTGCTCAACGAGGTCACCGCCGAGAAGCGCGGCGACGCCGACCCGGGCAGCGTCCGGTTCGCGCTCATGACCGCCGCGTCGCTGCTGTTCCCGTTCGCGCCGCACGTCAGCGCCGACGCCTACCACCTGCTCACCGGCGGCCGGGTGTGGGAGGAGCCGTGGCCCGCCGCCGAGCCGGCGTTCCTGGAACGCGATACGTTCGAGCTCGTCGCGCAGGTCAACGGCAAGGTCCGCGACCGCGTCCAGGCGCCGACCCGCGCGTCGAACGACGAGCTCGTCGCCCTGGCCAAGGGGCTGCCGAACATCCAGCAGCACGTCGACGGCAAGGACATCGTCAAGGAGATCGTCGTGCCGGGCAAGCTCGTCAACATCGTCGTGCGCGGCTGAGCGGCGGCCATGGCCAACCCGGTCCCCTACATCGCGGTCGTCGGCCCCGGGGTCGCCACCGACGAGCATCTCTGGCTCGCCGAGGAGGTCGGCGCCGGGCTCGCCCAGGGCGGGGCGCTCGTCGTCACCGGCGGCCTGGGCGGCGTCATGGAAGCGGCCTGCCGGGGCGCGAAGTCGCGGCTGGGGACGACGCTGGGCTTCCTGCCCGGCGTCGATCGGGGTGCGGCCAATGGCTGGGTCGACGTCGCGGTCGCCACCGGCCTGGGTGAGCTGCGCAACGGCCTGGTCGTCCGGGCGGCCGACGCGGTCATCGCGATCGGCGTCGGGCCGGGCACGCTGTCGGAGATCGGGCTGGCGCTGAAGCTCGGCACGCCGGTCATCGGGCTGGGCACCGTCGAGTTTGCAGGGATCGTGGAGGCGGACGATCCGGCCGACGCGGTGGCGCGGGCGTTGCGTGACGCGCGCGACGCCGATTCGTGACGAAGGCGCTCTCGTCCACGACCGGTCGCGGCCTAGCGTGGCCGCGTGCCCGGGCTGACGCGCAGCGAGCTGGCGGCCTACGCGGCGTGCGCGGTGCTCATCGGCCTGCTCGGGTGGCGAGCGCTGCACACCGACCGCCGGTCGAGCGCATCCGGCGGGGCGCCGGTGGCGGCCCGGACGGCTCCGGACATCACCGTCCGGCGGGCGGCCGCGGCGCCGGCCGTCGTCCACGTCGTGGGCGCCGTACGGCGCCCCGGCGTCTACCAGCTGCACGAGGGCCAGCGGGTCCGCGACGCCGTGCGGCGGGCGGGCGGCGCGACCGCCGCGGCCGACCTCCAGGCGCTGAACCTCGCGGCGAAGGTCGCCGACGCTCAGCAGATCGTCGTGCCCGCGCGGGCGGCGGTGCCCACCGTCGGGGCGGGCGGCGCCGCGGCGGTCGAGGGCGGAGCGCCGCCGGCCGCCACGGCGGGACCCGGACCGACCGCGAAGGTCAACCTCAACACGGCCACCGCCGAGCAGCTCGACACACTCGACGGGGTCGGGCCGGCGACGGCCGCGAAGATCATCGCCTACCGGACCGAGCACGGGGGGTTCCGGTCGATCGACGACCTCGGGCAGGTGGCGGGCATCGGGCCCAAGCGGCTCGAGGCCCTGCGCGACCAGGTCGCGGTGTGAGTGGCCGGCGCCCGGCGCTGCGGGCAGGCGCGGGGATCCGGGCGCTGCGGGAGGCAGCCGGGCACCGGATTCGCCACCTCGGCCTCGCCGCGCTGGTGGCCGGCCTGCTGCTCGGCGCGTTCACGCCGCCGGCGTTCGCGGTCCTTGCCGCCGTGGCCGTCGTCCTCTCGGCCGCCGTGCTGCGCCTGGGGCCGGTGGCGGCGCTGGCGCTCGGCGCGCTGCTGGTCGTCGGTGGGCTCGCGGGCACCGCGCGGCTGGCGGCGCTCGAGCGCAGCGCGCTGGGCCCCGAGCTCGGCCGCGAGGTGCGCGGAGCGGCGACGATCGTCGCGCCGCCGCGCACCGACGACGCCGGGCGCCGGCGCGTCCTCGTGCGGTTCCGCGGCGAGCCGGTCCTGCTGCGCCCGGCCCCGTGGGCCCCGCGCGTGCGCCTGGAGGTCGGAGCGGTCGTCGCCGTCGAGGGCCGGCTGCGCCCGGCGGATCGGGCGGCGCGCGCCCTGCGCGCGCACGCGACCCTCCAGGCGACCCGCATCGTCGTGACCGGACGCGTCCGCGGCGGCGTCGCCGGCGTCGTCGACGCGATCCGCCGGCGGGCCGAGCGGGTGCTGCGCGGCGACCTGCCGCCACCTGAAGCAGCCTTGGCGCGCGGCATGGTCCTCGGTCAGGACGACGCGCTGACGCCCGAGCTGCGCGACGCATTCCGCGCGGCCGGCCTCGCGCACCTCGTCGCCGCCAGCGGGCAGAACGTCATGCTGCTCGCCGCGCTCGCGCTCGCGCTCGGCATCGTCGCCGGCCTCGGGGTGCGAGCACGCTGGTGGCTCGTCGCCGTGCTCATCGCGCTCTACGTCCCGCTCGCCGGCGCGGGTCCGTCGATCCAGCGCGCCGGGATCATGGGTGCCGCCACCGTCGCGGCGGCGCTCGCCGGGCGGCCGGCGTCGCGCGGGTATGCGCTGCTGCTGGCCGCCGCCGCGACACTCGCGCTCGACCCGCGCGCGGTCACCGAGCCCGGCTGGCAGCTGAGCTTCGCGGCGGTCGGCGGGATCGCGCTGCTGTCGCCGTCGGTGCGCGGGCGGCTCGTGGCTCGCGGGCTGCCGCGCGCCGTCGCCGAGGCGGTCGCGGTGACGAGCGCCGCGACGCTGGCCACCGCGCCGCTCATGGCCGCCTGGTTCGGGCAGCTGTCGCTCGTCGGGCTGCCGGCCAATGTCCTGGCCGCGCCGGCGGTCGCACCGGTCATGTGGCTCGGGATGTCGGCCGCCGCCGCCGGGCAGGTCGCGCCCGCGCTGGCGGCGCCGATCCTCGCCGCTGCGGGGCTGCCGCTCGGCTACCTCGTCGCCCTCGGGCGCCTCGCCGGCGGCCTGCCGGCGGCCCAGGTCGCCGTGCCCGCGCTCGCCGTCACGATCCTGACGGTCCTGGTCGCGTTCGCGCTCTGGCGGGGACGCGAGGCCGAGGCGGCGGGGCCCGGCCGGCCCCTGCGCCGCCGGCACGTCGTCGCCGCGGTGACGACGCTCGCCGCCGCCGGGGCGCTGGCGTCCGCCGCCCGGCCACCCGCGGTCGCGCCGCCGCCCGACGGGACCCTTCGGATCACCGCCCTGGACATCGGCCAAGGCGACGCCACGCTCGTGCAGGCCGGTGGGCACGCGGTGCTCGTGGATGCCGGTCCGCCCGGTGCGCCGGTCACCGCGCGGCTGCGGGCGGCCGGCGTCCGCGCGCTCGACGCGCTCGTCGTCACGCACCCGCAGGCCGACCACGAGGGCGGGGCACCGGCCGTCCTGCGCGCGCTGCCGACCCGGCTGCTGCTCGACGGCCGCGGCGGCGACCGCGCGCCTGCCTCACGTGCGCTGGCCGGGCCGCTGACCGCGCGTCGCACCCGCATCGTTGCCGCCGCGGCGGGCCAGATGCTCGAGGTCGGCCCGCTGCGCCTGCGGATCCTCTGGCCGCCGCCGGGCAGCGCGGCGCCCGGCACGGACCCGAACGAGCGAGCCGTCGTCGCGGTCGCCTCGGCCTACGGGGCGCGGGCCCTGCTGACCGCCGATGCCGAGTCCGACGTCCTGGGGCGCCTGAGGCTGCCGCGCGTCGACGTCCTGAAGGTCAGCCACCACGGCAGCGCGGACGCCGGCCTGCCCGGATTGCTGCAGCGCCTGCGCCCGCGGGCGGCGCTCATCGAGGTGGGCCGTCACAACACCTACGGGCACCCGGCGGCCTCGACGCTGCGTGCCCTGACCGGCGTGCCCTACGTCGGGCGCACCGACCGCGACGGGACGGTCACCGTCGAGGTGCGCGGCGGGCGCGTACGCATGCTCAGGACCGGTTGCCGTTCAGCCGAGCAGCGATGTCGCTGATCAGGGCGTCGGCCTGATGGAGCGCTTCGGCCGTCGTCTGCGCCTCGCTGCGCATCTCCTGCGCCCTGGTGGCCGCGACGTCGACCGCCGCCTCGGTCGCGGCGATCGCGGCGGTCGCCGCGGCGTTGAGCCGGGCGATAGGCGGCGGAGTCGGCCCGTACACTCCGCGCCCATGGCCCAGTGGAAGCCCGCCTACCTCATCCACGGCGACGACCACGGCCGGATCGGCGAGCGCCGGGCCAGCCTGCGCGCCCGGGCCGAGGCCGAAAGCGGCGCCGGGGGCCTGGAGGTCCTCGAGGGCGACGCCGCCACGCCGGACGCCGTCGCCAACGCGCTCAACGCGATGACGTTCGCGGTCGGCCGGCGCTTCATCGTCGTCGACGGCGCCGAGCGGTTCAAGGACGCCGACGTCACCGCCCACCTCGTGCCGGCACTGGCCGCGATCGCCCCCGACACGACCGTCGCGTTCTTCGCCCGAGAGGAGGGGCGCGCCAAGGTCTCGGCCGCGCTCGTCAAGGCGGTCCAGAAGGCCGGCGGCGACGTCGTCGAGCAGGCGACCGTCAGGGGCCGCGACCTGCCGAAGTGGGCGATCGGCGAGGCGCGCCGGCTCGGCCTCGAGCTCGACTCCGCCGCCGCCCAGGTCCTCGTCGCCCAGGTCGGCGACCGCCAGCAGCGGCTGCTGCGCGAGCTCGAGAAGCTCGCCCTCGAGCACGGTCCCGGCGCCCGGCTCGGCGTCGACGAGGTCTCCGACGCCGCCGCCGACTCGGCCGAGCGCCAGGTGTGGGGGCTCGTCGACGCGCTCGTCGCCCGTGACCGCCGCGCCGCCTTCCGCGCCTACCTCGATCTGCGCGACCAGGGTGAGAACGTCGGCCGGCTCATCGGGCTCATGGTGCGCCGCGTCCGCGAGGTGCTCGTCATCGCCGATCGGCTCGAAGCCGGCGAGTCCCCCACGCAGGTCAAGAGCTCCATGAAGGGCTCCCCGTGGGCCGCGGACCGGCGCATCAAGGAGGCCCGGGGCACGGACGCCGAGCACCTGCGCCGGGCGCTCGAGTCGCTCGCCGACCTCGAGCTCCAGACGCGCGGGATGGGGGACCTGTCGGAGGACACGGCCGCGATCCGCGCGATCGGCCGCATCGCGGCGCGCGCCTGACCTAGCGAGCCCTCTGGCCGACGCTCAGGACGAGGGCTGGCCCGCGCGGACGCGAGCGGCGCGGGACTTCTTGCGGGCCCCGGTGTTGCGGTGCAGCGCGCCGCGCTTGACGGCCTTGTCGATCGTCTGCACGAGGGCACGGTGCTCGGTGTCCGCCGCAGCGTCGTCGCCGCCGGCGACGGCGGTCTCGAGGCGACGGAAGTACGTCTTGATCGTCGACGTGTAGCGCCGGTTCTCCAGGCGCTCACGCTCTGCGCGCAGGATGCGCTTCTTCTGCGAGTGGATGTTCGCCATGAGCGACCGAGCAGTCTAGCGCCCAACCGGTCCGGCGCGCCGTGCGCTCTCGTAAAGTCCAGCGCCTCGTGAGCACGGAGGCCCCAGCCGCGACGGCGCCACGGCGCTCCTTCGCCCGCAACACCGCGATCTTCTCGGTCCTCACCGGGCTCTCGCGGATCGCCGGGCTGGCGCGCGAGGTCATGGTCGCGGCCTTCTTCGGCCTGAGCCCGGGCGTCAACGCGTTCACGTTCGCGTTCGCGATCCCGAACGTCGTGCGCTCACTCTTCGCCGACTCGGCGCTCAGCGCGGCGTTCGTGCCGATCTTCACCGAGCTGCAGGAGCACGGCCGCAAACGCGAGGCGTTCCGGCTGGCGACGACGCTGCTCATGGTCATCTTCGTCGCGCTGACCGCGCTGACGCTGCTGTTCATCGCGACCGCGGGCGTCCTCATCCCGCTCGTCACGCCGACGAAGCTCGCGCCGGTCCAGGACCTCGTCGTCGGCTTCAGCCGGGTCCTGTTCCCGATCGTCCTCATCCTCGGGATCAACGGGCTCGTCGTCGGGATCCTGCAGGCCTACGACCACTTCACGATCCCGGCGCTCTCGGCACTCGTCTGGAACCTCGTGATCATGCTGTTCCTGGCCGGGGCGCAGCCGTTCTTCAGCGGCACGGCCGAGCTGTACGCCTACGCGGTCGGCATCCTCGTCGGCACCGGGGTCCAGCTGGCGATGTCGCTGCCGGTGCTGAGGACCGTCGGGTTCCACTTCGAGTGGTCGGTGGACTGGCGCGACCCGCGCGTCGCGCAGGTCTTCAAGCTCATGCTCCCGGTGACGCTCGGCCTCGGGCTCATCAACTTCAACGCGCTCATCAACTACTTCCTGGCGGGCTTCGCGTCGGAGTCCGGGCCGCGGGCGATCGAGTCGGCCTTCCGGCTCTACATGCTGCCCCAGGGCATGTTCAGCGTCGCGATCGCGACGGTGCTGTTCCCGCAGCTGTCGCGGCTGGCGGCGCGCGGCGACCGGGAGGGGATGCGCCACACGATCGGCAACGGGCTGCGGCTCATCTGCCTCATGCTGCTGCCGGCGGCGGCCGCGACGATCGTGCTCGCCGAGCCGATCACGCGGCTCGTCTACCAGCGCGGCGACTTCGGGGCCGCCGACACCGAGCTCGTCGCCACCGCGCTGTTCTGGTTCTCGTTCAGCCTGCCGTTCAGCGGGATCAACCTCATGCTGACCCGCTCGTTCTTCAGCCTGCAGCGGCCGTGGACGGTGACGTGGCTGTCGGTGGCCAACCTCGCTGTCAACATCGGCGCGTCGGTCGCCCTGCTGCCGTTGGGCATCGGCGGCATCGTGGCCGGCACGGCGATCGCCGACCTCGCACTGGCGGCGGCCCAGTACGTCTACCTGCGGCGCGAGCTCGAGGGCGAGCTCGAGCTGCGCGAGACCCTGAACGCCGTCGTGGCGATGCTCGTCGCGGCGGTGTGGTTCGGGATCGCCGCCTACGTCGTGTGGGCGGGGCTGGACTGGGTGTTCGGCCGCAGCCTCGCCGGCCAGGTCATCTCGGTCGGCGGCGGGCTGGCGGCCGGGGTGGGCGCGTTCGCCTACGCGGTGCTGCACTTCGAGCTGCCCGAGGCGCACCAGCTGCGCCGGATGGTCGCCGCCCGGCTCGGGCGCTGAGCGGGCCGTCTGCGCGAGCCATTCGCCCCTATCCTGCGGGACCGCTTGTCCGACCAGTCCAAGATCCGCAACTTCTCGATCATCGCCCACATCGACCACGGCAAGTCGACCCTGGCCGATCGCATCCTCGAGATGACCCAGACCGTGGCGTCGCGCGACATGCGCGAGCAGGTCCTGGACTCGATGGAGCTCGAGCGCGAGCGCGGCATCACGATCAAGTCGCAGGCCGTCCGCGTCTACTACACGGCCCGCGACGGCGAGACCTACCAGTTCCACCTCATCGACACGCCCGGGCACGTGGACTTCACCTACGAGGTGTCGAGGTCGCTGGCCGCGTGCGAGGGCGCGCTGCTGGTCGTCGACGCCTCCCAGGGCGTCGAGGCGCAGACGGTCGCCAACACGTACCTGGCGATCGACGCCGGCCTGGAGCTCATCCCGTGCCTGAACAAGATCGACCTGCCCGGCGCCGAGCCCGAGCGGGTCGCCGGCGAGGTCTCCGAGCTCATCGGCGAGGACCCCGACGACATCCTCATCATCTCCGGCAAGACCGGCGAGGGCGTCACCGAGGTCCTCGAGCAGCTCGTCGAGCGGGTGCCGCCGCCCGCCGGCGACCCGGACGCGCCGGCGCGGGCGCTCATCTTCGACTCGGAGTTCGACCAGTACCGCGGCGTCATCGCCTACATCCGTGTCGTCGACGGGGTCTTCAAGAAGGGCGAGGCGATTCGCGCCATGGCCGCCGGCACCGAGGCCGACATCGACGACATCGGCTTCTTCACGCCGACGATGACCTCGGCGCCCGAGCTCGGGCCCGGCGAGGTCGGCTACCTCATCACCGGCATCAAGGACGTCACCCGGCTGCGGGTCGGCGACACGCTGACGACCAAGCGCGGCGGCGCGAGCGAGCCGCTGCCCGGCTACCGCGAGGTCAAGCCGATGGTCTTCTGCGGGCTGTTCCCCATCAACAACGACGACTACCCGGACCTGCGCGACGCGCTCGAGAAGCTCTCGCTCAACGACGCCGCTCTCGCCTGGGAGCCCGAGACCTCCGACGCGCTGGGCTTCGGCTTCCGCTGTGGCTTTCTGGGCCTGCTGCACATGGACATCGTCCGCGAGCGCCTGGAGCGCGAGTACGACCTCGAGCTCATGGCGACGATGCCGTCGGTGAGCTTCGAGGTGACGCTCACCGACGGGACGGTCCAGGAGGTCCACAACCCGTCCGACATGCCCGACGCGGCCCGGATCGCCGAGATCCGCGAGCCCTACATCCGCGCGTCGGTCCTCTGCCCGAAGGAGTTCGTCGGCGCGGTCATGGAGCTCTGCCAGGACCGCCGCGGCCAGGCCGCGGGCATGGACTACCTCAGCGCCGACCGGGTCAACATCCACTACGACCTGCCGCTCGCGGAGATCGTGCTGGACTTCTTCGACCAGCTGAAGTCGCGCACCCGCGGCTACGCGTCGCTGGACTACGAGGTGCTCGGGCTGCGGCCGAGCGATCTCGCCAAGCTCGACGTGCTGCTGGCGGGCGACCCGGTCGACGCGCTCTCGATGGTCGTCCACAAGGACAAGGCCTACGACGTCGGCCGCGCGCTGGCCGAGAAGCTGCGGGCGAAGATCCCGCGCCAGCAGTTCGACGTGCCGATCCAGGCGGCGATCGGCTCGCACATCATCGCCCGCGAGACCGTGAAGGCCTACCGCAAGGACGTCACGGCGAAGTGCTACGGCGGCGACATCAGCCGCAAGCGCAAGCTCCTCGAGCGCCAGAAGGAGGGCAAGAAGCGCATGAAGCAGGTCGGGCGCATCGAGGTCCCGCAGGAGGCGTTCCTCGCGGTGCTCGA
>JBDZVZ010000025.1:0-34121 GCA_040255945.1 Solirubrobacterales bacterium | reverse complement strand
CCGCATCGTCGCCACCTGCGCCGAGCAGCTCGGCGGCATCGACGTGCTCGTCAACAACGCGGGGACGTCGGCCAACCGACCGTTGACCGAGCTCACCGACGACGAGTGGGCGGCCCAGTGGGAGCTGCACGTCATGGCGTCGGTCCGGCTCATGCGCGCCGCCGCGCCGCGGATGGCCGACCGCGGGTGGGGGAGGATCGTCAACGTCGCCTCGTCCTCCGGCAAGCGGCCGTCGTCGTCGAACGCCGCCTACTCGGTCTCCAAGGCCGGGCAGCTGTCGGCGTCGCGCGTCTTCGCTGACGCCTACGCGGCCAGCGGCGTGCTCGTCAACGCCGTGACGCCCGGCCCGGTCGCCACCGAGCTGTGGTTGGGCGAGGGCGGGCTGGCCGAGCAGGCCGCGCAGGCCGCGGGCATCGACCGCGACGAGGTGCTGCGGCGCGCCGAGGCGAAGATCCCGCTCGGGCGCTTCGCCGAGCCGGGCGAGATCGCCGACGTCGTGGCGTTCCTGTGCTCCGAGCGGGCCGCCAACGTCAGCGGCGCCGCGTGGTCGGCCGACGGCGGGTCGGTCGCGATCATCGTGTGAGCCGAAGCGCACCGCGGAAAAGGCTCCAAGAGGGAGCCATTTCCGCGGTCGAGCGCGGCCGGCGCCCGCTACGCCCGCCGCAGCAGCACCTCGACCGGCCCTCCGGCACCGAGGCGCTCGCCCTCGGCGGCCGCGTACTCCGCGAGCCGCTCGCCCTCCGCGCCGTACGCGCCCGCCGCTGCCACCTTGGCGTCGAGGTGCTCGCCGGCCGGCACGACGACGAGCTCGCCCGCGCCCAGCGGCCCGCCGGGCGTGCGGCGCAGGGCGTAGGGCAGGTCGACCCAGCGCAGCCGCGGCAGCTCGAGCTCGTCGAGCGCCGCGGCGGTGACGAGCGTGTCGACGTGGCCGCTGAGACCCAGCGGCGCCAGCAGGAGGTCCGGGTGCAGCCGGCCGAGCGCGATCGCCAGCCCGGTCGCGGCGACCTTCGGCGCGTCGTCGCCGGCGCGCAGCCCGGCGTAGGCGTCGAGCTCGCCGCCGTAGCCGCGGCCGGCCGCGGGCGTGCCGCCCAGGTGGACGACCCCGGATAGCCCGAGGGTCTCCGCCGCCGCGGCGTCGTCCGGATCGCCGTCAACGCCGAACAGGCAGACCGCGAGCACCTCGTGGCCCTCGGCGGCATGGCGGGCGAGCGTCGCGCCCGCCGAGAGGACGGCGTCGGCCAGCGACGGGGTGACGGCGACGATGCGGCTCATCGCCCCATAGGATCGCCGACGATGGCCGTCAACCCGTCCGTGGTCGGCAAGACCTACCCGCCGACGCTCTACGCCGTGGGCCGCGAGAAGATCAAGGAGTACGCCGCCGCGGTCGGCGAGCGCGACCCGCTCCACCTCGACCACGAGGCCGCCCGCGCCGCCGGCCACCGCGACGTCGTGGCCCCGCCGATGTTCGCCGTCGTCTACAAGGCACCCGCGATGGGGCTCGTGTTCTTCGACCCCGAGCTCGGCATGGACTTCGCCCGCATGGTCCACGGCGGCCAGGCGTTCCGCTGGGGCCCGCTCGTCGTCGCCGGCGACGAGATCGAGACGGCCGTCGCCGTCAAGGGCGTCGAGGAGCGCGCCGGCAACGCGTTCTTCACGTTCGAGTCGGTCTCGACCAACCAGGACGGCGCCACGGTCTGCGTCGGCACCTGGACGAACATCGTGCGAGGAGAGGCCTGAGCGACATGGAGTGGACGCCCGGCGCGCAGCTGCCCGAGCTGAAGGTCACGCCCGACCGCTACGTCACCGTCCGCTACGCGGGCGCCTCCGGCGACTTCAACCCGATCCACGTCGACGACGAGTTCGCCCGGCGGGTCGGGCTGCCCGGCCGCATCCTGCACGGCCTGTGGACGATGGCCCAGGTCGCCCGCGCCCAGACCGAGGCCGCCGGCGGCCCCGAGACCCTGCAGCGCCTGGCCGTCCAGTTCCGCGGCATGGGGCGGCTCGAGCAGGAGATCACCGTCCGCTCCACGGTCGCCGAGGTCGCCGACGGCGTCGCGCACGTCGACTGCCAGGCCTTCCAGGACGGGGCGGCGATCGTGCGCCGCGGCGAGGCCGAGCTGCGCATCGACCCGAGTTCCTAAACTCGAGGACGTGCTCTCCCCGCGACAGGAGCTCATCCTGCGCAAGGTCGTCGAGTCCTACGCGGCGACCGGCCTGCCCGTGGGCTCGAAGACGCTCGCGTCCGACCCGGACCTCGAGTACGGGCCGTCGACGATCCGCAACGAGCTGGCGATGCTCGAGGAGCACGGGCTGCTCGCCCACCCGCACACGTCGGCCGGCCGCGTGCCGACCGACGCGGGGCACCGCTGGTACGTCGACCATCTCGGGCAGGCCGGGCTCATCCCCGCCACCCACAACTCGCTCGGGCTCCAGCTCATCCGCCGCGAGATCGACGAGGCGATGCGCGTCACCAGCGAGACGCTGTCGCAGGTGACGAACCTCCTGGCGATCGTCTCCGCACCTCCGGTCGACACGGCGGTCATCCGCCACGTCGAGGTCCTGCTGCTGCAGCCGCAGGTGCTCATGGTCGTCGTCATCACCTCCACGGGCGGGGTGACCAAGCGCGTCTTCACGTTCGACCGGCCGGTCGATCCCGGCCTGGCCTCGTGGGCCGGCGCGTACCTCAAGGAGCGGCTCACCGGCGTGGGCCTCGGAGCCCGCACGCTCTACCACCGGCTCCTGGACCCGAGCCTGTCGGCGACCGAGCACGGCTTCCTCGAGCAGCTCGCGCCGGTCTTCACCGACCTGGCCGACACCGCGCAGGACACGCTCTACGTCGACGGCGCGGCCCGCCTCATCGGCGAGCACCGCGTCCAGGACCTCGCCCAGATCAACGACCTCATGCAGATGCTCGAGCGCCGCGCGACGCTGCTGGGCCTGCTGCGCCACGCGCTGGCCGAGCCGGACGTCGTCGTGCGGATCGGCTCCGAGAACGAGACACCGGCTCTGCAGCAGCTGGCGGTCGTCGGCGCGGGCTACGGCCTGCCGGCGCGCAAGCTCGGCACGGTCTCGGTCATCGGCCCCGTGCACATGGACTACCGCGGGGTCATCGGCTCGGTCCGCGAAGCCGCCCACGAGCTCTCCCGCTTCATCGAGGACCTCTACGGAACATGAGCTCCACCGTCCCCCGCGATCCCTACGACGTGCTCGGCGTCGCCCGTGATGCCGACGACACCACGATCAAGAAGGCGTTCCGCCGGCTCGCCCGCGAGCTGCACCCGGACGTCAACAAGCACGACCCCGACGCCGAGGAGAAGTTCAAGGAGGCCGCCGAGGCCTACGAGATCCTGTCGGACGCCGACCGCCGCGCGACCTACGACCGCTACGGCCACGACGGCCTGCGCAGCGGCGGCCAGGCTCCGAACTTCGACGCGTTCGGGTCGATCTCCGACCTCTTCGACGCGTTCTTCGGCGGCGGGGCGTTCGGCGGCGGGGCGGGCGCGCGCCCCGGCCCGCGCCAGGGCGACGACGTCGCCGTCGCCGTCGAGCTCTCGCTCGCCGAGGCGTTCACCGGCAAGCAGGTCGAGGTGAGCTTCGAGGCGATCGACCGCTGCGGGCACTGCCACGGCAACGGCGCCGAGCCCGGCACGCCGATCGAGACGTGCGACCGGTGCGGCGGCCAGGGCGTCCTGCAGGCGGTGACCCGGTCGCCGTTCGGGCAGGTCGTCCGGCAGGTGCCGTGCGACCGCTGCGGCGGCGACGGGCGCATCGCCACCCAGCCGTGCGAGACCTGCAACGGCCGCGGCCTCGTCGTCGGCCGTCGCGACCTCGAGGTCGACGTCCCCGCCGGGATCGCCGACGGCCAGCGGGTCAGGGTGGCCGGCCGCGGCCACGCCGGTGAGCAGGGCGGCCCGCCCGGCGACCTCTACGTCGTCGTCACCGTGCGCGCCGAGGAGGGTCTGCTGCGTGACGGCGACGACCTCGTCACCGTCGCCGACGTGCCGGCCCCGCGGGCCGCGCTCGGCACGACCGTCGCGGTCGAGCATCCCGATGGCAGCCGCGTCGAGGTCGAGGTGCCGGCCGGCACCCAGCCCGCCGAGGTCCTCACGGTCCGCGGGCGCGGCATGCCGTCCGTCCGCCGACCGGGCCGCACCGGCGACCTGCGCGTCGTCGCCAACGTCGTCATCCCCCGCCGGCTGACCGGCGAGCAGCGCGACCTGCTCGAGCAGCTGGCCGAGTCGATCGACGACGGCCAGCTCGGCGGCGACGAGTCGATGGTCGGCAAGCTGCGCCGCCTGTTCCACCGCTAGCGGGCGAAGCCTCGCCCAGGGGGCTCGTTTCGCTTGCGAGCACTCGCCCAGGTGCTCGTACTCGCGGCGTCTAAGGTCTGACCGTGATTCGCCTTGCCCTACGCGTCCGCCGCGAGGACGCCGAGCTCGTCCTCGCCGAGCTGCTCGAGCTCGCCCCGAGCGGGGTGGAGGAGGCCGACCTCGACGGCGGCCTCGTCGAGTACGCCGTCTACGGAGCGCCCGGCGAGCTGCCCGAGCTGCCCGACCTGCGGGCGGCGACCGGCGGCGCCCTCGTCGACATCGTCACGACCGAGGTGGCCGACGACTGGGCCGACCGCTGGCGCGCCTTCCATCGTCCGGTCGTCGTGGGCGGGCGCCTCTACGTGCGGCCGCCGTGGGAGCCGCAGCGCGACGACCTCGTCGACCTCGTCGTCGACCCCGGTCAGGCGTTCGGCACGGGCGCCCACCCGACGACCCGCCTGTGCCTCGAGCTGCTCTGCGAGCTCCCGGTCCCCGACGAGGACACCGCGGCCGCCGTGGACCTCGGCTGCGGCTCCGGCGTGCTGGCGATCGCCGCCGCCAAGCTCGGTTGGAGCCCGGTGCTGGGCGTCGACCACGAGCGCGAGTCGGTCCGCGCCACCGCCGAGAACGCCGCCGTCAACGGCGTCACGGTCGCCGCGCGGCGCTTCGACCTCATCCGCGACGGGCGCGTGCCGACCGCGCCGCTCGTGCTCGCCAACCTCCTGCGCCCGCTGCTGCTCTGCGTCGCGCGCGCCGGCTTCGACGGGGAGGCCCCGGAGACGCTCATCGCCAGCGGCCTGCTCGAGCACGAGGCCGACGAGGTCGCCGAGGCCTTCGCCGACCACGGCCTCCGGGAGGCGGCGCGGCGCGCCGACGGCGGCTGGGCGGCCCTGCGACTGGACCGCCGGACGCGCCGCTAGCATCCGCGCCATGGCGCGCCAGCACGTCTCCTTCCGGTCCGGCGGCGAGACCTGCGCCGCCCACCTCTACCGTCCCGCCGAGACGCCCGATGCCGGCGTGCCGTGCATCGTCATGGCCCACGGCTTCAGCGCCACCCGCGACGACGGCCTGCCGGCCATCGCCCAGCGCTTCGCCGACGCCGGCTTCGCGGCGCTCGTCTTCGATTACCGCCACTTCGGCTCCTCGACCGGCGAGCCGCGCCAGCTGCTGGACATCGGCCGTCAGCTCGCCGACTACCGGGCGGCGATCGACTACGCCCGCGGCCTGCCCGGCATGGACGGGCGCATCGTGCTGTGGGGCACGTCGTTCAGCGGCGGCCACGTCCTGACGCTCGCCGCCGAGCGCGACGACCTCGTCGCGGCCATCGCCCAGGTGCCGTTCACCGACGGCCTCGCCACCGTGCTGCAGACCCCGCCGGCCAACGCGCTGCGCGGCGCGGCGTTGGGCCTGCTCGACGAGCTGCTCGGCCGGCTGCCCGGCCTCTCGCGCCACGCGGTCCGCATCCCGGCCGTCGGGCCACCCGGCAGCTTCGCGGTCATGACCGCCCCGGAGGCCGAGCCCGGGTTCCGCGCGATCCTCGGCCCCCACTCGCGCTGGCGCAACGAGGTCGCTGCACGGATCATCCTGAAGGTCGGCCTGTACCGGCCGGGGGCCCACACCGACCGGATCGCCTGCCCGCTGCTGGTCTGCGTCGCCGACGACGATCAGACGACGCCGCCCGGCCCCGCCGTGGCCGCCGCCGAGCGCGCCCCGCTGGGCGAGCTGCGCCGCTACCCGTTCGGCCACTTCGACGGCTACGTCGGCGACGCGCTGGCGATGATGGCCGCCGACCAGGCCACGTTCCTGCGCCGCCACCTCGTGACGTTGGTCTCAGGCTCGCTGCGGGCATAGCCTGGGCCACATGGCCTGGCACGTCGTCATCGCCGGAGGCGGCTTCGGCGGCTTCTACGCCGCGCGCACCCTCGAGCGGGTGCTGCCGCCGCAGGCGGCGCGGATCACGCTCGTCAACGACGTGAACTTCATGCTCTACACGCCGCTGCTGCCCGGGGCGGCGGCCGGCACGCTGGAGCCGCGTCACGTCGTCGTCCCGCTGCGCGAGGAGCTGACCCGGACCGACCTGCGGCTCGGCACGGTCGTCGGCGGCTCGCCCGAGGACCGCAGCATCGAGGTCTGCTCGGCCGAGGGCCACGTCGAGACCATCAACTACGACCATCTCGTCGTCGCGCTCGGCTCGGTGTCGCGGACGCTGCCGATCCCCGGCCTCGAGGAGCACGGCATCGGCTTCAAGTCGCTGCCCGAGGCGATCGCGCTGCGCAACCGGGTCATCCACACGCTCGAGGCGGCCGAGACGCTCGACGACGTCGCCGAGCGCGAGGCCTGGCTGACCTACGTGTTCGTCGGCGCCGGCTACGCGGGCCTCGAGGGCCTCGCCGAGCTGCAGGACTTCGCCGCCGACATCATCGACCTCTATCCGCGCTGCCGCACCCAGGGGATGCGCTGGATCCTCGTCGAGGCGCGCGACCGCGTCATGCCGGAGATCCCGCCCGAGCTCGCCGAGTTCGCGACCCGCGAGCTGCGCGGCCGGGGTATCGAGATCCGCACGAGCACGACGCTCGAGGCCGTCGGCGACGACCACGCCGTGCTGTCGGGCGGCGAGCGCATCCCGTCGCGGACGGTCGTCTGGACCGCGGGCGTCAAGCCGCACCCGGTCATCGCCGAGCTCGGCCTGCCGCTCGACGGCGGCGGGCGGATCACCGTCGACGAGACGCTCGCCGTCACCGGCCACCCGGGCGTGTGGGCGATCGGGGACGCCGCCGCCGTCCCCGACCCGGCCAAGAAGGGCAGGAGCCCGGCGCCGCCGACCGCCCAGCACGCGATCCGCCAGGGCAAGACCGTCGCGCGCAACGTCGCCGCCTCGATCGGCAACGGCCGCGTGCGCCCGTTCCGCTACAAGACGAAGGGCGTCTTCGTCGACATGGGCCAGCGCGACGCGGTCGCCACGACGCTCGGCATCCGCTGGCGCGGCCTGGCCGCCTGGTGGCTGGCGCGGACCTACCACCTGGCGATGCTGCCGGGCGCCAAGCGCAAGCTGCGGCTGCTGGTCGACTGGAACGTCCAGCTGCTCTTCGGCCGCGATGCCTCCGAGCTCGGGGCGCTCGGGCATCCGCCGCCGCTGGGCGACCAGCACACGGTCGGCGGCACGCCGTCGGCGGAGGGCGCCGAGCCCGCCGTGCCGCGGTAGCCGCCCGAGCGCCCGCCTACACTCGGAGGGTCATGAGCCTCGCCGAGACCGTCAAGCAGGACCTCACCACCGCGATGAAGGCGGGCGACAAGCCGCGCGTCGGCGCGCTGCGGCTCGTGCTCAGCGAGCTGCAGAAGGCGGCCAAGGACGGCTCCGACGACGAGCTGGCGGTCCTGCGCCGCGAGCGCAAGCGCCGCCTGGAGTCCGCCTCGGCGTTCCGCGAGGCCGACCGCGAGGAGCTCGCCGCCGGCGAGGAGGCCGAGGCGGCGATCATCGCCGGGTATCTGCCGGCCGAGCTCGGTGACGAGGAGCTGCGCGCAATCGTCGACCAGGCGGTGACCGAGACCGGCGCTGCGTCGCCGAAGGACCTCGGCGGGGTCATGAAGCTCGCGATGGAGCGGGTCGCCGGCCGGGCCGACGGCAAGCGCGTCTCGGCGATGGCCCGCGAGGCGCTGGGCTGATGCGCCGCCAGCTCGAGCTCAGCAACGAGGTCGCCACCGCCCTGAGCGGCGCCCACGACCAGGTCCTGCGCCAGCTCGAGGAGCACGTCGACTGCGAGCTGTACCTGCGCGGCAACCTCATGACCCTCGACGGCGACGAGGCGGCGGTCGACGCGGCCGAGACGGTCGTGCGCGAGCTCGCCGAGCTCATCGACGGCGGCCACGAGATCTCGCCGGGCACGATCGACGCGGTGACGAGCGCGCTCGACCAGCACGAGTCGCCGGCGAAGGTCCTCGAGGACGTCATCTGGCGCCACCGCTCGACGAAGGTTGCGCCGAAGTCCGTCAACCAGAAGCGCTACGTCGACTCGATCCGGCGCAACACGGTGACGTTCGGCATCGGGCCGGCCGGCACCGGCAAGACGTTCCTGGCGGTCGCGATGGCGGCCGCCGCGCTGACCCGCCGCGAGGTCAACCGCATCATCCTCACCCGGCCCGCGGTCGAGGCGGGGGAGCGGCTCGGCTTCCTGCCGGGCGACCTCATGGCGAAGATCGACCCGTACCTGCGGCCGCTCTTCGACGCGCTCAACGACATGCTCGACCCCGTCAAGGTCGCCGACCACCTCGAGAAGGGCGTCATCGAGGTCGCGCCGCTGGCGTTCATGCGCGGCCGCGCGCAGCCGGTCGACACCCCGATCCTGACCCCGACCGGCTGGCAGCCGATCGGCGAGCTGCGGGTGGGAGACCTCGTCGTCGGCGCCGACGGCCGGCCGACGCCGGTCCTTGGGGTGCACCCGCAGGGCCGCAAGGAGGTCTTCGAGGTCCGCACGCAGGACGGCGCGTCGACGCGCGCGTGTGCGGAGCACCTGTGGGCGGTCCGGACGCCCTCCGACAAGCGCCGCGGGCGCCCGGCCCGCGTTCTGCAGACGAGCGAGATGGCCGGGAACCTCCGCGCCGCGCATCAGCACCGCTACGAGCTGCCGGTCGTCGACCCGGTGGAGTTCGAGCCGCATGAGGTCCCGATGGACCCCTACGCGCTCGGTCTGCTGCTCGGCGATGGCTGCCTGACGACGAAGACGACGCCGTCGTTCACGACGACCGATCCCGAGCTCGTCGCCGAGCTCGAGGCCGCGATGCCGCCGGGCATCGAGCTCACACCGCGCAGCGACATCGACTTCGTGCTGCGGCACGCCGCAGGCGGACGCGGGGGCGTGATCGTCGCTAATCCGGTGACGCAGATCCTGCGCGACCTCGGCCTGGCGGGCACCCGCTCGACGACGAAGTTCGTGCCGGACGTCTACCGCTACAACAGCGTCTTCGTCCGCCATGCGGTGCTCCAGGGCATCCTCGACAGCGACGGCGGCCCGGTCGTCCAGCGCGACCGCACCTGCCGCGTGCAGGTCACCACGTGCTCGAACCGGCTGCGCGACGACATCGTCTTTCTCGTCCGGTCGCTCGGCGGGGTGGCCTACGCGCGGACGCGGGTCGCCGAGGGCCGTGCGCCTGGTCGGGCGCGGGGTCGTGCCGTCCACCACCGTGCCGACGCCCACGTCATCGACCTACGCCTGCCCGAGGAACTGGAGCCGTTCCGGCTGACGCGCAAGCGCCGGCGCTACGAGGAGCATGGCGGCGGGCGGCCGATGCGGTTCATCACTGCGATCGAGCCCGCGGGCGAGGCCGAGTGCGTCTGCATCTCGGTCGGCGCGCAGGACTCGCTGTACGTGACCGAGGACTTCCTCGTCACCCACAACACGATCAATGACGCCTTCATCATCCTCGACGAGGCGCAGAACACGACGCCCGAGCAGATGAAGATGTTCCTGACCCGGCTCGGGTTCGGCTCCAAGATGGTCATCACCGGCGACATCACCCAGGTCGACCTGCCGCGCCACGAGACCTCCGGGCTCATCGTCGTCGCCGACATCCTCTCGGAGGTCGACGGGGTGGACTTCGTGCGCTTCGGCGGCGGCGACGTCGTCCGGCACCGGCTCGTCCAGCGCATCGTCGAGGCCTACGACGCCCACGACCAGCGCCAGGCGCCCGAGCTGCGCTCGGCCGAGCAGCAGCGCAAGCGGGCGTAGCCGTGGAGCTCGAGATCGAGGTGCTCGGCGTCCAGCTCGCCGCCGGTCGCGACGACCTCCCGCCGCCCGCCGAGCTCGAGCGGCTCGTCGCCGCGGCGGTCGGCAGCGCGGGCGTGCACGACGGGCACCTCGCCGTGAGCTTCGTCGACGCCGAGCGCATCGCCGAGCTCAACGCCGCCCACCGCGGCAAGGCGGGTCCGACCGACGTGTTGTCGTTCCCGATCGACGAGGCGGCCGACGACGTGCCCGGCCCGCGGGAGCTCGGCGACGTCGTCATCTGCCCCGACCACACGGTCGACCTCCGCGAGGCGATCGTCCACGGGGCGCTGCATCTCGTCGGCATGGACCACGAGACCGACGACGGCGAGATGCTCGCCGTGCAGGCCCAGGTGCTGGCGTCATGACCGAGACCCGCGCAGGCTTCGTCGCCCTGGCCGGCCGTCCGAACGTCGGCAAGTCGACGCTCGTCAACGCCATCGTCGGCCACAAGGTCGCGATCGTCTCCGACAAGCCCCAGACGACCCGCCGGGCGATCCGGGGCGTCGCCACCCGCGACGGCCGCGAGCAGCTCGTCCTCACCGACCTGCCCGGGGTGCAGAAGCCCCTCGACAGCCTCACCGAGCGCATGCAGCGTCGGGTCGAGCGCGAGCTGGCCGAGACCGACGTCGCGCTGCTGGTCCTCAACGCCGAGCAGGGCGTGGGGCCGGGCGACCGCTGGATCGCCCGGGCGCTGGCCGACGCGCCCTGCCCGGTCGTCATCGCCATCAACAAGATCGACCGGCTCGACCGGCCCCGGACCGTCCTCGCGCTCCAGGCGGCCGGCGAGCTCGGCGTCGGCGACGACATCTTTCCGGTGTCGGCCCGCACGGGGTCCGGGGTCGGGCCGCTCGCCGACCATCTCTTCGGCCTCGTGCCCACGTCGCCGCTGCTCTTCGACCCCGCCGAGCGCAGCGACCTGTCGCCCTACGTCCACCTGGCCGAGCTCATCCGCGAGCAGATCCTGCGGCGGACGTTCCAGGAGGTGCCGCACGCCGTCGAGGTCGTCGTCGAGGAGGTCCAGCGCCGCAGCGACGACCTCACCGTCGTCCAGGCGCGGGCCTGGGTGGAGACCGAGTCCCAGAAGGGCATCCTCGTCGGCGCCGGCGGCAAGATGATCCGCGCGATCGGCACCGCCGCCCGCAAGGAGCTCGAGCGAGAGCTGGGCACCCGCGTGCATCTCGACCTCGTCGTCCGCGTGCGCCGCGGCTGGCGCGGCGACGAGGCGCTGCTCGACCGGCTCGGCTTCGACGTCTAGTCGATGAGGCGCTTCTGCATGCGCCAGATCGCCAGCCGCCACATGAGCAGGCCGAAGGCGACGATGAAGGCCAGGTGCCAGAGGTCGACGAGCTCGAGCCCGTAGACGACCGAGTCGCGCACGAGCTCGACGCAGTGGTAGAGCGGGTTGACGTTGGCCGCCACCTGGGCCCACTGCGGCAGCGCGTCGATGGGAAAGAACGTGCCGGCGACGAGAAACAGCGGCGTGATGACCGTCGAGGTCACGTAGTTGAAGTTGTCGATCGACTTCAGGGTGGCGGCGATGACGATGCCGAACGACGCCCACCCGTAGCCGGTGATGAACGCGATGAACGGGACGAGCAGCATCCCGGGCGCCGGGTCGAGCCCGAACGCCATGGCCACGATCATCGGCATGCACCCGTAGACGCCCGCGCGGGTGGCGATCCACAGCGCCTCGCCGGTGACGAGCTCCTCGGTGTCGACCGGGGCGGCCAGGACAGCGTCGTAGGTGCGCTGGAACTGGTACTTGACGAAGACCCCGAACATCGCCGGGAAGACCGACGAGAACAGCACCGCGGTCGCGACCGTGCCGGTGCCGACGAACTCGACGTAGTCCAGCCCGCCGACCTTCGAGACCAGCGTGCCGAAGCCGAGGCCGAAGGCCAGCAGGTAGATCGTCGGCTCGACGGTCGACGAGAACGTCGTCGAACGCCAGAACGAGCTGAAGTTCACGACCTCACGCACGAGCACGCCGGCGAGCGCCGCGCGGTCCAGCCGTCGTGGTCCACTGCGCTCGGCCGCCATCAGACCACCTCCTCGCCGCGATGAACGGTCGCGTGCGCGTTGACGGAGACCGGCACGGTCAAGCGACCTCTTCGCCAGTCAACAGCACGAACACGTCCTCGAGGTTCGCCGGGCGGCGTTCGCCCTCGGGCGCGGCCCCGTCGAGTGTCTCGGCACGCAGGATCGTCACCGAGGTGCCCGTGCGCCGGGTCGCCCAGCCGCGCCCGCGCGCGTCGGCCTCGACCTCGCGCAGGCGCGCGGGCGGGCCGTAGACCTCGAGAGCGTGGGTGCCGGCGTGCTCGGCGACGAGCGCGTCCGGGCGTCCGGACGCCACCGCGCGGCCGGCGGCCATGACGATCACGGTGTCGGCCAGCCGCTGGGCCTCCTCGATGTAGTGCGTCGACATGAGGATCGAGGTGCCCTCCGAGCGCAGCAGGTCGATGAGCGCCCACAGCTCCTGGCGCACCTGTGGGTCCAGGCCGACGGTCGGCTCGTCGAGCAGCAGCAGCCGCGGCCGGTGCACGAGCGCGCGGGCGATGAGCAGCCGCCGGCGCATGCCGCCCGAGAGCTCGTCGACCTTCGCCCGGCGGCGGTCGGTGAGGTTCGCGATCTCCAGCGCGCGCTCGATGGCCGCGGAGCGCTCCGCCCGCGGCACGCGGTAGAGGAACGTGAAGACGAGGAGGTTCTGCTCGACGGTGAGCGTGACGTCGAGGTTGTCGAGCTGGGGGACGACGCCCATCTGCGCGCGCGCCGCCTTCGAGTCGCCGGGCAGCCGGCGCCCGAGCACGTCGATCTCGCCGTCGTCGGCGATCGCCTGGGCGGTCAGCAGGCGCATCGTCGTGCTCTTGCCCGCGCCGTTGGGCCCGAGCAGCCCGACGCAGGTCCCGGCCGGCAGCTCGAGGTCGAGCCCGTCGACCGCGGTCACGTCGCCGAAGCGCTTGACGACCCCGCGGAGGCTGATGGCGGGTGCGGTCACGGCGCCGGACGGTACAAGACCGTGAGACGGCCGCGGGTTAACGGAAACGGGCCCCGATCGACCGTCGTCGTTCGGGGCCCGCACCGTGGATGTCCCCTCCGGTGGGAGGCGTATGGGTGGCGAAAGGCTCGACGCTACGAATCCTTGGCGGTCCCGATGTGGCGCGGTGCCGCGCTCCCTCCAGAAGCGGCACCAAGCCCAGGGCCGACCCATCCGTGGGTCGCATTCGCCTGTTGTCCCTCCCTTCGTCGGCCGCCCGGGCGGCGACTTCAGGTCGGTTCGGGCCCGACCGGACATTCGTCCGATGCGGCCCCGCTTGCCTGGGGTACGGGCGCGTTCCTATAGTCACGTGCGCAACGCCGCCCCCGTGATGGTCGAACCCCTGCGCACGCTCATCGTCTCCGGCGACCGGCCGATCGCCGATGCCCTGCGTCGGACCCTGCTCGCGGCCGGGTTCGGAGGCGAGCATCCTGCGGTGGCGGATCTCGACGAGCTCGCGGCGGCACTGGGCCCGGACACCGAGCTCATCGTCTGCGCGGGACGCGACGGCGCCCCCGCCGCCGACGTGGTCGTCCCGGCCGTGCGGCGCGCCGACGCCGACGTCCCGGTGCTCGTCGTCGGCGGTGGCGTGCCGCCGGGAGGCGACCCGGTCGGCGTCGTGCGGGTCGGCCCGGCCGAGGCGCCGGGCTCACTCCAGGCGCTCGTGCGGCGCGAGCTCGCGGCCGCCGTGTCACGCCGCACGGCCCGGGCCGCCGCCCACGCGGTCCACGTGCGCGAGCGCGCGCTCGACGTGGCCACCAGCGGCGTCATGGTCGCCGACGCGCGGCAGGACCACATGCCGATCGTCTACGTCAACCGCGCCTTCGAACGGCTCTTCGGCTACGGGCGCGACGAGCTCATCGGCGCCGACCCCGAGCTGCTGGCCGGCGAGACGACCGAGCGCGAGGCCCGGCGGGAGCTCGCGCACGCGCTGCGGGCCGGCCGCCCGCACCAGACGACGATGTCGGTCCATCGCCGCGACGGCTCGTCGTTGCGCGCGGAGGTCACGCTCACCCCGGCCCACGACCCGGACGGCACGCTCGTCGAGTGGATCGCAGTCGTCGACGACGTCACCGCCCAGGTCGAGGCGCTCGACCGGCTCACCGGCGCCCAGGAGCGCGAGGGTGCGCTGCTGGCCGAGATGGAGGGCGCACTGCACGACGAGCGCCACCGCGCCCAGCGCTATCTCGACATGGCCGGGGCGGTCATCGTCGTCCTGGACGCCGACGAGCGCGTCGAGCTGCTCAACCGCGCCGGCCACGAGCTGCTCGGCTACGACGAGGGGGAGCTCGTCGGCGCGAGCTGGTTCGACGCGGTCGTCCCGGAGGGCCAGCGCACGGCGGCGCGGGCCGCGCTGCAGGAGCTCTACGACGGGTCCGGCGACGACGCCGCCCACGAGAGCGAGCTCGTCACGCGCGACGGGGAGACGCGGGTCATCGCCTGGCGCCACACGGCGCTGCGCGAGGCCGACGGCCGGATCACCGCGACGATGAGCTCGGGCGTCGACCTCACCGAGCGCCGCGCGGCCGAGCAGCAGATCGCCTACCTGGCCTACCACGACTCGCTCACCGGGCTGCCGAACCGCGCGCTGCTGCAGGAGCACCTCGAGCTGGCGATGGCCCGCGCCCGCCGCCAGAACACGGGCGTGGCGCTGCTGTACCTCGACCTCGACGGCTTCAAGCTCGTCAACGACTCGCTCGGCCACCCGGCCGGCGACGAGCTGCTGTGCCACGTCACGCTGCGCCTCTCGCAGCGGCGCCGGGACGCCGACCTGCTCGCCCGCCAGGGCGGTGACGAGTTCCTGCTGCTGCTCGCCGACCTCGACCGCGCCACCGCCGAGCAGACGGCCAAGCGGGTCGCCGACGGGCTGCTGCGGGCGCTGGCCAAGCCGTTTCAGATCTCCGGCGCCGAGTTCCACATCGGCGCGTCGATCGGCATCTCGCTGTTCCCGCGCGACGCCGCCGACGGCGACCAGCTCCTGCGCCACGCCGACGCGTCGATGTACGAGGCGAAGGCCAACGGGCGCAACGCGGTGAGCATCTACAGCGGCGACCCGCACGAGCCGCTCGAGCGGCTGTCGATGACCAGCCGCCTGCGCAAGGCGCTCGTCCGCGGCGAGTTCGTCCTGCACTGGCAGCCGATCGTCGACCCGGCCGACGGCCGCCTGGTCAAGGCCGAGGCGCTCATCCGCTGGCAGGACCCGTTCCGCGGCCTCGTGCTGCCCGGCGAGTTCATCAGCTTCGCCGAGGAGACCGGGTTCGTCGACCGGGTCGGCGACTGGGTCCTACGCGAGGTCTGCGACCAGATCCACGCGTGGGAGCAGGCGGGCTTCGTCCCGCCGCGCGTGACCTTGAACGTCTCGCCGCGCCAGCTGCGCCGGCCGGATTTCGGCGAGCGGCTGCTGCGCGCGGTGGGGGAGGAGGGCATCGCCGAGCTGCTGACGGTGGAGATCACCGAGTCGGCCGCGATGAGCGACCCGAAGCGCACCGACCCCGTGCTCAAGGACCTCGCCGGCTCGGGCGTGGAGATCGCCGTCGACGACTTCGGCGCCGGCTACTCGTCGCTGACGCGCCTGCGCACGATGCCCGTCCAGGTGTTGAAGATCGACCGCACGTTCCTGCAGGGCGTCCCGGCCGACCCGGAGGCGACGGCGATCGTCACGGCGATCATCGAGCTCGCAGCCGCGCTCGGGATGGAGGCGGTCGCCGAGGGGGTCGAGTCGGAGGCCCAACGGCGCTTCCTCGTGGAGCGCGGCTGCCCGCTGGCCCAGGGCTTCCTGCTCGGCCGACCGGTCCCGGCCCGCGAGCTCGAGCGCCACCTCGAGCGGGCGCCGAGCCTCCGTCGGGCGCAGGACGCTCCGTAGACTCCGGCCGGTGCAGCTCAACTACGACGCCCGCGGCCTGGTGCCGGTCGTCATCCAGGACTGGCGGACCGGCGAGGTCCTGACATTGGCCTACGCCAACGCGGAGGCGGTCGCGCGCACGCGTGAGACCGGCGAGCTGCACCTGTGGTCGCGCTCGCGCGACGAGCTCTGGCACAAGGGCGCCACCTCGGGCAACACGCAGGCCGTCAAGGCGCTGCGCGTCGACTGCGACGGCGACGCCCTGCTGGCCCTCGTCGAGCCGGCCGGCCCGGCCTGCCACACCGGGCAGCGCACCTGCTTCTTCACCGGCGACCTGGAGCCGCCCGCGCCGCACGAGGTGCTGCCCGCGCTGGAGCGCACGCTCGCCGACCGGCAGCGCGAGCGCCCCGAGGGCTCCTACACGGTCGCGCTGCTCGACGACCCGGCCCACATCGGCGAGAAGGTCGAGGAGGAGGCCGAGGAGGTCGCCCGCGCCGCCCGCGAGGAGACCGACGACCGCGTCGACAACGAGGCGGCCGACGTCCTCTACCACCTGCTCGTCCTGCTGCGGTCGCGCGGCCGGTCGCTGGCCGACGTCGCGGAGGTCCTGCGTGAGCGCCGTGGCTGAGGCGCACCTGACCGTCGAGCCGTCGCGCGACGAGGTCCGCGCCTTGGCCGCCGACCACGACCTCGTCCCGGTCCGCCACACGTTCATCGACGACTGCGAGACGCCGGTCTCGGCGTTCCTGAAGCTCCGCGGGGCGGACGCGACGTCCCCGGCGTTCCTGCTCGAGTCCGCCGCCCAGGGCCAGCACGTCGGGCGGTATTCGTTCATCGGCGTGCGCCCGCGCGAGGTCGTCCGCTGGTCGCTGGGCGACCCGGGCGACCCGTACGAGATCGCCGAGCGGGCGGCCGCGCTGCGCCAGGCCGGATTCGCCAACCCACCCGCCCCGCCGCCGTTCACCGGCGGGGCGGTCGGCTACTTCGGCTACGACCTCGTCCGCACGGTCGAGACGTCGCTCGGCGACCCGAACCCGGACACGCTCGGGCTGCCGGACATGGCGCTCATGCTCTCCGACGTGCTCGTGGTCTTCGACCACCTCAAGCACACGACGACGATCATGGTCAACGTGACCGCCGACGACGTCGAGGCCTCCTACGAGGAGGCGGTCGACACGATCGTCCAGACGCGCCGGGTGCTCGCCGGTCCGCTGCCGCAGGTCGACGCCGGCCGCCCCCCGCGCACCGTGCCGGAGTTCAGCTCCAACATGCCGCGCGAGCAGTTCGAGGGGATGGTCGAGCGGATCGTCGAGTACGTCCACGCGGGCGACGCCTTCCAGGTCGTGCCGTCCCAGCGCTGGAGCGCGCCGCTGGAGGGCATCGACCCGTTCTCGGTCTACCGGGGCCTGCGGGCGGTCAACCCGTCGCCCTACATGTACTTCCTGGACTTCGGCGACTTCCAGGTCGCCGGCGCCTCGCCGGAGCCGCTGCTGACGGTGACCGCCCCGCCCGCGCGTCGTGCCTCCACGCGCCCGATCGCGGGCACCCGCCCGATCGGCGGCGACCCGGCCGAGCTGCTGGCCGACGAGAAGGAGCGCGCCGAGCACGTCATGCTCGTCGACCTCGGCCGCAACGACCTCGGTCGCGTCTGCGAGTACGGCACGGTCGCCGTCGACGAGTTCATGGTCATCGAGCAGTACTCGACGGTCATGCACATCGTCTCCTCGGTGTCGGGCACGCTGCGCGCGGGGCTGAGCCCGATGGACGCGCTGCGCTCGATCCTGCCGGCCGGCACGCTCAGCGGCGCGCCGAAGGTCCGGGCGATGCAGATCATCGACGAGCTCGAGCCGGTCAAGCGCGGCGGCTACGGCGGCGCCGTCGGCTATCTCGGCTACTCGGGCGACCTCGACACCTGCATCCACATCCGCACCGTCGTGATGGCCGACGGCCGGGCCCACATCCAGGCGGGCGGCGGCACGGTGGCCGACGCCCGGCCCGACTACGAGTACGAGGAGTCGATGAACAAGGCGCGCGCCGCCAAGTCGGCGATCGAGCTCGCCGCGTCACAGGCGGATTGGGCATGAACGTTCTCGTCGTCGACAACTACGACTCGTTCACCTACAACCTCGTCCAGTACCTGGGCGAGCTCGGCGCCGAGGTCGACGTCGTGCGCAACGACGCGGCCACGGTCGACGAGCTGCTCGAGCGCGCCCCCGACCGGGTCGTCGTCTCGCCCGGCCCGTGCACCCCCGACGAGGCCGGCATCTCGCTGGCGGCGATGCGCCGCTTCCCGGAGGCCGGCGTGCCGACGCTCGGCGTCTGCCTCGGCCACCAGTCGCTGGCGCAGGCGTTCGGCGGCCGCGTCGTGCGCCACGAGCCAGTCCACGGCAAGACCGCCGAGATCGAGCACGACGGCCGCGGTGTCTTCCGCGGCCTGGAGGGCCCGCTGACCGTGGGGCGCTACCACTCGCTCATCGTCGCGCAGGACGCGCTGCCCGGCGTCCTCGAGGTCACGTCGAGGATCCCCAGCCACCCCGAGGTCGTCATGGGCATCCGCCACCGCGAGCTGCCGGTCGAGGGCGTCCAGTTCCACCCGGAGTCGGTGCTGACCGAGCACGGGCACGAGATGCTGCGCAACTTCCTGGCCGACCGCTGACGCCGCTACGCTTCCCCGCTTCCGTGCCTGCCGCCGACGTCCTCACGGGCGCCATCGACGCCCTCGCCTCCGGCCGCGACCTCGCCCAGGAGCAGGCCGCCGCTGTCCTCGCCGAGATCATGGGAGGCAACGCCTCCGAGGCCCAGATCGCCGCGGTGCTCATCGCACTGCGCACGAAGGGGGAGACCGAGGAGGAGATCGCCGGCCTGGCGACCACGATGCGGTCGATGGCCACCCAGGTGCACCCCAAGCGCACCGACCTGCTCGACACGGCCGGCACCGGCGGCGGGCGCACGACGTTCAACGTCTCGACGACCGCGGCGCTCGTGGCTGCCGGTGCCGGCTGCGCGGTCGCCAAGCACGGCAACCGCTCGGCGACCGCGCAGTCGGGCTCGGCCGACGTGCTCGAGGCGCTCGGCGTGCGCATCGACCTACCGCCCGACGCCGTCGCGCAGTGCATCGACGAGGTCGGCTTCGGGTTCATGTTCGCCCCCGCCCACCACGCGGCGACCCGCTGGGTCATCCCGGTCCGCAAGGCGCTCGCCGTGCGCACGATCTTCAACTTCCTCGGGCCGCTGACGAACCCGGCCGGCGCCCGCCGGCAGGTCATCGGCGTCTCGGACGTCCGCTACATCGAGGTCCTGGCCCGAGCCCTGGCGCGGCTGGGCTGCGACCGGGCGCTGGTAGTGTCCAGCGAGGATGGCCTGGACGAGATGAGCACGTCCGCTCCCACCCACGTCGTCGAGGTCAACGGCGAGGAGGTGACCCGCTACGACGTCACCGCGGCCGAGGTCGGTCTGCCGGCCGGCCCGCCCGACGTCGGCACCGGCGGCTCCCCGGCCGACAACGCGGCCGTCGCCCGCGCCGTGATCGAGGGCGAGCAGGGTCCGCACGCCGACCTCGTCGTGCTCAACGCGGGAGCGGCGATCTACGCCGCCGGCACGGTCGACGACCTGCGGTCCGGCGTCGAGGCCGCGCGCGAGGCGATCGCCTCGGGCGCCGCGGCCCGCACGCTGGAGGACTACGTGCGCCGCAGCGTCGAGCTGGCGCCGAAGGGCCCGGCATGAGCTCCGTGCTCGAGCAGATCGTCGACGTCACGCGCGACGAGGTCCGCCGCCGCCGGGAGGCGGTGCCGCTCGCCGATCTCGAGGCGCGCCTGCGCCACGACCGTGAGGGCCGCCCGTTCTCGGAGGCGCTCGTCCGTCCCGGCATCTCGGTCATCGCCGAGCACAAGCGCCGCTCGCCGTCGGCCGGCGCGATCCGGGAGGGCGCGACGCTCCAGGACGTCGTCTGCGCCTACGAGCGCGGCGGCGCCGCGGCGCTGTCGGTCCTCACCGAGGGCCCGCACTTCGGCGGCTCGCTCGCCGACCTCGAGGAGGCGCGGCGCGCAACCGACCTGCCGATCCTGCGCAAGGACTTCGTCGTCGACGACTATCAGGTCGTCGAGTCGGCGGTCGCGGGCGCCGACGCGATCCTGCTCATCGTCGCCGCCCTGGAGCCGCGCCGGCTCGCCCGGCTGCACCAGCACGCGCGCGAGCTCGACCTCGACGTGCTCGTCGAGGTCCACGACGAACAGGAGCTGGAGACCGCGCTGGAGGCCGTCGACCCCGACGTCATCGGGATCAACAACCGCAACCTCGCCGACTTCAGCGTCGACGTGGAGCGCACCTACCAGCTGCTGTCCGACGTGCCGACCGGCAAGACCGTCGTCTCCGAGTCCGGGTTCCACCGCCGCGAGCAGATCGACGAGCTCGACCGCGTCGGCGTCGACGCCGTGCTCATCGGCGAGACGCTCATGCGCGCCGACGACCCGGAGGCGGCGCTGCGCCTCCTGCTCGGCCACGGCGACGGCCCGGTCGACGAGACGCTGTAGTCGGTCGTCCGTCCGTGCCGCCGCGGCCTTTGGCAAAGATTTAGGACGAGTTCAGCGTCGCTTCACCGCCTCCGCGCATCCTGCCCTCGATGCCCCAGACCCCCGCCTCCTCGCCCAAGCTCGTCCTGCCGCTGCTGGCGGCCGCCCTGCTGGGCGGTGGTGTGGCCGCCGGCGTGACCGCCGTGGCGACCGACGGCGGCGGGGGCACGACGACGACCGTCGTCCGGCAGGCACCGGTCGCCGACCAGGGAGGCCGCCAGGTCAACGCCTCCGACGGCCTGACCGCCGCCGACATCTACAAGAAGTACGCGCCGGGCGTCGTCTACATCAGCGCCGAGATCACCTCGCCGGTCCAGAGCCCGTTCGACTTCTTCGGCCAGCAGCAGCAGAAGAGCACCGCCACCGGCTCGGGCTTCGTCATCGACAAGGCCGGCGACATCCTCACCAACAACCACGTCATCGACGGCGCCTCGAAGGTCACCGTCCAGTTCGCCGACCACAAGACGGTGGCGGCCAAGGTCGTGGGCAAGGACCCGTCGACCGACCTCGCGCTGCTGAAGGTCGACCCGTCGCAGGTCGAGCTCGACCCGCTGCCGCTCGGCTCCTCCAACGACGTGCACGTCGGCGACCCGACGATCGCGATCGGCAACCCGTTCGGCCTGGACCGCACGCTGACGACCGGCGTCGTCAGCGCCCTGCAGCGCAAGATCCCCGCGCCTGACGGCAGCGCGCAGATCACGAACGTCATCCAGACCGACGCGGCGATCAACCCCGGCAACTCCGGCGGTCCGCTCATCGACGCGACCGGCCACGTCATCGGCATCAACTCGCAGATCGAGACCGGTGGGGGCGGCGGCCAGGGCAACGTCGGCATCGGCTTCGCGGTCCCGATCGACACGGCCAAGAGCCTGCTGCCGTCGCTGAAGAAGGGCACGGTCGAGCGGGCCTACATCGGCGTCTCGACGCTGAGCGTCGACCGGTCGCTCGACGCGCTCGACCTGCCGGTCTCCAAGGGCGCGCTCGTCCAGAGCGTCGAGGCGGGCAGCCCGGCCGAGAAGGCCGGCCTGCGCGGCGGCGACCTCACCGCGACGCTCGACGGCCAGCAGATCACGATCGGCGGCGACGTCATCACGAAGTTCGACGGCAAGACCGTCACGTCGGCCGACCAGCTCACCCAGCTCGTCACCGCCAAGCGTCCCGGCGACCAGGTCAAGCTCGAGATCGTGCGCAAGAAGCAGAGCAAGACGCTGACGCTGACCCTCGGCAAGAAGCCGACCGCCCCGACGGTCGTCTCGCCCGGCTGAGCGCGGCAGCGCGCCTCTAGGATGGGTGGCGTGCACCGCGCGCCACGCATGAAGTTCTGCGGGATCACGTCGATCGACGACGCCCAGCACGCCGCCGACGCCGGGGCGTGGGCGATCGGCATGATCCTCTGGCCCGGATCGGCGCGCGCGTGCGACGTCGGCGAGGCGGCGCGGATCGCCCAGCGGCTGCGGCGGCGCGTGGAGATCGCCGGCGTGTTCGTCAACCAGCCGCTCGACGAGGTCGCCGAACTGGCGGACGTCATCGGGCTCTCGCTCGTCCAGCTGCACGGCGACGAGGGGCCCACCTACTGCGCCGAGGTGGCCCGGCGCACCGGCGCCAAGGTCATCAAGGCGGCCCAGGTGCGTCTGGGCTCCGACATCGTCGCGATCGAGGCCTACCGGACCGACTTCCACCTGCTCGACGCCCACCACGACGGCCTGCGCGGCGGCACCGGCACGACGTTCGACTGGTCGCTGCTGGCCCGCCGGCGCTCGAAGGTCCCGCTCATCCTCAGCGGCGGCCTGACGCCCGCCAACGTCGCCGAGGCGATCGAGGTCGTACGGCCGTTCGCCGTCGATGTCGCCAGCGGCGTCGAGTCGGCGCCCGGCGTCAAGGACCACGCGGCGCTCGACGCGTTCGCCGCGGCGGTCGCCGCGGAAAGCCTCGCCCAGGGGGCTCGTCTTCCGGGCACGAACTCGCCTAGCGGCTCGCTCGTGCAGTCCGAGGAGTCGTCATCGTGAGCGTGGGGCTCGAGGCGCGTTTCGGCCCCTACGGCGGGCAGTACGTCCCCGAGACGCTCATGCCGGCGCTCGGCGAGCTCGAGCGCGCCTGGCTGGACGCCTGGGACGACCCCGCGTTCCGGGCCGAGCTCGACGGCCTGCTGCGCGACTACGTCGGCCGGCCGTCGCCGCTGTACCTCGCCACGCGCCTGTCGGAGGTCGCCGGCCGCGCGATCTACCTCAAGCGCGAGGACCTCAACCACACCGGCGCCCACAAGATCAACAACGCGCTCGGCCAGACGCTGCTGGCCAAGCGCATGGGCAAGCCGCGCGTCGTCGCCGAGACCGGCGCGGGATCCCACGGCACCGCGACCGCCACCGCGTGCGCCCTGCTCGGCCTGGACTGCGTCGTCTACATGGGCGAGGTCGACGTCGAGCGCCAGGCCCCCAACGTCCAGCGGATGCAGCTGCTCGGCGCCACCGTCGTGCCCGTGAGCGCCGGCACCCGGACGCTGAAGGAGGCGACCTCCGAGGCGATCCGCGACTGGGTGACCAACGTCGCCGACACCCACTACGTCCTGGGCACGGTCGCCGGTCCGGCGCCCTACCCGGCGCTCGTGCGCCAGCTCCAGCGCATCATCGGCGACGAGGCGCGCGCGCAGATCCTCGAGCGCGAGGGCCGGCTGCCCGACCGGGTGCTGGCCTGCGTCGGCGGCGGCAGCAACGCCATGGGGATCTTCGCCGCCTTCATCCCGGACGCGGGCGTGCAGCTGATCGGCGTGGAGGCCGGCGGGGAGGGGCTCGACGGCCGCCACGGCGCGCCGCTGACCGCGGGCGGCCGGCCGGGCGTGCTGCACGGGGCGCTCAGCGCGCTGCTGCAGGACGCCGACGGGCAGGTCGTCGAGGCCCATTCGATCTCTGCCGGGCTCGACTACCCGGGCGTCGGGCCCGAGCACGCCCACCTGCGCGACACCGGCCGCGCGACGTACGTCGCCGTCACCGACGACGAGGCGGTCGAGGCGTTCCGGGAGGTGACGCGGCTGGAGGGCATCATCCCGGCGCTGGAGACCAGCCACGCCCTGCACCACGTCCTGCACGCCCCGTCGGACTCGACGCTCGACCTGCTCTGCCTCAGCGGCCGCGGCGACAAAGACCTGCCCCAAGTCCTCGGTCAAGGGCAAGGGGCGTCATGATGTGGTCCGTCGTCGCCGGCCGTGCCCGTGACCTTGCGAAGAACGGCCTGGAGGCCGCTTTCGCGGCACGCGGTTGACGAGATCAGCCATGGACGGACGCCAGCGCATCGCCGACGCCTTCGCGCGCGCCCACGGGCGCGCCGCGCTCATGCCGTATCTCATGGGCGGCTTCCCCGACCTCGAGACCTCCCGGCGCATCGGCGAGGCCTACGCCGACAACGGGGCCGACCTCGTCGAGCTCGGCATGCCGTTCTCGGACCCGCTGGCCGACGGCGCGGTCATCCAGGCCGCCGGCACTCGCGCGCTGCAGGCCGGTACGACCGTCGACGGCGTGCTGGAGGTCTGCTCGGCGCTGGCCTCACGGCTGCCGGTCATCGTCATGACCTACGTCAACCTCGTGCTCGCGCGCGGGGTGGAGGCGTTCGTCGCCCAACTCGCACAGGCCGGCGCCAGCGGGGTCATCGTCCCCGACCTGCCGCTCGAGGAGGCGCCCGCGATGCACGCCGCCTGCGAGGCCGCCGGGCTGGCGCTCGTCCCGCTCGTGGCGCCCACGACGCCCGAGGAGCGCCTGGCGCGGATCGGCGCCGGGGCGCGCGGGTTCGTCTACACCGTCTCGGTGACCGGCACGACCGGCGAGCGGGCCGCGCTCGCCGACGCCTACGAGACGATCATCGCCCGCGCCAAGGCCCACACCGAGGTTCCGGTCGCCCTCGGGTTCGGCATCGCCACGCCCGAGCAGGCCGCTCAGGCGGCCCGCGCGGGGGCCGACGGCGTCATCGTCGGCAGCCGGCTCGTGCGCGCCGCCGCCGAGGCCGACGACCCGCCGTCCGCCGTCGGCGCGCTGGTCGCGGAGTTCGCCGCGGCGCTCGCGCAGGCCGGGGCCGGCGCACCGCCGTCCGCCGCCGGCCGATAGGATCCGCGCCGTCATGGGACTGATCTACGCCATCACCGCCGCGCTCTGCGCCTGGATCGTCATGTGGGCCCTCGACGTCAGCGCCTTCGACGCCGGCCTGCTGGCCCTGTTCGTCATGGTCGTCGCGGTGGGGGTCAAGATGCTCGGGCCCACGCCGACGCACCACGACTAGCCGCCGGCGGCGCGAGGGCTCTGACGCGCCCTTAGAATCCGGCCGCTTGCACCACCACGTCCTAGGAGCCCTTGTGCGCGCACGGCACATCGTGACCGTCGGAGCCATGATCACCGCCGTCTCGTGCGGGCTGGCCGCCTGCGGCTCAGACGGCGGCACGTCGACCTCCGGCAGCTCGGACTCGACCGGGTCGACGACCCTCACGGTGTATTCGAGCCTGCCGCTGCGCGGCCCGGCCCGCGCCGAGTCGATCTCGATCGCCAACGCCGAGAAGCTCGCGCTCAAGCAGGCCGGCGGCCGCGTGGGCGAGTTCACGATCAAGTACGTCGCCCTCGACGACTCGACCTCGGAGGCCGACCGCTGGGATCCGGGCGCCACCGCCGGCAACGCGCGCCGCGCCGCGCAGGACAAGACGCTCATCGCCTACCTCGGCGAGCTCGACTCCGGCGCCTCGGCGATCTCGGTGCCGATCCTCAACGAGATCAACGCGCTGCAGGTGTCGCCCGCCTCGACCGCGGTCGGGCTGACCCGCAGCGACCACGCCGAGAAGGGCGAGCCCGACAAGTACTACCCGGCCGGCACCCGGACGTTCGGCCGGGTCGTGCCGACCGACGACCTCCAGGCGGCGGCCCAGGTCGCCTACCAGCGCCGCAGCGGTTGCACCCGGCTCTACCTCCTCGACGACCGCAACGTCTACGGACGCGGGCTCGTCGGCCAGCTCACGCCGCTCGTGCGCGACCAGGGCCTCACGATCGTGGGCACCGACAGCATCGACGAGAACGCCGCCAACTACCGGCCGCTCGCCAAGACGGTCGCCGCCTCCGACGCCGATTGCATCTTCTTCGGCGGCAGCGCCGGCGACCACGTCCAGCAGCTCTGGCGCGACCTGCACGCCGCCGCCCCGCGGGCCAAGCTGTTCGGCGGCGACGCGCTCGCCCACTCGAGCTTCCCCACCCGGCTGAGCGCGGACGCGGCCCGGCTCACCTACCTCACCAGCCCGGCGTTGCCGGCCCGGCTGTACGCGCCCGCCGCCCGCACGTTCTTCCGTCAGTACCGGCGTGCCTACGGCACCGAGCCGGAGCCGATGGCGATCTTCGGCTACGAGGCGATGGGTGTCGTCCTGGACGCCATCCGCCGTGCCGGCCCCGACGGCAACAACCGCCAGGCGGTCATCAACGCGTTCTTCAAGACGAAGGACCGCAAGTCGGTCCTCGGCACGTACTCGATCCGCGACAGCGGCGACACGACGCTGGACGGCTACGCGGGCTACCGGATCCGCGACGGCAAGCTGAGCTTCGACCGGCTGCTGCGCTCGGGCGAGTAGCGCTCAGGCGCGCATCTGCTCGAGGTCGACCGCGGCGAAGCCGATCGTGTCGCCGGCGCGGTCCTCGCCCGCGCGCCGCGCCTCGTCGGCGACCGCCGCCGCGACCGCGGGCGCGACGTCGCGGTTGAAGACCGACGGGATGATGTAGTCCTCGCGTAGCTCGGCCTCGGGCACGATGTCGGCGATCGCGTGGGCCGCAGCGGTCTTCATCGCCTCGGTGATCTGCGGCGCGCGCACGTCCATCGCCCCGCGGAAGATGCCGGGGAACGCGAGGACGTTGTTGATCTGGTTCGGATAGTCCGAGCGGCCCGTCGCCACGATCCGCGCGTACTGTGCGGCCTCCTCAGGGGAGACCTCGGGCGTCGGGTTGGCCATCGCGAAGACCATCGCGTCGCGGTTCATCCGCGCCAGCGCCTCGGGCGGGAAGACCCGGGCCCCGGAGAGGCCGATGAGGAGGTCCATGCCGTCGATCGCGTCGGCCGGGGTGCCCTGGATGCGCTCCGGGTTCGTCGCCTCGGCGTACCAGCGCTTGATCGCCGGCATCGTGCCGTCCTGGTAGTCGGCACGATCCGTCGACAGCACGCCGCGCGAGTCGGCGCCCACGACGTGGCGCACGCCGGCCTCCATGAGGATCTTCGAGACCGCGACACCGGCCGCGCCCAGCCCGATGACGAGGACCCGCAGGTCCTCCAGGCGCTTGCCGACGATCTTGCAGGCGTTCAGCAGCGCGGCGAGCGTCACGATCGCCGTGCCGTGCTGGTCGTCGTGGAAGACGGGGATGTCGAGCTGCTGCTTGAGCCGGTCTTCGATCTCGAAGCAGCGTGGGGCGCTGATGTCCTCGAGGTTGATGCCGCCGAAGCCGGGCGCGATGTTCGCGACGGCGGCGACGATCTCGTCGGGGTCCTTCGTGTCGAGGCAGATCGGGAAGGCGTCGACCCCCGCGAACTCCTTGAAGAGCATCGCCTTGCCCTCCATGACGGGCATGGCCGCACGCGGGCCGATGTCGCCGAGGCCGAGGACGGCGGTGCCGTCGGAGACGACGGCCACCATGTTGCGCTTGATCGTGTACTGGAAGGCCTTGACGGGCTCGGCGGCGATGGCTTCGCAGACGCGCGCGACGCCCGGCGTGTAGGCCATCGACAGGTCGGCGCGGGTCTTCAGCGGCGACTTGTTGTGGACCTCGATCTTGCCGCCCATGTGCATGAGGAACGTGCGGTCGGTCGTGTCGATGACCGAGACGCCGTCGATGGCCTCCAGGGCTGCCGTGATCCGTGCCCAGTGGTCGCTGTCGTGGGCGTCGACGGTGATGTCGCGCAGGAGCACACCATCCTTGACCTCGACGAGGTCGATCGACCCGATCGAGGCCCCCGCCTGCCCGATGGCGCTGGTTACCGCGCCGAGCATGCCGGGCCGGTCGGCGATCTCGAGGCGGATGATCAGGCTGTACTGGGCAGACGGGAGGGCGGTCATGCTGCCCTCGCACTCTAGAGAACGGCTGTCGGCGGCCCGCACTAGGGTCCATGCGATGGCCGACGACGGCGCCCGGGCGACCCCCCACGACGAGCTGTACCTCATCGACGGAAGCTCGCTGGCCTACCGCGCGTTCTTCGCGCTGCCGGAGTCGATCGCCACGTCGACCGGGCAGCCGACGAACGCGATCTTCGGGTTCGCCTCGATGCTCGTCAAGCTGCTGACCGAGCATGGCACGAAGCCGACGATCGTCGTCTGGGACGCCGGCCACTCGGGCCGCAAGGAGCTCGCGCCCGAGTACAAGGCCACCCGCCAGTCGCGGCCGGATCTGCTCAAGGAGCAGTGGCCGCACCTCGCGCCGCTCGTCGAGGCGTTCGGCTACCGCAACGTCGTCGTCGACGGCTTCGAGGCCGACGACGTCATCGCGTCGATCGCCGAGAAGGCCCGGGCCGAGCATGTGCCGGTGGTCGTCGTCACCGGCGACCGCGACATCTTCCAGCTCATCGACCCCGAGTCGCGCGTGAAGGTCATGGCGACCGGCCGCGGCATCACCGACACGAAGCTCTACGACCACCAGGCGGTCGTCGACCGCTACGGCATCCCGCCGGAGCTCATCCCCGACTTCTATGGCCTGAAGGGCGACACGTCCGACAACATCCCGGGCGTCCCGGGCATCGGCGACAAGACCGCCTCGGACCTGCTGCAGCGCTTCGGCGACCTCGAGACCGTCCTGGCCTCGATCGACGAGATCTCGGGCGCCAAGCGCAAGGAGAACCTGACCAACCACGCCGACGACGCCCGGCTGTCCAAGCAGCTGGCGACGATTCGCCGCGACGTGCCGGTCGACGTCGACCCGGTCGCCGAGGTCGGCGCCGCGCCCGACCGGTCCCGGCTGCGCGAGGTCTTCCGGCAGTTCGAGCTGCGCGCCCCGCTGGCCCGACTGGAGGAGGCGCTGGCCGTCGACGACGCCGTCCAGCCGGGCGGCGGTCTGGAAGCCGAGGCGGCGACCGTGCGCGTGCGGGTCCGGGACGGCTCGGTCGACGACGTGCGCAAGCTCGGTCCCGCGGGTTCCGAGGTGGCGATCGCGGTGTTCGAGCCGGTCGTGCCGGAGGGGCAGCTGCTCGCCGAGGACCCGTCGTGGCGCTTCGGCGCGGTCGTGGGGGAGGAGGCGGTGGCGGGGACGATGGAGGGTCCGGAGCAGCTCGTCGCGGCGCTCGGGGACCGGCCGGTGACCGTTCACGACGCCAAGGCGCTCGGCACCGTCCCGGCCCACCTGGGCCACGACACGCTGTTGGCCGCCTATCTGCTCGAGCCGGCGCGGCGGGGGTTCCCGTTCGCCGAGATCTGCGAGGAGCGCGGCTTCGGCTGCGACGCCCCCGACCCGCAGGCGGCCGCCGCCGCGCTCGTGCAGGCGCTGACGGCCTGGCAGCGCCAGCAGCTCGGGGAGCGGGGGCTCACGGCGCTCATGCGCGACGTCGAGCTGCCGCTCGTCGTCGTGCTGCGCGACCTCGAGCTCGTCGGCGTGCGGCTCAACCAGGAGCGCCTGGCGGAGATCCGCCGCAAGGTCGCCGACGAGATCGCCGGGTTGGAGCGCGAGATCTGGGACCTCGCCGACGAGCAGTTCACGATCGGCTCGCCCCAGCAGCTGGGCGCCATCCTGTTCGACAAGCTCGGCCTGTCGAAGAAGCGCCGCGGCAAGACCGGGTTCTCGACCGACGCCCGGGTGCTGCAGGCGATCCGCGACGAGCATCCGATCGTTCCGAAGATCGAACGCTGGCGTGAGCTCAACCAGCTCATGAAGACCTACCTCGACGTGCTGCCGCAGCTGTGCGACGAGCAGTCGCGGATCCACACGACGTTCATCCAGGCGGCGGCGACGACCGGCCGGCTGGCGTCGACGAACCCCAACATGCAGAACGTGCCGGTGCGCACGTCGCTGGGCCGCGAGATCCGCGGCTGCTTCGAGGGGGCGCCCGGCAACGTGCTGCTGAGCGCCGACTACTCGCAGGTCGAGCTGCGCGTCATGGCGTTCATCGCCGACGAGCCGGTGCTCAAGGAGATCTTCGTCCGCGGCGAGGACGTCCACACCGCGACCGCGTCGCAGGTCTTCGGGCGGCCGGCCTCCGAGCTGACCCCGATGGATCGCTCGAAGGCCAAGATGATCAACTATGGGATCGTCTACGGCCTCAGCGACTATGGCCTGGCCGACCGGCTGAACATCGACCGCGCCGAGGCCAAGGCGTTCATCGACGCCTACCTCGAGCGGTTCTCGAAGGTCGCCGAGTTCATGGCGTCGACGATCGAGTCGGCCAAGGAGCTCGGTCACGTCACGACGCTCTTCGGCCGCCGCCGCCAGATCCCCGAGCTGCGGGCCCGCAACTACCAGGTGCGCACGCTCGGCGAGCGCCTGGCGGTCAACACGGTCATCCAGGGCACGGCGGCCGACGTCATGAAGCTCGCCATGATCGGCGTCCACCGGGCGCTCGGCGAGGCGGACCTGACGACGCGCATGATCCTCACGATCCACGACGAGCTGCTCTTCGAGGGCCCGCCGGAGGAGACCGACGCGGTGCGCGCGCTCGTCGAACGCGAGATGCTGGCGCCCTGGGGCGACCGCACGCCGCCGCTGGCGGTCGACGTCGGCGTCGGGCGGACCTGGCTGGAGGCGAAGTAGGCGACGCGCTCAGGCCGGTTCGCACGTCCCGAGGCACCGACCGGCCGTCGATTAGCCTCTCGCGCTTGGATCTGATCTCGCGTATCGCGGCCGGCCAGGGCGATTTCCTCGTCTTCGCGCTCACACCGCCGCGTCTCGCCACCGCGCGCGATCAAGCGCAGGATGTCGCCGACGCGACCATCGCGCGCCTTCTCCCGCTCGGTCTGGACGGCCTGATCCTCTACGACGTCGATGACGAGAGCGATCGCAACCCTGCTGAGCGGCCGTTCCCGTTCATGCCGACGCTGGACCCCGCGGACTACCTCGCCGACCATCTCGCGGCCTGGCCGACCCCGGTCGTCGTCTACCGTGCGGTCAGCAAGTACCCGCCTGCCGAGCTTCGTGCCTGGTTGTCGGCTCAAGACCCCGCACGGGTCATGACCGTGCTGGTCGGCGCACCATCACGCGGGACCGCCGGTCGGACGTCGCTCGCCGACGCTCAAGCCCTGCGGAGCGACGCCAGCCCGGCGTTGTTGCTCGGCGGAGTCGCGATCCCTGAGCGCCACGCCCGGCGCAAGGACGAGCACCTCCGTCTGCTCGCCAAGCAGGAGGCGGGTTGCCGGTTCTTCGTCACGCAGGTCGTCTACGACATCAACGCAGCGAAGAACCTCGTCTCCGATTACCACTACGAGTGTCGAACGCGTGGCGTGCCGCAGGTCCCTTTCGTCTTCACGTTCTCGGTCTGCGGCTCGATGAAGACCCTGGAGTTCCTCCGCTGGCTGGGCGTTGACGTCCCGCGCTGGATCGAGAACGACCTCGCCCATGCCGCCGATCCCCTCGACGCCTCCTTCGCACAGGCAGTCGCCGCGGCCACCGAGTTGATGGCCTACTGCCGCGCGCTCGGCGTCCCGTTCGGGATCAACGTCGAGAGCGTCTCGATCAGGCGTGTCGAGATCGAAGCGTCGGTGCGGCTCGCTGCGGAGTTGCGAGCACACCTGCGCTAGGGGACGCTCCGCGACCGCCGCTTCGGACGAGCAGCGACAGCCGAGCGCCGTGTCAACGGCTCATGAAGGACGACGCGCTCAGGCCGCGACCGGCTCGCGCCAGCGCTCGACGGCCCACGGGCGCGCGCCGTCGAGGGCGAACGACGGCGGCGCGATGTTCAGGTAGTGCGTGAACGCCCAGCGGATGAACCCGGGCCGGCTCATGATCCGCATCGTCGCGTCCATCGCGGGCGTCCGGTTGGCGCCGCTGACGAGCGTCTGCACCCGCCACATCCAGCGAAACGCCCAGCGGTGATCCTCATGGAAGGCGTCGTAGCGGGCCAGCGCCTGCTCGCGCGTCTGGCGGCCGTCGAGCACCATCCGCAGCTCGCGCCCGCACGCCAGGCCGAAGTACAGGGCGGTGCGAATGCCCTCGGCGGTCGTGGGCAGGCAATGGCCGGCGCTGTCGCCGACGAAGAACACGCCGCCGCCCGTGGCCTCGCGCAGCTCGTGCGGGATCCAGTTGCCCTGGTAGCCGCTGGTCTCGACGCCGAGGTCACCGGCCAGGGCGACCGTCGGGTCCTTCACGTGGAGGTTCGGGTTGAACGAGCCGACGCCGACCCGGACCTCGTCGCCGGCCGGGAACGCCCACGAGTAGCCGGGCGCGATGTACTTCGGGTCCAGCCAGAGCTCCAGATCCTCGCCGGTGGCCGGCGGGTGGACCTCCAGGCCGCGCGACAGGCGTGCGTCGGGCGGCTGGATCGGCTCGGGCGCGTCGCTGAGGACCTTGCGCCAGCCGAGCGCGTCGACGACGAGTGGGGCGCGTAGGTCGCCGCGGTCGGTGTGGACCGTGTGCGTCGCGCCGCGCGTGATGCCGTCGACCTTGGCGGTCTCGAACGTGAAGTCGCCCTGCTGCGCCAGCAGCGCACAGAGCTGCCGGTAGTCGAACGTCGAGAACGACCACGGCATCGTCCAGCGGTAGGTGCGGCCGGGCCGGTGGACGACGATGTCGGAGAACGTCTGGCGGATCGCGTCCTGCAGGCCGAGGTTCTCCAGCCACTCGGTCGGCGCGGCGCACGCCGAGGTCTGCCGCTCACCGATCTCGTAGCGGTCGACGACGAGCACGTCAGCGTCGCTGTCGGCGAGCTCCCGGGCGACCGCGAGCCCCGCGAACGAGGCGCCGCAGATGACGACGTCGTGGTCCCCGGCCAGCGGCGTGCGCTCGGCCCCTCTCTTCGTCGCGCGAACCGGCATCTGATCGGCGATCGTAGCCGGTCGCGCGGGACGCTCCGGACCCCCCGATCGCGCTACCCTTCCCCGTCTCTCATGTCCCAGACCATCGAATCGACTATCCCCGAGGCGAAGGTCGTCGAGGGCAGCAACGGGTTGCTGCTCGAGATCGACGGCCACATCGTCCCGAACTACGACGCCACCTTCTCCCCGTTCGAGGAGGGCGACGTCGTCAGCGGCAAGGTCGTCCGCATCGACAACGACGAGGTCCTCGTCGACATCGGCTACAAGTCGGAGGGCGTCATCCCCTCCAACGAGCTGTCGATCCGCAAGAACGTCGACCCGCACGACGAGGTCGGGCTCGGCGAGGAGGTCGACGCGCTCGTCCTCACCAAGGAGGACCAGGACGGCCGCCTCATCGTCTCCAAGAAGCGCGCGCGCTTCGAGAAGGCGTGGCGCAACATCGAGGCCGCCGCGGAGTCGGGCCAGCCGGTCACCGGCACGGTCATCGAGGTCGTCAAGGGCGGCCTGATCGTGGACCTCGGGGTGCGCGGCTTCCTGCCCGCGTCGCTCGTCGACATCCGCCGCGTGGCGAACCTCGACGAGTACATGAGCCAGCCGATCGAGTGCAAGGTCATCGAGCTCAACCGCTCGCGCAACAACGTCGTCCTGTCGCGCCGCGCCGTCCTCGAGGAGGAGCGCAAGGAGCAGCGTCAGGAGATCCTCGACCGCCTGCAGCCGGGCCTCGTCGTCGAGGGCGTCATCTCGAACATCGTCGACTTCGGCGCGTTCGTCGACCTCAACGGCATCGACGGCCTCATCCACATCTCCGAGCTCTCGTGGTCGCACGTCAACCACCCGAGCGAGCTCCTCAACATCGGCGACACCGTCCAGGTCAAGGTCCTGGACATCGACCGCGACCGGCAGCGCATCTCCCTGGGCCTCAAGCAGACCCAGGAGGATCCGTGGCAGCGGGTCGTCGACACCTACAACGTCGGCGACGAGCTCGAGGGCACGGTCACGAAGGTCGTCACGTTCGGCGCGTTCGTCGAGATCCTCGACGGCGTCGAGGGCCTCGTCCACATCTCCGAGCTCGCGGCCCATCACGTCGAGAACCCGCGCGAGGTCGTCCAGCCGGGCGACGTCGTGCGCGTAAAGATCCTCGAGATCGACTCCGAGCGCCGGCGCCTGTCGCTGTCGATCAAGCGGGTCGAGGGCCAGGTCCTGCCGAGCGAGCTGCGCGCCCGCGACGCGGCGCTGAACGCGCCCCCGGTCGACGAGGCCGCGACCGCCGGCGATCTCGACGACGTGCCGGAGCTCGGCCTGAGCGAGGACGTCTTCGCCGGTGAGGCCGCCGCCGAGGAGTCCGCGCTGCCCACCGAGGCCGCCGCCGACGCCGTCGAGGAGGCCGCGCCGGAAGCCGAGGCCGAGGAGCCGCAGGCCGAGGGCGAGGCTGAGGAGCCGCAGGCCGAGGCCGCGCCCGAGGCTGCCGCCGCCGACGGGGCCGAGGCCGCGCCCGAGGCTGCCGCCGCCGACGAGGCCGCTTCGCCCGAGGGCGAGCAGGAGGCCTGAGGGCCGCGGCTTGGCCGCCGATCCCTCGCAGCACGCTGATGACGACGGACGCGCCCCGGGCGCGGCCGTCGCCTTTTCCGTCCCGTTCGGCGGGCTGACCGGCGGGGTGG
>JBDZVZ010000091.1:0-11873 GCA_040255945.1 Solirubrobacterales bacterium | reverse complement strand
GCCGTCGAGATCCGCCCGCTCAGCCCGCCCGACATCCCCGCGGCGGCCGACGTCAGCTGGGCGGCGCTGCGCAGCTACGTCCCGGCCGAGCTGGTCGGCTCCGCCGAGCAGGAGATCACGACGGCGCGCCGCCGCGCCCGGATCGCCCACTGCGCGGCGACCGACCCCGGCGGCGCCTGGGTCGCCGACGACGACGGCGCGGTCGTCGGGATCGCGCTGGCGATCGTCCGCGAAGGCGTCTGGGGCCTGTCGCTGCTGGCCGTCGCACCCGACGCGCAGGCGGCCGGCATCGGCAAGCGGCTGCTGGACGCGGCGCTGCGCACGGCCGCGGACGCCCGCGGCGCGATGATCCTGTCGACGACGAACCCGCGTGCGATGCGCCGCTACGCCCGGGCCGGGTTCGCGGCGCGGCCGTGCCTGGACGCCGGCGGCGCGGTCAACCGGACGCGGCTCCCCGTGGGGCTGCGGTCGCGACCGGGCGACCTCGAGCGTGACGGCGAGCGCGTCGACGCCTGCTCGCGCGCCGTGCGCGGCGCCAGCCACCGCGTCGACGTCCCGGCGATGCTCGCCGCGGGTGGCGAGCTGCTGGTCTGCGACGACGCCGGCTTCGCCGTCCACCGCGACGGGTCGCCGGTCGTCGTGGCCGCCTGCGACGAGGCGGCCGCCGCCGACCTGCTGTGGAGCGGCTTTGCGGCCGCCCCGCCCGGGACCTCGGTCCACGTCGACTTCATCGGCGAGGGCAACGACTGGGCGATCGGCGTCGTGCTGGACGCCGGCCTGACGCTCGGCCTCGACGGCCCCATGTTCGTGCGCGGCCGGCTCGGCCCGCTCGCCCCCTACCTGCCCAGCGGCGCGTACCTGTGACCGCGACGATCCGCCCCGCCACGCCCGCCGACGTCCGGCCGCTGGCTCGGCTGACGAGCACCTGCCTGGGCACCTACCGCGAGTGGACGCGCCCGGACCTGCCGGTGCCCGACCCGGTCGAGGAGGAGCTCGACTGGGATGTGCGGCTCGCGCGCGCCGGCGCCTGGGTCCGTGTCGCCGACGACCCCGCCGACGGGATCATCGCCGTCGTCGCCTTCGCCCCCGCGACGGCCTCGCGGACCGACAGCACGCCCGTGCCGGGCCTGGCCCACGTCAACGCCGTCTTCGTCGACCCCGCCCACTGGCGGCAGGGCTGGGCGCGCCGGCTGCTCGGCCTCGCCGAGGACGCGATGCGCGAGCAGGGCTACGAGCGCGCACGCCTCTGGACCGCTGAGGGCTCGCCGGCCGAGCGCCTCTACACGGCCCTGGGCTGGACGCGCACCGGCGACCGCGACCGCCACCCGCGTCTCGGCGGCCTGACGCTCGTGAAGTACCTCAAGTCGCTGCGCCGCTGACACCGCCCGGACGCCCCCGGGTTCACTCTGTACCCCAGGGTTGACATGCAGCGTTGTCACCTGCGAGGTTCGCGCCACCGCATCCGCAGTCACTTCGGGGAGGATGGACATGGAGCAGGGGTCGGGCCGGTCGACGCGCCGGCGGTTCCTTCGTGATGCCGGGATGGTCGCCGCCGCCGGCGCGCTCGGCAGCCCCGCCGCGGCCGACGCCGCGCGCCGGCGCGCCCGCCGCGCGTCACGCCTGCCGAGCGTCGCCGTCATCGGCGGCGGCATGGGCGGCCTGGCCGCCGCCCACGAGCTCGTCGAGCGCGGCTTCGCCGTCACGGTCTTCGAGCGCAAGGCACTCGGCGGCAAGGCGCGCAGCATGCCCGTCCCGGGCACGGCGACCGGCGGCCGCCAGCCGCTGCCCGGCGAGCACGGCTTCCGCTTCTTCCCCGGCTTCTACCGCAACGTGCCGGACACGATGAAGCGCATCCCGTGGGGCGACAACCCCAACGGCGTCTTCGACAACCTCGTCTCCGCCGAGGGCGGCCTGCTCGCCCGCGCCGGCGCGCCGGACCTCGTCATCGGCAGCCACGAGGGCGCCACCCCGATCGAGAGCCTCCAGGACCTCGCCGAGTCGATCGCCGGGCTGCTGTCGCTCGGCGGCGAGTTCACCGGCCCCGACCTGCTGTTCTTCGTGCGCCAGCTGCTCGTCTACCTCACGAGCTCCGACGAGCGCCGCTACGGCGAATGGGAGTACACGCCCTGGTGGCAGTACGTGCGCGCCGACGACTTCGGCCCCGCCTACCAGAAGTACCTCGCCGGAGCCCTGACTCGGGCGCTCGTGGCCGCCAAGCCGCGGATCGCCAGCACCCACACGATCGGACTCATGGGCGAGGCGTTCGTCCTGTCGGCGCTCGGCCAGGGCAACTACGGCGCGCCCGACCGGCTGCTGAACGCCCCGACGAACACCGCCTGGATCGACCCGTGGGTCGCGCTGCTGCGGCGCAAGGGCGTCGACTTCCAGGTCGGCTACGAGGCGACCGGGCTGACGCTCGGCGGCGACCGCATCCGCTCGGCGACGCTGCGCGACGCGCGCGGCCGCGAGCACACCGTCGAGCCTGACCACGTCCTGCTCGCCGTGCCGGTCGAACGGGCCGTCCCGCTGCTCGGCGGCGACCTCACGACGGCCGACCCGCGGTTCGCGCGCCTGGCCAAGCTCCAGACCGACTGGATGAACGGCATCCAGTACTACTTCACCGAGCGGCTGAAGCTGCCGCGCGGCCACCTCGCCCTGTTCGACTCCCAGTTCGCGCTCACGGGCCTCAGCCAACCGCAGTTCTGGCCGGTGAACTTCACCAGGACCTACGGCGACGGGAGGATCAAGGACATCCTGTCGATCGACATCTCGTCCTGGTCGGACCCGGGCATGATCTACAACACGCCCGCCTGGGGGTTGACCGCGCCGCAGATCGCCCGCGAGGTGCTCGCCCAGACCCAGGCCCACCTCAACGACTGGTGGAACGTGCGCGTCCCCGGCAACACGGTCGCCAGCTGGTTCCTCGACCCGGCCATCACCTGGCCGGCCGAGCGCGCCGGCCTGGACCGCATCGCCGACAACGAGGAGCAGCTGCTCATCAACACGGCCGGCTCCTGGGACGATCGGCCCGAGGCCGAGACGGCCATCGACAACCTGTTCCTCTGCGGCGACTACGTCCGCAACGACATCAACCTGGCCACGATGGAGGGCGCCAACGAGGCCGCCCGGCGGGCGGTCAACGCCCTCCTGGACGAGACCGGCTCGCAGGCCGACGGCGTCGAGGTCTTCGAGCTCTATCAGCCGCCCGAGCTCGACGGCCTCAAGCAGCTCGACGCCGACCGCTACCGCCAGGGGCTGCCGAACCTCCTCGAGGTGCCGTGGCCCGGCAGCGCGTCGCGGCTGGACCCGCAGCGGCTCGGGCGCTATCCGAAGCTGCGGCAGTTCAACCGGGCGTTCTGATCAGCGCGACGCCCACGCGCGCCGGGCGGCCCGCCGCTCGGCGCGCGCGGCGAGCTCGATCCGCCCCTCGCGGGCGATGACCCGGGCCGCCTCGCGGCGGCGGCCGCGATGGGCCAGCGCGCGGGCGCCGAGCCGCGCGCTGAGGACCGGCGAGAACACCTCCGACGGCCGCCGGCGGCGGGCGAAGACGTCCAGCATCGGCGAGCCCATGCCGGGCGAGCGCGAGAACTCGCGGTAGGCCTCGGCCTCGATCGGGTTCAGCGGCTCGGCGCGGGCCAGCAGGTTCGTCCACTGGTAGACCTCGAGGCAGTCGTCCTCGCGCTCGCGCTCCCAGGCGCGCAGCGCAGCATCGAGCCGGCGGTCGTCATCGAGGACCGGGGCGGCCCGCTCCCCCAGGCGGCGGCCGTAGCGCAGCGCGTCGCGGATGCCCTGGGCGGTCACCGGGTCCTTGAAGTGCCCGGCGTCGCCGGCCAGCGCCCAGCCCGGCCCGGTCGAGTGGCGGAAGAACGACGGATGGTCGGTCGAGACCCGGACCTTCGTGACGAGTTCGCACCCGCGCAGGCGCTCACGCAGGCCGGGCAGCCGGTCGATGCCGCGGCGGTAGGCGCCCTGCGGGTCGGCGCGGAACTCGGCGCCCTCGCAGACCGGCGGCATGAGCAGCACCATGACCAGGCCGTCGTCGCAGGGAAAGGCGGTGCCGAGCGCGTCGCCGTCGCGCCACTGCGCCGCGATGAGCCGCCAGTCGGCGCGCATGTCGCGCCAGTAGCCGAACGCGCAAGCGCGGCGGTTGGCCACGGCCCGGTACGGCTCGGCCGCGCCGACGAGCCGCGCGATCGTGGAGCGGCGCCCGTCGGCCCCCACGACCAGCGGCGCGCGGATCTCGCCCTCTGCCCCGTCGGCCGTCGCGTAGCGCACGCCGACCGCCCGGCCGCCGTCGCCGCGCAGCACCGCGGTGGCCTTCACGCGCTCGCGCACCTCGGCGCCCGCCGCCCGGGCGGTCGCCACGAGCGCCGCGTCCAGGCCGCTGCGGCGCACGCACATCCCGTGCTCGATGTCCTCCTGGCGGCCGTAGAAGGCGCTGACGGTCATGCCGCCGGCGTGCATGAGCGCCACCGGCAGCCGGGGCGCGCCGACGGCCTCGACGCGCTCCAGGGCCCCCAGCCGCTTGACCTCGAGCAGGCCGCCGGCGAAGAGCAGGTGCGTCGAGAGCGTGTCGGAGGGAAAGCGCGCGCGGTCGAGCGCGACGACGCGTCGGCCGGCCCGGGCGAGGGCCGTGGCGGTCGCGCTGCCGGCGCAGCGCGCCCCGACCACGACTGCGTCGGCGTGCTCGATGTGCACCCGCGTGGTCTACCGGGCGACAACGTTCGTTGTCAACAGCTGCCGGGCTCGGTCAATCGAGCTTGAGCTCGCGCAGCGCGGCCCAGCGCGGGTCGGGCTCGCGCTCGTGCTCGTGCTCGGGGTGCTCGTTGAGATTCACGCCGCAGCGCGGGCACAACCCGCGGCAGTCCGGGTCGTGCAGGATCTGGGCGGGCAGCGCGAGCGCCAGCGCGTCACGCACCCACCCTTCGACGTCGACGACGTCCCCGTCGACATAGGGCGAGTCCAGCTCGGGGGTGGGTGGGTCGGCATTCGGCACGTCGACCTCGCGGACGTCGACCGCGAACGACGGCGCGGCCGGCTCCAGGCAGCGCATGCACGGCCCGTGCAGCTGGGCCTCCAGGCGCTGCCGCAGCGACCAGCCGCCACCGGTCATGCGGCTCGCGTCCAGCACGACGGGCACCGGCGCGGGCGTCACCGTGTAGGTCTCGGCGCCCAGCTCGAAGTCGCGTACGGGGACGGCGAGCTCGAGACGCCGGGCCTCGCCCGCGCGCAGACGCAGTGGGCCGAGATCGAAGCTGTCGGTGCGGGTGGCCATGACGCCACCCAGGGTAGGCCGCGCGCTCAGCGCTTGCGCGACGACCCGGAGGCCTCGACCGCGTGCTCGCGCAGCTCCCGCTTGAGGATCTTGCCGGTCGCGTTGCGCGGCAGCTCGTCGAGGAAGACGATCTCGCGCGGCACCTTGTAGGAGGCGAGGTTCGCCTTCACGTAGGCCTTGAGCTCGTCCTCGGTCACCGACGCACCCTCGGAGGCGACGACGAACGCCCGCAGCCGCTGGCCGAACTTCTCGTCGTCGACGCCGACGATCGCGCACTCGTCGATCGCCTCGTGGTGGCTGAGCAGGTCCTCGACCTCGCGCGGGAAGACGTTCTCGCCGCCCGAGACGATCATCTCGTCGTCACGACCGTCGATGAACAGGCGGCCCGCGCTGTCGAAGTGGCCGACGTCGCCGCTGGACATGAGGCCGTGGATGACCTCCTTGTTGCCGCCGCCCGTGTAGCCCTCGAAGAGCAGCTCGTTGGCGACGAAGATCCGCCCGGTCTGCCCCTTGGGCACCTCCCGGCCCTGCTCGTCGAAGAGCTTGAGCGTCGTGCCCATCGGCGGCTTGCCGGCGGTGCCGGGCGCGGCGCGGAGGTCCTCGGGCGTGGCGATCGTCGCCCACGCGACCTCGGTCGAGCCGTAGAGGTTGTAGAGGACGTCGCCGAAGCGGTCCATGACGTGCGTGGCCAGCGGGCCGGGCAGCGCCGAGCCGGACGCGGCGATGACCTTCAGCTTGCGCAGGTCGTAGCGGTCGATCGTCTCGTCGGGCAGCTCGAGGATCCGCTGGAGCATGACGGGCACGACGATGAGCACCTCGGCCCCGTGCTGGGCCATCGCGCTGAGCGTGCCCTCCGGGTCGAAGCGCCGGCGCAGGACCAGGGTCGACCCGAGCGCCATGCCGAACGTGAAGTGCGCGAAGCCCCACGTGTGGAACAGGGGCGCGGCGATCATGACGTTCTGCTCGGAGCGCAGCGGGATCTTCGAGAACAGCGGCGCGGCGGCCAGCAGCGACTTGGGCTGCTTGCGGTTGGCACCCTTGGGCGTGCCGGTCGTGCCCGAGGTGAGGATGACGACGCGGCCCTTGTCGGCCGGGGGCTGCAGGTCGGTCGTGTCGCCCTCGGCGATGAGGTCCTCGAGCAGCGGGTCGGCCGGCTTGCCTTCGGATCCGTCGAACCAGGCGACGAAGCGCTTGCGGCGCTTGCCGGCCTCGCTGACCATGTCGGCGAACTCGGCGTCGTAGATGAGCGCCTTGGGCTTCTCGCGCTTGCAGACGTCGGTGATCTGCGGCGCCGCGAACATCGTGTTGAGATACAGGGCGTTGGCGCCGAGCTTCGACAGCGCGATCGTCGCCTCGACGAAGCCGCGGTGGTTGCGGGCGAGGATCGCGACGTTGTCGCCGGTCGTGATGCCGCGGGCGGCCAGCGCGTTGGCGAGCGCGTTCGTGCGGCGGTGGATCTCGGCGAACGTGAGCTGGCCCAGCTCGTCGATGATCGCGACCTTGTCGGGCCGGCGCAGCGCGGAGGCGGTGTAGCCGGCCGCGGGCGTCGGGCCCCAGCGGAGCATCGTGCTCGCGACCGACGCGAGCCGGTCGGGCCGCATGGGGGCGATGATTCCGGCGTCGCCGAGGATCTTGACGGCCTTGGCCGTGTCGGCCAGCTGCTCGAGGACGTTCACAACGGGGCAATATCGCATTTACGGGAGCTCGAGGTCCGGTGGAAGGTCTCCGCGCTCGATCATCGCGCGGATGTCGGCGGCGCGGCGCGGGTCCAGGAAGACGTGACGCTGGCCCACACTCGGTTTCTCGGCCAAGAGCCCGCTGGACAGCAATCGCTCTCCGATCTCCTCGGCCAGAGCCCGGTCGTTGCCCGCGAATCCGCGGGCGAGATGCGAGAACTCCGTGTGGTAGCCGCCCCACTTCCCCATGCCGTCCAGGCGCTGCAGGATGCGGCGGGCGACGCGCCGGGACGGGTCCGGGTCGTCATGCGGCCGGGCGACCTCGCCACCCGCCGGCTGCAGCGCCGCCAGGACCGCGTCCTCATGCTCGGCCAGCGAGGCCGGGTCGGCGGGCCGGCCGCCGAGCCGGGCGACCTCGGCGGCGACCCGCAGCGGGTGCGTCGGGCCGATCGGGGCCCGCAGGTCGTCGGCGTCCCCGAGCACGGCCGCCGGGACGGCGAGCGCAAGGGCCCGTAGGCGGTCGATCCCGTCCGCCTGCTCCTCGAAGGCCAGGGCGGCCAGGTCGGCGTCGGCCTCGGCGACCTCGGGGCCGCTGACGCGCAGGGCGAGGTGCCCGTCCGCGTCGCCGGCGGTGAGCTCGCCGCTGCCGGCGACCTCGACGAGGGCGCCGACGAGCGCCGCGACCAGCAGCCAGCCGCGCTCGCCGACGACGTCCGGATCGGCGCGCAGCGACGGCGGCACCGGGGCGACGGCGAGCAGGGCGCCGAGCGTCGGGGCGACCGCGACGACGACCGGGTGCTCATAGCCCGACCGGTTCTGCTCCAGCTCGCCGGCGCCATGCTCGAGCTCGCGGCCCAGCAGCGTGCGCAGCTGGCCGGCGGCCTCCCGGGGCGCCGCGACGCCGCCCGCCTCGGCGAGCCGGGCCTCGATGCCGGTGAGCGTGGGTCGCATGCGCCGCCGAGCCTACGCACCTGTCAGGTCCGCCTGCACCGCTGCGACCGCTCCGTCCGTCGCGCCGCCCACACTGGTGCGCTCGGTCATGAAGCTCGTCCACGCCGCCGACATCCATCTCGACAGCCCGATGCGGGGGCTCGCCGCCTACGATGGCGCGCCCGCGCAGGAGCTGCGCCTCGCGACCCGAGTGGCGCTGCGCAACCTCGTCGACCTCTGCCTCGACGAGCGCGCCGACGTCCTGCTCATCGCCGGCGACCTCTACGACGGCGACTGGCACGACTACGCCACCGGGGCGTGCTTCGTCCGCGAGGCCCAGCGGCTGGCCGACGCCGGCATCCCGGTCGTGACGGTCACCGGCAACCACGACGCGGCGAGCACGATCACCCGGTCGCTGCGGCTGCCCGACAACATCCACGTGCTGCCCGACGACGCGCCGGGGACGGTCGTCTTCGACGAGCTCGGGCTCGCCGTCCATGGGCAGGGCTACGCGCAGCGCGTCGTCGCCGAGGACCTGTCGGCCGCCTACCCCGCCCCGCGCTCCGGCCTGGTGAACGTCGGGCTGCTGCACACGAGCGCCGACGGACGGCCCGGCCACGAGCCCTACGCGCCCTGCCGGGTCGAGCGCCTGGCCGCCCACGGCTACGACTACTGGGCGTTGGGCCACGTCCACGAGCGCGAGGTGCTGCACGCCGACCCGCCGATCGTCTTCGCCGGCTGCCTGCAGGGCCGCCACGTGCGTGAGACCGGGCCGAAGGGCGCGACGGTCGTGACGTTCGGCGCCGACGGGCGCCCCGAGCTCGAGCCGCGCGTGCTCGACCATGTCCGCTGGGCGGCCTGCGTGCTCGACGCCGGCGGGCTCGATGACGTCGACGCGGTCCTGGAGGCGTCCGTCGCGGCCGTGCGCGCCGAGGTCGAGGCGGCCGACGGTCGGCTGCTCGCGGCGCGCCTGCGGGTCGTGGGCGCCAGCGCCGCCCACGCCGAGCTCGTGCGGGCCGGCGACGCCCTGGCCTGGGAACTGCGCGGCGCCGCCGGCGACGGCGTGTGGATCGAGCAGGTCCAGGTCCGGACGACCCGCCCGGCGGTCGGCCGTGCCGGCGACGGCGAGGGCGACGACGTCCTGGCCGAGCTCGAGCGCGCGCTGGCCAGCGCCGCCGGGGACGCCGACGCGCTGGACGAGCTGGCCGCCGAGCTGGCGCCCGTGGCCGCGAAGCTGCCCGCCGAGCTGCGGGCCGTCTGGGACCCGACCGACCCGGCGGTCGTCGCCGAAATGCTGGGCGACGTCGGCCGCACCCTGCCCGTCCGGCTGCTCGAAGGCGGTGCCGCATGATCCGGATCGCGCGCCTGGACCTCCTGCGCTGGGGCCACTTCGACGACCGGACGCTCACGTTCGCGCCGGGCGGCCGGCTGCACGTCGTCTACGGCGGCAACGAGGCGGGCAAGAGCACGACCCGCCGGGCGGTGAGCGCGCTGCTGTTCGGCGTGCCGGCCCGCACCGGCGACACCGGCGGGCGCAGCTACGGGGAGCTGCGCATCGGCGCGCGGCTGGAGCTCGACGGGGAGCCGGTCGAGCTCGTCCGCAAGAAGGGCATCAAGAACACGCTCGTCGATCGGGAGGAGCAGCCGCTCGACCCCGCGCCGCTGCAGCGCGCGCTCGGCGGGCTCACCGGCGAGGTCCACCATGGCCTGCTGGAGATCACGCACGCGTCCCTGGTCGAGGGCGGCGAGGACCTGCTGCAGGGGCGCGGCGCGGTCGGCGAGTCGCTCTTCGCGGCCGCGGCGGGCACAACGCGGCTGCACCAGCTGCGCCGCGAGCTCGAAGCCGAGGCCGACGCGCTGTTCCTGCCGCGCGGAAGCACGAAGAAGCTCAACAGCGCGCTGGCCGCCCATCAGGCGGCGGTCAGGACGCTGCGGGATGCCGGCCTGCGGCCCCCGGAGTTCGAGCAGCGCCGGCGCGAGGTGGAGGAGCTCGACGCCGCCCACGCACGGGCCGGGGAGGCGCTCGCCGAGCTCGAGCGGGAGATCGCCCGCCTCGAGCGCCTGCGCGGCGTGCTGCCGCTCGTCGCACGGCGGGCCGCCGCGCTGGGTGAGGCCGAACAGGTGGCCGACGCGCCGGTGCTCGATCCCGACGCCACGCAGCGGCGCCGGGCGGCGGAGGCCGTCCGGGAGGCGGCGCTGGCCCGCGCCGGCGCCGCCGAGCGCACGCTCGCGCGCCGGCGGCAGCAGCTGGCCGGGGTCGTCGTCGACGCGGCGCTGCTGAAGGCCGCGGCCCGCATCACCGAGCTCGACGGCCGCCGGGCCGCGCTGCGCCAGGACGCCGAGGCGCGCGACGAGCTGGCGGCCGAGCTGGCCCTCGACCGGCCGAGCCTCGCCGCGCTGCTCGACGCTCTTCGCCCGGCGCTCGGAGACCGCTCGCTCGACGCGCTGACGCTCGACGAGGTCGCCCGCGAGCGCCTCGAGACGTGCCTGGCGGCCCGGGGCGGGCTCGTCCGGGCCGTCGAGGAGGCCGAGCGGGCGGTGGCCGACACCGAGCGCCGCGCGCAGGCGGACGCCGCCGCCATCGACGCGTCGGTGGCCGTGGCCGACGAGGCGCCGCTGACCGCCGCGATCCGCGCGGCCCGCGCCGCCGGAGCGCCGGAGGAGGCCGCCGACGCCGCACGGGCCCGCGAGCGCGCCGCCCGCGCCCAGGCCGACACGCTGACCGCGCGGTTGCATCCGGGGCCCGCGGATGCGGCGGCGCTCGCCGCCCTGCCGGTGCCGGCCAAGCCGGTCCTGGACGCGCTGCTGGCTGAGCACGCGCGGCTGGTCGCCCAGCGGGGCGAGCTCGACGGCGAGCGGTCGCGTCATGCGGCCGCGTTCGCCGCGCTCGAGGCGCAGCGCAGCGAGGTCGGCGTTGACCTGACGTCGCTGGACGAGGACGCGCTCGGCGTCGCCCGCGCCGAACGCGATGCCCGCTGGGCCGCGATCCGCGAGGCGCTCGAGGCCGGCGACGTGCCCGAGCCGCGGGTGCTGGCCGACTTCGAGGACGAGCTGCACGAGGCCGACGAGCTCGCCGACCACCGGCTGCGCCACGCCGAGGAGGTCGGCCGCCTGGCCTCGATCGACGCCGCCATCGCCCGGCAGGAGCGCGAGGGCGAGGCGCTGGCCGCGCGCGACGCGACGCTGGCGGCCGGGTTCGACGAGCTGACGGCCGCCTGGGCGCAGGCGTGGTCGCCGGCCGGCGGGGTCGTGCCCGCGCCGGACGCCGCGGCGGCCTGGCTCGCCGACCGCCGCACGATCCTCGCGCTGCTCGACGACGCAGCCGGGGCCGCCGAGGAGGCCGAGCGCGCCGAGGCGCTCGCCACCCGGCACGCGGTCGCGCTGCGCGAGGCGCTCGCGGCGGCGGGCGCGAAGGCGGAGGCGGGCGCCACGCTCGGCGGGCTGCTCGAGCTGGCCGCCGACCGCGCCGACGCGCTGCGCGACGCTCGCGAGGCGGCCGCCCGCGCGACGGAGGCGGCGGAGCGCTCGGCCGTCGATCTCGCCGACGCCCGCGCCCGCCACGAGCAGGCGATCGCCGAGGAGGCCGACTGGCACACGCAGTGGACGGCCCTGCGCGACGGCTGCGGGCTGGACCCGGCGCTGGAGGTCGACGACGCCCTCGGCGCGCTGCGCCGCCTCGCCGGCGCGCTCGCACTGCAGGCGTCGGTCGACGAGCGCGAGCACCGCTTGGCGACGCTCGCCGCGCGCGGCGAGGCGTTCGCCGGGGAGGTCGCCGCGGTCGTGGACGAGGTCGCCGCCGACCTCACCGACCGCGACCCGGCCACCGCGGCCGCCGCGCTCGCCGAGCGCCTCGACGCCGCCCGGGCCGCAGCCCGCGAGCGCGAGAGCATCGAGGCCGACCTCGCCGAGCAGCAGGCCGAGCTGGAGGAGGCGCGCGCGGAGGCCGCCGCGGCCGAGGAGCGCCTGGCGGCGCTGCGCGCGGCCGCCGGCGT
>JBDZVZ010000024.1:1838-45418 GCA_040255945.1 Solirubrobacterales bacterium | reverse complement strand
GCCGACGCCGCCCGCCTCTGCGCGCGGCGCGCCAGCGCCGCCACCCGCGCCGAGCTGCGCGCCCGCGCCGCCGCCCTGGCCGCCGTCGACGACCTCGCCGCCCGCACCGCCGTCTACGACGTGCTGTGGGAGCTGATCGTCGACGCCAGCGGCAACCTCGCGTACCGGCTCGCACTCAACACGCTCGTCGCCGGCCAGCAGGTGCTGTCGCTGAGCGCCGAGCAGGTCGGCGTCGAGGTCGACGACGCGGGCGCGGTCTGCGCGCTCGCCGAGGCGGTCGCCGCCGGCGACGAGACGGCCGCCCGCGATGCGGCCTGGGCGCTGCTCACGCGCGGCATCGACGACGACCAGGAGGCATGACGATGGCCGAGGTCCTCTACTACGCGATCCCGTTCTTCGTGCTGCTGCTCGTCGCCGAGTACGTCTCGTTCCGCCACGTCGAGGACGACCACATGCTCGGCTACGACCTCCGCGACTCACGCACGTCGTTGCTCATGGGCAGCGGCAACGTCCTCATCAACGTCGGCTGGAAGTTCGCCGTCGTCGCGATGTACGCCGGGCTCTACGAGCTCGCTCCCTGGCACCTGCCGACCGACGCCTGGTGGGTGTGGGTCGCCCTGTTCTTCGCCGATGACCTCTCCTACTACTGGTTCCACCGCGTCTCGCACGAGAACCGGCTCTTCTGGGGCAGCCACGTCGTCCACCACTCCAGCCGCTTCTACAACCTGTCCACGGCGCTGCGGCAGACGTGGGTGCCGATGACGTACTTCCCGTTCTGGCTGTGGATGCCCCTGGTGGGCTTCGCGCCGTGGATGGTGCTGCTCGCCCAGGCGTGGAGTCTCATCTACCAGTTCTGGATCCACACCGAACGGGTGAAGCGCCTGCCGTGGCCGCTTGAGTTGGTGTTGAACACGCCCTCGCACCATCGGGTCCACCACGGCTCCAACGAGCAGTACCTGGACAAGAACTACGGCGGCATCCTCATCATCTGGGATCGCCTGTTCGGGACGTTCACCGGGGAGGGCGAGCGTGTGCGCTACGGGCTCACGAAGGACATCGACACCTACAACCCGGTCCGCGTGGCGTTCCACGAGTACCACGACCTGTGGGCCGACATGCGCCGCGCGCCGACGCTGCGGGCGAAGCTCGCCCACGCCTGGCACGGGCCGGGCTGGGCCCCACCGGGGTCAGACCCGTTCCGTTGCAGCGAAACCCCTGACGGCGAGGTGGCGGCTCCGGCCGCTGCAACGGAACGGGTCTGACCCCGGGGTGGGGTCAGGCGCCCAGGGCGTGGGCGCCCCAGTCCTCGGTCGCCTCGAGGCGGCTGAGGACCACCCCCAGCTGCCAGAGCATCCGCACGACGGCAAGGTCCTGCGGGTGGGGCGTGACCTCGGCGCCCAGGTCGAGCAGCGGGCCGAGCCGGCGCAGCGCCCCGTCCCCGGCGGCCGCCAGCGCGGGGCCGTCGAGTCGAGCAGGGCCGCGCAGCAGCGTCCCCAGCAGCTCGTCGAGGAGGTCATGGGCGGTCGTCGCGCCGGTGTCGGGCAGGAGGTCGAGGTCGCCGGCGACGCGGGCGGCGAACGCCCCCGGGTCGCCGGCGCGCAGCGCCTCGAGCGCCGCGAGGCCGTGGCTGACGCGCGCCCGGTCGATCGGCCGGGCCACCCCGGCGCCGAGCAGGCCGACCGTGCCGTCGGCGAGCAGCACGACGTGGCCCGGGCGTGGGTCGGTGAGCAGGAAGCCCTCACGCGCGGCGGCGGCGTGGGCGGCGGCGAGCGCGGCGGCGACGGCGGCGGGGTCCCCGGGCTCGGCGTCGCGCAGCGTCGGGCCCTCGAGCCAGGTCGTGACGAGGACGTCCTCATGGCAGAGGTCGAGGACCGGGGACGGCACGGTCAGCCCGTCGACGCCGCGCAGGACGCGCCGCACGCGCCGCAGGGTGGAGCCCTCGTGCTCGAGGTCGAGCTCGTCGAGGGCCATCTCGCGGACCTCGCGCAGGACCGCGCCGGTGTCGAGCCGGCCGAAGACCTGGCGCAGCGGCGCGCCGAGGGCGTCGAGCAGCGCGAGGTCGTTGCGCACCGCCGAGGCGAGGCCGGGGCGGCGGACCTTCACCGCGACCGGGCCGTCGTCGCCGCTGCCGCGGTGGACCTGGGCGGTCGGGGTGACGGCGACGGGCTCGGGGTCGAGGTCGTCGAGGACCTTGGCCGGCGGCTTGCGCCAGGCGTGCTTGAGGATCTTCTCGACGTCCTTGGCGGGCAGCGGCTCCGACGCGTCGGTGCGCGCCCGCTCCAGCAGCGGGGGCAGGCCCTGCAGCGGGCCGGGCAGGGCGTCGGCCGGCGCGACGGCGGCGGCCCGGCCGAGCGCCATCCGGCCGCTGGCGGACTGGCGCAGCAGCGTCCCGCCGACGTCGAGTAGGGCGCGCAGGGCGGGCGGCAGCTTCGGGGCGGGCACGGCGCGCACACTATGGGGTCAGACCTGTTCCGTCGCAGCGCGACCTTCGGCGGAGGGCCCCGAGGCGTGAGGCCAGTGCAACGGAACGGGTCTGACCCCGGGGTGGGGTCAGGCGGTGGCGAGCGCCTCGGCGGGCGCGGCGTCGGGGACGGCCGGCGCGGTCTCCTGGGCGTCGACGCGGGCGACGAGTCGGTGCCCGAGCGCGAGCGGCACGATCGACAGCAGCACGACCCCGCCCGCGATGAGGAAGGGCGCGCGCATGGAGACGTGCTCGGCCAGCAGGCCCGCGACCCACGGAGCCAGCGCGCCGCCGCCGAACCGCACGAAGCTGTAGGCCGACGCCGCGACCGGCCGGTCGATGTCCGGCGCGACCCGCATGAGCGCCTCGGTCAGCAGCGTGTTCAGCAGGCCGAGCACTGCGCCGGCCACGACGACGGCGACGATGAGCAGGACGCGCACGTCGATTCCCAGGCCCATCGCGAGCAGGATCGCCGCGAAGGCCACGAGCGACCCGGCGAGCGCCGGGACCGTCCCGGTGCGGGCGCGCAGCCGCGGCGCGACGACGACCGAGAAGAGCGCCAGCAGCACACCCCAGCCGAAGAAGACGTAGCCGAGCTCGTGGACGCCGAGCTCGAGCGGGAACGGCGCGAAGCCCAGCAGCGTGAAGAAGCCCCAGTTGTAGAACAACGCGGTGAAGGCGATCGTGCGCAGACCGCCGTGGCGCAGGGCGCGAAACGGCTCGACCAGCGACGTCTTGCGGACGGCACCGCCCGACCGCGCTCCGGCCGGGTCGTCGCGCAGCAGGGCGAGGATCGCGACGAAGCCGATGGCCATGAGCGCCGCGGTCCCGAAGAACGGCGCCCGCCAGCTGACGGCGCCGAGCCAGCCGCCGACGAGCGGCCCACTGGCGAGGCCGAGCCCGAGCGCGGCCTCGTAGAGGATGATCGCGCTGGCCACGCCGCCGCTGGCGGCGCCGACGATCGCCGACAGGGCGGTGGCGGTGAAGAGCGAGTTGCCCAGGCCCCACCCGCCGCGGAACCCGACGAGCTGGGCGACGGTGTCGGAGAACCCGGAGAGGCTCGAGAAGACGATGACGAGCGCCAGGCCGGCCAGCAGCGTGCGGCGCGCCCCGATGCGACTCGACAGCCAGCCGGTCGTGAGCATCGCGACGGCCATGACCGCGAAGTAGCTCGTGAACAGCAGCTCGACCTGCGAGTGCGACGCGTCGAGGTTGGCGGCGATCGACGGGAGGATCGGGTCGACGAGGCCGATGCCCATGAAGGCGACGACCGAGGCGAAGGCGACGGCGTAGACCGACCGGGGCTGGTGGAGGATCGAGGTGGGGGAGGCGTGGGTCATGAGGTGGGGGCGGGGGTCGTGGAGAGGGCCGCGAGCGCGGGCAGGGCGGCCTGGAGCGCGCGGCGCTGGTCGGCGTCGAGCGTGGCGAGCCGCTGGTGGAGGTCGGCGGCGCGGGTGGCGCGGCGCTGGCCGAGCAGGGTGCGGCCGGCGTCGGTGATCAGGACGTTCGTCGCGCGGCGGTCGGTCTCGTCGCGCCGGCGGGTGACGAGGCCGCGGGTCTCGAGCCGCTGGATGGCGACGGTCATCGTCGGCTGGGCGACGGCCTGCGCCTCGGCGAGCTCGGTGATCCGGTGCGGCCGCTGGGCGAGCATGTTGAGGATCGAGGCGCCGGTGCGGCTGAGCTCGCCCTCGTTGTGGCGCAGCAGGGCGGCCCAGAGGTCGACGAGCGTCTCCTCGAGGGAGGTTGCGAGCTTCGAGGCGGTCGGCGCGGCGCTGGGCATGTGCATAGCCCAGTCTAGATAGTTTGGACTATGGGTATCGGTGCGGCCGTCCGCCGCGGCCCGCCAGGACCGTGCCGAGCGCCGTCGCGGCCAGCCCGGCGGCCAGCCCGGCCAGCGCCCACCGCCACAGCGGCGTGCTCACCGCGTCGTAGACGGCGGCGGCCAACTCGCCGTGCGCGGTGTCGGCCGCGCCGGTGTGCCCCAGCGCCCAGGCGCCCAGCGTCAGTCCCATCGAGAGCGCCAGGCACAGTCCGGCCCGCCGCAGCCCGCGGCCGAGTCCGCCCGCCGTGACGGCGACGCCGAGCAGCGCGACGATCGCGGCCGGGATCGCGACGGACCGCAGCGTCCCGACCGTGTCGGTGGCCTGCTGCGCGCGGCGGACCTCCGCGCGGTCGGCGACGACGACCGGCGCCGGGTCGGGCACCTGGGCGGCGAGCGTGCCCAGCCCTGCCGCGCCCAGCCGCTCGCGCAGGACGGCGGCCGTCGCATCCAGCGGCAGCGTCAATGGGTCCTCCGTCGTCCCGTCCAGTCGCGCCGCGAGCCGCTCGTGCACGGTGCGCTGGGTCGCCAGCCAGGCGCTGCGGTAGGCGGCATGCTCGGGGAGGCGGGCGACGATCGCCTCCACCCGGGGGCGCAGCGCCGCCGCGTCGGGCACCCCCGCGTTCGTCAGACGGCCCATCACCGTGTCGACGAGCTCACGGCCGACCGCGTCCTGCACCGTCGGGTCGGTGGCCAACCCGGTCGTGCTGGCCATGAACGCGTCGGTGTCGGTCGCCGCGCGATGGGCCCAGGTCGTCCAGAGCGCGACGCCGGGCGCCAGGACGGCCAGCACGACGAGCGGCGCGGCGAGGAGGCGGCGCACCCGCCGGAGTCTAGGCCCGCCCGCCTGCGGGTTGCCTCGCGCGGCCCGGCTTCAGCGTTCCCGTTCGCGCTCCCGCCGGCGGCCGAGCAGGCGCTCGGCCACGGCGGCCACCCAGGTGACGAGCGCGACGATCGTGGCCCCGGTCATCCGGTGCCCCCGGCGCCGGCCAGCGCGTCGAGCACCGGCTCGAGCACGGCGACGACGTCGTCGAGGTCGGCGTCGGCGAGCGTCACGAGCGTCCCGCCCGAGCGCGTCAGGGCGACGCCGGCGACGATCGCGCAGGCGAGGTCGGCGCGCAGCGCCGCTGCGGGCGTCCCCCGGGCGGCGAGCGCTTCGGTCATCGGCCCGGTCAGCTGCTGGGCGATGGCGTCCTGGACCCGCTCCCGCGCGAGGTCCGACAGCGTCGGGTTGACGGTCGCCCGCAGCAGCGGCCCGCTGCCGCGCTCGTCGTGATGGGCGAGCACGCGCGCCATCACCTCGAGCGGCCCGGTCGGCGGATGCTGCCGTCCGCCGTGGCCGAGCGCCTCGAGGTAGAGCCCTTCCTTGCTGCCGAAGTAGCGCACGATGAGCGCCGGGTCGACCTCGGCGCGCTCGCCGATGTCGCGGACGGTCGCCGCGTCGTAGCCGCGTTCGTCGAAGAGGGCCGCGGCGGCGTCGAGCAGTGCCCGTCGGCTCGCCTCGGCGTCATGGCGCCGACGACTGCTAGGTTTGTCAACAGCCGATGACATCGCTGGCTCACTCTAGCGGTCTGACCGACGCCACACCGCCGGAGCGCCAGCACTACGGCGTGACCTTCGCCGTGCTCGCACTCGCCGGCGTGACCTTCTCGCTGCTGCAGTCGCTCGTGGCGCCGGCGCTACCGGAGATCCAGCGCGACCTCGACACGTCGGCCACCGCCGTCGCCTGGATCCTCACCGCCTACCTGCTCAGCGCTTCGGTGCTGACCCCGATCGTCGGTCGCCTGGGCGACATGTTCGGCAAGGAGCGCACGCTCGTCGCCGTCCTCGGCACGCTCGCGCTCGGCACCCTGCTGGCGGCGCTGGCCGACGACATCGGCACGATGATCGTCGCGCGCGTCATCCAGGGCTGCGGCGGGGCGATCTTCCCGCTGGCCTTCGGGATCATCCGCGACGAGTTCCCGCGCGAGCGCGTCGCCCACGGCATCGCGCTCATCTCGGCGATCCTCGGCATCGGCGGCGGCCTGGGCATCGTCCTCGCCGGGCCGATCGTCGAGCACTTCTCCTACCACTGGCTCTTCTGGTTCCCGCTCATGCTCGTCGTGGTCGCGACGGTCATGACGGTCTTCTTCGTGCCGGAGTCGCCGATCCGCGTGCCCGGCAAGATCAACTGGGCCGGGGCGGGCCTGCTGTCGGGATGGCTGGCCGGCCTGCTCATCGCGATCAGCGAAGGCTCATCCTGGGGCTGGCTCGACGGCCGCACCCTCGGGCTGCTCGCCTCGGCGGGGGTCCTGCTCGTCCTGTGGATCGCCAACGAGCAGCGCGCGCCCGAGCCGCTCGTCGACATGGCGATGATGCGCGTCCGCGCGGTGTGGACCGTCAACGCCGCCGCGTTCCTCATCGGGGCCGGGATGTTCAGCTCGTTCGTGCTCATCCCGCTGTTCGTCGAGTCGCCCGCGGGCGCCGGCTACGGGTTCGACGCCGACGTCACCCAGGCCGGGCTGTTCATGGTGCCCTCGACGATCGGCATGCTGCTGGCCAGTCCGGTCGCCGGCCGTCTGGCGAACCGGACGGGCAGCCGCCTGCCGCTCATCGTGGGCAGCGCCGTGACCGGCCTGGCGTTCCTCATGCTCGCGCTCGCCCACGACCTGCGCTGGGAGATCTACGCCAGCTCGGCGCTCATGGGCATCGGCATGGGCCTGGCGTTCGCGTCACTGGCGAACCTCATCGTCGAGGCGGTCCGCCCCGACCAGACCGGTGTCGCGACCGGCATGAACACGGTCATGCGCAGCGTCGGCGGCGCGGTCGGGACGCAGATCGGCGCCAGTGTCATCGCCGCCACCGTCGTCGGCGGCGCGTTGCCCACCGAGCACGGCTTCACCCTGGCGTTTCTCGTCGCCGCCGGCGCCTGCGGCCTGGCGGCGCTGGCGAGCCTCGCCGTGCCACGCGGCGCCTGAGCCGCGGGGTCGTGCGCACGGACATCCGGCACGCTGCGTTCGCGCGGCGGCTCCGGCCGGTGGGTACCGCGCAGGACATGAGACTCGCCCTGACCATCCTGCGCATGCTCGTCGGCCTGCTGTTCGTCGGCCACGGCACGCAGAAGCTCTTCGGCTGGTTCGGCGGCCACGGCCCGGAGGGCACTGCCGGCTTCTTCGAGTCGATCGGGATCCGGCCCGGCCGCCGTCACGCCATGCTCGCCGGCGCTTCGGAGGCGGGCGGCGGTGCGCTGCTCGCGGCCGGCCTGATGACCCCGCTCGGCGCCGCCGCCGTCATCGGCGTGATGACCCAGGCGGTGAAGACCGTGCACCTCAAGAACGGCCCCTGGGTCACCGACGGTGGCTGGGAGTACAACGCCGTTCTGGCGGCGATCTGCGTGCTGCTCGTCGAGGAGGGCCCCGGCCCGATCTCGCTGGACCGGGCGTTCGGGACCGAGCGCTCCGGCCCGGTGTGGGCGCTCGCCGCGCTCGGCGCCGGTGTCGCGGGGCCCGCCCTGCTCGTCAGGCCCGACACGACCGCGGCGGTCGGCAGCGACGGCGCCCCCGCCGCCGGGCCGGCGGGGGCGCCGTCGGAGACCGTGGGCGCTACCGCTTGACCCGGATCCGGATCTCGCGGCCGCTGTTGGGCACGTACTGGCCGTTGTTCAGGCCCGCGTAGATGCGGTAGGTGCCCGTGCTGTGGATGCGCACCCGGCGCTTGAACTTCGACTGCTTGCTGTTGGAGTGCCGCGCCGCCATGCCGCCGACGGTGATCCAGCGGCCCTTCGAGCTCTTGCGCTGCACCGCCATGAGGGTCCCGTCGGCCGCCGGCTTCATCGTCCCCGAGAACGTCAGCAGCGAGCCCTTGTGCACGCGGTAGGTGCCGACCTTCGTCGCGACCTTGGGCATGACGCTCACCGTCACGATCGGGCTCGGCACGCTCGGCTTGTCGGGCAGGACGACGCGATACTGGGTGTTGAACCCGACCGACAGCAGCGGGAAGGCGAAGCTGCCCGCCGGGTCGGCGATCTGCGCGTTGCCGAGGTTCTGGAAGCCCTGGGTGTAGGGGAACGGGTTGCTCTGCAGGACGACCTCGCGCCCGCCGTTGCCGGTGCCCGTCACCTGGCCGGCGAGCGTCGTGCCGCCGCCGAACAGGACCGGGTTCGGGTTGCCGGCGAAGACGATGCCCAGCGGCTGGCGCTTCGTCTTCAGCGACCGGTCGCCGCCGAGCGTCTGCCCCTTGCTGTTGGAGGCGATGAGGCGGAAGTGGTACGTCGTGGCCGGGGCGAGCGCGCCCACGTCGGCGGTCACGGTCTTGGCCCCGTCGCCGGTGAGCGTCTGGGCGGCCGTGACCGACCCGTAGGCCTTTGTCGTCCCGTACTGGAACTGGTATTGCGTGGCGGCGCCGTTCGGATCGACCTTGCCGGTGAGCCGCGCGGCGTCCTGGGTGATGTTCGCGGCGCCGCCGGTCGTCACCGCCGGCTTCGTCGCCGCCTGCGCGGCGGCCGGCGCGATCAGCCCGAGCGCCGCCGCCAGCACCACCGCGGTCCGCGCGCGTCTCGTCGTCCTACCCAGCATGTGCACTGCCTCCCGTCGAGGTTCGTCTTTCCCTGCCTGACAACACCACGTCCGCGACGTTGTCGCGGTCTCGGTACCCAAACCATCGCGTTCGCGGCCTTGAGCGCTGCACGTCCCGTTGCAGGTGCGCGAGAGTACGGGCATCGTCGTCCCGGCCGGAGGAGGCCCCGTGTCACAGCTCAACCGTCAGATCCGTCTCGCCGCGCGTCCCCGTGGGGAGGTGCAGCCGAGCGACTGGGAGCATCACGACGCGCCGGTCGAGGCGCCCGCCGACGGCCAGTTCGCCGCCCGCACCCGCTACCTCTCGCTCGACCCGGCGATGCGCGGCTGGCTCGACGACCGGCCTTCCTACGTGCCGCCGGTCGGGCTCGGCGAGGTCATGCGGGCCGGCTCGATCGTCGAGGTCACGGAGTCCCGCCACCCGGACTACGCGCCGGGCGACCTCGTCGTCGGCATGTTCGGCGTCCAGGAGCAGGTCGTCTCCGACGGCGCCGGATCCCACAAGGCCGACGTGTCGCTCGCCCCGGCCCCGACCTATCTCGGTGCGCTGGGCATGACGGGCATGACCGCCTACTTCGGGCTGCTCGACGTCGGCGCGCTGAAGGAGGGCGACACGGTCGTCGTCTCCGGCGCCGCGGGCGCGGTCGGCTCGGTCGTCGGCCAGATCGCCAAGCTCAAGGGCTGTCGCGTCGTCGGGATCGCCGGCGGGCCGGAGAAGTGCGCGACGGTCATCGGCGAGTTCGGCTTCGACACGTGCATCGACTACCGCTCCGACGACGTGCGCGCCGCGCTGCGGGTCGAATGCCCGGACGGCATCGACGTGTACTTCGACAACGTCGGCGGGCCGATCCTCGACGCCGCGCTGGCGAACCTGGCGCTGCACGCGCGCGTCGTCATCTGCGGGGCGATCAGCCAGTACAACAGCACCGAGCCCTACGCCCCGCGCAACTACATGGCGCTGCTCGTCCGCCGCGCGCGGATGGAGGGCTTCATCGTCTTCGACTTCGCCAAGCGCTACCGCGAGGCGGCGGTCGAGATCGGCGGCTGGCTGCTGGACGGCAAGCTCAGGAGCCGCGAGCAGATCGTCAAGGGCTCGATCGACGACTTCCCCGAGACGCTGCAGATGCTCTTCCGCGGCGAGAACACGGGCAAGCTCATCCTCGAGGTGGCCTGATGGAGCTGCGCGACAAGGTCGCGCTCATCACCGGCGGCGCCAGCGGCCTGGGCCGGGCGACCGCGCTGGCGTTCGCGCAGCGGGGCGCCGAGGTCGTCGTCGCCGACGTGGATGAGGCGGGCGGCCGCGAGGTCGCCGAGCTCGTCGGCGGGCACTTCGTCGCCTGCGACGTCGCGTCGCTGGAGCAGAACCTCGCGATGGCCGAGTTCGCCGTCGAGCGCTGCGGCGGCCTGGACGTCGCCTACCTCAACGCCGGCGTCTCGACCGGTTGCGGGGTGGGCGACGACTTCGACCTCGACCGCTACCGGCGGGCGATGGGCGTCAACCTCGACGGGGTCGTCTTCGGCACCCACGCCGTCCTGCCGGCGCTGCGGGCGCGCGGCGGCGGCGCGATCGTCGCGACCGCGTCGCTGGCCGGGCTGACCGGCGTCGCGTTCGACCCGCTCTACAGCGCCAACAAGCACGCGGTGGTCGGGCTGGCCCGCTCGCTCGGCCCGGCGTTGGCGGGCGATGCCATCACCTACAACGCGGTCTGCCCCGGGTTCGCCGAGTCGCGCATCGTCGACGACCTGCGCGACGCGCTCGCCGAGCAGGGCGTCGAGCTCATCCCCGCCGAGACGGTCGCCGAGACCGTCGTGCGGATCGTCACCGCCGGCGGCACCGGCGAATGCTGGTTCATCCAGCCCCACCGCGAGCCGGCGCCGTTTCAGTTCCGCAACGTGCCCGGCCCCCGCGAGGCGCCGCAGCCGGCGCCGGAGGGCTGAGCGTCAGGCCCCGATCCGCTGGCGCAGGTGGCGCGGGGCGAGCTTGATGAGCGGCTTGGCGGCCCGGCGCAGCTCGGTCTCGGCGACCAGCAGCTCGGCGAGGCGGTCGAGCGCGTCGGCCTGCATCCGCTCGATCGCCTCGATGACCCGCGCCCCCTGCACCGGGCTCAGCTGGCTCACCAGCCAGACGGCCTCGGACCACAGATCGTGGCGGTGGGCGGCCTCGAGGACGTCGTCGAGGCGGGCGTCGGGCAGGACGGCGAGGATCCCGTCGAGGCACTCCGGGTGCTCGACGACGAGCGCGGTGCGCAGCAGCGCCTCCCCGTCGAGAACGTCGAGCAGCGGCGCCACGACGTCGGTCTCGACGTGGCCGACGAACATGCCGAGCACGACCCACTGCTCGCGCCGGCGCAGCTCGGCCGCGGTCTCGCGCAGCGTCTCGGGCGGGATGCCCGCGACGAGCGGACCGGCCTTGCGCAGGTCCATGTGCTCGGCGACGTCGGCGAGGAACGCCGGGGGCAGCCGCCGGGCGAGCTCGGCGGCGTCGCCGGGGGCCAGCAGCGCGGCGGCGCGCGCGCCGAGGACCGGGCCCATCGCCCGCTGGGCGAGCGTCGCGGTCAGCCCCGCGGGCAGGCGGCCGGCGAGCGCCACGGCCCGCTCGAAGCTGCGGCGGTGGCGCTCGAAGAGCTCGTCGGCGACCGTGTCGCGCAGCGCACGCACGTCGGCCGCCGCCGCCCCGTCGAGGAACCCGAGCTCCTTCGGCCTGACGCCCAGGACGCGGGCGAGCCGCTGGAGCTCGGCCTGCTGCTCGACCTCGGCGGTCATGCGCCCAGCACCCTGCGGGCCACGCCGCGCAGCGGCCGGGGCACGACCCGCAACGTGACCGCGAGCGCCTCGGCGAGCTGCTCGTCCTCGCGGCGCGCCTCGCGCGCGACGAGGGTGTCGATCCGGTGGGCGACCTCCGGTCCCAGGACGGCGATGCCGTCCGGCAGTGTGCGCTGCATGCGGGCCATGCGCTCTCCTTCGCGACCGCCGCCCGGCCTCGTGCCGTGCGACAACGGCGCAAAGCTCTCATGCCCGCAGGACGGCTTGCCTACACCGACGGGTCGGACAGCCGGAAGACGGGGTGATCGGGGGCGATGCGGCGCAGCTCGTCGTCGGAGGCGTCTGGTCCCACGCCGCCGAAGAACGCGCCGACCTCCCACTTCCAGCGCCTGAGGTAGTCGCGCAGGAGCGCGGGCTTGTCATCGTCGGCGAGCTCGACGGCGGTGAACACCTCGGCGCGGCGGCCGAGCAGCAGCCGACCGGTGCCCGACGCCCGCAGGTTGCGCACCCACTGGGTGTGGCCGCGGGGCGCCACGAGGTAGCGGGTGCCGTCGACCGTGAGGAGGTTGACCGGGGTCCGGCGGGGAGCGCCGGTCGTGCGGCCGGGGACCTCGAGGACGCGCGATCCGGCGACGCTCACGCCCATCCGGGTGAGCCGGGCGACGGCCCGGTTGAAGACGTGGGTGGTGAACCATCCAGGTCGCTGATAGCGCGTGGTGGCCATGTCAGCAGTGTGCCACGGCGCCGACGGTGTCCCGCGGTTGACGGCGGGCGGTTGCCGGCCGGCGTGCACGGGGAGCCACGCCGTCATGAAGACGCGTGTCATCCCGACCCAGGTCCACGGCATCCTCGACTACGTCGTCGGCTCGGCGCTCATGGCGGCGCCCGGGCTGCTGAAGCTCGACAACGACACGGCGGCCGCCCAGGCCCCGCGGGCCATGGGCTTCGGCGCGACCGCCTACGGGGCCGCGACCGACTACGAGCTCGGCGCCCGCCGGCTCGTGCCGATGCCGCTCCATCTCGCCGCCGACGCGGCCGGGGGTGTCGCGCTCGCGGCCACGCCGTGGCTGACGCGGGACGCCCAGCGCGGCGCCCGCTACTGGCTGCCGCACGCGCTCATCGGCGGCAGCGAGGTGCTGCTCGCCGCCACGACGGAGACCAAGCCGCACGACGAGCGCTCCCACAGCCGGGCGGGCCGGCTGATCTCCAAGGCGGTCGCCAAGGCGCCCGGCTCGACGAAGACGAAGACGAAGCTCATGGCGAAGGCCGCCGGGGTCGGCACCCGGGCCGCGGCGAAGACGAAGGGCAGGAGCGCGATGAAGACGGCGCGCCGGAAGGCCGACCAGACGCCGCCCGCCCCGGTGCGTGCGGCGATCGTCGGCCTCGGCGTGGCGCGCGAGCTCGCCGGCCAGAGGCGTTAGACGCCGAGCACGAGGGCGTTGCCCGACGGGTCCCGGACCAGCGGTCCGCCCGGGCCGTCCTGGATCCGGATGCCCGCCGTGTCGAGCCGGGCGAGGAGCCGGTCGCGCTCGGCGGCGTCGGGCAGGACGAGCGTCGCGTGGCGCAGCGTCGCCGTCCCGTCCGGGGGCGCGCTCGCGCCCGCGCTCTCCCAGGTGTTGGCCCCCAGGTGATGGTGGTAGCCGCCGGCCGCCAGGAACGCCGCGCTGCCGCCGAGCTGGGCCATGACGGCGAGCCCGACGACGTCGCGGTAGAAGGCGACCGTCTCCGGGAGGGACGCCACCTTCAGATGGACGTGGCCCATGACCGTCCCGTCCGGCATCCCGTCGAACGGCGCGGTCGCCGGGTCGTCGAGCGTCCCGAAGAGGTCGTCGACGTCGAGCGCGATCGTCGTCATCCGCTCGGCCACGATCCCTTCCCAGAGGTGGCGCGGCCGGTCCCAGTAGATCTCGATGCCGTGGCCGTCGGGGTCCGAGAGGTACAGCGCCTCGCTGACGAAGTGGTCCGAGAGGCCGACCATCGGCACGCGGTCGCGCGCGGCGTGCGCCAGCCACGCGGCGAGCTGCGCCCGCTCGGGGATGAGCAGGGCGAAGTGGTACAGGCCGGTGTGGCGGCCGGCCGGGCGGGCGCCGCGCACCTCGACGAGCTCGAGCAGGGTGCGGTCCCCGGCCCCCAGCGACGCGATGCCGGCGTCGACGTCGTGCTCGAGGACCGCCAGCCCGATCGCCTCGTGGTAGTAGTCCAGCGAGCGGGCGAGGTCGCCGACGGTCAGGCTCACCGGCCCCATCGTCGTGTCCGCAGCCAGCTCGGCGTGCGCCGGGTGCTCGGTCGCACCGAGCTCCTCGGGATCTCGGGGGGTGGCGCTCATGGGACCGTTGACGCTACCCGGCCGATGAGTTCGCCGCGCGCGTCTCGTCCCTGAGGGCACGTAGCCCCTCAGACCCGATGAAAGGAGCCGACGATGGCCCCGACGATCACCCCCTGCCTCTGGTTCGACACCCAGGCCGAGGAGGCGGCCGAGTTGTACACCTCGATCTTCCCGAACTCGCGCATCGTCCAGCGCGTGGCCAACACGAAGGCGACCCCGTCCCCGGACGTCGAGGTGCTCGTCGTCGTCTTCGAGCTCGACGGCCAGCGGTTCGTCGGCCTCAACGGCGGCCCGCTCTTCACGTTCAACGAGGCGATCTCGCTGCAGATCGAGTGCGAGACCCAGGAGGAGGTCGACGCCTACTGGGCGCGCCTCACCGACGGTGGCGAGGAGGGGCCGTGCGGGTGGCTGAAGGACCGCTTCGGCCTCTCGTGGCAGGTGACGCCGCGGCGGCTCACCGAGCTCACCGGCGACGAGGACCCGGAGGTCGCCCGGCGCGCCACCGAGGCGATGATGACGATGAAGAAGATCGACATCGCCGCGATCGAGCAGGCGGCCGCCGGCGCGGCGGCCTGACCTACGGCGCGGTCCAGCCGAGGATGAGCTCGGCGGTCTCCAGCGGCACGTCGAGCTGCGGGCAGTGGCCGACGCCGTCGAGCTCGACCCAGTCGGCGTGCGGGAACCACTCGGTGCGCAGGCGGGCGGCGGCCGACGGCCACGGCAGCAGGCGGTCGGCGGTGCCCCACACGATCCGCACCGGGCAGGTGACCTGCACGGGATCCAGCGGCCAGCCGTGGGCGAGGGCGCCCTCGATGAGCGCGGGGGCGCCCTCGCAGCGCGCGATGCCGAGCAGCTGGTGGACGAGCAGCTCGGCGGGGATGTGCTCGAAGTGCTCGGCGATGAGCTCGGTCGCCAGCCGCCGGCCGGCCCGCGAGGCGAGGAACCGGTGGGCCTGGGGCGCGGTGGCCCGGGCGCGGGCCGGCAGCTCGGCCTGCAGCGCCAGCGTCGCCTGGGCGCTGTCGTCGCCGGCCGCCCAGCCGCCGGCGGGGGCGAGCGCGACGACCGACCGCGCCCGTCCGCGGGCGGCGAGCGCAAGCGCGAGGTAGCCGCCGAGCGAGTTGCCGGTGAGGTGCGCGGTGTCGATGCCGGCCTCGTCGAGCTGGCGCTCGAGCGTGTCGAGGAGGGTCTCGGCGGTGGCCGGCGACGGCAGCGGCGGCCCGCCCGCGTGCCCGGGCAGCGTGGGCGCGAACACGTCGTGCCGGCGTTCGAGCGCGGGCAGGACGAGCTCCCACGAGCGCCACGTGTCGAGGAAGCCGTGCAGGCAGACGAGCGGCGGCCCGGAGCCGCCGCGGTGGGCTGAGGTGAACTCGGCGTGCAGGCGCCGGACGCTAACCGACGCGCCCGAGCACCTCTTGACCCCCAGGGGTCAGAGCACGGCCGCGACGCGCTCGCGCGCCTGCGCGGGCGTGACCGTTCCGGGCCGGCGGGCCGGGATCTCCAACAGCACCGGGGCGACGATCGGCACCGTCGAGGGCGAGAGCAGCTCCAGCATGCGCACGGCGCGCTCCGGGTTGGCCTGCCCGAGACGGAACGCGATGCGCATGACCGGCGTGATGAGCGCGTCGACGACCCGCGGCTGTCGGACGCCGGCGAGGCGGCGCATCCAGTGCGGCATCGTCGCGATCGTCGCTCGCCGCATCGCCTGGTTGACGACCCAGGCGGCGGGTGCGAGGACCCGTGGCGTGGGCGGGAACATGACCTTCGCGTTCAGCAGGTGATCCATCATGTTCTGCGCCGCCTCGGAGGCCGCGACCAGTAGTGGGCCTCCGCGGTCGGCGACAGCGGGCCCGGCCCGTAGCGCTCGTAGGCGTACAGGATGGAATGCCAGGCGGTGAGGTGGATCCACAGCTGCGACTGCGGATCGTTGGCGTCGTAGCGCCCGCCGCTGACGGGCTCGGTCCCGACGGCCTTGGCGTGGATCTTCGCGAGCACCTCCGAGGCGCGGATCGCCGAGGCCGAGTCACCGAACCGGGTCCGAAGACGCCGTCGTCCTCGTGTGATTCGACCATGGATTGAAGCTACACTGGTGTAGTATTCGTGGCAAGGGTCGGCGTCGATCTCCCTCCTCTGCGACGCTGGCCCGCGCCATGGCCACCCGACCCCGACGTCGATACGCCGCCCGCCTGCCGCCCGACGAGCGGCGCACGCAGCTCCTCGACGCGGCGTTGGCGATCATCGACCGCGACGGCTACGCGGGGGTCTCGATCGACGCGATCGCGCGCGAGGCCGGCGTCACCCGGCCGGTCGTCTACTCGGTCTTCGACGGGCTGGGTCCGTTGTTGTACGCCCTGCTCGATCGTCAGGAGCGCCGCGCGCTGCGGGAGCTCGTGGCCGCGCTGCCCACCGACATCGCCCCCGAGGACGCCGACGCGCTCCTGCTCGAGACCGTGCGCCGCCTCGTCGCGATGGTGACCGCCGACCCGGCGACCTGGCGACCGATCCTCCTGGCGCCCGCCGGTACGCCCGCGCCGGTGCGGGAGCGCATCGAGCGCGACCGCGAGATCGTCCGCGGGCGCATGCGGGCGCTGCTGGAGGCCGGCCTGGCCCAGCGCGGCGGCCCGCCGCTCGACACCGAGATCGCCGCTCACTCGCTCGTCGCCGTCGCCGAGCACTTCGGTCGGATCCTCGTCGAGGAACCCGACCGCTTCGACGGCGAACGGCTCGTCGACGCCGTGCGCTCGCTGCTGGTCGCGCTGGGATCGTCCTGACAGGGTGTCCGGTCGCGGGGCGGTGCGTTCAACCTGGTGGCGCGCCGTCCGAACAGCAGGCACATGAAGCTCAAGCAGTCGTCGCTGACGGTCGCCGCGGCCGTCGCCTTCGCCCTCATGTCGGTGTGCCTCGTCGGGGGCGTCCTGCTCGCTCGGAGCGCCTTCCACAAGGTCGAGCGCTCGGCCGAGCGCCGAGCAGAGCTCCGGCAGCTGGGCATCGACCAGGCGGACTCCTCGAAGTTCCTGACGAGCAAGGTGCGCGAGTTCACCGTCACCACCCGCCAGGCGCCGCTGGACGCCTACTGGAACGAGGTCGACGTGCGCAAGACCCAGGCGCGCGTGCTGGCGCGACTCAAGGCGCTGCACACCCCGTCCTCCGAGCTCGACCTCCTGGCGCTCTCCCACAAGAACTCCGCCGGCCTCGTCACCACCGAGACGCGGGCGATGCGCCTCGTCCTCGAGGCGAAGGGTGTGGCCCCGTCGGCGATGCCGCCCGCCGTCGCGGCCTTCCGCCTCCCGGCCGTTGACGCCGCCCTGCCCGCCGACGCGAAGGTCCGCCGGGCACGCCAGCTCGTGCACGACGACGCGTACCAGGCCGAGGTGAAGAAGATCATGGCCCCGGTCGACCGCTTCCAGCGTCGTATGCACGCACGCACGGAGGCGGACTTCACGTCCGCCCAGGCGTCGGCGCGCCGCGCGACGACCGTCCTGCTCGTGCTGACGGCCGTCCTGGCCCTGGGCATGGCGGCCGTCCTCATGCTGTTCCACACGCAGGTCGGCCAGGTGATCAGCCGCTACAGCCGGGCGCTGCGCGGGCGCGACCCCGAGAACTTCGACTTCCGGCTCACCCCGGCGGGCACGGTCGAGCTGCACGATCTCGCCGACCGCATGAACGACCAGTTCCTCGACCAGGAGGCGCTGCGCGACAACAAGCGCCTCATCGCCGACACCGCCCGGCTCGTCGAGCGGGTCACCCAGGCGGCCGCCACGGTCAGCGGCGCCTCCCAGCAGGTCGCCTCGGTGTCCGAGGAGGCGGGGCGCGCCGTCGGCGAGATCGCTCACGCGGTGGGTGAGGTCGCCGTGGGCGCCCAGGAGCAGGTGCAGGCCGTCGAGGCCACCCAGCAGCTCACCGAGCAGATGGCGCATCGCACGAAGGCCGGCGCCACCAACGCGCAGGAGAGCACACGCGCCGCCGAGCACGCTCGCGACCTGGCCGCAGAAGGCGCGGCCGCGGTCCAGCGGGCCAGCGCTGCGATGGCGGCCGTGCGCTCCGCATCCTCCGACGCCACGACCGCCATCCGCGAGCTGGGAACGAAGTCCGAGGAGATCGGCGGGATCGTGGACGCCATCACCGGGATCGCCGGGCAGACGAACCTCCTCGCGCTCAACGCGGCGATCGAGGCTGCGCGCGCCGGCGAGCAGGGGCGCGGCTTCGCCGTGGTCGCCGAGGAGGTCCGCAAGCTCGCCGAGGAGTCCCAGCAGGCGGCCGCGTCGATCGGCGCGCTCATCGCGGAGATCCAGCGTGAGACGTCCCGGGTCGTCGAGGTCGTCGAGGTCGGCGCCCGCGAGACCCAGGAGGGCGTCGACACCGTCGATCAGGCCCGTGTCTCCTTCGAGCAGATCGCCGACAGCGTCGCCGACGTCGGGGAGCGCGTCCGTGAGATCGCCGCGGCGATCGACGAGCTGGCCAGCAGCTCCGAGCAGGTGCGCGGCAACGTCGCCGAGGTGGCCCGTGTCGCCGAGCAGTCGTCGGCGTCCGCCGAGCAGGTGTCGGCATCGACCGAGCAGACGAGCGCCTCGACCCAGGAGATCGCGGCGTCCGCCCAGGATCTCGCGAGCACCGCGGCGGAGCTTCAGCAGCTCGTCGCCGGTTTCAAGCTCACCGCCTAGTCCCGCTCAGCCGACCGGGACGGGCGGGCCCGAGTAGACCTGGAAGAACCGCTCGATCATCTCGGCGGGCACAGCGAGGTTCGCGTCGTGGTCGGTGCGCAGGCAGATGACGCTCGGCCCGTCGTGGGCCTGGGCGGCGCGCAGCGCGCCGTCGAGGTCCTCGATGCGGTCGACGTAGGCCGCCTGGCAGCCGAGGCCCTGGGCGACGAGGTCCCAGCGGATCTCGCCCTGCGCGGTGCCGAACGTCGTCCCGTAGAGCGCCAGCTCGTTGGGCTCCTCCATCGTCCACGTGCCCTCGGCGAACACGACGACGGTGATCGCCAGGCCCTCGCGGGCGGCGGTCTGCAACTCCATGATGTTGAAGCCGGCGGCGCCGTCGCCGGTGAGGCAGACGACGTCGCGCTCGGGCGCCGCGAGCTTCGCGCCGACCGCCGACGGGATGCCGGTGCCGAGCATGCCGAGCTCGAGGATCGAGTGGTAGGAGCGCGGGCGCGTGGGCGGCAGCACCGAGTGCGCCCACAGCGACGTGTTGCCGCCGTCGACCGTGTAGATGGCGTCGGAGCCGAAGACCGCGCCGATCGCGCCGACCGCGTGCGCCGGGTGGATGCCGGGGCCCTGCCATTCGAGGATCGGCGCGGCGAGCGCGGCGCGCACCTGCTCGTCGAGCGCCCGGTAGCGGGCGAGGTCCGCGCCGTCGCCGGGCGGACGGCCCATCGCCCGCAGCCGCCGGGCGATGCCCTCGAGCGCGGGCCGGACCTCGGCGACGAGGCCCAGCGTCAGCGGCCGGGTCACCCCGAGGTGGCGCGGCTCGATGTCGATCTGGATGAGCTGCTGCTGTGCCGGGTCGCCCCAGTAGCAGTCGTAGGGCAGGTCGAGGTTGCCCAGGCGGGAGCCGGCGACGAGGACGACGTCGGCCTCGCGGCGCGCGCTGTCGCCGGCCGCGCCGAACCCGAAGACGTAGTTGGGGTGGTCGTTGCGCACCGCGCCCCGACCGGCCATCGAGGTCATGACCGGGCAGCCGAGCACGTCGACGATCTCCAGCAGCGCCTCGGTCGCCTCGCCGCGTTCGGTGCCGGTGCCCGCGATCACCAGCGGGCGTTGCGCGGACGCCAGCAGCGCGGCGGCCTCGTCGAGCTGGGCGTCGGACGGCTGGGGCGGACCGGACCGAGACGCGGCCGGCGGCAGCAGCGGCGCGCTGTCGGCGTCGCCGGTCGCGTAGAGGATCGGCGCGGGCAGCTCGACGTGCACCGGCCCGGGCCGCCCCGCCCACATCTCGCGGAAGGCCAGCCGCAGGACCTCCGGGATGCGCGCCCACTCGAAGATCGGGCCGCCCCACTTCACCGCCGGGCGGAAGAGGTCGAGCTGGTCCTGGCCCTGGAAGGTCGACGGCGGCGACGGGTAGACGAGGCCGAGCCGGTGCTGGGAGGTGATTGCCAGCACGGGCACGCCCTCGTGCAGCGCGGTGAGCACCCCGGGCAGGAGGTTCGCCGAGCCCGGTCCGGGGTTGCCGAGCACCGCGGCGACCTTCCCGGTGGACTTGTAATAGCCCTCGGCCATGTGCACGCCGGCCGCCTCGTGGCGGATCGGCACGAGCCGGATGCCGTGCGCGTCGAGCTCGGCCAGCAGCGGGTCGACCTCGGGGGACGGCAGGCCGAAGAGGACCTCGATGCCCTCGACCGCGAGCGCGCGCGCGAACAGCTCTCCACCGGTGATCTCGCTCATGGCGGAACGGTAGGCCGGGAAGGGCCCCGCGCCATCCCGGCCCGTTACGGAGGCCGGTCGGTAGTTCCCCTGGCCCGGTCAGGACGTGACGGCGGCGATCGCCTCGAGCCGGCTGCGGTCCCGGATCCGCACCCATCGCCGCCCGGCGTCCAGCAGCCCATCGCGCCGCCAGCCCGACAGCACGCGGCTGACGGTCTCGGGCACGGCGCCGGTCATGGCCGCGAGATCCTCGCGGGTCAGCGGTGCCTGGAGCAGCAGCCCGCCGTCGTCGGGCGCACCGAGCTTGTCGGTCAGGCGCAGCAGGGCGCGGGCGAGCCGCTGGGCCACCGGCGCGGTCGACAGCGCCTCGATCGTCGCCTGGGCGCCGGCCAGGCGGCCCGACAGCGCCTCCAGCGCGGCGAGCGCGACGCTCGGGTGGCGGCGCAGGATCGCGTCGAGCTCGGCGGCCCCGAACACCAGCAGGCAGACGGGCGTGAGCGCCGTCGCGCTGTCGGCGTAGCGCTCCTGGCCGAGCGCGGGCGGCGCGCCGAGGAACTCGCCGGTCACCAGCACGTCGGTGAGGACCTCGCGGCCCTCGGGTCCCAGCCGCGTGAGCTTCACCGCGCCGGTGACGACGACGAAGAGGCGCTCGGCCGGGTCGCCGGCGTGGTAGACGGGGTCGCCCTCCTGGAAGGCGACGGTCCGCGCCCGGGCGTCGACCTCGGCCAGCGCGTCCGGGGTCAGCGCCGCGAACATCGGCGCTCGCGCCAGCGCGCCGGTCCGCACGCCCGGCGTGCAGGCGTGCGGGTCGGCGGGCGCGAGCGCGAGCGGGCTGGCCTCGGTGCCGGTCATGCCGCCTGGAGCTCGGGTGCGGGGGCGTCGGCGGGGATGCGCTGATCGTAGACCGCGGGCAGTGGCGCCTCGACGGACTGCGGCGGGCGGGCGACGAGCAGCCGCATCGCGTTGAGCACGACGAGGATGACGCTTGCCTGGTGGACGAGCATGCCGCCCGCCATGTGGACCTGCTGGGCGAGCACGCCGGCGATGAGCACGGCGACGGTCACCAGCGCCACCCCGACGTTCTGGCGCAGGTTGGCGACGGTGCGCCGCGACAGGACGATCGCCTCGGCCAGCCGCGGCAGCCGGTCGGACATGAGCGCCACGTCGGCCGTCTCGATCGCGACGTCGGTGCCGCCGGCGCCCATCGCGACGCCGACGTCGGCGGCGGCCAGGGCCGGCGCGTCGTTGACGCCGTCGCCGACCATGGCGACGACATGGCCGTCGGCGCGCAGCGCGCCGACGAGGTCGAGCTTCTCCTCGGGCAGCAGCCCGGCGTGCACCTCGTCGATGCCGACCTCGGCCGCGACCGCCTGCGCCACGCGTGGGCTGTCGCCGGTGAGCATGACGATGCGCCGCACCCCGGCCGCCCGCAGGCTGGCGACCGCGGCGGCGGCGTCGGGCCGCACCTCGTCGCGCACGGCCAGCACGCCGACGACCCGGTCGGCGCGGGCGACGTAGACCGCCGTCCGGCCGGCGGCGGTCAGCTGCTCGGCGCGGTGCTGGGCGATCGCGGGCACGACGACGCCGAGCTCGTCCATGAGCCGGCCGGTCCCGACGGCCACGCGCGCCCCGTCCACGGCCCCCTCGACGCCGCGGCCGACGTGCGCGGTGAACCCGTCGACCGTCGGCGGCACCTCCAGGCCCTCCGCCGTGGCCCCGCGGACGATCGGCGCCGCCAGCGGGTGCTCGGAGGCACCCTCGACCGCGGCCGCCCAGGCGAGCACCGCGGCGCGGTCGAGCGCCGGGTCGACGCTGACGACGTCCGACAGCGTGGGACGGCCGCGGGTCAGCGTGCCGGTCTTGTCGAGCGCGATCGCGTCGATGCGCCCGACCGCCTCCAGGTGCTCGCCGCCCTTGATGAGGATGCCGCGCCGCGCCGCCCGGCCGATGCCGGCCACGATCGACACCGGCATCGAGATGACGAGCGCGCCCGGGCAGGCGATGACGAGCAGCGTCAGCGCCAGCTCGAGGCCGCCGCCGAGCCCGTACGTGGCCGCCGCCAGCGCGACGACGCCCGGCGTGTACCAGCGCGCAAAGCGCTCCATCAGGCGCTGGGCGCCGGCCTTGGCGTCCTGGGCCTCCTCGACCCGGTGGATGATGCGGGCCAGCGCCGTGTCGGCCCCGACCCCGGTCGCGGTCACCCCGAGCGAGCCGCCGGTGAGCACCGTGCCGGCGAAGACGCGGTCGCCGCCGGTCACCTCGCGCGGCATCGACTCCCCGGTGATGCTGCTCTCGTCCACGGCGGCCGCACCCTCGGCGACGACCCCGTCGACCGGGAGCTTGCCGCCCGGCTTGACGATCACCCGCTCGCCGGTGATGACCGCCGACGGATCGACCTCGACCTGGCGGCCGTCGCGCACGACGGTGGCCGTCACCGGCGCGAGCGCCAGCAGCGCCCGCAGCGCACCGCGGGTCCGCGACAGCGTCAGCGTCTCCAGCGCGGCGCCGAGCGTGAACAGCAGCGTGACCGCGGCCGCCTCCCACAGCTCGCCGATGACGATCGCGCCGGTGACCGCGATCGTCACGAGCAGCTCGATGCCGATCTGGCGGACCCGCAGCGCGCGGGCGGCCCGGATCGCGATGCCGGTGCCGGCGATCGCGGTCGCGGCGAGCATGAGCGCCGCCCAGGCGGGGCCGCCGCCGGCGGTGCCGTCGAGGCTCAACGCGACCGCGATGAGCGCGGCCGACGTGCCGGCCGCCACCCAGCGACGGGTCAGCGGCCGGCGCATCCGGTTGACGAGCGCGGGCATCAGAACGCCGCCGCCGTGGCGTGGTAGCCGGCCTCGCGGACGGCGGCCAGCAGGTCGGCCACGGGGGCGCGCGCCGGGTCGTGGTCGACCTCGATGCGCCCGCTGGCGAAGCGCACCCGGGCGCCGGTCACGCCGTCCAGGGCCGTGAGCCGCTGCTCGATCTTGTTGACGCACGACGGGCAGTTGAGCTCGTCGCTGCGCAGGACGGTCGTCGTGGTGAGCGTCGGGGTGGGCATGGCCGTGGGACTCCTTCGGTCGTGTGGGCCGGGGCTGGTCCCCGGGGTCGCGACCGACCGTACGAGCGGCCCGGAGGTCGTTCCATGATCTGGATCAGGGAGGCGTTGGCGGCCCGCACGGGTGGTTCGCGACCGCCGCCGCTCGGGTACCGACCGACACGACATGGCCGGCCACGAGCCCCGCGACCCGGCGGTACGGACGCTGCTCATCCTCGGCGCGGCCGGCGACCTGACGGCGCGCCTGCTGCTGCCGGGGCTGGGCACGCTGCTGGCCGAGGGCGACCACGGGCACCTGGAGCTCGTCGGCAGCGACCGCGGCGACCTCGCCGACGACGCCTGGCGCGAGCGGGTCCGGCGCGCGTTCGCGACGGCCGACGCCGCCGGGCCCGACCCCTCCGCGGTGGCCGAGCGCAGCCGCTACCTGCGCGCCGACGCCGCCGACGCGGCCGATCTGGGCCGGGTCATCGACGCGGTGCAGGCCCCGGTCGCCATCTACTTCGCGCTGCCGCCGGCCATCACCCGCCAGGCGTGCGCCGCGTTGTGCGACGTCGCGCTGCCCGACGGCACGCGGCTCGTCATGGAGAAGCCGTTCGGCAGCGACAGGGAGAGCGCGGAGGCGCTCAACCGGCTCGTCACCCGGCTCGTCCCCGAAGACCATGTCCATCGGGTCGACCACTTCCTCGGCATGTCGACCGTGCTGAACATCGTCGCCACCCGGTTCGCCAACCGGATGATCGAGCCCATCCTCAGCAACGAGCACGTCGCCGGCGTCGACATCATCTTCGACGAGAGCCTCGCGCTCGAGGGTCGGGCCGGCTACTACGACGGCGCCGGCGCGCTCATCGACATGCTCCAGAGCCACCTCCTGCAGGTCATGGCGCTCACGGCGATGGAGCCACCGCCCTCGCTCGACGCGGCCGACCTGCGCGACGGCAAGACCCAGGTCCTGCGCGCGACGCGCGTGTGGGGTGGGGACCCGGTCCGCGCCAGCCGCCGTGCGCGGTACACGGCGGGCGAGCTGGACGGGCGGCGGCGGCCCGCCTACGTCGACGAGCAGGGCGTCGCCCCCGAGCGCCAGACCGAGACGCTGGCCCTCGTCGAGCTCGCGGTCGACACGTGGCGCTGGGCCGGGGTGCCGTTCCGCCTGCGGTCGGGCAAGGCGATCGGCGCACCGCGCCAAGAGGTCGTCATCACGTTGAAGAACCCGCCGCAGGTGCCCGTCGGGCTGACCGGCCACCGGCAGCCCGACCGGCTGCGCCTCGGGCTCGGCGCCCACCGGCTCGCGCTCGACCTCAACGTCAACGGCGGCGACCCGTTCACCGTCAGGCCCGTCACCCTGGAGGGCGTCTACGGCCCCGGTGAGCTGTTGGAGTACGGGCAGGTGCTGCGCGCCGTGCTGGACGGCTCGGCGCAGCTCTCGGTCCGGGGCGACGCCGCGGTCGAGTCCTGGCGCATCGTCGAGCCGGTGCTGGCCGCCTGGCACGCGCACGAGGTGCCGCTCGAGGACTACCCGGCGGGCAGCCAGGGCCCGCCGGGCTGGCCGGCGTAGATGCCGATCAGAGTCGCAGCAGCCGTGTGGCCGCCGCCTTCCAGGTCGCGACGACCCGCGTCTGCGGGCGCAGCGCGAGCGCCTGGGCGGAGGCCTCGCTGACCTCGGCGGTCAGGGCCTGCGGGGCGGCGAGGCCGACCCGGACGCGCCCGCCGATCGCCGTCACCGACACGACCCCGACCGGCAGGTGGTTGAGGGCCGAGCCGGCGCGCTGGCTGCCGGCCGGGGCGAGCGCGATCTCCCACGGGTAGACGCTGACGGCGACCGGGCCCTCGCCCGGCTCGGTGCTGAACACCGTGCCGCCGCCGTCGAGCGTGACCTCCGTGACGCCGCCGGGGCCGCGGTGCGCGGTCCCGGTGAGCACGACCGCGCCGGTGAAGTCGGCGACGAACGCCGACGCGGGCGCGGCCGCCAGCTCGGCGGCGGTGCCGGCCTGGACGATGCGGCCCGCCTCCATGATCCCGACGCGGCTGCCGAGCACGGCCGCCTCGGTGAAGTCGTGGGTGACGAGCAGCGCCGGCACCCCGGTCTGGGCGACGACGGCCGCCAGCTCCCGGCCGGCGGCGGCCCGCCGGCGCGGGTCGAGGGCCGCCAGCGGCTCGTCGAGCAGCAGCGCCGTGGGCTCCAGCGCGAGCGCCCGGGCGACCGCGACGCGCTGGCGCTCGCCGCCCGAGAGCGTGCGCGGCCGCGCGTCGGCGAGCTCGGCGACGCCGAAGCGCTCGAGCAGGGCCAGCGCGCGCCGGCGCCGCTCGGGCCGCGGCACGCCGCGCAGCGGGTAGGCGACGTTCTGCCAGGCGCTGAGGTGCCCGAAGAGCGCGTGGTCCTGGAAGACGTAGCCGCAGCGGCGCCGCTCGGGCGCGACGTCGATGCCGCGCCCGGTGTCCAGCCAGGTCTCGCCGCCGCAGTCGACTCGCCCGCGCTGCGGACGCAGCAGCCCGGCGACGACCCGCAGCACCGACGTCTTGCCGGCGCCCGACGGTCCGGCGAGCGCGAGGCATGCGCCGGCCGGCACCTCGAGCGCGACGTCCAGCGCCAGGGCACCGAGCCGGGTGGTGGCCTCAACGCGCAGCACCGCGCAACCACGTCGTCGTGCCCAGCAGCTTCACGGTCAGCAGCAGCGCGCCGGAGATCGCGACGAGCACGGCCGACAGCGCCAGCGCGGCGGTGAAGTCGGTGGCGAAGCGCTCGTAGATCGCCAGCGGCACGGTCTGGGTGATGCCGCGAAACGACCCGGCGAACATGAGCGTCGCGCCGAACTCGCCGAGCGCGCGGCCCCAGGCGAGCGCGAGGCCCGCCACGAGGCTCGGACCGGCCGCGGGGATCGCCACCTGCGCGAACGTGCGCGCCTCGCCGGCGCCGAGCGTTCGCGACGCGTCCAGCCAGCTCGGGTCGACGGCTTCGAAGCCGGCCTGCGCCTGGCGCAGATAGAAGGGCGCGGCGACGAACGTCAGCGCCACCACGACGCCGGCCGTCGTCAGGACGAGCCGCAGGCCGGCGTCGTCCAGGGCGCCGCCGAAGAGGCCGTTCGGACCGAGGGCGGCGAGCAGCCCGATCCCGGCCACTGCGGGCGGCAGGACGAGCGGCAGCTCGATGAGCGTCACGAGCAGCGCGCGCCCGCGGAAGCGCCGGGTTGCCAGCAGGTAGGCGGCGGGCGTGCCGACGACGACGATGATGCCCACGGCGATCGCGCTGCAGACGAGGCTCAGCCGCAGCGCGTCGAGCGCCGCCGGGTCGGTGAGGCTGCGGGCCAGATCGGCCGGGGCGGCGTCGACGAAGATCGCGACGACCGGCAGCGTGAGGAACAGCAGCGTGACGGTGAGCGCGCCGACGAGCAGGATGGTGAAGGGGCCGGCGCGCCTCATCGTCGCGGCGGCGGGTCGAAGCCGGCGGCGCGCAGCGCCCGGGCGCCGGCGCCGTGCCGCAGGCCGTCGACGAACGCGCGCGCCTCGCGCGGGTGCTTCGTGCCGGTGACGACCGCGGCGGCGTAGAGCACCGCCGGCCGGAGGGTGCGGGGCAACCTGATGGCCTCGAGCGCGCCCTTCGTCGCCTTCACGTCGGTGCGGTAGAGGAACCCGGCGTCGACCGCGCCCTGGGTGAGCTTGCCGACGATGCCGCCGACGTCGGGCTCCTCGGAGCGGACGTTCGCATCGATCGCCCGGCGTTCGGCTGCCGGCAGGTGGCTGAGGAGCAGCCGGGTGTAGACGCCGACCGGGACGGCACGCTGCCCGATCGCGATCGTCACGCCGGGGCGGGCGAGGTCGTCGAGCGAGGTGATGGCCTTGGTCCCGGACGGCACAGCCAGGACGAGCTCGTTGGCAGCGAAGAGCACCGGCCGCTCGACGAGGCCCTCGCGATGGAGCTTCGCCGGCAGCACCGTGTCGGCCGCGGCGTAGACGTCGGGGCGCACGCCCTGCTCGATCTGGGCGGCGAGCTCGTCGGAGCCGGCGAACGAGAAGCGGGCGCCCTGGTCGTTGTCGGTGAACGCGCGCTGCAGCGACGCGGCCGCCGAGACGGTGAGCTTCGCGTCGCCGCCGCCACCGCACGCGCCGAGCCCGAGCGCCGCGACGAGCAACAGCGCGACGGCGCCCGCCGCCGCGCGTCCAGACGAACGTTGCTTGCGCTGAGCGACATCAACGTTCTGCGCGACGCGCCGGCGCACCCGCTCAGCCCTTCTCGACCATGACGGAGGTCGCCTTCACCGCCGCGGTCGCCCGCGCGCCCTCGACGAGCCCGAGCTCCTCCACCGCGTCGCGGGTGATCGCCGCGGTGATCCGGTGCGGGCCCGCCTCGATCTCGACGAGCGCCATGACGCCGTCGACCTCGACGGACGTGACGACGCCCGGGAAGCGGTTGCGGGCCGACAGCGCGTCGCCCGCGGCGTGGCGCTCGGGCCGGCGCGTCAGCCGCTCGATCTCCCGCCGCGGCACGCGGCGACGGTTGCGCTCGTCGCGGACGGTCTTCAGCTTCCCGTCGCGGTCCCAACGGCGCAGCGTGTCGACGCTGACGCCGATCGCCTTCGCCGCCTCGCCGAGGCTCAGGTCCTTTGTCGCCATTGCCTAAGCATTGCATAGGCAGACACAGCGTCCGTGGCCGCACTTCTCCTACGAGGAGCGCGAGCTCGTCGAGCCCCTCGCCTGCCACGGGTTCTCCTGACCTGCAACTGAAGGTTGCATCTGCGGCGACGGTGTGCAACTATCGGTTGCACACCCGGTCCACCACTCCACCACCATGAAAGGCGGGACCCATGCTCCCCGACAGCATCGAGCGCGACATCCTCATCCAGGCCCCCGTGGACGCCGTGTGGCGCATCGTCACCGAGCCGGACCAGATCGCGCAGTGGTTCAGCGACAAGGCGGAGGTCGACCTGCGGCCGGGCGGCAGCGGCAGCCTCACGTTCGAGCAGCACGGCGTCACCGCGCCGTTCGTCGTCGAGGCCGTCGAGCCGCCCCATCGCTTCGCCTGGCGCTGGTCGCACCCGGAGGGCAGCGTGCCGCGCGAGGGCAACTCCACGCTCGTCGAGTTCCTGCTGCGCACCGAGGGCGACGGCACACGCCTGCGCATCGTCGAGAGCGGCATCGCCGCGCTCGAGCGGACCGACGCCGAGAAGCGCGACTTCCTCGAGGACCACGGCGGCGGCTGGACGACGTGCATCACGTCCCTGGGCGAGTACGCGCCGAAGGTCGCGGCGGCCGTCCCGCGGTGAGCGGCGCGACGATCGACGACGAGCAGCTCTGGGCGGCGGTCGCGGACCCCTCGCGCCGCCGCCTGCTCGACCTCCTGCTGGCCGGCGGCGAGGCGTCGGCCAGCGCCCTGGCCCGCGACCTGCCGTTCTCGCGGCAGGCGACGGCGAAGCACCTCGCGGTCCTCGAGCGGGCGGGCATCGTCGAGGCCCGCCGCCACGGCCGCGAGGTCCGCTACGCCGTGCTCCCGCAGACCCTCGAGGCGGCGACGCAGGCGATGGCCGGCGTCGCCGCCCGCTGGGACGCCCGCCTCGAGGCGATCAAGCGCCTGGCCGAGGCGGCCGAGCGCGAGCGGCAGGCGCGCTAGCGGCCGAACGCGTCCGACGTGGCCTCCGGCCGCTCGGGGGAGGGCCTGAAGTCGCCGGTCCACACCTGCCCGGTCCAGACCTCCCACCGGCCCGGCCGGTTCGGCGACGGGTAGAGGCCGGGGGCGACGACGGCGTGATCGGGGGCCTGCGTCACCGTGCCGTCGTTGGCGAGCACCCACACGCCCCGGTAGTCCCACGGGGGGCGATGGCCGAAGCGGCCGAAGCGGCGCAGGTCGCCGTGCCAGAACGAGCCGGCCGTCAGCGACAGGGTCGTGTAGCCGCGGCGCAGCTCGGCGAGGTTGCGCTCGCCGACGCGGGCCCAGGCGCGGTAGAGGATCGTCAAGGCGACGAGGGCGACGAGCCCGACGACGACGGCCAGGGCGCCGCCGCCGCCGAACACGGCCGAGCCGACCTTGCCGGCGGCGACGACGGCGACCATCGTCGCCGCGAGCGCGGCGAGAACCCGCAGCGACGCTTGGTCGGCCGTCGGTCCCGGCAGCAGCCGCGGTGGTTGCTCGCCGACCACCGGCAGCAGGCCACGGGCTCGCGCTTCGGCGTAGCCCTCGACCTGCGGCGGCAGCGGCGCGTCGAACATCGTCAGTCCGACCAGATCCCCTTGTCGACGAGCCCGACGACGCTGTCGTAGATGTGGTCGCCGGTGTCGGCGAGCGCCACCTCGACGGTCACCGGTTGGCCCGGCGTCACCGGGACATCACAGGTCAGCGGCTTCGTCAGGCCGTCCATGCTCGTCTGGTAGCCGGCCGCGCCGGCGCTGTTGTCCACGTAGAACGCGGCGTTCGTCGTGGCGTTGACGCTGTCGACCGACACGCGGTCGTCGGTCCCCGGCACCTTCGCGCAGTTCTGACCGTTGACGAAGACCGCCATCACGTCGTCGTAGCCCTCGCCGACGTACTCCGGGTATTCCTCGGAGCCGAAGACGTAGCGGACGTGGAGCATGTCCCCGGTCGGCTTCAACGTCACCTTGTAGGACGCCGCGTCATAGGTGTCCTCCCCGCCGATGAGCGCCGACAGCGCCGGGCTGCCGGGGCCGTTCAGTCCCGTGGAAGCCTGGGACGACGGGTTGTTGACGCTCGCGTCCGCGATGCGTCCGGTGCTGAGGATCCACGCCTTCTCGCCCGGCGCGAATCCATCGGCATGGCCCCACTGGTCGTCGGTGCCGGTCGTCGTGCTCTCCAGCTCCTGGACGCCCGGGCCGAGGACGTCGCTGCTGGGCGCCGCCGACGGCGCGGCGGGCAGCTTGTCGCAGTCGCTCGGCAGGTACCAGGGCCCGCCGTAATCGCTGTTGAACTGCAGGGCGTCGATCGTCAACGACCGGCTGATCTTCAGCGGGCCGGCCCACGCCTTGGCGTTGACGTTCAGCTCGCTCTCCATGCCTGCCGTCGCCTTGATGCAGGCGCCGCGGCGCAGATCGCCGTCGCCGAAGACCGGACCGAACGAGGCCTTCAGCGGGATGAGCTTGCCGCCGACCCCGGCGATCGCGCCCGCGGCGCCGGTGCCTGCTCCCGGGCCGACCGTCAGCTCGCCGCCCAGCGTCAGGGTGACCGGGACGCTCCATGGCGTGTTGGGCGTGGTCGGGCCGCCCTGCTTGATGAGGCCGCCGTCGATCGAGTTGTGGCGGCCGATCTCGCCCTTCGTCCAGAAGCCGCCCGTTGCCGTGTAGCCGACGTTCCTGGCGCTCATCTGGCCGCCGATGCTGACCTCGGCGGCGGGGTCGAAGGCGATCGCGATCGGCACCGGGGACACCGCGATGTTCCGGATGACCGGATCGAACGGCAGCCCGCAGGAGAGCGCGGCGTTGACCTCGACGTCGGCGGTCAGGCCGACCGTCAGCTGGGCCCCCACGTCGAACGTGGCTCCGACGGGGACGCCCCAGGTCTTCACGAGTGAGCTGCGGAAGTGGCCGCTGGGCTGCAGCGTCGGGTGGAGGACGACGCTTCCCTCGGCGCTGCCCTCCAGGCACCGCTTGAGCGCGGCCGGAAGGGCGGCCCGGGGATGGGCCTGGGCCGCCCGGGCGCTCCGCGGCGTCGCGGCGCCGGCGCTCGGCGTGAGCGGGATCGGCGCGACGGTCCCGAGGTCGACGTCGATGTTGTAGTAGTCGAACGCGTCCGCGAGGCCGGCCGCGATCAGCACGACGGTGCGGCCGTCGTCCGACACGGACGCGACCGTTCCGAGGAAGCCGGACGGCAGCGTCGCCGACGCGGGCAGCACGAAGCCGGCCCCGATGACCGGCGTGGGCCGCTTCGGCGCGAGCTTGACGCTGACGCCCCCGGGCACGACCGTCGGCACGTCGGCCTCGCCCGGCTCGACGACGACCGTCGTGGGCGGGGCGACGTAGGCGGCGACCCGCGGGTCGGTGGTCGCGGTGCCGGCCGTGACGGCGACCGGTCCGACCCAGCCGTGCCGCGTCTTCGTGAAGAGCGCGTAGCTGTAGGTCTTGCCGGCCTTCAGGCCGCGGTCGACCGCCTTGCGACCCTTCGTCCTGACCCGCTTGCCCCGCCGCACGGAGCTCGCGGGCCGCTCGCCGTCCGTGCGCCGCAGCTGGACCACGGCGCGCCGGGGCGCCTGCCAGTCGAGCGTGATCTCGGTGCCGGTCACCGCCGTGGCCCGGAGACGACGCGCCGCCTCGACGCGGACGTAGCGCACCCGGACCCGCGTCGCGTGCCTGGGGCGGGCGGTCGCGCGGCGGGGCGTGACGACCGCTCGGTAGGGCGTCCCGTCATAGACGAGCGCGCGGGCGCTGAGGCGGATGCGGCCCTCGCGGACGCGGACGGTGAACCGGGCGGCGCGCTTCTGCGGCTTCTTTGCGAGGGTGCGGCGCAGCCCTCGGGCGCGCAGGGTCGCGTTCGCCGGCACGCCCTTCGGTGCCGAGACCGTCACGACGACCTTCGCCTTGGCGCTCTCGTGCCGCTGCTTGGCGGCGGCTGCGACCCCCGAGGCGGGCGCTGCGGCAACCGTGCAGGCCGCCGTGATCGCAGCGGTCAGCGCCGCCCGTGTTCCCCTGCTCAGGCCCATGCTCGGGCACCCCCATGCTCGTCGCGTTCCATGCTCAGCGCCAGCCCGCCGCTGGCGCGGCGGAGCTTATCCCGCGAGGGTGGCCGGCGTGCGGCTGCTACCGTGCTCGTCGGCGGGAACGGTCGTTCCCGCGAGGTTCTTGGTCTTGAGCGCTTCGCGATCCGGGTCAGTCGAATCTCCCGAATCGCAACACGGCGGTCCTGTTCGGCCGCCGGCAAGGAGCACTCACATGTCCACGCAGTCCTTCGCCGACCTCGGCGTGTCCGCGGCCGTCGTCACCGCTCTGGGCGACCGCGGCATCACCGCGCCGTTCGCCGTCCAGCAGCTCGTCATCGCCGACGTGCTCGGCGGCCGCGACGTGCTGGCCAAGTCGCCGACCGGGTCGGGCAAGACGCTGGCCTTCGGCATCCCGCTCGTCGACCGCCTCGACGCCAACGGCCCCAAGCAGTCGGCGCTCATCCTCGCGCCGACGCGCGAGCTGGCCTCCCAGATCTCCGAGGAGCTGCGCGCCATCGCCCACGCCCGCGCGCTGGCCATCGCCGCCGTCTACGGCGGGGCGGGCATCGAGCGCCAGGCGAAGCTCGCCCGCAAGGCCCACATCATCGTCGCCACCCCGGGCCGCCTCGAGGACCTCATCGGCCGCGGTGACGTCCGGCTCGACCGGGTCCGCGTGCTCGTCCTCGACGAGGCCGACCGGATGCTCGACATGGGCTTCCGCCCGGTCGTCGACCGGATCGTGGCCGCCACGCCGCGCGACCGGCAGACCCTGTTCTTCTCGGCGACGCTGGACGGCGCCGTCGGGCAGGTGGCCGACGCGTACACGACCGACGCCTGCCGCCACGAGCACCGGCCGGCACCCGAGCGCCGCCGCGACATCGCGCATCGCTTCGTCGCGGTCAAGCACGAGGCCAAGCTCGACCACCTCGTCGACGTCCTCGACGACGACGACGTCGACCGCGCGCTCGTCTTCGTGCGCACGAAGCGGGGCGCCGACCGGCTCGTCAAGCGGCTGCGCTCGCGCGACGTCGAGGCGGCGGCGATGCACGGCGACAAGAGCCAGTCCCAGCGCGAGAAGGCGCTCGCCCGCTTCCAGGCCGGCGCCTGCGAGGTGCTCGTGGCGACCGACGTCGCCGCCCGCGGGCTCGACGTCGACGGCATCTCGCACGTCATCCACTTCGACGTGCCCGGCGACCGCGAGAGCTACGTCCACCGGGCCGGGCGCACCGGCCGCGCCGGCGCCACCGGCCACAGCATCACGTTCGTCATGGCCGACCAGGCGCCCGACGTCTCGAAGATGGCGGCCGAGCTGAAGCTCAGCCGCGAGTTCGCCGCGACCGGCTGGGGCGTCCCGCGGGGCGCCGGCAGCGACACGCGCCGCGCCGTCCGCGACACGCGCGGCGCCGGCAGCGACACGCGCGGCGCCGGGAACCGCACGCGCGGGCGACGCCGCAGCGGCCGGCGGTAGCGGCGCGGGCGGAGCCTCCCGCGTGCATGATCTCCTCTCCGGCCGGAGACGCTAGGCCGGACACGCGGCGCAGAAGCCGTCGTGCTCGTGGGAGGACGCAGACGGTTGCATGACGTAGTGAGGCCCGGTTCGGATCGGACGGGTGGAGCCCGCCCACCCGCGACGGTGCGCCGCCTGCTCGCCAGGCGGCGCGTGGTGCTCGCACTGCTCGCGCTCCCGGGGGCCGTCGTCATCGCCGGCTTCGCGCTGGCGCTCGCGAGCACCCAGCGGGACGCGCGGTCGACGGTCGAGGACCGGTTCGCCGATGGCTCCAAGGCGGCCGCGTCGCTGGTGGAGACCGTCGTGACCCAGGCGTTCGCGACCGACGTCGCGATCGCCCAGGCGCGTCTCGGGGCGTCGCGCTTCCGCGCAGCCGACGTGCGCCGCGCCGTCACCCGGCTCGACGCGCCCGCCCTCGTCGTCCTCGATGCGCGCGGCACCGTCATCCTGCGCCGGCCGACCTCGGCGAAGGTGCCTTTGGGAACCAGCACGGTGCGCACCGCGCTGGCGGGACGGCCGTCGATCAGCGGGGCGCTCGAGAGCTCCGGCGGCGGGCTGTTCCAGCTGGCCGTGCCGTTCAAGGCGCGCAGCGGCGACCGCCGCGTGCTCGTGCTCGCCAGCGACGTCGACAAGATCCAGGAGGTGTTCGGCCCGTATCTCGCCGGGCTGCCGGGGCTGCGCGGCCATCGCGCCTACATCATGGGGCCGCACGGTGGGCGGCTGGCCGACGCGCACCCACGACAGCCGGTCGACACCGCCCTGCAACGGCAGCTCGCCGGCGTGGGCCGGACCGCGAACGTGTCCTACGACGACGGGCATCGCCAGCTCGCGACCACGGCGATCGCGGGCACCCCGTGGCAGCTCGTCGACACGGCCCGCAGCGCCGTGCTCTACGAGCCGGTCAGCGGCTGGTCGCGCGTGTTGCCGTGGCTCGTCCTGCTGCTGCTCGTCCCCGGCGGCGCCCTGCTCATCTGGATGGCCGACCGAGCCGGACGGGCGGCCGACCGCTCGCGCGCGGCCAGCGAGGCCAAGAGCGCGTTCATGGCCTCCATGTCGCACGAGCTGCGCACGCCGATGACGACGATCATCGGGTTCAGCGAGCTGCTGCACAACGGCAAGATCGGCGAGCTCTCCGATCAGCAGCGCGAGGTCATCGGCCACATCGTCACGAGCTCGCGGCATCTCAACCAGCTGCTCGGCGAGATCCTCGACCTCTCGCGAGTCGAGGAGGGCCGCATGACGTTCAACGCGCAGAAGGTCGAGCCTCATGTGTTGGTCTGCGAGGTCGTCGAGGGCATGCGGGCCACCGCGGAGGACCGCGGGGTCACGTTGACGTGCGACGCCGCGGCAGGCGGTGATGCCTGGCTGGATCCGGCCCGCTTCAAGCAGGTGCTCTACAACCTCATCAGCAACGCCATCAAGTTCACCGAGGCGGGCGGCACGGTGGCGGTCTCGCTGGTCCGCGCGGGCAGCGGCGCGCTCCAGATCGAGGTCAGCGACGAGGGGCCGGGCATCCATCCCGACGAGACCGAGCGCATCTTCCTCCCGTTCGAGCAGGGCTACCACCGCAGCGGGGGCGCCGGCCTCGGCCTCGCGGTGAGCCGGCGCATCATCGACGCGCAGGGCGGCAGCATCGCGGTGCACTCGGCCCCCGGGCAGGGCGCCACGTTCCGGGTGCTGCTGCCGGCCCAGGGCGACGCATGAGCCGGACCGTCCTCATCGTCGAAGACCACGACCTCAACCGGCAGATGCTGCGCATGGTGGTCGCCGCCGAGGGCTACGAGGTCGTCGAGGCGACCACGGCCGCCGAGGTCGCCGAGCGTCTCGCCGAGCGCATTCCCGACGTCATCCTCATGGACATCCACCTCCCGGACGGCGACGGCCTCGACGTGGCCCGCCGGCTGCGCGCCGATCCCCGCCACGACGGCGTCAAGATCTACGCCGTCACGGCCTACCTCATGGGCGAGGTGGCCGACCGCGCACGGCAGGCCGGTTGCGACGGGCTGCTCGAGAAGCCCATCGACACCGAGAAGCTCCTGCCCGCCCTGCGCGCCTGATGCCCGGCCGGCCCGGGCAACTACGCACGGCCGAGCCGTAGTGCGCCCGGATGCCGTCCGGATGGGTGACGGTGCACGATGCCCACCATGCTCGCCCGGTCCATCGGATGGAAGATCGCGGCCGCCGCGCTGCTGGCCGCCGGTGTGACCGCCGCCCCCGCCGCCCCCGCCGGCGCGGCCGTCGTGCCGGTGAAGCTCACCGCCAAGATGGCCACCGTGAAGGTCGCGCCCGGTGTGCGCATGCACGCCTGGACGTTCAACGGCAGGGTGCCGGCGCCGACGATCCGCGTCCGGCAGGGCGACGTCGTGCAGGTCACGCTGCGCAACGCCGAGCACCCGCGCGGGCACGGCGGCAACGGGATGTGGCACTCGGTCGACTTCCACGCGGCGCGCCTGGCGCCGAACGTGGGGTTCGCCGGTGTGGCCCCCGGCAGGCAGCGGACGTTCTCGTTCGTCGCCGATCGCGCGGGCGTGTTCCTCTACCACTGCGGCACCGCGCCGATGCTGCTGCACGTCGGCATGGGCATGTACGGCGCGATCATCGTCGACCCGCCCGAGGGCCGGTCCCCGGCGACCGAGGTCACGCTCGTGCAGAGCGAGTTCTACGGGTCGGTTCGCGCCGGCCGGCTGACGAGCTCGCTGCCGGCGATGCGCCGGCAGGCGCCGCGCTGCGTCGCGTTCAACGGGCGCGCGCTGCGCTACGCCGCTCGTCCGATCCCCGTGCCGGTCGGCGAGCCGGTCCGGATCTACCTCGTCGACGCGGGGCCGTCGCTCGACAGCGCCTTCCACATCGTCGGCACGATCTTCGACACCGTCCAGCCCGACGGCGTGCCCGGCAACGCGCTGCACGACGTCTCCACCCATCTCGTCCCGGCGGGCGGCGGCGCGGTGTTCGAGCTGCTGTTCCCGCAGGCGGGCGTCTACCCGTTCGTCACCCACTCGCTGCGCGCCGCCGACGCCGGGGCCATGGGGCGCTTCGTCGCTCAGGCGGCCGGCTCGATGAGCCCGTAGTGGCCGTCGTAGCGCAGGTACAGGACGGCGCCGCGGCCGGTGGCCGCGTCGGTGAAGAAGAGGAATCGATGGTTGAGCTCGTCCATCTCGCTGACGGCCGCCGCCACCTCGAGCGGCTCCGAGTAGCGGCTGGTCTCGCGGACCGGGCCCGCGGGGGCACCGTCGGCCGCGCCGGCATCCTGCGGCGCGAGGACGGCCAGCCGTCCGTCGTCGCCCCGGTAGAGCACCGAGTCGGCGTCGGTGTCGATGTCGTGGAAGAGGAAGAAGTCGTGGTCGAGCGCCGACATGTCGGCGGCTGCCTGGATCGCGTCGATCGGCTCGAGCGCGAACGTCTTGCGCCGGATGACCTCCCGCTCGCCCGGCTCCCGCCAGGACTCGGGCGGGCGCGGCGGCGTCCACGCCGCCTCGGCGATCCCGGTGCTCGTGTGCTTGCGGTCGGCCAGCCGGTCGGCGAGGCGGCGCAGCTGCTGGCGCAGCCGGTCGGACAGGTCGTTGATCGCCTGCTCCATGCTCTCGGCGTCGACCCGGCCGCGGATCGGATGCCCGCCGACGTGGATCTCGGCCTCGGCGCGCGCGGCGCGCGGGATGCGCGGGTTCTGCTCCTGCTTGAGGACCGCGCGCGCACCGGTGATCGGCCGTGGCACGACGGACTCCAGGTCCCCGAGCTTCTCCTTGGCGAGGGCGGCCATCTCGGAGGCGACGGCTCCGCGGGTGGTCACATCGACGTTCATGGGGACACCATAGGCGCTTGATGGGCAGCGACGGGCGCGATCCGTGGGGCTGCGACGCGGATGCGGTCGCGTCGCGGCTCGGCGCCGACCTCGCGCGCGGCCTGAGCGCCGACGAGGCGGCCGTACGGCTGCGGCGCCACGGGCCCAACGCGCTCCGGAGCGCCGAGCGGGTGCCCGCGTGGCGGCGGTTCGCCGGGCAGTTCGCCGACCCGCTCATCCACCTGCTGCTCGGCGCGGTCGCCGTGTCGCTGGCCGCCTGGGGCGTCGAGGGTGCCGAGGGCGTGCCGGTCGACGCCGTCGTGATCGCTGCGATCGTGGCGCTCAACGGCGTGCTCGGCTACGCCCAGGAGGCCCGCGCCGAGCAGGCGGTGGCCGCGCTGCAGCGGATGGCGGCGGCGAGCTCGACCGTTCGCCGCGACGGGCGCGAGGAGCGGATCGCGACGACCGCGCTCGTCCCCGGCGACGTCCTGCTGCTGGCCGAGGGTGACGCCGTCGGCGCCGACGCCCGGCTCGTGCGGGCCGCGTCGCTCACGGTCGCCGAGGCGGCGCTGACCGGAGAGAGCGAGCCCGTGCTCAAGGACACCGCCGTCCTGGACGAGCAGGTGGTGCTGGGCGATCGCGTCAACATGGTGTTCAACGGCACCGCGGTGACGCGCGGCCGTGCCGTGGCGGTCGTGACCGCGACCGGCATGGAGACCGAGATGGGGCGCGTCGCCCGCCTGCTGGGACGCGCCGAGCGGGACGCCACGCCGCTGCAGCGCGAGGTGGCGCACATCGGCCGGGCGCTGGGGCTGGCGGTGGTCGTCATCGCCGTGGTCGTCGTGGCCGCGATCTTCGCGACCGCCGAGGTCCGCAACGCCTCGGACGTCGTCGACGTCCTGCTGGTCGGCGTGTCGCTGGCCGTCGCGGCGGTCCCGGAGGGGCTGCCGGCCATCCTGTCGGTCGTCCTCGCCCTGGGCGTGCAGCGGATGGCCCGGCGGCGGGCGATCGTCAAGCGTCTGGCGTCGGTCGAGACGCTGGGCTCGGCCTCGGTCGTCTGCTCGGACAAGACCGGCACGCTGACCCGCAACGAGATGACGATCCAGGTCGTGGTCACGCCGTCGGGCGAGGCGGGCGTCAGCGGCAGCGGGTTCCGGCCCGACGGGGAGCTGCACGTCGACGGGCGCCCGCTGGACGATCCGGCGCTGCTCGACGAGGTGCGGTTCGTGCTGGCGGGCGGCAGCCTGGCCAACGACGCGGTCCTGCGACACGACGGCGGCGAGTGGACGGTGCAGGGCGACCCGACCGAGGCCGCCTTCCTCGTCGCCGAGGCGAAGGTCGGCGGGCTGCCGGACGCACGCCAGGCCCGTTTCCGCCGGGTCGGCGAGATCCCGTTCAGCTCCGAGCGCAAGCTCATGAGCACGTTGCAGTCCGACGTGGAGCGCGAGGGGCGGATCGCCGTGGTCACCAAGGGCGCGCCGGACGTGCTGCTGGCGCGCTGCACCCACGAGCGCACCGCCGGCGGCACGCGGCCGCTGACCGACGCGCGCCGCGCCGCGGTGCTCGCCGACGTCGACCGGCTGGCCGACCGGGCGCTGCGCACGCTGGCCGTCGCCTACCGGCCGCTGGCCGACACGACCGCGCCGCCGCCGGACGAGACGGTCGAGCGCGACCTGGTCCACCTCGGGCTGGTCGGGATGATCGACCCGCCGCGGCCGGAGGCCGGCGCCGCGATCGCCGAGGCCCGCGCGGCGGGCGTGCGGACGATCATGATCACCGGCGACCACCCGGGCACCGCCGCCCGCATCGCCGCCGACCTCGGGGTCGTCGACCCGGGCGCTCCGGCGCTGACCGGCGCCGAGCTGGCCGAGCTCGACGACGGCGCCCTGCGCGCGGCGATCCGCGAGGTGTCGGTCTACGCGCGCGTGGCACCCGAGCACAAGCTGCGCATCGTCGACGCGCTGCAGGACGAGGGCGCGATCGTCGCCATGACCGGTGACGGCGTCAACGACGCGCCGGCGCTGAAGGCCGCCGACATCGGCGTGGCCATGGGGGTCACCGGGACGGACGTTGCCAAGGAGGCGGCGGACATGATCCTCGCCGACGACGACTTCGCCACGATCGTCGTCGCCGTCCGCGAGGGCCGCGGGATCTTCGCCGACATCCGCCGGTTCCTGCGCTTTCTGCTGTCCTCGAACGTCGGCGAGGTCCTGACGATGCTCTTCGGCGTCGTCCTGGCGGGCTGGCTCGGGCTGCAGGACACGGGCAGCGCGCTCGCGGTGCCGCTGCTGGCCACCCAGATCCTGTGGATCAACCTGCTCACCGACACGGCGCCGGCGCTGGCGATCGGCGTCGACCCGCCGCCCGACGACATCATGCGCCGGCCGCCGCGCCGGCCGGGCGACCGGGTGATCGATCATGAGATGTGGGTGGGGATCGTCTGGGTCGGTCTCGTCATGGCGGTCGTCACGCTCGTCGCTCTCGACCTGCGGCTGGCCGGCGGGGTGCTCGGCGGCTCCGGGGACATCACCGAGGCGCGCACGATGGCGTTCACGACGCTCGTGCTCGCCCAGCTGTTCAACTGCTTCAACGCGCGCTCGGACCGCACGAGCGCGTTTCACCACCTGTTCACGAACCGGCTGCTGTGGGGGGCGGTCGCGCTGTCGGCCGCGCTGCAGGTCGCCGTCGTGCAGCTGCCGTTCCTCAACGACGCGTTCAAGACCACGCCGCTGGCGCTCGACGACTGGCTCATCTGCCTCGGCCTGGCGAGCGTCGTGCTGTGGGCCGACGAGGCCAAGAAGCTCGTCGAGCGCCGCCTGCGCCGGTGACCCCGGCGTGCGGGTGAGCCGCAGCGTTCGTGCGGCGAAGACGCGATGGGCCGGCGGACCCCGCGGGGTACGGTCGGAGCACCGATGCTCGAAGACGAGTTCCTGCCCACCTATGACGTCTCCGACGCTGTCGCCGTGACCGTCCATGCCGACCCGCAGACGACCTACGCCGCGCTCATGGACGTCGACCTCATCGAGCTCGGCCGCCGCCGGCCGCTCGTCGGCGCGCTCGGCGCGCTGCGCATGCTCCCCGAGCTCGTGGCGCACATCGTCCACGGCGAGGCGGGCACGGCCGCGCCCCAGCATCTGCGGCTGCGCGAGACCGCGGAGATGCCGATGGAGGGCGGCGGCTGGGCCCTGCTCGGCGAGCGGCCGGGCGAGGAGATCGCGCTCGGGCTCGTCGGCAAGTTCTGGCGGCCGGTCATCGAGTACGCGCCCGTGGCGGCCGACGCGTTCCGCGCCTTCGACGAGCCGGGCTACGCGAAGACGGTCTACGCGCTCGCGGTGCGTGAGATCGGTCCCGGCGAGACGCTGTTGTCGGCGGTCATGCGCACCGCGGCGACCGACGAGCCCGCCCGGCGCTGGTTTCGCCGGTACTGGACGTTCGGGGTCGGGCCGGGCGCGCAGGTGCTCGCGACCGGCCTCGTCGAGGCCGCGCGCGACGCCGCCGAGGAGCGCGCCGGAACGTCATAGGCGATCGGATGCCCGCCCAGCACCGCGCTGACGTCGAGTCGGGCGAGCGCCCGCGATGAGGGGGAGCGGGCCCGTCACGGCGGACCGGTCGCTGGTCGTCGTCGCCGGCAAGGGCGGTGTCGGCAAGACGACCGTCTCGGTGGCGCTGGCGCTCGCGCTCGCCGACGCCGGCCGGCGGGTGCTCGTCGTCGAGGTCGCCGCCCGGGACGACGTGCCGCGGGCGCTCGGGGTCCGCGCGCCGAGCAAGGACGCCCACGTCGTCCGGCCGCTGCGGCCGCGGCTCGACCACGTGTCGATCGATTCGCAGCACGCGATGGCCGACTACCTGCGGCTCCATCTGCCGCTCGGCGGCCTGGCCCGGCTGCTGCCCCGGACCCAGCTGTTCCGGGTGCTCGCGGCCGCGGCGCCCGGCCTCGCCGAGCTGTTGACGATCGGCCAGGTCTGGGAGCTCGCGCGCGCCGGCGACCACGACGTCGTCGTCCTGGACGCGCCGGCCACCGGCCACGCGGTCGCGCTGCTGCAGGCGCCGCGCACGTTCGCCGCCGCGGCCGCGGCCGGTCCGATCGCCGCGCAGGCGCGTGCGGTCGACGCGTTCCTGGGCGACCGCGACCGCACCGCGGCCATCGTGGTCACCCGGCCCGAGGAGCTCCCGGTCAACGAGGCGCTGCTGCTGCATCGTCGGCTGGTCGCCGACGGGCACATGGCCGTCGACGCGGTCGTCGTCAACGGGCTCTTCCCGCCCCGGTTCTCCCCCGCGGACCTGCGCCGGCTCGACGCGGCCCGCGAGTCGGCCGCGGTGCGGGCGGCCCGGTTCTACGGCGCTCGAGCGCTGCGCCAGCGCGAGCAGGTCGACCGGCTGCTCGCCGCGCTCGGTCCGGGCGTGCCGTCGCGCACGCTGCCGTTCGCCTTCGCCGGGGCGCCGGAGCCGACCGCGCTCGCGCGCCTGCTCGCCGCATGAGCCTCCTCGGCGCACTCGAGGATCGGCGCGTGTGCGTCTGCGCCGGAGCAGGTGGGGTCGGCAAGACGACGGTCTCCGCGGCCGTCGCCCTCGGGCTGGCGGCGCGGGGGCAGACGGTCGCCGTCGTGACGATCGATCCGGCGCGCCGGCTCGCGGACGCGCTCGGCGTCGGCGAGCTCGGCAACGAGCCTCAGCGCGTGGACGCGGCGCCGTTTGCCGCCCACGGCGTCGAGATCGAGGGCGAGCTGTGGGCGATGATGCTCGACCCCAAGCGCACCCTGGACGACCTCATCGGCCGGCTGGCCCCGAGCGCCGCGGCCCGTGACGCCATCCTCGACAACCGGCTCTACCGGGAGCTGTCGACCGCGGTCGGCGGGTCGCAGGAGTTCGGCGCGGTCGCCAAGCTGCACGAGCTCGTCGGGTCGGGACGCTTTGACGCCGTGGTGCTCGACACGCCGCCGGCCCGCAACGCGCTGGACTTCCTCGACGCCCCCGCCCGCCTGCTGCCGTTCCTGCACGGCCGCGCCATGCGCGCGCTCGTCGCCCCGACCGGCCGGGTGACCGCGGTGGCGGCGCGCGGCACCGGCCTGGCGGTCGCCGCGCTGCGGCGGCTCACCGGCGCGGCCATGATGGACGACCTGCGCGACCTGCTCGACGTGCTCGGCGAGGTCGCCGACGGCCTGTCGACCCAGGCCTCCGAGGTCGAACGGCTGCTCGCCGACCCGGCCACGGCGTTTTTGCTCGTCACCTCACCCAAGCGGCTGGCGATCGACGAGGCCGTCCACTTCGCCGGACGGCTGGAGGCGATGGGCGGCACGCTGACTGCGCTGGTCGTCAACCGGTTTCACCCGCGCGCGAGCCCGCGCGCGGACGTCGACCCAGCGGCGCTCGCCGACGACCTCGGCGGCGACGCGCGGCTCGCCGAGCAGGCGCTGGGCGCGCTGGTCGACCTGCGGGCCCTGGCCGACCGCGACGCGCGCGGCCTGCGGCACCTCGCGCAGCGCTTCGGTGCGCCGCACACGGTCACCGTCCCCGACCTCGAGCCGGTCGCCCACGACGCCGCCGGGCTCGCGGCGGTCCATCGTCATCTCGCGGCCGATCGGGTCGAGGAGGCCGCCCTGCTGCGGCAGGTCGGCTTCTGAGGCCGGTCAGCCGTCCCGGGCGCTGGGTGGTCCGCTGATGAAGGCGCCCAGGACCGCCGCGGTCACGAGCACGAAGCCGGCCGCCCACAGCACCGACAGCAGGGTGAACGCCACCCCGATCGAGCCGAACCGCTCCGCCGACGCGCTCATCGCGCGAGGCACATAGAGCGCGGCGCCCGCGCTGAGCGCCGTCATGCCGCCGGCGGTGAAGGCCGCCTGCAGCGTGAGGCGCCGCCACGGGACCCGGCGGGCGAGCAGGAGATAGGGCGTCACGAGCCAGAGCGCGAACGAGCCCGCCAGCCCGACGACGAAGCGGGCGCCCGAGGGCAGGGCGTCGTGAACGACCGGGAAGAACGCCCAGTAGGCGGCGAACGCGGCAAGCCACAGGAGTCCCCAGCCGGTGCTGCGCAGGCCACGCCGCGGGAGGTCCCAGCTGACCTCGAACGTGCGCTGCAGGGCGCGGGTGAAGGCCAGCGCCGAGGCGACGACGAGCAGCGCGCCGACGACGCTGAGCGTTCCGTCGTCGGCCGGTGAGGCGACCGCACGCCGGACCGCCGCCGCGCCCGCCCCGCGCAGCTCGAGCTTGTCGACGAGGCTGTCGGCGAACGAATCCCCGCTGCGGGCGAACACGCCGGCGAGCACGATCATCAGCGGGATGAGCGCGCTGAACGCCTGCGCGCCGACGACGAGCGAGCGGTCGATGACCTCGAGCGCCAGCAG
>JBDZVZ010000024.1:0-1738 GCA_040255945.1 Solirubrobacterales bacterium | reverse complement strand
GACGACGACCGCCCGGCAGGCGGCCTTCCACGACGCGATGCGCAAGCTGTGGGAGGACCACGTCACGTGGACCCGGCTGGCGATCGTCAGCTTCGCGGTCGACCTGCCCGACCTGCCGGCGACGGAGGCGCGCCTCATGCGCAACCAGGTGGACATCGGCAGCGCGATCAAGCCCGCGCCGGTTCCGCTAGGCGGCCACGGTCGCGGCTACGAGACGGTCACCGAGTAGATCGGCGGCAGGCGGCGCGCGACCTCGAACCACGTCGCGCCCGCGTCGGCGGAGCCGAACAGGTCGCCCGACGTGGCGCCGAAGTACAGCTCGAGCTGCGAGCCGGCGCCGCGCGTGTCGAACGCCCGGCGCAGCACCGTGAGGTAGGCGTGCTCGCCGGGCAGGCCGTCGCCGCGGGCGGCCCATGTCGTGCCGGCGTCGCGCGTCTCGTAGACGCGCACGCGGCCGTCCGGGGTGACGCGGTCCATGTCGGCGGCCAGCGGGATGACGTAGGCGCTGTCGGGGTCGGCGGGGTCGAGGACGATCGGAAAGCCGAAGTCCGACGGCAGACCCTCCCCGATGCCGGTCCAGCTGGCGCCCGCGTCGTCGGAGCGGTACACGCCGCCGTGGAACTGCATGAACATGCGCTCGGGTTGCAGGGCCGCGCGGTCGAGGCGGTGCACGCACAGCGGCACGTCGTCGGTAGGGGCGTCGTCGGGCAGGTAGCGCGGCGCGATCCCGGCGTTCCCCCGGCGCCAGCTCGCGCCGTCGTCGTCGGTGTGCCACACCCCGGCGGCCGACACCGCGACGGTCAGGCGCCGCGGGTCGCCGGGCCAGGGCACGATCGAGTGCAGGCACAGCCCGCCGCCGCCCGGCTTCCACGACTCGCGGACGTTGTGCTCCCACAAGGCCTCGTCGAGCGCCCACGTCGCGCCACCGTCGCGGCTGGTGAACAGGCAGCCCGGGTCGCAGCCGGCGTAGAGCGTGTCGTCGCCGTCGCCGGCCGTGATGACCCAGACGCGCTGCAGCGTCCGGTCCTGCCCGTCCGGGAGCGCGAGGCCCTCGGCCTGCTCCCACTCGCCGGCCGGATCGTCGGCCAACAAGATCTTCGGTCCGTAGAACGGCGAGGTCATCCCGGCCAGCGCGCGCCCGCTGCGCCGGTCGCGCAGCGCGGCCTCCACGGGCTCGCCGGCGAACGCGCGAGCGGTGATCTCGAACGGCTCTCCCGGCTCGCCCTCCAACGCGAACAGGCCCTTCTTCGTTCCGACGAGGATCTCGGTCATGCGCCCCCCGATATGGCTGGGATGAGGTCGATGCGGTCGTCGGGGGCGACGGCTGCCGCCCCTTCGCTCTGCGCGCCGTTGACGAATACGTTGAGGTGCGGGCGGATCGCCCCGCGCTCGTCGAGGATCCACCCGGCCAGCGCGGCCTGCTCGGCCTCGAGGGCGCGCAGGAGCGCGAGGACGGTGGCGCCCTCGAGCCGGTGCTCGCCCTGCCCGCCGGCGAGGGTCTTCAGCTGTCCACGGAGGCAGACGACGGCCATCGTCGGCAAGGACGGTTCGCGCCCGCCAAACTCATCGGTGCGCGCCGTCGCTAGGCGCCGACGTAGTCGGCCAGGTGCACGCCGGTGAGCGTCGAGCGTCCGGCGACGAGGTCGGCCGGTGAGCCCTGAAAGACGACCCGGCCCCCGTCGTGACCGGCGCCGGGGCCGAGGTCGATGATCCAGTCGGCGTGCGCCATGACCGCCTG
>JBDZVZ010000090.1:0-11892 GCA_040255945.1 Solirubrobacterales bacterium | reverse complement strand
AGCACCTGCGAGGCGAACGCCTCGTGGATCTCGTAGAAGTCGAAGTCCTGCAGCGTCAGCCCGGCCTTCTTCAGCATCTTCGGCACCGCGTAGACCGGCGCCATGAGCAGGCCCTCGTCGCCGTGGACGTACGGCACGGCGGCGACCTGCGAGTGCGTGAGGTACGCCAGCACCGGCAGATTGCGCTCCTTGGCCCACTCCTCCGAGCTCAGCAGGACCGCCGAGGCGCCGTCCGACAGCGGGGTCGAGTTGCCGGCCGTCATCGTCGCGCCCTCGCCCTTGCCGAAGACCGGCTTGAGCTTGGCGAGCTTCTCCATGCTCGAGTCCGGCCGCAGGTTCTGGTCGCGCGTCAGCCCGAGGTACGGGGTGACGAGGTCGTCCATGAACCCGCTGTCGTAGGCGGCGGCCAGCCGCTGGTGGCTGGCCACGGTGAGCTCGTCCTGCTCCTCGCGCGTGATGCCCCAGCGCCGCGTGGTGATCGCCTGGTGCTCGCCCATCGACAGGCCGGTGCGCGGCTCGGCGTTCTGCGGGATGTCGAGCGAGATGTGGCCCGGGCGGATCTGGGCGAGCAGCTTGAGCCGGTCCTGGGTGGACTTCGCGGCGTTGACCTTGACGAGCAGGCGGCGCAGGTCGTCGCCGACGGCCAGCGGCGCATCGGAGGTCGTGTCGACGCCGCCGGCGATCGCGCAGTCGATCTGGCCGAGCATGATCTTGTTGGCGGCGAGGATCGCGGCCTCGATGCCGGTGTCGCACGCCTGCTGGATGTCGTAGGCGGGCGTCGCGTCGGAGAGCGCCGAGCCCATGACGGACTCGCGGGTGAGGTTGAAGTCGCGCGAGTGCTTCAGGACGGCGCCGGCGACGACCTCGTCGATGGCCTCGCCGGCGAGGCCGAAGCGGGCGGCGAGCCCGTCGAGCGTCGCGGTGAGCATGTCCTGGTTGGACGCGCTGGTGTAGGGGCCGTTCGAGCGGGCGAACGGGATGCGGTTGCCGCCGAGGATCGCGGCCGGGCGGATGGGGTCGGAAGAAGGTGAGGTAGCCATGGTTACACCGAACAATGTAACATTCGCCCGTGTCACGAACCGCTGATCGTTACCAGCAGCTGACGGCGACGCCGCCCGGCCGCTTCCTCCAGTCCAAGCTCGGCCTGCCGGAGTCCACGCCGCTGCGCCGCTACGAGCCCGGCCAGCCGCTGCTCGAGGGCCCCGCCCTCGTCGGCGCCGCCCCGAAGGGCCGCCTGGGCAGGACCCTCGACGCGATCGTCAAGCGCGCGAAGGTCGACGCCCACAAGCAGGCGCCCGAGGGCGACGGCCGCTTCGCCGCGCTCGTCTTCGATGCCACCGGCATCACCTCGAGCGAGGGGTTGCGCGAGCTCTACGAGTTCTTCCACCCGACGATCCGCCGCGTCGCGAGCTGCGGGCGCATCGTCGTCCTCGGCACGCCGCCCGAGCACGCCGGCAGCATCGGCGAGCAGGTCGCCCAGCGCGCCCTGGAGGGCTTCACGCGCTCGGCCGGCAAGGAGCTCAGCAAGGGTGCGACGGCGAACCTCGTCTACGTCGAGTCCGGCGCCGAGGACCGCCTGGAGTCGACGCTGCGCTTCCTGCTGTCGGCGAAGTCGGCTTACGTCGACGGCCAGGTCGCCCGCATCGGCGCCGCCGGCACGTCGGGGACGCCCGCCGACTGGGAGAGGCCGCTGGCCGGCAGCGTCGCCGCGGTCACCGGCGCGGCGCGCGGCATCGGTGCCGCCATCGCCCGCACGCTGGCCCGCGACGGGGCCCACGTCGTCTGCATCGACATCCAGGCCGCCGGCGAGTCACTCGCCGACGTCGCCAACGAGATCGGCGGCTCGGCGCTCGCCCTCGACGTCACCGCCGCCGAGGCGCCCGAGGCGTTCTCCTCCTACCTCGCCGACCGCCACGGCGGCGCCCAGGTCATCGTCCACAACGCGGGCATCACGCGCGACAAGACGCTCGGCCGCATGAAGCCCGAGCTGTGGGACGCGGTGCTCGGCGTCAACCTCAGCTCGCAGGAGCGCATCACCGCGCGGCTGCTGGACGACGGGGTGCTCGGCGACAACGGGCGCATCGTGACCGTGTCGTCGATCGGCGGCATCGCCGGCAACCGGGGCCAGACGAACTACGGGGCGTCGAAGGCCGGCGTCATCGGCCTGGTCGACGCCTACGCGCCGGTGCTCGCCGAGCGCGGCGCGACGATCAACGCGGTTGCGCCCGGGTTCATCGAGACCCAGATGACGGCGGCCATGCCGATCATGGTCCGCGAGGCCGGCCGGCGCATGAACAGCCTGTCGCAGGGCGGCCTGCCCATCGACGTCGCCGAGACCATCGCGTGGTTCGCGAACCCGGGCTCGGGTGGGGTCAACGGCAACGTCGTCCGCGTCTGCGGCCAGTCGCTCATCGGCGCCTGATGGCCGAGACGCGCACGCTGAAGTCGGCGCCCGGCGCGGGGACGCTGTATCCCCGCGCCGTGCTCGGCACGTTCGCGATGCCGCTGCTGCGCAAGGTGCCGCTCGTCGGGCCGCGCGCGGCGACGCAGCTGCCGGACCTCCAGCTGCAGCTCGACGACGTCGAGATCGACCCGCAGCACGTCGCCGACTATGCGCGCGTGTGCGGGTTCGACCTGCGCGACGAGCTGCCGGCCACCTACCTGCACAACGTCGCGTTCCCGCTGGCGATGGCGCTCATGACCGACGGCAGCTTCCCGTTCGGCGTCATCGGCCTCGTGCACTTCGCCAATCGGATCGAGCAGCGCCGGCCGGTCAGGATCGGCGAGCGGCCGTCGGTGCGCGTGCGGGCCGAGCACCTGCGCGACCATCCGGCCGGGCGCCAGTTCGACGTCGTCGGCGAGGCGCTCGTCGACGGCGAGGTCGTCTGGACCGACACGAGCACGTACCTGCGACCCGGGGGCGGCTCCGGCAAGAAGGACGACAAGAAGGACGAGCCGCGGCCGGAGCGGCCGGAGCCCGAGGCGATCTGGTCGGTGCCCGGCGACATCGGGCGCAAGTTCGGCGCGGTCTCCGGCGACCGCAACCCGATCCACCTCCATCCGCTGAGCGCCAAGGCGTTCGGGATGCCGTCGGCGATCGCCCACGGCATGTGGCTGAAGGCCCGCTGCCTGGCGGCGCTGGAGGCCGAGCTGCCCGGCGCGTTCACGATCGAGGTCCGCTTCAAGAAGCCGGTGATCCTGCCCGCGAAGGTCGGCTTCGCCACCGAGCGCCGCGACGGCGAGATCGACTTCTCGCTCTGGGGGACCCGCAAGCCGGTCCCGCACCTGGAGGGCCACGTCACCACCTGAGAACGGGGTCAGACCCGTTCCGTTGCACGGCCGGCGCGCCGGCCGATCGTGCAATGGAACGGGTCTGACCCCGGTTGGCTTCAGGCGACGTCGGCGGCCGCCACGCCCGCCGGTAGCGCCTGGGCGCGCGGGGCGCGGATGAGCGCCCAGGAGGCCACGGCCCCGACGCCGCACAGCGCCGCGCCCGCCCACAGGGCGTCGTGCAGGCCGCCGACGTAGTCGGCGGCGCCGCCCGGCGCGAACGCCGCGCCCGACGGGATGAGCGCGCCGAGCGCCGCCACGCCGACCGCGATGCCCGCCTGGCGGAACGTGTCGTTGACGCCGGCGGCCAGGCCGCTCTGGCGCTCGGGCACCGAGCCCAGCGCGACCGCGGTGACCGACGGGTTGAACAGGCCGACGCCGACCATCGCCACGAGCGAGCCGGGCAGCATGATCGTCCACGAGGAGCCGACCTCGGCGAGCGTCATGAGCCCCATGCCGGCAGCGATGAGCAGCAGCCCGACGGTGATCATCGCCCGCGACGAGACCCGCTCGCCGAGCGACGCCGTCGCCCCCGCCACGAAGAAGTTCACCGTCGTGGCCGGGAGGTAGACGAGGCCCGCCTCCAGCGGCGACAGCCCGAGCACCTGCTGGAGGTAGAGCGTCATGTAGAAGAACACCGCGAAGAACGACGCGGAGATCGCGAACGCCGCCACCTGCGCACCGGTGAACGAGCCGCTGCGGAAGAGCTTCAGCGGCAGCATCGGCGCCCGGACGCGCGCCTCGATGGCGACGAATGCGGCGAGCAGGGCGACGGCGCCGGTCAGCGAGGCGACGATGCCGGCGCTGCCCCAGCCGTCCTCGTTGCCGCGCAGCAGCCCGAAGACCAGCAGGAACAGGCCGCCGGTGAGGGTCAGCAGGCCGGCCACGTCGATGCCGCGGGCCAGCCGGTCGCGCGACTCGACGACCCGCAGCCGGGTGATCGCCAGGCAGGCCAGCCCGAGCGGGATGTTGATGAGGAAGATCCAGCGCCAGCCCAGGCCGCTGACGAGCGCGCCGCCGACCGCCGGGCCAACGGCGAACGCGGCGCCGATCGTCGCCCCGTAGGCGGCCAGCGCCCCGGCGCGCTCACGGGCCTCCGGGAACGCGTTGGCCAGCAGGGCGAGCGAGACCGCGAACATGATGGCGGCACCGATGCCCTGGATCGCGCGGGCGGTGTTGAGCAGCGCGATGCTGTCGGCCGCGGCGCACAGCGCCGAAGCGACGGTGAAGATCGTCAGGCCGATCGTGAAGAGCCGGCGCCGGCCGAGCCGGTCGGCCAGCGCGCCGGCGGTCAGCACGACGGAGGCGAGGGCCAGCGTGTAGGCGTCGACGACCCACTGCAGCCCCGAGAGGCCGGTGTCGAGGTCGTCGCGGATGTCGGTCAGCGCGGTGTTGACGACCGCGATGTCGAGCATGAGCATCGCCGTGGCGGCGCACACGACGGAGAGCGTCCAGCGTTTGATGGTCATGAGATGCGGGTCCCGCCCGCCCGGGGGTGGTGGTGGAGGAGGTCGTCGGCCAGCGTCCCGCAGGCCCGGGCGGGCCGCCATGGGGGCCACCCGTACATCCGCGGTGCGGACCTCCAGTGGGCGGGGGGTTGACATCTGCCCAGACGCGGAACAACGTCGGTTCGTGCAGGGACGCCCCGACGACCGCCGCCACGACGATCCCGACCTCGAGAGCGCCCAGCGGCGCTTCAACGCGCTGGCGGACATCGTCCCCGCCGGCATCCTGCGGGTGAACGCCGAGGGGACCGAGATCGTGGAGGCCGACGAGCGGCTGCGAGCGCTCTACGGCCTGGCCCCCGACGCACCCGTCTCGAGCCTGGATCTCGGGGCTGTGGTCCACCCTGACGACCAGGAGCTCGTCACGCAGGGCTGGGTGGACGCCGTGGCGGCCGGCCGCCGCTACGAGCAGCAGTACCGGATCGTCATGCCCGACGGCCAGTCGCGCTGGATCGCCTCGATGTCCGTGCCCGAGCGCGACGCCAACGGGACGATCACCGGCTGGGTGGCGACGCTGCGCGACATCGACGAGGCCCGCCGTGCCCTCGACGCGCTGCGCGAGAGCGAGGAGCGCTTCCGGCTGCTGGTCGAGAACATCCGCGACTACCTCATCTTCATGCTCGATGCCGACGGCATCGTGCGCACGTGGAACCAGGGTGGGGAGATGGTGGGCCGCTACGGCGCCGACGACGTCATCGGCCAGCACGTCTCCTCGTTCTACATCGAGGAGGCCCGGGCCGAGGGACAGCCGGAGATCGGGCTGAAGATCGCCGCGCGCGACGGCCGGTTCGAGGAGGAGCGCCGTACACGGCGCGGCGACGGCAGCCCCGCATGGGCGCACATCAGCTACGCCGCGATCCGCGACGGAAAGGGCGTCCTGCGCGGCTACGCCGGCGTGGTTCGCGACATCACCGAGCGCAAGGAGCACGAGGCGGAGCTGCGTCGGGCCCGGCAGGAGGCCCAGGAGGCGAGCGCCGCCAAGAGCGAGTTCCTGTCGCGCATGAGCCACGAGCTGCGCACGCCGCTGAACGCGATCATCGGGTTCGCCCAGCTGCTCGCCCTCGACGAGCTGACCGACGAGCAGCGCGAGAGCATCGGCCACATCACCGCCGGCGGGCGCCGGCTGCTCGAGCTCATCGACGAGGTCCTCGACATCTCGCGCATCGACAGCGGCGGGATGCCGGTCGCCTGCGAGCGCGTCGACGCCGTCGAGGTCGCCCACGAGAGCCTGAACCTCGTCCGCCCACAGGCGCGCCAGCGGGCCATCCGGCTCGTCGCCGACCTCGACGGCGAGACGCCGCTGCTCGTGCTCGCCGACCGGCGGCGCCTCGGCCAAGTCCTGCTGAACCTGCTGTCCAACGCCGTCAAGTACAACGTCGACGGCGGGTCGGTGACGCTGGGCGGCGCCCGGGACGCCGACGGCCACGTGGCGCTCTCGGTCAGCGACACCGGGCCGGGCATCACCCCGTCCGACCAGGAGCGGCTGTTCATCCCGTTCGAGCGGCTCGGCGCCGAATACACCACCGTGCCGGGCACCGGGCTCGGGCTGCCGTTGTCGCGCCGGCTCGTCGATGCGATGGGTGGCCAGCTGACGGTCCGCAGCACGCTCGGCGAGGGTTCGACGTTCACCGTCCGCCTGCCCGCCGCCGAGCCCGAGACCAGGCCCCACCCGCGACCGGGCCTGTCCGGTCCGCGTGGTGAGAGCGGGCGGGCGGGCGCGACCGGCACGCTGCTCTACGTCGAGGACGACGCCGTCAACCGGATGCTCGTGGAGGCGATCGTCGGGCGCCGGCCGGGCGTGACGCTGCTGGCGGCCATGAGCGGCGGCGAGGGGCTGGAGCTCGCCCGCGACCGTCATCCCGACCTCGTTCTGTTGGACGTCCAGCTCCCGGACCTGCATGGGGGCGAGGTGCTGCGCCGTCTGCGAGCCGATCCGGCGACCGCCGACATCCCGGTCGTCATGGCCAGCGCCGACGCCATGCCCGACCAGATCGAGACGCTCCTGAACGCCGGTGCCGACGACTACCTCACCAAGCCGATCGAGGTCGCGGCGTTCCTGGCGCTGCTCGATCGGATGATGTCCGGTGATGCGGCGTAGGACATCCGTCCAAAGCCCCCATCCCCACTCCAGCGGTCCTATGGGTGTCCGATGCAGAGAGGGCCATGGAGGCCAAGCACGCGACGGACTGCGCGCCCTGGAAGGAGATGATCGACCCGGTGTCGATCCGCTCCGTTGCCGGCGCCATCGAAGAGCTCGCCGAGTTCCCGGTGCTCGACGCGACGGTGCTGCGCGTCATCGCGCTCTGCGACGACCACGACTCGACGGCCGCCGACCTCGTCGACGCCCTGGAGCAGGACGCGACGTTCGCCGCCAACCTCCTGCGCTTCGCGAACTCGGCGGCGCGCTCGCACCCGATCCGCGCCAAGACGATCCGCCAGGCGGTCATGCTCGTCGGCCGCCGGGCCCTGCGGCGCCTCGCGCTGGAGGCCGCCACCTACCGCTTCCTCGAGCGTTCGAAGGGCAACGGCCGCGCTTCGTTCGGCCAGCTGCATCTTCACGCGATCACCGTCGCGACCGGTGCGGCGGCGACCGCCGACGAGGCCGGCGTCCACGGCGACACCGTCCACCTCGCCGGCCTGCTGCACGACGTCGGCAAGCTCGTGCTGCCCGCGGTCTTCGGCGCCGACGCCTGCGACGAGCTCGCCCAGCGCCACCCGGCCGGCGCCGAGCGCGTCCTCGCCGAGCGCGAGCGCTTCGGCATCGACCACGCCCAGTGCGGCGCGCTGCTCGTCGAGGCCTGGGGTCTGCCGGCCGAGGTCGCCTCGATCATCGCCTGGCATCACGGCGGGCCGACCGGCGTCGGAACCCCGAACCCCGACGTGGCCTGCGTCCAGGTCGCCGACACGGTCGCCGGCATGCTCGTCGGCAACGAGGCCGACCATGCGCTGCTCGAGGTCGCCCTGCATCGCCTCGGGCTCTCGGCCGACGTCCTCGACGTGCTCGCCGACCAGATCACCCACAACGAGCAGCGCTCGGAGGTCGGGCAGCTCTCACAGCGGGTCTCCGAGCTCGAGCGCCTCTCGCAGACCGACGACCTCACCGGCCTGGCGAACCGCCGCCACTGGCTGCAGACGGTCCGCGCGACGCTGCACGACAACGGCGGCGGCGCGATCCTGCTCTGCGACATCGACCACTTCAAGGCCGTCAACGACCGCCACGGCATGGCCGCCGGCGACCTCGTCCTCACCGAGATCGCCCGCATCCTCGGCCGTCACGGCCACGCCGGCCGGCTGGGCGGCGACGAGTTCGCCGTGCTCGTGCCGGGCGGGCTCCAGGAGGCCGGGCAGGCGGCGCAGCGCATCATGGCCCAGGTCAGCGAGGTCTTCGAGGCCGGCAGCGGCCCGCAGGTCGACCTGTCGCTCGGGTGCGCCGCCGCGCCGACGCACGGCAGCGAGCTGCACGAGCTCCTCGAGGCTGCCGACATGGCCCTGCTGGACGCCAAGCGCGCCGGCCGCAGCCGGGCGATGGTCGCGGGCGCCGACCTGCGCCCCGACAACCTCGCGGCCTGAGCGCCGCGCCCGCCGCGCCCGCCGCGCCCGCCGCGGGGCTACGCCGCCAGCGCGGCCGTGCCCGTGTAGCGGTGGCGGTTCTCGAAGAACGCCGCCTCGACACGCCCGAGGTCGGTGGCCGGCGGCGCGTCGAAGAGCCATTCGGCGGCGATGTCGACCCATGTGCCCTCCGAGCCCAGCTGACCCAGCAGGCCGACGAGCAGGAAGATCGCGCGCAGCAGGACGAAGTGCTCGGCGGGCAGCTCCATCCCGTCGAAGCCCTCGAGGTCGCGCATCGAGGTGTAGGCCTCCATCATCCGCGCCGTGTCCGACGGGTCCAGGGCCTGGCGCTCAGCCACGAGCAGCCAGCCGAAGATCGCCTGGTAGTGCTCCATGAACGGCGCGGCGAGCGCCGGGTCGGGCGGCAGGCCGCAGAGGTCGGCGACGACGTCGAGCAGCGCCTGGGCGTCGCCCTGCACGGTCGCCCGCGTCGAGGCGACGAGCTGGGCGACGTCGGCGTCGTCGAGGTGCTTGAAGAACCCGAAGTCCAGGAACGCGATCCGGCCGTCGGGCAGGAACAGGCTGTTGCCCGGGTGCGGGTCGCCGTTGAGCAGGCGGTGGCGCAGCGGCCCGTTGAGGTAGAAGCGCATGAGGATCTCGCCGTAGCGGTCGCGCAGCTCCTGCGGGGCCTTCAGGGCGTCGGCGAGCCGGCCGCCCTCGACGTACTCGCTGACGATGACCCGCTCGCGGCACAGCGAGGTGATGACGTCGGGGACGACGATGAACGGGTGGTCGCGGTAGACGCGCGCCATCGCCCGGTGGTTGGCGGCCTCGAGCTCGTAGTCGAGCTCCTCGCCGATCCGCTCGCGGATCTCCTCGGCGATCGCGGCGGTGTCGATGCCGGGCGCGATGACGTTCAGAAGCTTGAGGCCGAGGCGCAGGTTCTTCATGTCGGCGTTGATCGCTTCGGCGATGCCCGGGTACTGGACCTTGACGGCGACGACGCGGCCGTCGTGCAGGGTCGCGCGGTGGACCTGGCCGATCGAGGCGGCGGCGATCGGCTCGGGCTCGAACTCGGCGAAGAACTCGTCGAGCTTGCCGTCGAGATCCTGCTCGAGGACCTTCCTGATGGCCTTGAACGGAACCGGCTTGGCGCTCTGCTGGAGCTCGGCGAGGATCTCCTGGAAGCGCGGGCGGATGTCCTCGGGGACGAGTCCGAGGTCGACGGCCGACAGGGTCTGGCCGATCTTCATCGCGGCGCCGCGCATGCCGCTGAAGACCTTGACGAGCGCTTCGGCCGCCTTGAGCTGCTGGCGGGAGGCGGCGGCGCGGCGCTTCTCGGAGTCGCCGCCGGTCTTGCGCATGGCGCGTGCGGCGCTCTCGCGGGCGGCGACCTTGGCGGCGGCCCCTCCGAGGCTCGCGGCACGGCGCAGGCGGGAGGCGCGGACGGTCTGCTCGGTCACGGTCGGGGCCTTTCGGGGGTCGCGGGGGTCTCGCCGGAGGGGTTCGGGGGTGATCGATCAGGTGATCGGTGAATGTCACGGTAGCATGTCGATCAAGTGATCGACGAAACTTCCGACAAGCGCCCGCGACGCCGGCGCGTCAGCCGCGCCGAGCAGGCCGCCGCAACGCGCCAGTCGATCATCGACGCGACGATCGACTGCCTCGTCGACGAGGGCTATCCGGCGCTGACGACCCGGCGCGTCGCCGAGCGCGCGGGCGTCGCGCAGAGCACGCTCATGCACCACTTCGAGACGCGCGAGGGCCTGCTCGTCGAGGCCGTCAGCCACCTCGTGGCGCGGCTCGCGCAGGACACGCTGCGCGAGCTCGACATGGACTCGGTCGCCCAGGCGCCCGAGCACCGGGAGGCGATCCTCGACCAGGTCTGGCGGGAGTTCACGTCGCCGCAGGCGCTCGCCGCGGCGCAGCTGTGGGTCGCCGCATGGTCGGAGCCCGAGCTCGCGCGCACGCTGCGGGATCTCGAGGCGCGGCTGAACCGGATCGCGCTGGAGACGGCGCGGCCGCTGTTTCCGCTGCTGGCCGACGACCCGCGCTTCCCGGCCGTCGTCGAGACGGCGCTGTCGATCATCAGAGGACTGGTCGTCGGCATCCCGATCGCCGGCCAGGAGGACATCGACGCGCGCTGGGAGGCCAGCAAGCCGATCATGCTCGAGGTCGTCGGTCGGCTGCTGGACGAGGCTGCGGCCTCGCGCGATCGGGGTCCGGCGGCAGCCGCTCAAAGCGTGTAGGCCCCGTACCACCCCGCCTGGAAGCGCGTGACGCCGCTGCACGGGTTGCCGTACGCGTCCGCGTAGGTCGCCGAGAGCTCGCCGCTCACCGCCGGCCCGGTGACTGCACCGGCGATCCGCCACGCGATCGGCGGCGTGTTCCCGGTCAGGTACGTCCCCTCCTCGGCGAACGTCCCGTCGGCGGCGATCGCGGCGCTGATCGGCTCGATCGCGACGGGGTTCGGATAGACCTGGTCCGGGCCGGTGTACGCCGGGTCGGCGTTCCGGCACGTGGCCGAGAGGAAGAAGCTGTCGAACGGCCCGGTGAACAGGCGTGCGCCGACGATGTTGAACGCCAGGTGGACGCTGTTCTCGGCGTAGCGTCCCTGGTAGCGGCCGTCGGGCGCTGCGCCACCGGCCCCCGGCTGGGGCGGCGGCGGAGCCTGTGGCGCGGGGCCCGGGGCGGCAGGCGGGGCGGCCGGGCCCGCGGCGCCGGAGCGGCCGCGCAGCGTGACCGTGCGCTTCGCGGCCCGCGCGCCGAGGGTCCGAGCCACGACGCCTGCGCGGATCGATCGGCGCCTCGTCAACAGCCGCGCTCCGGCGGCGGTGAGGGGGACGTGGACGCCCCGGGTGCGGCGCGCCGGGATCCGGAAGCGCGCGGCGCCCACGACGGTACGGCCGGCGGTGACCCGCAGGGTGCCCCGGGCGGGCCGCGCCGCGCCGTTGACCAGCGTGAGGCGCACACGCCCGTCGTCGGTGGCGGTCACGGCGCCGCCGGCGATCCGCAGCTTCGCGGCGCCGGCCGCGCTCGCCGCCGGGGCGCCCGACACGCCGGCGATGGCGAGCGCGGCGACGACGGGCCCGAGCGTCCGCAACGGCGCACTCATCGCTCGGACCGGTCCCGCTGGTCGCGGCACCCACGGTCCTGCGGGTAGTCGGCGCGTCCGTCCCCGTCGTCGTCGCGGCCGTTGGCGCACGCCGGAGCGCCCGGGCGCCCCGTCGTCGTTCCGCGCCCCCGGCGGGCGAGCACGGCCGTCCAGCGCACGGTGATCGTCGCGACGCTGCCGTCGTGCTCCTCGACCACGGTCGCGCTGGCGCGGATGACGATCCGGCGCGCGTTCGAGAAGACGCGCGCGACTGGGAACGCGGAGGTGCGCGTCGCCGGCAGCAGACCCTCGGAGCCGGGGCAGTTGCGGAACAGCCCCGTGAACGTCGTGTCGCCGGCGATCGACGGACCGGCCAGCACCAGCACGCGTCCGCGCGGCACTCCGGGGCCGGGG
>JBDZVZ010000004.1:0-114298 GCA_040255945.1 Solirubrobacterales bacterium | reverse complement strand
CGGCGGCGCCGGCGGGACGAACGGCGCCACGGGCGCCCCGCCGCCGTAGGCCGGGCGCGGGCGCGGCGCGGGCGCGGGTGCGAGCGCACGAACCTACGGACCTCCCGCGTCTGTCGTGTGCGCCTCCAACCACCCAGGACAGACGCAGGACGCGGGTTGCTCCGGCGTGTCGGCCGGGTTACGGTCGCCCCGTCATGTCCAAAGAGGACAAGGTCGAGTTCGAGGGCGAGGTCCTCGAGGCTCTGCCGAACGCGATGTTCCGCGTGGAGCTCGACAACGGCCACGAGGTGCTTGGCCACGTGGCCGGCAAGATGCGCCGCTTTCGCATCCGCATCCTCCCGGGCGACCGCGTGCGCTGCGAGGTCAGCCCGTATGACCTCGACCGCGCGCGGATCACGTACCGGCACCGGTAAACGCTCGCCTGGCGGCTCGCGTTCACCTGCGAGTGTTCGCCCCGGAGGGCGAAACTCGCGACCCCCGGTCTCCGTCAGCGTGCCCGCCAACCACGCACCCGGCGGCTCGCGTTCACCTGCGAGTGTTCGCCCCAGAGGGCGAAACTCGCGACCCCCGGTCTCCGTTAGCGTCAGGCGAATGGGGGAGCTCGCGCTCATCGCCGCGTTCCAGCGGCTCCTGACCAACCGCTCGCAGCGAGTCGTACGGTGGTCGGGCGACGACTGCGCCGTGGTCCTGGCGCGGCCGGTGCAGGCCGTGTCGATCGACCAGATGGTCGACGGCGTGCACTTCCGACTCGACCATCCGCGCGTCACGCCCGCCGACGTCGGCCACCGGGCCCTGGCCGGGGCGCTCAGCGACCTGGCCGCGATGGGCGCCGAGCCCGGCGAGGCCTACGTCGCCCTCGGGATGCCCGAGGGCCTGAGCGAAGACCAGGTCCTCCAACTCGCGCGCGGGATGGAGGAGCTCGCGCAGCGCACCGGCACGACCATCGCGGGCGGGGACGTCAGCCGGGCGCCCGCGCTGACGATCGCCGTCACCGTCGTCGGCTGGGCCGACGACGCCGCCGACCTCGTCGGGCGCGACGGCGCACGACCCGGTGACGTCGTCGCGGTCACCGGCGCGCTGGGCGCCCCCGGGGCCGGGCTGGCGATCCTCGAAGGCCGCGCCACCGGACCGGACGCGCTCGTGCGCGCCCACCTGCGCCCCGAGCCCCGGCTGGAAGCGGGCCGCCGGCTGGCGACCGCCGGCGCCCACGCGCTCATCGACCTCTCCGACGGCCTGGCCACCGACGCCGGCCATCTCGCCACCAGCAGCGGCGTGCGCATCGAGATCGCCCTCGAAGACCTCCCGCTCGCGCCCGGCGTCGCCGACGTGGCCCGGCAAGTCGACCTCGACCCCGCCGAGCTCGCCGCCACCGCGGGCGAGGACTACGAGCTCTGCGCGGCGCTCGACCCGGCCACCGCTGCCGCGCTGGGCGACCTCGTCACCGTCGTCGGCCGCGTCGCGGGCCCCAGGGGGTCAGACCCCGGCGTCAGCTTCTCGGCGGCCGGCGCCGCCCGGGCCCTGAAGGGCCACGAGCATCGCGTCGGCTGACCTCGACGCGCCGCCGGACCGCGGCACGCCGCAGCAGCGCCTCGGCCACGAGCCGAGGGTCGACGACGTAGTTGTCGCGCGCGACGCGCTCCTTGAGCTCATTGACGTACATGTCGGTGCTCTCTTCGACGGTGCTCACCTGCTTCACCCGACCATCGGGTCAGGTGGGTCGCGGAGTGAGCAGCCGACCACCATGCTCGGATCCTTGTCCAGAGGTCACCCCACGGACCGGCGTCATGTGCTGCAACCGCGCGAAGACGACGATCCGCTGCTGGGCGCTGAACAGCGGATGGCAGGCGGTGAGCACGAGCCGGTCATAGCTGCCGCGGCGCAGGATCCAGCGCGCATCGGCCGGCACGATCTGCAGGTGCTCGACGCGGTATTCGAGCTTGGCGTAGGGCATCTGCACGGTGATCGGGTCGCCCGGTCGCAGGTCGTCGATGTGCCGGAACGGCGCCAGATACGTCGTCCGGTGGCCGGCGATCGCCACCGTGCCGGGCGCCCCGGGCAGGCCGGTGTCGTCGTAGGTGCCGGGCCCCTTGCGCAGATCGGCCGGGTCCGAGCCCTTGACGACGACGATGTCGGAGCCCAGCCGCGGGATCTTCAGCCGGCCGACGGCCGCCCCGTCGGCGGTGCGCCGCTTCAGCGAGCGCGCGAGATAGGCGACCCGCTGCCGGTCGCCGTCCAGGCCTGACAGCGCGTGGCGCTCGACCGCCGTCGGCCCGGCCGCCGTCAGCGACGCCAGGTCCGAACGCAGCCCGTTCTGGCGCAGCTTCGTCTGCAGCGCCGTGACCGGCTCCAGCCAGACGACGGTGAGGATCGCGTCGATCGTCACGAGGACGCCCGCGACGATGAGGACCGTCGACAGCGCCCGCACGGTCCGGCGGCGGCGCGGGGAGCGGGCGGGCGCGACGGTGGCCACGCTCACCTCCGCAGCGCCGACTCGGTGCCGCCCAGCGACCCCGGGCCCGCGTAGCTCACCGGTCCGCGGACCGTGACGTCCTCGGGCGTGTCGGGCGCCTCGACGCGCCGCACGACGATGATCGCCGCGGAGATCGCGCACCCCCAGAACAGGCTCCACAACACCCACGAGATGACCGTGACGTGCCCGCCGGCGACGAGCAGGACCCAGCTCCAGACCGCCTCGATCGGCCCGTAGCCGAACGTGCGCGCGTCGATGAGCGCCACCGCGACGAGCGGCAGGAGACCGGCCGCGATGAGCGCCAGCGCCCACACCCGCCGCATCCCGGTCTCCGGTGCGGTCGCCCACAGCCAGAGGTGGGCGGCCGGCAGGGCCAGGGCGGCCGCGTACGGGTTGACGATCCACAGCGCGACGACGACCAGCGTCACCGCCAGACCGGCCCCGATGCCGGGCGCCGGACCCTCGGGCACCGCGCGCGGCCGCAGCCCCGCCGCTCGCAGCAGGGCCGGACGACCCACCACCCAGCCCAAGCCGACGACGACCAGCAGCGCGACCGCCGCCACGATCGCCCGAGCGCCGACCTCCAGGCCGCGGGCCGGGATCGGCGCCCCCGGCGCGACCGTGACGAGCGTCGAGACGGCCAGCAGCAGCGCGACACCACAGCCGAGCACGAGCGGCAGCCCGGCGCTCAACGTCCAGGCCATCCACGGGCCGGCGTACTCGCCGCGACGCCGCAGGCGCGCCAGCGCGTCGACCCCGGCCACCAACGGCGGCAGCAGCAGCGTGCCGACGACGAGCGCGACGACCCAGCCGGGCAGCACCTTGCCGCGCAGGACGATCGACCGGGTCGCCGACCCGCCCACCGCCCGCGGCGCGTTGTCAAGCGCGTAGAGCGCGCGCAGCACGGCGCGCCCGAACGCCTGCACGCGCTCCTCGCGCACCGCCGCCCCGGCGGGCGGCGGCCGCTCGCCGGAGGCCGACACGAGCACGGCCGGCTGGCCCGCGCGCAGGAACGGGCCCTGCTCGCCGACCGTCACCGGCACCGCCATCCGCAGCGCCTGCGTCAGCGCGCGGGGACCGCCCGGGTCGGTGTGGGCCTCGGCGCGGACCGCCGACTGGAGCGTGCGCTGGAGCTGGATCGGCGCCTGGCCGACCCCGTCGGAGAAGCCGACGACGAACGGCCGCCGCGGCCGGCTGCTCGCCAGGTCGCCGAGGACGATGACGGCGTTCGCGCGCCCGCTCATCCTGCGGGCCGCCTCGCGCGCGCCCGCGAACCCTCCGCTGCCGCCGGTCGTCGAGATGAACGTGATCGTCCGCTGCAGCCGCCCGTTGCCGGCCACGCGGGCGAGCTCGAGCAGCGCGGCCGTGCCCGACAGCTCGGCGCGCGCGTCGGTCCCGGCCGCGTCGCGGTGGGCGACGACGACGATCCCCGGGCCCGGGCGCCCCGGCCGGGTCGCGACGACGTTGACGAGGTTGCGGCGCCCGTCGATCGTCCGGCCGCGGAAGCGGTGGACCTCGATCGTGCCCGGCACCAGCCGCCGCAGCTCGCCGGCGACATGGCTGGCCAGCGCGTCGTCGCCGGCAGAGCCCGGCCGCCGGTCCGGATACCGGGAGGCCAGCTCGTTGAGCGTCGTCATGGCGTTGGCGCCGAGGAACGTGTCGGGCGCGAGCGTCGTGCGGACCGGCCGCGGCCGGTCGCCGATCGAGAAGGCGGCCACCAGCAGCGCCAACAGCGCCGGCACGAACGCGACGCGGTAGAGGCGCGGATCGAGCATCCGCCTACAGTGTTCCTCACACGATGGCGGAGCGCGCCCCACGCATCCTGCTCGCGGACGACGAGCAGTCGATCCAGACGATGCTCACGTACCCGCTGCGCAAGGAGGGCTACGAGGTCATCACCGCCTCCGACGGCCGCGAGGCGCTCAGCCGCTTCGGCGAGTCGACCTACGACCTCGTCGTCCTCGACGTCATGATGCCGCGCATGGACGGCCTGGAGGTCTGCCGCCGCATCCGGGCGCGCAACACCGTCCCGATCATCATGCTCACCGCCAAGGCGGAGGAGATCGACAAGGTCCTCGGCCTCGAGCTCGGCGCCGACGACTACATCACCAAGCCGTTCTCGCTGCGCGAGTTCCGCAGCCGGGTGCGCGCCGCGCTGCGCCGCGCCGGGATGCAGCGCACCGACGCCGACGACGGCGACGAGCAGCCGCTGGCCGTCCACGAGCTCGAGATCGACCCGGCCAAGCGCAGCGTCCGGGTGCGCGGCGAGGCGGTCGAGCTGACGTTCGTCGAGTTCGAGATCCTCGACGCGCTGGCCCGCAGCCCGGGCCGGGTGTTCACGCGCGACATGCTGCTCACGCGCGTGTGGGGCGACAGCGCCTACCGGGATCCGCGCACGATCGACGTCCACATCCGCCATCTGCGCGAGAAGCTCGAGACCGACGCCAAGGAGCCCGAGTACCTCTTCACGGTGCGCGGCGTCGGGTACCGGTTCCGCGACCAGCACCAGTAGGAGAGAATGCGGGGCCCCATGGGCCTGCGCACCCGGCTCGCTCTCCTCGTCCTCGTCATCGTCGCGGGCGCGGCGGCCATCATCTACGTGGGCGTCGTCGCGACGCTCGAGGGGGCGCTGCGCCACGAGGCGCTGCGGGTGCTCGGCAGCGACGCCCGCCGCTACTCGGGCAACATCGCCCGCGCGATCGAGACCGGCCAGGACTCCGAGCGGATCGACGCGCTCGTGCGCGCCGCCTCCGACGCGGCGACCGCGCGGGTGACCCTGCTGGGGATCGCGCGCTCCCCCGACGGGCTGCAGACGTTCCTGAAGTCCGACTCGACGACCGAGGTGGAGATCCGCGATCTCCAGTTCTCGGTCGCGCTCGACGCCGCCCGGACCGGCCGCCTGGCCACCGACACCGAGGCCGGCGACGCGGGCCGGATGGGCGAGGCAGCGCTGCCGCTGCACTCGCGCAACCCGCGCACCGGCCGGCCGGCGATCGGCTCGGTCATCGTCTTCTCGCGGCCGATGGACGCCATCCCGGGCGACGTCGCGCTCGTCCGCCGGCGGCTGCTGCTCGCGGGCGCCATCGCCCTGCTGGCCGCCGCCCTCGCCGGCTGGCTGGTCGCCCGCGGCCCGGCCGTGCGCGTCCGGCGGCTGGAGCGGGCGGCCGGCCGCGTCGCGCAGGGCGACTTCTCGACGCGCTTTCCGGTCGACACGCGCGACGAGCTCGGCGAGCTCGCCGCCACGCTCGACGACATGCGCCTCCAGCTCGCCGACCTCGACACCGCCCGCAAGCGCTTCATCGCCACCGCCTCCCACGAGCTGCGCACGCCGCTGTTCTCGCTCGGCGGCTACCTCGAGCTGCTCGAGGACGAGGAGTACGGCGAGGAGGACCGCCGCCGCTTTCTCACCCAGCTGCGCGAGCAGGTGGCGCGGATGCAGAAGCTCGCCGTCGACCTGCTCGACCTCTCCAAGCTCGAGGCCGGCTCGCTCGAGCTGCGCGCCGAGCCGACCGACCTCGGCGCGCTGGCCCGCAACGTCGCCGCCGAGTTCGCGCCCGCCCTGGCCGCCCACGGCTCCCAGCTCGAGCTGCGGCTGCCCGTCGAGCCGGTCGAGACCGCCTGCGATCCTGAGCGCGTCGCCCAGGTCATGCGCATCCTCATCGACAACGCGATCACCCACACGCCCCGCGGCACCGACCTCGTCGTCACCGCCTCGCGGCGCAACGGTTTGGCGCGTCTGGGCGTCGGGGACTTCGGACCCGGGATCCACCGCACCATGCTGCCGCGCATCTTCGAACCGTTCGTGACCTCCGACGACGCCCAGGGCTCCGGGCTGGGCCTGGCGATCGCCGGTGAGCTCGCCGAGCGCATGGACGGCCGGCTGGCCGTCGAGAGCCAGCCCGGCCGGACGACGTTCACCCTGGAGCTGCCCGCATGAGGCCGCGGTCGCTCGTCGCGGCCGCGATCGCCGCGGCGCTCGTGGCCGCCGGCTGCGGGCGCGACGGCGGCTCGAGCCAGGCGACGACGACGTCGGTCACGCAGACGACCCGCGTCGAGCTGCTCGGCGGCGGCGGCGACAACCCGCCGCGCACAGCGGGCGACTTCGACCCCGAGCAGATCTTCCGGACCGAGGGCCAGGGCGTCGTCACGGTGCTCGCCCAGGGCTATGAGGGCTCGGCACGCGGAGAGGGCGGGCTCGGCTCCGGCTTCGTGATCTCGGGCCAGGGCGAGATCGTCACGAACGCCCACGTCGTCACGACCGGCGAGGGCCGGTCGATCCAGCGGGCGCGCGAGCTGTACGTCCGCTTCGCCGACGGCAACCAGGTCGCCGCCCGGATCGTCGGCTTCGACCCGTTCTCCGACGTGGCGCTGCTGAAGGTCGACCCGTCCGGGCTGACCCTGCGGCCGCTGCCGTTGGGCGCCACGCGCGACGTCGCGGTCGGCGAGCCGGTCGCGGCGATCGGCTCGCCCTACGGGGAGGAGCAGTCGCTGTCGGTCGGGGTCATCTCGGCCAAGAACCGGTCGATCGAGTCGCTGACCGGCTTCGCCACCTCCGGCGCCCTGCAGACCGACGCGGCGATCAACAGCGGCAACTCGGGCGGCCCGCTGCTCGACGCCGACGGCCGCGTCCTCGGCATCAACTCGCAGATCCGGTCCAGCAGCGGGTCGGGCAGCGGCGTCGGCTTCGCCGTGCCGGCCGAGGTCGTCAAGCGCTCGATCGGCCAGCTGCGCCGCCACGGGGAGGTCCGCTACGCCTACCTCGGCGTCACGACCCAGCAGGTCTACCCGCAGCTCGCCGAGGCGCTCGACCTCGGCACCGACCACGGGGCGATCCTGCGCAGCGTCGTCGCCGGCGGGCCCGCGGCGAGCGCCGACCTGCGGCCCGGCAGCGGCCGCCAGCGCTTCCAGGGCGTGACCTGGCCGACCGGCGGTGACGTCATCACCCGCGTCGGGCGCCACGAGATCCGCGACGAGAGCGACCTGAGCATCGCGCTGCTGGACTACGAGCCGGGCGAGACCGCCCCGCTGCGCGTCATGCGCGAAGGTCGAGCACGAACGGTGAACGTTCGGTTGGGCACCCGTCCTGTCGACTCGCCGCGTGGATAGGGTCGTGGGCATGAGCGCGCAACGGCCGCTGGTCCTCGTCTCCAACCGGGGCCCGGTGACCTACGACGACCGCGGCCACGCCAAGCGCGGCACCGGCGGGCTCGTCACGGCGCTGAGCGGCCTGGCGTCGCACCGCGACGCCGTGTGGGTGGCCTCGACGATGACCGACGGGGATGCCCGGCGGGCGCGCGAGGCCGGCGGACGGCCGTTCGAGGTCGAGGCGCCCGGCGGCGGCACGTTCCAGGTCAAGCTCGTCGAGAGCGACCCGGAGGCCTACGACCGCTTCTACAACATCTTCGCCAACCCGATGCTGTGGTTCATCCAGCACTACCTCTGGGACCTCAGCAACGCGCCGGACGTGCGCCGCCACGAGATCGAGGCGTTCGAGTTCGGCTACAACGTCGTCAACGAGGACCTGGCGCGCGCCGTCGTCGACGAGATCGAGGGCATCGACGAGCCGGTCGTCATGGTCCACGACTACCACCTCTACACGCTGCCGGGCCTCGTCCGCCGCGCCCGCCCGGACGTGTTCCTCCATCACTTCGTCCACATCCCGTGGACCCAGCCCGACGCCTGGCGGGTCCTGCCGCGCGGGGTGCGCAACGACATCTACGAGGGCCTGCTGGCCAACGACATCATCGGGTTCCACACGCGCTCCTACCGCTGGAACTTCCTGCAGTGCTGCCGCGACCTGCTCGACGACGTCGAGGTCGACTTCGAGGCCGGCGTCGTGCGTGTCGAGGACCGCGAGGTGTGGGTGCGGGCCTACCCGCTGCCGATCGACGCGGGCGCCATCCGCCGCACGGCGCAGGCGCCGCGGGTGGGCGAGCTGGAGACCGAGCTGCTGCGCCGCCGCCGCGAGCACCTCGTCCTGCGCGTCGACCGGGCCGACCTGTCGAAGAACGTCCTGCGCGGCTTCACGGCGTTCGACCTGTTCCTCGAGCAGCACCCGGAGTTCAGCGAGAAGGTGACGTTCGTCGCCCAGCTCATGCCGTCACGGACCGACGTGCCCGAGTACGCCGAGTACCTCGAGCGCATCGAGGCGATCGTCGCGGTCGTCAACCACCGGCACGGCACCCCGGACTGGATGCCGATCCAGCTCAAGCTCAAGGACGACCTCGAGGAGGCCGTCGCCGCCTACAAGCACTACGACGTGCTGCTCGTCAACGCGATGTTCGACGGGATGAACCTCGTGGCCAAGGAGGGGCCGATGGTCAACGAGCGCCACGGCGTCTCGATCCTGTCGGAGAACACGGGCGCTCACGAGGAGCTCGGCGAGTTCGCCCTGTCGGTCAACCCGTTCGACATCCAGGAGCTGGCCGACTCGATCCACGCGGCGCTGACGATGGCGCCGGCCGAGCGGCAGCGGCGCGCCCGGGGGCTGCAGGAGATCATCACCTCCCGCAACCCCGGCGACTGGATCGACGACCAGATCGCCGACATCCGCAAGAAGGCGGGCGTGGAGGCGTAGGGGCCTACCGGAGGCGCCGGCCGAACGCCGTCGCTGACGTTGATGCCGCCCCGCGGGGCGTTCGTCGCGCGCGAGGCGCGAGGGCGTCGTCATGGCGCCGAGGGGAGGAACTCGGACGTGGCCGGTGGCGCGGGCGTGGCGATCGCGCGCCGCGGGGGCGCGGGCACGGGTACGGGCGCGGGCGCGGCCTTCGGCGCACGGCGGCGCGCGCCGTGGCGACGCGACCGGTGCCGGTGGGGCGTCGGGCGGTGCCCGGGGTCGCGGTGCCCGTGCTTGGCCTTGCGGCGCACCGGCGCGCCGCGGGGCCGGAACTCCTCGTCGCTGCGCGCGGAGGAGCGTGCGCCCGGCGGGGCCGAGACGGGCTCGGCGGCCGCCGGGGGCAGCGCGGGCGGGTCGGCCTGCAGATGGGGCCAGGCGACGACGAGCGCGACGGCCGCCAGGACGGCGGCGGCGCGGGCGACGTTGGCCCAGCGGATGCGGTGCAGAAGATCGGACTCCATGTCCGATGTAGGTGCTAGGCGCCCAACGTTCGCCCCCCTGCGGCCGCTATAGTGCGCCGTCGCCCTCGGGGCCGACCTCCTATGCCTGCACAGAACGCGACCTACGACCTCATGCTCCTGCTCGACACCGCCGCGGCGGACGAGCAGCGCACCAAGGTGCTCGACGAGGTCGAGCGCATTCTCTCCACCAGCGGCGCCAGCGTCGTCAGCAAGCACGACTGGGGCTCGCGGCGGACCGCGTACGAGATCGGCAAGAAGCAGGACGCCGACTACCACCTGCTGCAGTTCGCCGGCTCGCCCGAGGTGCCGGCGGCGCTCGATCGCTACCTGCGCATCACCGACGGCGTCGTCCGCTTCCGGGTCATCAAGCTGCGCCCGGGCCAGACCGACGTGCCGGACCTGACCGCCGCCGCCGAGCCGGTCGCCGCCGAGCCCGAGGCGGCTCCGGTCGAGCGCCTGTAACGCACCCCGACCTGCAGCTCTTCGTGACGGCGCGGCCTGCGGTCGCGCCGTTTCTCGTTGCGCATCGCAACGAAAGTGCGGAACGTGCAGGGTCGACTCCGGCACCGGCCGGACCGGCCCCTACACTCGCCGCGACCTTCAGATTCGCCCCCGAAAGGAGCCCTTGGTGGCCGCTTCGAACATCAACCGGGTCGTCCTGACCGGCAACCTCACCACCGACCCCGACCTGCGCGCGCTGCCGAGCGGCACGAAGGTGTGCAAGCTGCGCATCGCCACGAACACGCGCCGCAAGAACAACTCGACCGGCGAGTGGGAGGACAAGCCCAACTACTTCGACGTCACGGTCTGGGGCGCCCAGGGCGAGAACTGCGCCCGCTACCTCACCCGCGGCCGCCCGGTCGCGATCGACGGCCGCCTCGAGTGGCGCGAGTGGGACGAGAAGGACCAGCAGGGCAACCTCACCGGCCGCAAGCGCCAGTCGGTCGACATCATCGCCGAGACGGTCCAGTTCCTCGGCGGCCGCGACGACGCCGCCGGCGGCGGTGGCGGCTACGGCGGTCAGCAGCAGCAGAGCGGCGGCTTCTCGCCGCAGTCCGACGTCCCGACCGACACCGGGGACTTCGGGCCCGCGCCGGTCGGCGGCGGGATGGCGCCGGCGCCGTCGGCCCCGGCGCCCGCCGACGACGACATCCCGTTCTGAGCCGTCGGGAGCCGGCGGCGCCCCGGCTGCCGGCGGACCTCGTCGAAGCCGAGCTCGAGTCGGTCGAGCTCGGCGACGACGCCCGCCTCGACGGGCTGGCCCTGCGCGGAGCCCTGCCGCCCGACCTGGCGGCGCGCGCCGCGACCCTGGCGGGCAGCCGGATCGCCGGATCGCTCGCCGGCGCCCGCCTGCCCGACCTGCATCTCCACGACAGCGAGCTGCGCTACGCGGACGTCGCGAACGTCCGGGCGCCGCGCGCGGCGCTGCACCGGGTCACGCTGCGCGACTGTCGCCTGACCGGCGTCCAGCTCGGCGAGGCGTCGATCCGCGACGCGCGGTTCACCGCCTGCCGGCTCGACCTCGCCGTGCTCGCCCAGGCCAAGCTCGAGCGGGTCGTGTTCGCCGGGTGCGTCCTGCAGGACGCGACGTTCGAGCAGGCCCAGCTGCGCGACGTGCGCTTCGAGCACTGCGACCTGACCGGCGCGACGCTCGGCCAGGTCCGCCTGGAACGGGTCGAGCTGGCGGGCTGCGCCCTACAGGACGTCCGCTCGGTGACGGACCTGCGGGGCGCCGCGATGCCCTGGCCGGACCTCGTCGAGCACGCGGGCACGCTCGCGGCCGCGCTGGGCATCGGCGTCCTCGACGACGGCTGAGCCGGCGTCCGTCCGCCGCGTGCGCTACCGCCCACAGCCCGATGCGGCCGCGCACGTGTCACAATGGAGTCCTCGCGCGCCGCGCCCGGCGCGCGTTCGCACGTCCGGACTTCACCGCACCAGAGGATTTTCACCGTGGCCAAGCAGCGCAAGACCGCGACCAAGCCGTCGCGCCGCAGGGACAAGAAGGGCGGGCCCGGCAGCGGCCGCCGCAAGCCCTGCCCGTACTGCAAGGACAAGATCGAGCACGTCGACTACAAGGACGTGACCGGTCTGCGCCGCTTCATCTCCGAGCGCGGCAAGATCCGCTCGCGCCGCATCACCGGCGCGTGCCGCAAGCACCAGAGCCAGATCGCCAACGCCGTCAAGCGTGCGCGCGAGGTGGCCCTGCTGCCGTACGCCGCCGAGCCGTCGACGGAGAGCCCCGGCGGGCGCCGCGGGCGCGGCGACCGCGACCGCGATCGGGACCGGGACTAGCGCCGTGCCCGAGGCCATCCTCCTCAAGGACGTCGAGAACGTCGGCTCCAAGGGCCAGGTCGTTGACGTCTCCAAGGGCTACCTGCGCAACTTCCTGCTGCCGCGCAAGCTCGCCGCGCCGGCCACGAAGGGGCTGCTGGCCGAGGCGCGTCGCAGCGAGGCCGCCCTCGAGCGCACCGCCGCCGAGCGGCTCGCCCAGGCGCGCGAGCACGCCGAGCAGCTCAACAAGACCGTGCTGACGATCAGCCAGCAGGCCGGCGAGGACGGCCGCCTGTTCGGCTCGGTCACGAACGCCGACCTCGCCGAGGCGATCAAGGAGGCGCGCGGCATCGACGTCGACCGCCGCAAGATCGCCCTCGAGGACCCGATCAAGAACGTCGGGACCTACCAGGTCGTCGTCGAGGTGGCCGAGAACGTCACGGCGACCGTCAAGGTCATCGTCTCCGAGGCGTAGCCGCCCGGCACCCAGGACGTGTGACGCAGCGGCGGGCTTCGTGCCCGCCGTTCGTCGTAGTACGCCGCGTTTCGCAAACTTCACGCTCGATGCAGGAACATCGTCTGCGTCACGCCGCGGCGCCCGCTAGCTTCGATCGTTCGTGAGCGCCTTCCCCGACAGTCCGCCCCAGCCGGCCGCCGCGGGGCTGGCGCCGCCGCACTCGATCGAGGCCGAGCAGTCGGTCCTCGGGGCCATCCTGCTCTCCGACAAGGTCCACTACGCCTACGTCATCGAGCAGAACCTCCGGCCCGAGGACTTCTACCGCCAGCGCCACCAAGTCATCTACGAGTCGATGCTCGCGCTCTACAACGAGAGCGAGCCGATCGACGTCGTCACCGTCACCGAGCACCTGCGCGCCCGCGGCAAGCTCGACGACGCGGGCGGGCCGAACGAGATCGACGCGCTCACCGGCGCGGTGCCCGCGGTCGGCAACCTGCGCCGCTACGGACAGATCGTCCGCGAGATGTCGCTCATGCGGCGGCTGCTCAACGCGACCTACGAGATCCAGGCGTCGGTCCACAACCACGAGGGCGCCCCGCGCGACATCGTCGAGTACGCCGAGAAGGCGATGCTCGAGATCAACCGCGACGACCGGCAGAAGGACTTCCGCCGGGTCGGCGAGGTGCTGTCGGACGAGCTCGACCGCTGGCACGAGCTGTCGACCGAGGGCCGGTCGCTCACCGGCACGCCGTCGGGGTTCAGCGACCTCGACGAGCTCACGGGCGGGTTCCAGCCGGGGAACATGATCATCGTGGCGGCACGGCCGTCGATGGGGAAATGCAAGCCAGGACGCAGTCTCATCTACGACCCGACGACCGGCTACCGCCGTCGGCTCGACGAGGTCGTGCAGGACGTCGAATGGGGCCGGGAGCGTTATGTCGCCTCGATCGGCCCCGACCTCAAGCTCCGGGTGAGCCGGATCACCGGCGCCTTCCGCAACGGCGTCAAGCCGATCTTCCGGCTGACGACGAAGCTCGGCCGCCGCGTCGAGGCCACCGACAACCATCCGCTTCTGACGCTGCGCGGCTGGAAGGCGCTGGGGGAGCTGTCACCCGGCGACCGCATCGCGGTGCCGCGGACGCTGCCTCGCGTCGGACCGGCCGCAATCATGCCGGACTGCGAGATCGTCCTGCTTGCCGCACTCATCGCGGACGGCTCGATCGGCAGCGGCACGCCCTCGTTTCATTTCGGTCCGGACTCCCCCGTCTTGGACACCGTCGAAGAGGCCGCCGAGGAGATCGGCGCGCGGCTGACCCGGAGCGGCGACACGTGCCTCTACCTGAGCGGCTCCGGCGGGCGAACCGGCAATCCGGTGACCGAGCTCTGCAAGCGCCACGGGGTGTACGGCCACCGGGCGGCCACGAAGTTCGTCCCGGAGGCGATCTTCGGCCTCGCCGACTGGCAGGTCGCCCGCTTCCTCAGCGTCCTGTACGCGTGCGACGGGCACATCTACGCGTCGGAGCGCCTGCGCCAGGTCGGCTACACGACGATCAGCCGGCGGCTCGCCCACGACGTCCAGCATCTGCTGCTGCGCTTCGGGATCGTCGCGAAGATCCGCAAGCTTCCGCGCCCGGTCTACGAGGGCAGCGAGAAGACCGCGTGGGAGGTGCTCGTCACCGGCCAGGAGGATCTGCGGCGGTTCGCCGACGAGATCGCCGTGGTCGGCAAGACCACCGCGCGCGTGCGGCTGCACGAGGGGCTCCTCACCGTCAGGTCGAAGACGAACGTCGACACGATCCCGCCCGAGGGGTGGGAGTTCGTGACCGCGGCGAAGGGCGACCGCTCGTGGCGTCAGCTCAGCGTCGACGCCGGCTACCCGCTGACCCACAACTGGCACGTGGGCTCCCGGGGGCTCTCGCGGTCGCGCATGGGCCAGCTCGCCGAGGTGCTCGAGTCGCCGCAGCTGCGCGACCTCGCCGACTCGGACGTGTGGTGGGACGAGATCCTCTCGATCGAGCCGATCGGCGAGGAGGAGACGTTCGACATCGAGGTCGCCGGCGACCACAACTTCGTCGCCGACGACGTCATCGTCCACAACAGCGCGCTGGTCACGAACTTCGCCGAGAACGTCGCGCTGCACCCTGACCGTCCCCGGCCGGTCGCGCTGTTCAGCCTCGAGATGTCGGAGTCCGAGCTCGCACAGCGCTTCATCGCCTCGCAGGCCTCGATCAAGGGCGACGACCTGCGCAAGGGGCGGCTACGCGACGAGCGCAAGTGGAAGCGCGTGCTGGAGACCGCGGCCCGCTACGACCACTCGCCGCTGTTCGTCGACGACTCGTCGGACATCGGCATCCTCGAGATGCGCGCCAAGGCCCGGCGGCTGCACCAGCAGACGATGAACGAGTTCGGCGGTCTCGGGCTCATCATCGTCGACTACCTGCAGCTGCTGCGCACCGACGCGCGGATCGACAACCGCGTCCAGGCGATCGGCGAGATCTCCCGCGGCCTGAAGATCCTGGCCCGCGAGCTGGAGGTCCCGGTCATCGCGCTCTCCCAGCTGTCGCGTGGCGTCGAGTCGCGCACGGATAAGCGCCCGATGCTGTCGGACCTTCGTGAGTGCGTCACCGGCGACACACTCGTCGTGCTGGCCGACGGCCGCCGCGTCCCGATCGCCGAGCTCGTCGGGCAGGAGCCCGAGGTCCTGGCGATCAATGAGCACGACCGCGTCATCGCCGCCCGGTCGGATGCCGTCTGGCCGGTGGGTCGGCGCGAGATCCTCGAGGTGCGGCTCGCCTCCGGACGTCGTCTCCGCTGCACGGCAGACCACCTGGTGCGTACGGGCACCGGCTGGATGAAGGCGGGCGAGCTGACCGACGAGAGCCGCGTTGCGCTGGCTCGCGGCCTTCCCGAGCCCACGCAGGCCGAACCGTGGCCGGACGACCATGTCGTTCTCCTCGGCCATCTCGTCGGTGACGGCAGCTACGTGTCCGGCCAGCCGTTGCGTTACACGACCGCCTCCGACGAGAACTCGCGCATCGTCCGCGACGCTGCGGAGCGCGCGTTCGGCGCAAGGGTGTCGCGCCACGAGGGCCGCGGCAACTGGCACCAACTCGTCATCGCCGGCAACGGCAATCGCTGGCATCCGGCCGGCGTGGGCGCCTGGCTCAAGGAGCTCGGGATCTTCGGCCAGCGGTCGCACGACAAGCACCTGCCGGCGCCGGTGTTCCGGCTCCCCACCGAGCAGGTCGCACTCCTTCTGCGGCACCTCTGGGCGACGGACGGCACGATCTGGGCGGGAACCCGGGCAGATGGTAGGCCCATCCGGCGCATCGCATTCACAACCTGCAGCCAGCGGCTCGCCGACGACGTTGCTGCCCTGCTGCTACGCCTCGGGATCGTGGCGCGGATCGTCACGACCGGCCGCGCTGAGGGCAACCCGCTCCACAACGTCGTCGTGTCCGGAGCCACCGCGGAGCTGGCGTTCCTCGATCGCGTCGGCGGCTTCGGGCCGCGCGAGGTTCCGGCGCTCGCCGTCCGTGCGGCGCTCGGAACGGTCGCCGAGAACACGAACGTCGACACGCTGCCCACCGAAGTCTGGGAGGACGTCAGGACCGCCATGGCAGCCGCGGGCATCACGCATCGCGAGATGGCGACCCTACGCGGCACCTCGTACGGCGGCTCCTCCCATTTCCGCTTCGCCCCGAGTCGCGCGACGGTCGTCACCTACGCTGAAGCACTCGGCGACGAGGCGCTCGCCCGCACCGCCGCCTCCGACCTCTTCTGGGATCGCGTCGTCGAAGTCGTGCCCGCCGGTGAGGAGGAGGTCTACGACCTCACCGTTCCGGGCCCTGCGTGCTGGCTGGCCGACGGCATCGTGTCGCACAACTCCGGGCAAATCGAGCAGGACGCCGACCTCGTCATGTTCATCTACCGCGACGAGTACTACCACGAGAACACCGACCGTCCCGGCGAGGCCGACCTCATCATCGCCAAGCACCGCAACGGCGGCCTGGGCGACATCCCGTTGACCTTCCAGAACGAGTATCCGCGGTTCCTCGGCCTGCAGAGGGCCGGATGATGACCCACGACCGGAACCCGAACATGTCCACCATCATCCGGTCGGCCGGGTAGTGGCCTCTCGCGAGTGCCCGTTCGGCCTGTGCGACGGCACCGGCTTCCTCGTCGACGAGGCGACGCGCACCGCGACGCACTGCCGCTGCCGCGGCCAGCTCGTCGCCACCGCGCGGGCGCGCGGGCTGTCGGCCGTCATCCCGAAGAAGTACCGGGGCGTCTCGTTCGACCGACCGCCGATCACGACGATCCGCGACGGCATCGTCAGCTACGTGCGCCGCTACGTGCGCGACATCGACGGCCACCTGGACGCGGGTGACGGCCTGTGGCTCTACGGGCCGGTCGGCACCGGCAAGACCTCGCTGGCGATGCTCGTCTCCAAGGCCGCGCTGGACGCGGGCCACACCGTCGCCATCTACTCGCTGCCGCGCCTGCTGGCCGAGATCCGCACGACGTTCGACGAGGGCAGCGAGCAGTCCTACACCGAGCTGCTGGACCGCCTCACCCGCGTCGACCTGCTGCACGTCGACGACGTCGGCGCCGAGAAGACGAGCCCCTGGGTGCTCGAGCAGCTCTACGCGATCATCAACGCGCGCTACGAGGAGGAGCGGTCGATGATCATCACGACCAACCTCGAGCGCGACGAGCTCGCCGAGCAGATCAACGAGCGCACCGTCTCCCGCCTGGAGGAGATGTGCGAGGTGCTGCCGGTCGGCGGCAGCGACCTGCGCCGCCAGAGCTTCGACGTCGGCGACGAACCCACGGAGACCGAGGCCGGCGCCACCCTGCGCTGGGACCTCGCCTGAAGCCCACGCGGGCCGGACGCATACACTGACCACGTCATGCCAGGCACGGTGATCGTCGGCGCCCAATGGGGCGATGAGGGCAAGGGCAAGGTCATCGACCTCCTCGCCGAGCGCGCGGACGTCGTCATCCGCTTCCAGGGCGGCAACAACGCCGGCCACACGATCGTCCACGGGGGTGAGACGTGGAAGTTCCACCTCATCCCGTCGGGCATCCTCTACCCGGGCCGCACGTGCGTCATCGGCAACGGCGTCGTCGTCGACCCGGCCGTGCTCACCGCCGAGATCGACGACCTGCGCGCCCGCGGCGTCGACGTCAGCGGCCTGAAGCTGTCGGCCAACGCCCACATCATCATGCCCTACCACCTGCTCCTGGACATGGAGGGCGAGCAGAAGCTGGGCAAGAACCCGATCGGCACGACGAAGCGCGGCATCGGCCCGTGCTACGCCGACAAGGCCGCCCGCCTGGGCATCCGCGTCCAGGACCTCCTCGACGAGCGCATCCTCAAGAAGAAGATCGCCGCCGCCCTGGAGCCCAAGCGCCAGTCGCTGCGCCCGTTCGCCAAGGAGATCGACCTCCAGGCGATGACCGACGAGTACCTCACCTACGGCCACCGGCTCGAGCAGCACATCGCCGACGGCGCCGCGCTCGTCTGGCGCGCGCTCGACGACGGCAAGCACGTGCTCTTCGAAGGCGCCCAGGGCGCGCTGCTGGACATCGACCACGGCACGTATCCGTTCGTCACCTCGAGCAACCCGGTCGCCGGCGCGGCCGCGACCGGCGCCGGCGTCGGCCCGCGCGACATCGACGAGGTGTGGGGCGTCACGAAGGCCTACGCCACGCGCGTCGGCGCCGGCCCGTTCCCGTCCGAGCTGCACGACGAGGTCGGCGAGCAGATCCGCCAGAAGGGCGGCGAGTTCGGCACGACGACCGGCCGCGCCCGCCGGACCGGCTGGCTGGACGTCGTCGCCCTGCGCTACGCGGCGCGCCTGAACTCGCTCAGCGCCCTGGCGGTCACGAAGCTCGACGTGCTCTCCGGCTTCGACGCGATCAAGGTCTGCACGCGCTACAGCAGCGTCAAGGACCCGGACTTCAGCACCGACGTCTTCCCCTACCACCAGACCGTGCTGCACCAGGCGGTCGGTGAGTACGAGGAGCTGCCCGGCTGGCAGGAGGACATCAGCGGCGTGCGCACCTGGGACGAGCTGCCCGAGGCCGCGCGCAACTACCTCGCCTACGTCGAGCGGGCGGTCGGCGTGCCGGTCGTCATGGTCGGCGTCGGGCCGGGCCGCGAGCAGATCATCTGGGCCGAGGCGGCCAAGGGCTCCGAGATGGCGTCCACCGTGCGCGGCGCGGCGGCCGCGTCCTAGCTGAGCCGCTCGGCGTCGGGCACATAGCGCACGACACGGGCCGGAACGCCCATGACGACCGCGCCGGGCGGGACGTCGGCGGTCACCACCGCACCCGCGGCGACGAACGCGTCGGCGCCGACCTCGACGCCGGGCACGAGCGTCGCCCCGCCGCCCACCCGGCAGCCGCGCCGCAGCACCGGCCCGCGCAGGTCCGGCTGCGACGAGTCGACGTGGCGGCCCATCGCGTCGTCGTTCGTCATGACCGCACCCGGCCCGATGAACACGTCGTCCTCGATGACCATGTAGGCGGTGACGTAGACGCGCGACTGGATCCGCACGCGCTCGCCCACGACCGTGTCGTTGTCGACGCTCGTGCCCTGGCCGACGACCGAGCCCGCGCCGATCCGGCTGCGCTCGCGCACGAACGCCTGGTCGCCGACGATCGCGCCGGTTCCGACGACGCTGCCGGCGAAGACGATCGCGCCCGCGCCGACGATCGCGCCGTCCTCGAGGACGAGCGGGTCGGGCACCGCGGCGGCGGTCTCCGAACGCGGCCCGAGCACCGGCGGCTTGCCGAGCACCGCGCCGTCGCCGACGCGCACGCCGTCGCCGATGCGCACCGCGGCGTGGACGACGACGTTCGCGCCGAAGACGACGTCGCGGCCCACCTCCGCGTCGGGGCTGAGCACGAGTCCAGGGGCGGCGCCGTCGGTCATGCGGATACCCTAAAGGCGCGTGCCGAGCGTCTCAGTCCTGCGCGGCGCGGTGCTCGGCCTCGGGATGATGGGCCGACACCACGCCCGCATCCTCCAGACCCACCCCGAGATGGCCCTGGCGGGCGCGGTCGACCCGGCCGGCGACCGCCACGGCGCCGTCCACGACCGCGCGCTCGTCTTCGACAGCGTCGCCGCGCTGCTGGGCGAAACCGGGTCCGCGCCCGACTTCGCGGTCGTCGCCGTGCCCACCGAGGAGCACCTGCCGGCCGTGCGTGAGCTGGCCGCCGCCGGCGTCCACGTGCTCGTCGAGAAGCCGCTGGCGACCGACCTCGCAGAGGCGCGCGAGCTCATCGCCACGGTCCGCGCCGCCGGGGTGCGCGGCGCGGTCGGCCACGTCGAGCGCTTCAACCCGGCGTTGCTGGAGCTGCGCCGCCGGGTCCAGGACGACCAGCTCGGCGAGGTGTTCCTCATCGGGACCGAACGCGTCGGCCCGTTCCCCGACCGGATCCGGGACGTCGGCGTCGTCAAGGACCTCGCCACCCACGACCTCGACCTCGTGCGCTGGCTGGGCGGGGCACCCGTCCAGCGGGTCGCCGCCGAGACCCAGCACCGGATGGGCCGCGCCCACGAGGACGTCGTCCTCGCGCTCGGCCGGCTGGCCAACGACCGCTCGTTCAACTGCGTCGTCGACTGGATCACCCCGACGAAGGTGCGCAGGACCCGGGTGCTCGGCGAGGGCGGGATGCTCATCGCCGACACGCTCACCGCCGACCTGACGTTCTACGCCAACGCCCAGGTGCCCACGCAGGGCTGGGCGGCGATGCAGGCGATGCGCGGCGTGGCCGAGGGAGACATGACCCGCTACGCGCTCGAGCGCCGCGAGCCGCTCATGGTCGAGCTCGAGGCGTTCTGCGCGCTGCTGCGCGGCGACGACGACGCGCCGGTCGTCACCCTCGAGGAGGGCCTGGAGACCGTCGCGGTCGCCGAGGCGGTCCTCGAAAGCGCCGCCACCGGGGCGACCGTCCAGCCCGAGCCGGCCGGCGCGCGATGAAGGTCGTTGTTGTCGCCCTTGGCAAGGTGGGCCTGCCGCTGGCGGCCCGGATCGCGCTGGCCGGCCACGAGGTCGTGGGGGCCGACATCGACCGGCGGGTCGTGGAGACGGTCAACGCCGGCGAGCCGCCGTTTCCCAACGAGGCAGGCCTGCCGGAGGCGCTCGCCGAGACCGTCGGCGACGGGCGGCTGCGCGCGGTCACCGACACGGCGGCGGCCGTCGCGCAGGGGCCGGAGCTCGTCGTCGCCGTCCCGCCGCTGTTCGTCGACGCGAGCGCGAAGCCCGACTGGGCGATCCTCGACGCGGTCGTCGACGACATCGGACGGGGCCTGAAGGCCGGCACTGTCGTGTCGCTCGAGACGACCGTGCCCGTGGGCACCACGCGCGCCCGCGTCGCCCCCGCGCTGGCCGCCCGCAGCGGCCTGCGCTCGGAGACCGACTTCCACACGATCTTCAGCCCGGAGCGAATCTTCAGCGGCCGGGCGATCGCCGACCTCGACCGCTACCCGAAGCTCGTCGGTGGGCTCACCGACGCCGGCGAGGCGCGTGGGATCGAGTTGTACGCCTCGTTCCTGGACGCGGAGGTGCGCGGGCTCGGCAGCGCCGAGGCCGCCGAGCTCTCCAAGCTCGCCGAGACGACCTACCGCGACGTCAACATCGCGTTCGCCAACGAGCTCGCCCGCTACAGCGACCGGCTCGGCATCGACGTCCTGTCGGTCATCGACGCGGCCAACTCGCAGCCCTACAGCCACGTCCACCGGCCCGGCATCGCGGTGGGCGGCCACTGCATTCCGGTCTACCCGCGCTTCCTGCTGGCCGGCGACGACGAGGCGCGCCTGCCGGCGGTCGCCCGCGACGTCAACGAGGCGATGCCCGCCTACGCCGCCGAGCTGCTGGGCGAGATCGCCGGTCGGCGGGTGCTCATCCTCGGCGTCGCCTACCGGGGCGGCGTGAAGGAGACGGCGTTCTCGGGCGCGTTCGCGCTGCGCGACGCGCTATCGGCCCGCGGCGCGCACGTCGTCGCCGCCGACCCGCTGTTCGGCGACGACGAGCTGGCCGCGCTGGGCTTCGCCCCGTGGGACGGAACGGCGGTCGACGCCGCCGTCGTCCAGGCCGACCACGCCGAGTACGCCACGCTCGGCGGCGACGACGTCCCGGGCGCGCGGCTCATCGTCGACGGGCGCGGCGTGCTCGACAACGCCCGCTTCGACGTGCCGGTGCGGCGCATCGGGCGCCCGGACGGCGCGGGCCGCGACCGGGGCTCCGCCATCGCCCCGGGCGACCAGCGGCAGGCCGCGCCAAGCTGAGCCGCTCGTGTCGCGGCGGTGTCGCCATGCGACAACGAGACGACACGGAACTCGGCGCCGATGAGTTCCGGGCGGCTGCCCCGTCCTGGCTGCATGCTCGACGCGGCACCCCGCACGCTGCTGACCGGCCTCGTCCTCGGGGAGTCACCGCGCTGGCACGACGGCCGCCTGTGGCTGGCCGACTGGGGCGCCCAGCGGATCGTCGCCGTCGACGAGCGCGGGGATTGCGAGGTGCTCGCGCACGTGCCGGGCATGCCGGTGAGCCTCGACCGGCTGCCCGACGGGCGCCTGCTCGTCGCCTGCGGCCGACGCGGGCGCCTGCTGCGACGCGAGCCCGGCGGCGGCCTGTCGATCCACGCCGACCTCGCCGCGCTCTCCCCCCATCCCTGGCACGACCTCGTCGTCGACGGCCGTGGCCACGCCTACGTCGGCAACACCGGCTTTCCGTTTCCGGACGGCGAGTTCGCGCCCGGCTCGATCGCCCTCGTCACGCCCGACGGTGCCGCGCGCACCGTCGCCACCGGCCTTGCGTTTCCCAACGGCCTGGCGGTCACGCCGGACAACCGGACGCTCATCGCCGCCGAGTCCTACGGCCACCGCCTCACGGCCTACGACATCGCCGACGACGGCACGCTCTCGCCGGGCCGGGCGTGGGCGCTGCTCGGCGACGGCGTGCCCGACGGCATCTGCCTCGATGCCGAGGGCGCGGTCTGGTACGCCGACGTGCCGAACCGGCGCTGCGTGCGGGTGCGCGAGGGCGGCGAGGTGCTCGCCACCGTGGAGGCCGACCGCGGATGCTTCGCCTGCATGCTCGGCGGCGAGGACGGCCGCACGCTGTTCATCACCGCGGCGCGCTGGGCGGGCGTGGACGGGCTGGACGACGACACGCCGACCGGCGTCGTGCTCGCCGTCGAGGCGCCGGCGCCGCACGCCGGATGGCCGTAGCGCTCAGCGCCGCGGGCTGAGCGGCGCCAGGGGGAGGTCGCGCGAGCGCACGAGCCGGCACGACGCGTCGGCGCGCGCGCACGGGACCGGGGCCGGCTCGGTCGCGGTGAGCGTGCGCGAGGGCGGTGCCCCGCGCAGCCAGTAGACGTCGCGGCCGTCGAACGCCGCGCCGTAGGCCAGCGCGTCGGCGGGCCGGGTGCCGCGCACGGTGCCGCGAGGCGCCGATCCGACCACGAGCGTCGTCTGCCACAGGAGTCGAACGGCACCGCGACGGGATCCAGTCGCGAGCCGTTGGCGTTGGCGGCCGCCGGCAGGCCGAGGAGCAGCAGGACGACGAGCAGGAGCGAGCGCCGCATCACACCGCTAACGCGCCCGCGCCGCCAACGTTCCGCGTCGAGATCGCCGCCACCACCCGCTCGCCGGCGCGGCCGTCGCCGTAGAGCTCGGGCCGCGCGGAGGGCGGCGTCCGGGCCAGGGCGGCGAGCGCCGCCGCGGCGTCGAGGTCCACGAGGACGTTCCAGCCCACGTCGACCGTCTCGACCCACTCGGTCGTGTCGCGCAGCGTCACGCACGGCACGCCCGCCAGATAGGCCTCCTTCTGCACCCCGCCCGAGTCGGTGAGCACCGCGCGCGCGTTGCACAGCAGCGACGTGAACGCCAGATAGCCGAGCGGCGGCGCGATCCGCACATGCCCGGCGGCGCGCAGCTCGTCGATCCAGCCCGCGTCGCGCAGCCGCGCCTCGGTCCTTGGATGCAGCGGCAGCACGACCGGCTCGGGCACCGCCAGCAGCAGGTCGACCAGGCGCCGCAGCCGCGCCGCGTCGTCGACGTTGCCCGCCCGGTGCGCGGTCGCCAGCACATACCCGTCCGGCTCCACGCCGACCGCGAGCAGCGGCGCGACGTCGGCCTGCGCCCGCGGCTGGAACAGCAGCGCCACGTCGACCATGACGTCGCCGACGAGCACGACCTCGCCGGCGACGCGCTCGCGCTCGAGGTTGCCCACGGCGGTCGGCGACGGGCACAGCAGCAGCGACGACAGCTCGTCGGTGAGCACCCGGTTGAGCTCCTCGGGCATCCGCCGGTCGAACGAGCGCATCCCCGCCTCGACGTGGACGACCGGCACCTGCGCCTGCGCGGCCGCCAGCCCACCGGCGAGCGTCGAGTTCGTGTCGCCGTAGACGAGCACCGCATCGGGCCGCTCGTCCTCGAGCAGCGGACCCAGCTCGGCGAGCATCCGCGCGGTCTGCTCGGTGTTCGTCCCGCCGAAGATGTGCAGCTCGCGCTCGGGCCGCGGCACGTCGAGCTCGGTGAAGAAGATCGTCGAGAGCTCGTCGTCGTGGTGCTGGCCGGTGTGGACGAGCAGCTCGTCGTGCTCGGCGCGCAGCAGCCGTGACACGGCGGCCGCCTTGACGAACTGCGGGCGGTTGCCGATGACGGTGACGATCCTCACGTGCCCGCCAGGCTGTCGGCGACGTGGGCGGCGAACGCGTCGGCCGCGGCGCGCGTGAGCGGCCCGTCGACGACCGGGAGCGCCGCGCCGTCGATGCTGCCGACCGCGTGGACCTCGCGGGTCGTGGAGGCCAGGAACGCCTCGCGCACCCGGGGCAGGTCGTCGCGCGTGACGACCCCCTCGCGCACGCGGTCGCCGAGCAGCCCCAGCAGGCGCCGGCGGGTGATCGAGTCCAGGATGCGGTCTTCCAGCGGCGGCGTCACCCAGCCCGAGCCGTCGAAGGACACGAACAACGACGCGGTCGGCCCCTCGAGCACCCGGCCGTGCGGGGTGACGAGCAGCGCCTCGTCGGCGCCCTGCTCCTCGGCCAGCCGGGTCGCGAGCATGTTCGCCGCGTAGGACAAGGACTTGACCGCGTCGAGCAGCCGCGTCGGCGTGTAGGTCACGGTGGCCAGCGCGACCGGCGCGGTGCGGTCCTTGAGCGCCTCGACGAGCCCGATCCGCCGGCCGCCCCGCGTGACGAGGAAACGCAGCGCGCCGTCGAACGGGCCGGCCGCCGCCAGCAGCGCCGTGATGTCGCGGCGCACCGCTTCGAGGTCGAGCTCGAGCCGCAGGCCCTGCGCGGAGATCGCCATCCGCCGCAGGTGGTCGTCGAGCGCGAACGGCCGGCCGCCGTAGACCCGGACGACCTCGAAGACGCCGTCGCCGCGCAGCAGCCCGGCGTCGGTGACGGGCAGCGTCGCCTCGTCGGCGGGCAGGATCTGGCCGTCGAGGACGGCGAGCGCGGCAGGGACCATCAGGCCCCATTCAAGCGGACCGCGCGGCCGCTCAGCGGTCCAGCCACGCGCGCACCCGCGCGTGGTAGTCCGGCGAGGCCAGCAGGAACGAGTCATGGCCCTGGTCGGTGTCGACCTCGACCTGCTCGACGTGCCGTGCGCCGGCGGCCCGCAGACCGTCGGCGATCTTCACCGAGTGCGGGGTGGCGAACCGCCAGTCGCTCGTGAAGCTCAGCACGAGCGCCCGCAGGTCAGGCTGGGCGGCGATCGCCCGCCGGACGGCCTCCGGGTCGGCCAGGGGCGTGAAGTCGTCCATGACCCGGGTCAGCCACAGGTAGGTGAGTGGGTCGAACCGCGACAGGAACGTCTCGGCCTGGTGGTCGAGGTAGGACTCGACCTGAAAGCGCGTGCCCATCCAGGCGTCGGCGTCGGCGGGCAGCACCTCGGTGCCGTCGCGCCGGTCGCGGCCGAACCGGCGCGTCAGCAGCTGCTCCGACAGGTAGGTGATGTGGCCCAGGCGCCGCGCGACACCCATGCCGGTGAGCGGGTCCCCGGCCAGGATCGCCGACCGGGCGACGTTCGAGAACGCGATGTTCTCGGCGGTGAGCTCAGCGCTGGCGGCGATGATGCCGGCGCGCTCGATCTCCCCGGGCGCGTCGAGGACCCACTGGAGCACCTGCATGCCCCCGAGCGACCCGCCGAGCGCGGCGTAGAGCCGCTCGATGCCGAGGTGCTCGAGCAGCCGCCGGTGCACGGCCACGAGGTCGGCGATCGTCAGCGGCGGGAAGTCCATCCCGTAGGGCTCGCCGGTCGCCGGGTCGATCGACGACGGCCCGGTCGTGCCCTGGCAGCCGCCGAGCAGGTTGGCGCCGATGACGAAGAACCGGTCGGTGTCGACCGGCAGGCCCGGCCCGACGAGCGTCGACCACCAGCCGCCTGGCCCGGTGACGCGCGCGTCGCCGGTCAGCGCGTGGCAGGCGAAGACGGCGTTGCCGCCGGCGGCGTCGAGCTCGCCGAACGTCGCGTAGGCGACCTCCACGGGTGCGAGCGTCCGCCCGCAGGCAAGGCGCAGCGGGTCGTCCTCGGGGAAGAGGACGACCCGCTCAACGGTGCTGACCGCCTGCGCCACGAGAGCCCTACGCGGTGACCGGCTTGGCCGCCTTCTCGAGCGCCTGCTGCAGGTCGCCGATGATGTCGTCGACGTGCTCGATGCCGATCGACAGGCGCACCGTGTCCTCGGTGACGCCGGCGGCGGCGAGCTCCTCGGCGTTGAGCTGCGAGTGGGTCGTCGACGCGTTGTGGATCGCCAGCGACTTCGCGTCGCCGATGTTCGCGAGGTGCTTGAAGAGCTGGAGCGCCTCGATGAACGTCTTGCCGGCCTCCAGCCCGCCCTTGACGCCGAACGTGATGAGCGCGCCGTAGCCGCCGCGCAGGGAGCGCTGGGCGACCTCGTGGTACTGGTCGTCCTCGAGGCCCGGGTAGTTGATCCAGGTCACCTCGTCGCGGTCCTTCAGCCAGCGGGCGACCGCGAGCGCGTTGGCGTTGTGGCGCTCCATCCGCAGGTGCAGGGTCTCGAGGCCCTGCAGGATGAGAAACGCGTTGAACGGCGAGAGCGCCGCGCCGGTGTTGCGCAGCATGACCGTGCGAACGCGGCCGATGTAGGCGGCCGGGCCCAGCGCGTCGGCCCAGACGACCCCGTGGTAGCTCGGGTCGGGCTGGGTGAGGCCGGGGTAGCGCTCGGCGTGGGCGACCCAGTCGAACGAGCCCGCGTCGATGACGATGCCGCCGATCGAGTTGCCGTGGCCCCCGATCCACTTCGTCAGGGCGTGCACCGCGATGTCGGCGCCCTGCTCGAAGACGCGCGCCCCGACCGGGGTGGCGACCGTGTTGTCGACGATGAGCGGCAGGCCGGCGGCGTGGGCGGCATCGGCCCACGCCTTGACGTCGAGGACGTTGACCCGCGGGTTGCCGATGATCTCGCCGAAGACGAGGCGGGTCTTGTCGTCGGCGAGCCGGGCGACCGCGTCCGGATCGTCGGCGTCGGCGAAGCGCACCTCGATGCCGAGCTGCGGCAGCGTGTGGGCGAAGAGGTTGTAGGTGCCGCCGTAGAGCTGCGACGTGGCGATGATGTTGTCGCCCGCGCGCGTGATGTTGAGGACCGAGTAGGTGACGGCCGCCTGGCCCGCGGAGGTCACGACCGCCCCGACGCCGCCCTCGAGCGCGGTGAGGCGCTGCTCGAGCACGTCCCACGTCGGGTTCATGATCCGGGTGTAGATGTTGCCCGGCGTCTTGAGCGCGAAGAGGTCGGCGGCGTGCTGGGTGTCGTCGAACTGAAACGACGTCGTCTGGTAGATGGGCACCGCGACGGCGTTGGTCGCCGGATCGGGCACCTGGCCGGCGTGGACGGCGAGCGTCTCCGGACGGAGGTTGGGCGTGTCGGTCATGGGGGCTCCAGCGGTCGGGATGAGGAGGTCGCGACAGGATAGAGGAGCAAACCCGACCCGGTTTCCGGGGTTCCGGTATGCGTCCTCACGGCCGCCGGTGACGCCGCCGCGAGCGGCGCCATTCCGAGCCGCGGGCCGGCGCGTGATCCAGGTCGACGAGGACGATCTCCTCGGCGACGGTGGCGCTCGAGGCACGGACGACCGCGGCCGCGCTGAGGAGGTCGTCGGCGCTGCGGCCGTCGAGCGCGGGCTCGAGCACGCTCCACAGGAGCCGGTGCAGGATCTCGGGCGCCGTCACGTGCCCGCTGCGGGGCGGCGATGCGTTCGCCGCCATGTGCGCGACGATCTGCGAGACCTGGCCGCCCCAGTTGACGAGCGCCTCGACGAGGTCGCGGATCGGCTCGGTGGTCTCGGTGGGCAGTTCGGGGAGATTGGTGTCCATGCTCCCTATAGGTCAGGACGCGCCGAAGTTCTCCCCCCTCGAGACGACGAAGGCCCGGCGCGGGCCGGGCCTTCGGAGCAGTGCCCCCACTAGGAATCGAACCTAGAACCTTCGGATTAAGAGTCCGCTGCTCTGCCAGTTGAGCTATAGGGGCGAGGCGCAGAAAGGATAGCGACCGCGCGGCGCGCGGCGCGGGTGGCTGAGGCCGGGTTCCCGCCGCCCGATCAGCCGGCCGGCGCGGCGGCGCCGGACTGCTGCTGGGCCTGCTGCTGAGCCTGGGCCTTGGCGGCGTCGACCGCCTGCTTGGCCTGCGCCTTCTGGTCCTTGGGCGCCTTGCGGACCGCCTTCTGGCCGGCGAGCTCGGCCTTGCGCTCCTGCTTGGCCAGATAGGCGAGCTGCGCCCACTTCGCGTACAGCTGCCAGGTCGGCGCCTCGGTCGCGTCGAGCTGGATCTCGAACGCGCGCACCGCCTTGGCGGGCTGGTTGAGCGCGCTCGGCGCGTAGAGCTGCACCATGGTGGCGGCGACGTTCGGGTCCGGCTTGTCGGTCAGCGTGAGCGCCTTCTGCCACGCGCCGTCGGCCGCGCGCATGGCCTCCTGGCCCTTGTCGCTGAACTGGCCGGTGCTCTCGTCATAGCCGGTGGTCGCCTGCTGGTAGCGCACGCGCGCGAGCGCGGTCCACGCGTCCGCCGACCGCGGGTGGAGCTTCACGCCCTGCTCGGCCTGGCTGAGCTGCTTCTTGAACACCTCGCTCGTCGACGAGCTGCCGTCGCTGCGGAACGCGTCGAGCAGGCCGCCGCTCGTGGCGCCGCCGATGCCGAACAGCACGAGTCCGCCACCCATGAGGATGGCCAGGCCGAGGTAGATGACCTGGATCGTCCGGCGCCGTCCGCGCGCCCGAAGGTCGAAGAGCATGGCGGTCAGTCTAGATCGTCGGCGGTCCGGGGACCCGGGTTCCACACATCGGGCTCGTGGTCGTCCAGCGCGAACGACCACCGCGACGGTCCGGCGGGCGCGACGAACCGGGCCAGCTGGATGCTGAGCTCGTAGAGGACGACCAACGGCGCCATGGCGATGAGCATCGTGAACGGGTCGGGCGTGGGTGTCACGACCGCGGCGACGACCGCGAAGATGATGAGCGCGTAGCCGCGCGTGCGGCGCAGCTGCTCGGGCGTGAGGATCTGCAGGCGCACGATCGCCAGCACCCCTACGGGCACCTGGAAGAGCAGGCCCATCGCGGCCAGCAGGACGACGACGAACCGGTAGTACTCGCGCGCCTGGACGAGGATGTCGTACTGGCCGTCGTTGTAGTTCTGCAGGAACGCGATGGCCCGCGGCAGCGCCAGGAAGTAGCCGAACGCCACGCCGCCGATGAACAGCAGCGGGATCATGAGCATCGCCGGAAGGGCCAGCCGTCGCTCCTGCCGGGTGAACGCGGGCAGGATGAACGCGTAGAGCTGGAAGAGCAGGAACGGCAGCGAGATCAGCAGCGCCGAGTAGCCGGCGACGGTGACCGTCGTCAGGAACGGCTCGGTGACCCCGAGCGTGACCGGCTGGGCGCGGCCGTCGACCGCGCGCGGCGTCAGCTGCGCGGCCCGGCTCGCCTGGTCGGCGAGCGCGCGCAGCTCACGTTGGGCGCGGGCGGCCTTCGCCTTCGTCGCCGCGGTGACGCCGTCCGACCCGCTCAGGGCGGCGAGCGCCTCACCCGCCTGGGCGAGCGTCGGGGCGGCACCCTCGAGGTACGTGCCGACCGCCTGGTTGAAGCACCCCGAGCGCTCCAGCGAGTCGTCGGCCTTGCGGTGGTCGGAGCAGTCGATGTGGTGCGCGTTGGCGAGCGGGACGTTCAGCCAGTCCAGCAGCCGGTGGTTCTGCCAGTAGCAGACGCTGAACGCCGCGACGAACACGGCGATGCTGACGATGAGCCGGGTGCGCAGCTCGTCGAGATGCTCGATGAGGCTGAGCCGCTCCTCGTGGCCGATCGGCCGGATCGTCGGCAAGCGCTACCGCCCGGGACGGGTCACCGTCTCGTCGCGCGCGCCGGCGGCCGTCGCCGTGGCGTCCGGCGTGGGGTCGAGCGGGTCGGCCTGCGCGGTCAGCTCCGGACGGGCCTCGTCGTCCTCGGCGTCGTCGCCCTTGCGGGTGATCGAGTCCTTGAACTCGCGCATGCCACCGCCCAGCTGGCGGCCGAGCATCGGCAGGCGCTTGGGGCCGAAGATGACCAGGATGATGACGAGGACGATGAGGAGCTCGGGGATGCCGATGGGCATGGCTTCGGGCCTTCGGTCGAGGGCCTCTCAGCCTAGCGCCGTTCGTCAAGCACGCCAGTGATCGCGTGCGGACGAATGGACGAGCTGAGGTTCAAGTTCGCGGCGGCCACATCCGATCACGGGACTGTCAGCGCCCCCATTCTCGATCGGTCACTTCGATGAGCCACCACGAGCCCCACCACTACGTCCGCCGCGTGGTACTGCCCTCGGGCAAGACGATCGAGGTCGTCTACTTCGAGGACCAGCCCGGCGCGGCCACTGCGGCCGCTCACGGGACGGGCCGCGAGGAGACCGTCGGCGATCTCCACATCTGCGGGACGTGCGGCTCGCGCCTCGTCTACCCCACCGAGTGGGAGGAGTCGGGCGCGACCCACTGGGAGGTGGCCCTGCGCTGCCCCAACTGCGAGTGGAGCGGGACCGGGATCTTCGAGCAGGAGCTCGTCGAGCGCTTCGACGAGGAGCTCGATCGCGGCACCGAGGCGCTCGTGCGCGACCTCAAGCGCCTCTCCCACGCGAACATGGAAGAGGAGATCGAGCGGTTCTGCCGCGCCCTGGCGGAGAACCACATCGTCCCCGAGGACTTCTGAGCTTCAGGCGCCCCGTGCGCCTGGTTGAGACGACGGGCCGGCTGGAAAGCCGGCCTGTCGTATGTGTGGACCGCACTGCAACGGAACGGGTCTGACCCCGGTCAGGAGTAGCGGGTCACGACCGAGTCGGCCACGAGCAGCAGCGCGGCCCGCTGCTGGTCGGGCAGCTCGTCGGGCAGGACGGCCTTGGCCGCCGCGACGTGCTCGAGCGCGACCTCACGGGCGGCGTCGAGCGCGCCCGTGGCGGCGATCCGGTCGCAGAGCGCTTCGGCCTGCTGCGGGGCGCGGATGCTGCGCGGGTCGATCGCGCGCAGCTGCGCGTCGCGCTCGCGGGCGAGGATGACCGGCAGCGTCACCGTGCCGTCGAGCAGGTCGGTGCCGCGGTGCTTGCCCGTGCGCTCGGCCGGCCCGGCGACGTCGAGGACGTCATCGAGGATCTGGAACGCCAGCCCGATCCGCCGCGCGAACTCGCGCAGGGCGGGCGGCGCGGCGGCGTCGCCGCTCTCCACGGCGCCGAGCACGCAGGCGGCCTGGAAGAGCCGCGCGGTCTTCAGCTCGCAGCGCAGCAGGTAGCGCTCGACGGTGATCGACGCGTCCCAGCTGTCGGCGCGCTGCAGCAGCTCGCCGCGGGCCAGCGCCGAGCTGGCGTCGCTCAGCGCCCGCACCTGCTCGGCGCTGCCGTTGGCGGTCAGCAGCGCGAAGGCGCGGGCGAAGAGCAGGTCGCCGGTCTGGGTGGCGGCCTGGCGGCCGGCGACGGCGAACACCGTGGGGCGGCCTCGCCGCAGCCGGGCGAGGTCGAGGACGTCGTCGTGGACGAGCGTCGCGCTGTGGATGAGCTCGACGGCTGCCGCCGCGCGGGCGACGCGCGCGGCGGTCTCGTCCCCGTCGGCCGCGGCGGGCCCGGCGGCGAGGATCGTCAGCAGCGGGCGCAGCCGCTTGCCCCCGGCGGCGATCGTCGCCGCCGCGTGCTCGCCGAGCACCGGCCCGTGGCCGGTGGCGGCGGCGCGCAGCTCCTCCTCGACGCCCGCCAGCAGGGGCAGGACGTGGTCGCCGCCGGCGTGAACGATCGCCGTGATCGACTCGACCGCGGAGGTCGCGCCGGCGTCCTGGGTCATGCGCCCGGCTTGGTTCCGACGTGGATGGCGATGATGCCGCCCGCGGTCAGGGTCCAGCGCAGGTCGGTGAGGCCGGCGCGCTGCATCGTCGCGGCCAGCTCAGGCGGTCCGGGAAAGCGCTTCACGGAGCTCGGAAGATAGTCGTAAGCCTGGCTGTCGCCGGCGAGCTTGCCGATGAGCGGCACGACGTGATCGAACCACAGTCCGAAGAACGTCGACAAGGGCGGCCGCTGCGGCGTCGTGATCTCGAGGATGACGACCCGGCCGCCCGGGCGCACGACCCGGGTCATCTCGCGCAGGCCTTGCTCGAGGTCGGAGAAGTTGCGGGCGCCGAAGCCGGCGGTCGCCGCGTCGAACTCGCCGTCGCCGTAGGACAGCTCGAGCGCGTTGCCCCACTCGAAGCGAATGCCCGCCACGGCGGGCGACGAATGACCGGAGACTTTCCGCCGGGCATTGGCCAGCATCTCCTCGGAGAAGTCCGACCCGATGACCTGGCCGGACGGGCCGACGCGGCCGGCGAGCTCGACGGCCAGGTCGCCGGTGCCGGTGGCGACGTCGAGGACCCGGTCGCCCGGGCCCACGTTCGCAAGGTCCGCGGCCCGGCGGCGCCACTGGTGGTGCAACCCCGCCGTCATGACGGAGTTCATGAGGTCGTAGACCCGCGCGATGCGGTCGAACATCGCGCGGACCTGCGGCTCGGGGAGCGTGCCGCGCTCGGCGGCCGCGCCCGGCATCACTTCTCCGGGCTGCTCGTGTTGCTCGACTGCGTGTCCTCGTCGCCGGACTTCAGCTGGCCGAGGAAGGCGACGAGCGCCTTGAACCGCTCGGGATCCTGGTCGGCGAGCTTCTTGAACGACGGCATCGGGGCGGTCGGGTTGATGAGCGTGCGCTCGATGCCGGCGGCCGGCAGCCGATCGGCGATGTCGGTGAGGTGCGGGCCCGGGCCGTCGTTGCCGTTCTCGCCGATCTTGTGGCAGGCCAGGCAGCCGGACTGGGCGGCGACCTGGCGACCCTTCTCGAACTGCTGGACCGCGGCCGCGCCCTGGCTCGTCACGCCGGCCGGGGTGGCCATGTCGATCTCGTTCGGCGAGCCCGCGTTCGCGCCCAGGTAGGTCAGGTAGCCCATCGCGGCGATCGTGAAGATGCCGGCGAGCGTGGCGACCGGGCGCCGCTCGGGGCGCCGCTCGGGGCTGCGGTCGTAGAACGGCAGCAGGAACAGGAGGATCATGCAGATCGTCGGCACGCCGATCGTGGCGAGCGGGACGAACTCGGGCGGCTTGATGACGCGCAGCAGCTCGAAGAGGAAGAAGAAGTACCACTCGGGCCGCGGCGTGTAGGTCGTCGTCGTCGGGTCGGCCTTCGGGCCGAGCTCGGCGCCGAGGACGATCGACATCGCGACGATGATGCCGATGACGATGCAGGCCATCGCGCCGTCCTTGGCGACGGCGTAGGGGAAGAACGGCTTCCCCTCGGCCTTGAGCTTGGAGTACTCGCGGAGGTACTCCTCCTTCTGCTGGCGGTTCACGCGCGCTCCTCGTTCATCTCGGCGACCGGCTTGGCCTTCAGCCACGGCGGGGCCGTGGTGCCGAGCTTCGCCACCAGGTACAGATGGGCGCCGATGAGCGCCGCGATGATGCCGGGCACGAGCATCATGTGGATCGCGTAGAAGCGGGACAGCGTCGTGGCGCCGAACTCGGCCCCGCCGCGCAGGAAGTCGGACAGGTACGGGCCGACGAGCGGGCCGGTGCCGTTGATGTTCACGCCCACGACCGTCGCCCAGTAGGACCGCTGGTCGAACGGCAGCAGGTAGCCGGTGAACGACATCGCCATCGTGAGGATGAGCAGGGCGACGCCGATGACCCAGTTGAGCTCGCGCGGGTACTTGTACGCGCCGAAGAAGAACGTCCTGGCCATGTGCAGGAAGACGAGGATGACCATGACGGTCGAACCCCACTTGTGCATGCCGTGGACGAACTCGCCGAGGAAGACGTCGTCGTTGATGTGGCGGATCGACTCGTACGCTCCGCCGGCGGCGTCGGGCCGGTAGTACATCGCGAGGAAGACGCCGGTGATCGCCTGCGAGAGGAAGGCGAACATCGTCGCGGAGCCCAGGGTGTAGAACCAGTTGGTGCCCTTGGGCACCTTGCGGAACATCATCCAGCGCAGGCCGCCGGAGAGCGACGTGCGCTCGTCGACCCAGCCGACGACGTGGGCGCCGGCGTCGGCGGCCGTGTCGAGCGGGGTCGGCTTCGGGGCGCCGGGGCGCTTGGGCGCCGGCCGCAACGACGGCGGCAGGGGCGGTGCGGGGAGCTTGAGCTTCGGCATCAGAGCTACTCCTGCGGGAGCGAGTCGAGCTTGCGGATCGAGGGCCGCGAGGGGTACAGGTACTGGCCAATGCCGTCGATGGGCTCGCCGGGGTCGCGGGGCGAGAAGCGGCGCAGCTCGCTGTTGACCGAGAAGCGGGGCCCGATCTCGACCTGGCCGTTGCGGACGCGGTTGTAGAAGCGGTCGAGCGGGCGGACCGGCGGGCCGCCGTCCACCTTGCCCTGGAAGTCGTAGACGCCGCCGTGGCACGGGCAGATGAAGCGCTGCGCCGCGTCGGTGTAGCGGACCGGGCAGCCGAGGTGCATGCAGCGCGAGGAGATCGCGACGAACTCCTCGGACTCGAAGCCCTTGGGCAGCTCGTCGGTGTCGAGCTTCGGGTTGCGCTTGCGCACGTAGACGGTCGTCTTGCCGGTCTCGCCGATGCCGTCGGCGATCGAGATGACCTTGGGGACGTACGTGTCGTCGGGGAACTCGTCGACGGGCCCGACGGCCTGCCAGCGCTGCTCGTGCTCCTCGAAGATCGGCCCGATGGCGAACCCGAGCGACGGGAGGAGGATCGCCGAGGTGGCGATCGCGCCCGTCGCGTGGGCGCTGCCGACCATGAACCGGCGGCGCGTGACGGTCTCGCCCTCGAAGGCGCCCGGGATGCCCCGGTCGGCGGTGTACTTGCTCTTGGCTTGCTTCTTGGGCACGGTGATGGCGTTGAAGTGTGCGGAGGATCCGCGGGCTCCCAGGGGTCGCCCACGATCCGGGGCCCGGAAATCTACCGGCCCCCCTCCGTCGGCGCGCTGAGGGTGCGCGGCGGTGTCCGCTCAGCGGCTCGGCGCGAGCGGTCCGGTGACGGCGCGGACGGCGGCGCGCAGACGCTCGGCCGCGTCCGTTTGCCCTGCACGTACCGCCTCTTTGGCGCTGTCCAGCGCGGCGTCCGGGCCCCAGCCGAGCTCGGCCGCGCCGGCCTCCCAGACCGCGTCGGCAAGATCCGGGTCACCGGCCGCCTCGGCCTGCGAGCCGAGCGCGATGAGGTCCGCGAGGGCCGCGACCGCGTCGAGATCGCCGGCGGCGGCGAGCCGCTCGAGGCCGAGGGCGTAGAGCCGGTCGCCGGCCAACAGCGCGAGGTCGTCGTCGCCGGGGGCGAGGACACGGCCGCGGCGGGGCCCCTCGTCTCCGGCACCGTCGCCGCCGTGGTGCAGGAGGTAGCCCTCGCGGACGACCTCGACGACGAGTGGCAGGTCGGCCGGGTGGCCGTCGGCGCGCGGCCCGGCCGCGACGAGCGCACCGTGCGGGGTCGCGCCGGACGGGGCCGCCGCGAGCGCCTCGGCGAGCAGGCCGCCCTCGTCGCGCACGAGCGCGGCGAGCCGCTCGAGGATCACGCGCCCGCGACCTCGGCGAACGCGGCGGCGGCGGCCTCGAGCGTGCGCTCGACGTGCTCGGGCTCGTGCGCGAGCGACGGGAACCACGCCTCGAACTGCGACGGCGGCGGGTAGACGCCCCGGGCCAGCAGCGCACGGCACCAGGCGCCGTACGCCTCACGGTCGCAGGCCTGGGCGGCGGCGTACTCGCGTGGCGCCTCCGGGGCGAAGAAGACCGTGAGCAGGCCGGGCGCCGACGTGACCGACACCGGCACCTCGGCGGCGGCCGCCGCCTCCCGCAGGCCGTCGGCGAGCGTCTCGGTCGTCGCCCCCAGACGCCGGTAGGCGGCCTCGTCGAGCAGGCGCAGCGTCGTGAGGCCGGCGGCGACGGCCAGCGGGTTGCCGCTCAGCGTGCCCGCCTGGTAGACGTCGCCGGCCGGGGCGATGCGCTCCATGAGCGCCTCGGAGCCGCCGTAGGCGGCGGCCGGCAGCCCGCCGCCGAGCACCTTGCCCATGATCGTCAGGTCGGGCAGCACGCCGTGGCGCTCCTGGGCGCCGCCCTCCGAGACGCGGAAGCCCGTGATGACCTCGTCGAAGATCAGCAGGGCGCCGTTGGCGTCGGCCTGGTTGCGCAGGAACTGCAGGAAGCCTTCGACGGGCAGGACGAGTCCCATGTTCGCCGGGTAGGGCTCGGCGAGGATCGCGGCGAACTCGTGCTCGGCGCAGGCGCGCGCGACGGCCTCGCCGTCGTTGAAGGGCACGACGATCGTCTCGTGCGTGGCCGCCTCGGGCACACCGGGGCTGGCCGGCACGCCCGCGGTCGCCAGGCCGCTGCCGGCCTCGGCGAGCAGGCCGTCGACATGGCCGTGGTAGGCGCCGGCGAACTTCAGCAGCTTCGTCCGGCCGGTCGCCGCCCGGGCGAGCCGGATGGCGCTCATCGACGCCTCCGTGCCCGACGAGGTCATGCGCAGCATCTCGACCCCGGGCACGCGGCGGGCGACCTCCTCGGCGAGCTCGACCTCGCCGGCGGTCGGGGCGCCGTAGCTCGTGCCGCGCGCCGCCGCCTCGGTGACCGCCGCGACGATCTCCGGATGGGCGTGGCCGTGGATGAGCGGACCCCACGAGCAGACGTAGTCGACATAGCGGTTGCCGTCGACGTCGACGAGCTCGGCGCCGTGGGCGCGCTCGACGAAGATCGGATCGCGGCCGATGGCGCGCATCGCGCGCACCGGGGAGTTCACTCCGCCCGGCAGGCGCCGCTGCGCCCGCGCGTAGAGCTCGGCGGAGCGGGTGTCGGTCAGGGAGACGCTCAAGCCGCGTGCTCTCGTTCCCAGCGCTTGAAGTCGTCGGTGAAGTACAGGAGCCGGACCTTCTTGAACTCGGTCGACGAGTAGAGGGTCGCCCGGTCCTCGACGCAGCCGACCTCGGCCCCGACCGCGTCGAGGATCGCGTCGCACTCCTCCTTGGAGCGGCCGTGGGCCATCGTGAAGAGCTGGTAGGGCCAGTCGGCGTAGGTCGGCCGCTCGTAGCAGTGGCTGATGCCGCGGAAGGCCGCCATCTTGGCGCCGGCCTCCAGCACGCGGTCCTGCGGCACCTTCCAGACGCCCATGCCGTTGGCGCTGAAGCCGGCCCGGCGGTGGAAGAGGATGGCGGCGACGCGGCGCAGGAGCCGGCGCTCGACCATGCCCTCGAGGTGCTCGACGAGCTTCTCGACGCTCATGCCGAGCTCGCGGGCGGCGTCCGCGTAGGGCTCGGAGACGACCGGCAGGTCGCCCTGGGTGGCCCGGATGACCGCCTTGTCGAGGTCGTCGTAGGGCTGCGGGTCGGTCTCCGCGGGGGCGACCGCCTCGGCCGCCTTCGCGAGCGCCTGCGTGTCGCCCGACATCTCGAGGTCCATGCGGATCTTGAAGAGCTTCAGGGTCGGCAGCATGCGCACCGACTCGGCGCCGGTCTCGCGGGCGAGGACGTCGAGCGTGCCCTCGAGGCCCAGGATCGAGTCGGGCTCGACGGCGATCGTGAACCACATGTTGAAGTCGTGGTTGCGCAGGTAGTTGTGCGAGACGCCCGGATGCTCGTTGACGATCTTCGCCGGCCGCCACGGGTGCTCGGCGTCGACCTTGGCGGCGACGAGCATCGACTTGTAGCCGAGCGCGCGCGTGTCGAAGATCGGCGTGACCTGGCGGATGATCCGCTGCTGGACGAGCTCGGCGACGCGGCGCAGGACGATGTCCTCGTCGACCCCGAGGCTCGCGGCGACCTCGGCGTAGGGCCGCGGGACGATCCGGAACGAGCCCTGCATCTCGTTGAGCAGCCGCTTGTCGAACTCGTCGAGGGGGACCGCGGCCCCGTCCTTGCGCGAGCGGATCTTGGGGGTCACTGAAGCCACTGTGCAGCGTCCTTCGCGTGGTAGGTGATGACGATGTCGGCGCCGGCCCGGCGGATCGCCGTCAGCGTCTCCAGGACCGCCGCGCGCTCATCGAGATGACCGGTGGCGGCGGCCGCCTTGATCATGACGTACTCCCCGCCGACGTGGTACGCGGCGACGGGCAGCCGGGTGGCCTGCTTGACGCGCCAGAGCACGTCGAGGTAGGCCGTGGCCGGCTTGACGAGCACGACGTCGGCGCCCTCGTCGACGTCGAGCAGCGCCTCCCGCACGGCCTCGTCGCCGTTGGCGGGGTCCATCTGGTAGCCGCGGCGGTCGCCGAACTGCGGCGCGCCGCCGGCGGCCTCGCGAAACGGGCCGTAGAAGCTCGAGGCGAACTTCGCGCTGTGGGCGACGATCGGCGTGTGGGCGAAGCCGGCCTCGTCGAGCGCGGCGCGGATCGCGGCGACGCGGCCGTCCATCATGTCGCTGGGCACGACGGCGTCGACGCCCGCGCGCGCGTGCGAGACGGCGGTGCGGGCCAGGAGGTCGAGCGAGACGTCGTTGTCGACCTCGTCGCGATCGCCGATGACGCCGCAGTGGCCGTGGTCGGTGTACTCGCAGAGGCAGACGTCGGTCGTGACGACGAGCTCGGGGTGGGCGGACTTCAGCGCCCGCGCGGCGAGCTGGACGGCGCCCGCGTCGTCCCACGCCCCGCTGCCCTCGGCGTCCTTGACGGCCGGGATGCCGAAGAGCATGACCGCCCCGACGCCGAGGGCGTGGGCGGCGCCCGCCTCGGCGACCGCGGACTCGATGCCGTGGCGGCTGACGCCGGGCATGGAGCCGATGGACGTGCTGCCCTCCAGGCCCTCCTGGACGAAGAGCGGCAGGACGAGATCGGACGGCTGCAACACGGTCTCGCGCACGAGGGCGCGGAGGGCGCCGGTGCGGCGCAGGCGCCGCATGCGCGTCGTCGGGAACGCAGCCATCGGATGTCAGGTTAGCCGTCGGACGCGCCCCGGAATCGCTCGCGGGCGAGCGCCGCCTCGCTCATGACCGTCGCGATTCCGGACGCCGATCGCCCTCTGGGCGATCGGCCCAGTCCTCGGCGGTCATCGCGAAGATCTCGTGGTCCTCCCAGCGCCCGGCGATGTTCAGGTAGCGCAGCGCCCGCCCCTCGTGGCGAAAGCCCGCCTTCTCGACGACGCGGATCGAGCGCCGGTTGCGCGGGATGACCGCGGGCTGGACCCGGTGCAGGCCGGCCCGCTCGAACGCGAACGCGCAGATGAGCCGGGCCGCCTCGGTGCCGTGGCCGCGGCCGCCGGCGTCGGCCGCCACCCAGTAGCCGAGCGTCGCGTTGCGCCAGGCGCCGCGCACGACGTTGCCCAGGGCGATCCGGCCGATGATCGCGTCGCCGGCGGTGCGGTCGAGGACCGCGAACGCGTACCCGGTGCCGAGCTCCCAGGCCTCGACGTCGCGGCGCAGCGTCTCGCGCTGGCCGGACACGCTGTAGTGGCTGGCGGGATGGACCGGCTCCCACGGCTCGGTGTGGGCGCGGTTGGCGATGACGGCGGCCGCGTACTCCTCGGCGTCGGCGACCGCGAGCGGCCGGATCGCCGTCATCTCGGCGTCGAGGCGGACGCGCGGCGGCGGGGGCTCGAGCACGGGCCCGAGCCTACGCGAAGCGCCGCAGGCCGACGCGTGCGATCGCGGCCCAGGCGACGGTCAGCCCGGCGAGGTGGGCGAGCGGGCCGGCCAGGCCGCCGCCGTTGATCGCCGCGTCGACGGCATGCAGGGCAGGGCGGAACGGGAAGACGGCGCTGATCGCGCGGATGACGTCGTAGAGCGTGTCGTCGACCGCGCCCGACGGCACGAGCGCCAGGAACGCGATCGGCAGCGTCAGCAGGATCGCCAGCAGCGATGCGGCGCGCACCTCGCGGGCCAGCGCGCCGATCGCGACCCCCAGGGCCGCGAAGCCGAGCCCGCCGACGGCGGTGGCCAGCACCCACCAGGGCGCCCGGCCCCAATCCAGGGCGACGAAGAGCGACACGCCGGCACACAGCAGCAGGGCGGCAGCCGCCGCGCACGCGGCGGCCAGGACGATCTTCTCGGCCACCAGCGTCGTGTGGCTGACGAGGCCGCGGACGAGCCGCGAGAACGCGTGCTCCTCGCGTTCGAGCGCGAGCATGCCGGCGGCCAGCAGGACGCAGACGAGCATGAGCGACAGCGTCACGGCGATCGCGACCGCGTAGGCGTTCAGCGGCGTGTGGCGGCCCCGCAGCGCGACCTCCTTGACGGCGATCGGCGCGCCCGCGCTGCGCAGGATCGGCTTGGCGAGGTCGAGGTTGTCGACCGCCAGGCCGGCGAAGCGCGAGACGCGCTGCAGCTCGGCGTGGCTCGGGGTGCCGCGCGGCGTCCTCGTGAGGACGGTGTCGATCATCTGCTTCGCCCGCTCCAGGCCGATGACGTCGAACGAGCGGCCCAGCAGCGAGAAGTGCCCGCCGCGCAGCAGCAGGTCGATGTAGCCGGCGGCGACCTCGGTGAGCTTGCCCGAGACGGCACGGTTGAGCTCGGCGACCCGGCTGTCGATCGTCGACTCGACGAAGCGGCGCTTCACGGGGTCCTGGGCGTTGTAGAGAACCTCGACGGTGGGCCGCTGGTTGCCGCCGGCCAGCGCGATCGTGCTCTGGACGCGCTGCAGCAGGTCGCGCGGCACGATGATCGCGGCGAGCACCTCGCCGTCGAGGACCCTGCGGCGCGCCTCGGCACGGCTGCGGACCTGCACCGGGTCGATCGACTCCGAGAGCTTCTCCGCGTACTCGAGCGGCTCGACGCGCGTGCCGCCGATCGTCAGGGGGGCGCCGCCCCCGGCCAGCTCGTTGACGACGGCGACCTTCGGCTTGCCCGGGCCCTGCGAGAGCGCCAGCCCGATGAGGACGGCGATGAGGATCGGGTAGGCGACGAGCAGGCCGACGAGCAGCGGAGAGCGGCGCAGGATCCGCAGGTCCTTGGCGAGCAGGACGCGCACGGTCGGCTCAGAAGCCCCGCTCGGCCAGGAACGCGACGAACGCCGCCTCGAGGTGCGACGCGCCCTGCCCGGCCGCGGCCAGCAGCTCGGCGGGCGTGCCGTCGAAGAGCAGTTGCCCGTCGGCGAGGACGAGCAGGCGGTCGGCGTGGCGCTCGGCCTCGCCGACGTCGTGGGTCGTGAACACGACGGCGGTGCCGCGGGCGGCCAGCGCGTCGACGAACTCCCACAGCCGCGCGCGCTGGCGCGGGTCCAGCGACGAGGAGGGCTCGTCGAGCAGCAGGACGTCGGGGTCGGCGAGCAGGCCGACCGCGATGTTGACCCGCTGGCGGTTGCCGCCCGACAGCGTCGACAGCTCGTCGCCGGCCCGGTCGCGCAGGCCGGTCTGGTCGAGCATCGCGTCGGCGGCGGCGCGCGGGTCGGCCGCGCGCTCCAGGCGGGCGAAGAGCTCGAGGTTCTCCCGGACGGTGAGCTTGCCGTAGACCGCGGGCTGCTGGGGCACCCAGCCGACGTCGGCGGGCCGGCGGCTCACGTCGCCGTCGGTGGCGGCCAGGACGCCGCCGATGATCGACAGCAACGTCGTCTTGCCCGCGCCGTTGGGGCCGATGACCGCGACGGTCTCCCCGCCGTCCACGGTGAAGCTCACGTCGCGCAGGGCGACCCGCTGGCCGAAGCGGCGCGTGACGCCGGTGACGGCCAGCGCGGGCGTGGCGGACGGCGCGGCGGCGGCGGTCACCGCCGGGACGGTATCGACACGGGGTCGTCGTCGTGACGCCAGGGCTCCAGCACGAGGTGGCGGCGCAGGTAGACGACGGTCTCGCGCACGATCGCCGCGACCGGCAGCGCGAGCAGGGCGCCGAGGAACCCGTAGGCGCGGGCGCCGAGCAGCAGCGCGAAGATGACCAGCAGCGGGTTGATGCGCAGCGTGTGGCCGAAGATGTAGGGGGCGACGACATGGCCTTCGAGCTGCTGCAGCGCGGTGAAGAAGATCGCCAGCCAGACGGCGGTGAGCGGGTCCTGGAAGAGCGCGACGAGCAGCGGCGGCAGGGCGCCGAGGAACGGCCCGATGAACGGGATGAGCTCCATGAGCCCGAACCACAGGCCGAACGCGAACGCGTAGGTCTTGCCGTCGGGGAAGACGCCGAGCGTGCCGAGCACCCACAGCCCGGCGCCCGCGCCGGTGCCCATCGCCAGGCTGAAGAGCGCCTGGCCGCGCAGGTAGCCGCCGACGGCCCGCTGGATGCGGGTGGGGAAGTCGTCTTCGGGCGTGCCGTCGCCGGGCGGCATGATCGATCTCACCCCCGCACCGATCCGCTCCCCGTAGACCAACATGTAGATCGACAGGACGAGCACGAGGATCAGGCCGAGCGACGCGGTGACGAGGCTCTTGAGGATCTCGCCGCCGAAGTTCACGATGTCGCTCGTCCCGCCGACGACGCGCTCCTGCAGCGTCTGCAGCGCGGTCTGGCCCTGGTGCTTGACCTCGATGTTGATGCCCTTGCGGTCGAACCAGTGCTGGAGGTCGGCGAGGTTCGCGTTCGCCTCGTCGACGATGCCCGGCACGTCGTTGCCGAACGACTTGGCCTGGTCGGCGACCGGGTTGGCGAGCAGCAGCCCGGCACCTACGGCGCAGACGAAGAACCCGAGGTAGACGACGAGGATCGCCAGGCCGCGCGGAAGATGGCGGCGCTGCAGGAACGCGACGATCGGGTTGAGGATGAGCGCGATGACCCCGGCGGCGGCGAACGCGAGCAGGATCGGGCCTGCCGCCTTGGCGACGAGATAGAGCGCGATGACCATGAGGGGCAGCGCGACGAGCTGGATCCAGTGCGGGACGAGCACGCGCGCGACCGGCGCGGAGGGAAGCTCGCGCGCGTCCTCGGGCGGCTCGGCGGGGCGCTCGGTGATGGTCGGCGGCGTGGACATCGGCGCAGTCAGCGAGAGTATGGGGCGTGCCGGGCCCCGCTTCCATCCTGTTCGTCGGTGACGTGGTCGGTGGCCTGGGCCGCCGGACGCTGCTGGCGCTGCTGCCGCAGCTGCGCGAGCGCCACGACCCGACGTTCGTCGTCGTCAACGGCGAGAACATCGCCGGGGGGCTCGGGATCACGCCAAAGCTCGCCGACGAGCTCTTCGCCAACGGGGTCGACGCGATCACGCTCGGCAACCACACCTACCGACGCGCCGAGATCGGGCCCTACCTCGACTCCGACCGCCCGATCATCCGGCCGGCGAACTACCTGCCCGCCCAGCCGGGGCGCGGCTCGGTGATCGTCGAGCGCGACGGCGTGCGGCTGGGCGTCGTGAACCTCAGCGGCAACGTGTTCCTGCAGGCGGGGCGGGTCGCGTTCCTGGAGATCGACGCCGTGCTCGCCGACCTCGAGGGCAAGGTCGACCACGTCCTCGTCGACTTCCACGCGGAGGCGACGAGCGAGAAGGTCGCGATGGGCTGGCACCTCGACGGGCGCGTCACCGCGGTCGTCGGGACCCACACCCACGTGCCGACCAACGACGCGCGCGTCCTGCCGGGCGGGACCGCCTACATCACCGACGTCGGGATGACCGGGCCGCGCGGCGGGGTCATCGGCGTCAAGAAGGAGCAGGCGATCGCGTCGCTGCGCACGCACATGCACTCGCGCTTCGAGACCAGCGACGACGACCCGTGGCTCATGGGCGTGCTCATCGGCTGCGACGAGCGCCCGCGGCGGGCGGCGAGCATCGAGCCAGTGCTGCTGCCGTGGCGGCCAGCGCCGTCAGCAGCAGGACGTTCCTGACGGCGACCGCCGCCACCGCCCAGTCGTGCTGGAAGACGACGTCGAAGTAGCGGGCCGGAAACCAGAGCTGGGTGACGAGCGCGGCGGCCGCGGTGAGCGCCGCCCCGGCGCGGGCTCCGTGGGCCCAGGCCACGGCGGCCAGCGGCAGCAGCCAGCAGACGTACTGGGGCGAGAGGACCTTGCCGAAGGCGACGAATGCGAGCGTGATCGCGAACGCGGCCAGCACGAGCGCCGCCGGGCCGCGCCGCCGCGCCGCCAGCCCGGTGACGGCCGCGACCGCCGCCAGCAGCGCCAGGGTGCAGAGCAGCGCGACGGCGTCGGCCGCACCGCCGTCCAGGCCGTTGGACTTGAAGCGGTCGGGTCGAATCGGCGCGCCGGTGACGTGCGAGCCGCCGACGAGCTCCAGGACGCTCGCGGGCGTCGACTCGATCTGGATCGGCCGCTCGAGATGGAAGCGCACCATCGCCGAGGGAAAGCCGCCGGCGAGCGCGAACGGGACGCCGAGGACGGCGACGACCGCCACGAAGGCGACGAGCCCGCGGCGCGCCTCGTCGCGGCGCCCGTTGCCGACGAGCCACGCCAGCGCGACGAGCGCCACGGCCGCCGGCCAGAGCTTCGCCATCGTCCCCAGGGCGAGCACGGCCAGCCCGGCGGCGGGCCGCCGGCGGACGACGAGCAGCAGCCCGACGAGCACCAGCGCGGCGGGCAGCAGATCGAAGTGCGTGCGCACGAGCGCTCCGGCGACCGGCGGCAGGGCGACCATGAGCCAGCCCGCGCTCGCGCCGCCCAGCGCCCACGCCGCTCCCTGGCCCATGACCGCGCAGCCGAGCATGAGCAGCGACAGCGCGGTCGCGTTCCCCCCGGCCAGCCAGATCGGCGCGATCGCCACCGGCGGATACTCGAACGGCCAGTCGCGGTACGGGACGTGGCCGCCCGTCAGCAGGTCCTTGGCGACCGAGTAGACGTACAGGTCGTTGACCCGCACGTCGCTGAACGGTCCGTGATGGGTGCTGATGAGCCAGACGACGACGAGCGCCGCCGCGCTGATCAGCGGGCCGGCTGGGGCGCCGGCGAGCGCGCGAAGAGCGCGACGGCCACGAACGGGAAGAACCACACGAGGTAGAGATAGAACCAGTAGGTCAGGCCCAGCTGGAGCGCGACGAGCACGGCGCCGGCCAGGGCGGCGAGCCCGATGATGTCGCGCCGGCGAGGAACGAACGCCACCAGGACCGCGAAGCCGACCGCCACCGCCTGCCAGACGTGCTGGGCGAGCTCCCAGCCGTATAGGCCCCAGATCGAGAACGGCGCGCCGCGCGAGGCCTGGAAGCCGAGCGTGCGGTCGTAGATCGTCGAGGGCGACTCGCCGCGCAGCAGGATCGGCAGCCACACGAGGCCGGCCGCCACGACGAACGCCGCCGCGAAGCGCAGGACCGTGCGCCACCAGGTGCCGCGCACCGCGCCGTGGGTGGCCATGAGCGGCACGAGCCCGAGCGAGCCGAGCTTCGAGAACCCGGCCAGCGCCGAGGCGGCGCCGCGGGCGACCGGGCGCGAGGCGACCAGGAGCGTCAGCGCGCTGAGCGCCGCGACGAGCGCGTCGTTGCTGTTGCAGCTCAGCGCGTAGAGCGAGAACGGCCAGGCCGCCCATGCGTAGGCGAGCACGACGCCCGTGCCCGGCCCGCGGATCCGCCGCCCGACGAGGAAGAGCAGCAGCAGCGTCAGCAGGTCGAACGCGATCGCCGCGGCGTGGGCGGCGGGCAGGTCGTCCCACCGGCCGCTCCACGGCAGCGCCTGCTCGAACGGCACGTAGGCCTCGTAGGCGAACGCGCCGTAGGTGTCGCCGCGCTGGTTGTCGGCCGGGAAGTGGCCGTAGAGCTTCGTGCCGTCGACGAGCCGGTCGGCGCCGATGACCCCCGAGTAGCCGACGTCGATGACGTTCGAGTTCGTGACGTTCAGCCCGATCCGGAACCCGACGAGGAACACGAGCGCGACCGCCAACCAGGCGACCGGGACGTTGAGGTGCAGCGGCTCGCGCACGCGCTCGGCGTCGCGCCGGCGCAGGCCGATCCACGCCATGCGCCCCAACAGGTAGGCCATGAGCGGGACGACCAGCGGCACCGACGCGTCGAGGTTGGCGTCGTTGAAGTACGCCACCGACACGCCGAAGCCGACGAGCACGAGCAGGTCGAGGTGCAGCAGCCGCAGCGGGCGCCGCCACGCCACGAACGGGGCGACGAAGAGGACCGACAGCGGGATCCAGATCCATGGCGCGTTGACCTTGCGGCCGAACGCGCCCGGGTAGCCGCGGGCCATCGTCCAGGCGACCTGCGGACCGGTCCACGCCTCGGTCACGACCCCGGTCGCGTCGCTGATGTAGACCTGCGCGATCTCCTTACGCGCGTCACCTTGGCCGGGCGTGAACCAGCTCACCTGCCAGCGGGTCTGGCCCTTGAGGAAGACCTCGGGCTTGGCCGTCGGATGCTCGCGCAGCGCGTCGCGGACCTTGCCGACCCGCTTGGCGATCGCCAGCGCCTTCTGCCCGTTGAGCTTGTGGCCGGCGGGAAAGCCGGTCAGCGTCTCGGGCCGGCTGATCGCGTTCGGGTCGGTCGGGCCGCGCAGCGGGGTCGTCGGGCCGCTGATCGTCGCCGAGGCGGCCGCCGGGAGCGCGACCAGGACGGCCAGGACGAGCAGCGCCGCCGCGGCCGGCAGCGCACGCATCAGCCGCTGAACGTCCAGAGCTTGTTGCCGAGGAAGTTGCACGGCATGGCCGTTGCCACCGCGATCGCCTGGGCACCGATCTCGGGCAGCGTCGTCGTCGCGACGAGCAGCTCCAGCACGGCGAGGTTGACGCCGAAGGCGGCGACGCTGACCGCGAGGAAGCGGGCGGCCTGCCGTCCGGCATGCCCGTCGCGCGCGTCGAACGTCCAGTGGCGGTTCCACAGGAAGTTGTTCGTCACCCCGGCGAGGAACGCGGCGACGGCGCCGAGCCGGTAGTCGGCATCCAGGCCGTGGACGACGAGCGCGAACGTCACGAGGTTGACGACGTAGCCCGACCCGCCGACCGCGGTGAAGCGGGCCAGCTGCCACCAGTTGGCGGGCTGGCGGACGCCGTGGCGCACACGGGCACGGCGGCTCAAGGGCAGGGCCTCGGACACGGCGTCGGAGGGTACCGCCCGAAGCTGCGGCTCAGCTCAAGCTCCGGTGAGGCCGAAGTGGCGGCGGACCATCGGGGCGACGTCGGTGATCGACCAGGCCGGCACGGGCCCGGCCGGGCGCGGCGGCTCGCAGCCGGAGAAGACGAGCGCGCCGTCGGAGTCCGAGTGGTGCAGCGAGCCGTGGCTGCCGCCGCCGACGTGGTCGACGCCGCCCCAGTCGGGAAACTCGAAGCCGGGCGCGGCCGACAGCAGGACGTCACCGGAGGTCGGGCAGGTCAGCGCCGCCCAGACCCGGCGCAGCGCGTCGGGGTACTCGTCGCTGTGGATCATGCCGTCGCTCGTGGCAGCCGCCAGCGCCTCGAGGTCGCCCTCGACCGTCCAGCCGTTGCCGCGGGCGTCGCGCAGGTCGGATCCCGGAGCGAACCGCAGCTCGCCGCGCTCGGGCGAGCGCACGACGGCCCGATCACCGGAGCGGAAGCAGACGACGTCGACCCCGGGCAGCTCGCCGACGGTCTGGAGCAGCCCCGGCATGACCCCGGCCCGCCCGCCGGCCGCCAGCGCGTAGAGCATCGCCGCGCGCTGGTTGGGGCACAGGGCGACCTCCGCGCGCTCGAGCGGGGTGGCGTCGAGGCCGGCGACCTCCCAGCCGTCGAAGGCGTCGCGCAGCGCGATCCGCTGGTCGACGGCGGCATGCGAGTGGTCGGCGCAGACGATGACCGCGTGCGTGTCGAGCAGCGCGTCGATGCCGCCGACCGCCTCGGCGACGCGCTGCAGCTGCCGGTCGGCGGCCGCGATCGACACGTGCTGGGCGTCCGGGCCGTTGCGGTGCGAGTAGGTGTCGTTGTCGGGCAGCGACAGCAGCGCGAAGTCGTACAGGTCGCGCTGGGCCAGCCAGGCGCAGACGCCGCCGCTGTGCTTGTCGCGCACGCCGGGCAGCCCCAGCTGGGCGCGGTGCCCGGTGTCGCGGCTGGCGAAGATGTCGGCGTAGAAGAGCTCACGCGGGCCGCGCACCGGGTCGCGGAAGACCGTGCCGGCCAGGCGGGTCAGCGCGGTGGCGCGGTTGACCGGATGCTCGTGGCGGCCGCGGTAGATGAGGTAGGTCGTGCCGGCGGTGCGGATGCCGGCGTCGTCGAGTGACTCGAAGACCGTCGGCGCGTCGGGGGCCAGGTGCTCGCCGTTGAGCCGGTAGACCGTGTCGGTGAGCTGGCGGCCGATCCCGAGCTTGCGGGCGGCGCGAAACGACGAGCCGTACTCGACGTAGCGGCCGTCGGCTCTCGACCACCAGTTCATGCCGGGGACGTGATGGCGGTCCTGCAGCACGCCGGTGGCGATCGCGCTCGCGCAGACCGGCGTCACCGACGGAAACGCGGCGGTGAGCGAGTCGACGAACGTGCCGCGGTCGAGCATCGCGGCCAGGACGGGCGCCTCGCCCTCGGCGACGGCGCGCTGGAGCTCCGCGGGCTTGGCGCCGTCGATGACGGCCAGCAGCGCGCGGCGCACGCGCTACCGCAGGATGCGCAGGCCCGCGTACTTCGACTGCGAGCGGCGGCGGCCGGTGACGAGCAGCGCGAGCAGGAAGCCGACCGCGACGAGGCTCAGCGGCGGGAAGAGGATCGCCGCGCCGGCGACGACGAGCCCGGCGGCCTCGGCGTAGAACGGCAGGGCGGCGGCGGCCTCGCTGTCGCCCTTGGCGGCGAACCGCTGGCGCACCCGGGCGAACAGGCCGCGGGCGACGACGCTGGCGAGGTAGGCGATCGCGGCGCCCAGGATGAGCCCGTACCACCAGGTGTCGTGGCGGTCGTCGATCGAGGCGGCGCACAGCAGCGCGCCGAGCCCGATCCCGATGCCGCTCAGGGCGGCCTCGCCCGGGCCCTCGTCGAGGCGGCCGCGCAGGAGCACCGCGGCGACGAGCCCGGCCGCGAGCGCCAGCAGCCACCACGGCGACTCCAGGAACGCGAACGCCGTCCCGTCGAAGTCGAGGCCGAGATCGGTGCTGGCCAGCGCACCGGCCAGCAGAGCCGGGAGGAACGGGCGCAGCCCGGTCGCCGCGCCGAGACCCAGCCCCTGAAGGATGTCGAGGACGAGCTTCATCGCTACCGTGGCTCAGCACGATGACAGACCGAAGGTCTGAACGAGGCGACGGCGAAGGCCGCACCATGAGGCGCCGCAGCCCGCGTCCCGCCGCCCACGAGATCGAGCGCTACGCCGGTCTGTTCGCCTCACGCACGCGAGGGATGAAGTCCTCGGCGATGCGCGACCTCATGGCGATCACCGAGCGCCCGGAGGTCATCTCGCTCGCCGGCGGGCTGCCCGACACCTCGACGTTTCCGGCCGAGAGCTTCGCGTCGATCATGGCGAAGGTCGCCGTCGACTCGTGCGCCGCCGCGCTGCAGTACGGGCCGACCGAGGGCCTGGCGCTGACCAAGCACGCCATCCGTCACGTCATGGCCGCCGAGGGCACCGAGGTCGACCCCGAGGACATCCTCGTGACGACCGGCGGCCAGCAGGTCATCGACCTCGTCTGCAAGACGCTGCTCGATCCGGGCGACGTCGTCGTCGCCGAGGCGCCCACCTACCCGGGCGCGATCCCCTCGTTCTGCTCCTACCAGGCCGACGTCGTGCAGATCGAGATGGATGGCGACGGCATGCCGATCGACGTGCTCGAGGAGACGCTCGACCGGCTGGAGGCCGAGGGCCGCAAGCCGAAGTTCATCTACACGATCCCGAACTTCCAGAACCCGGGCGGCGTGACGATGTCCCTGCCGCGGCGCAAGCGGCTCGTCGAGGTCGCGATCGAGCGCGAGATCCTCGTGCTGGAGGACAACCCGTACGGGTTGCTGCGCTACGAGGGTGAGCCGCTGCCGACGCTGCTCTCGCTCGGCGGCGCGCCGTACGTCATCTACCTCGGGACGTTCTCGAAGATCCTGTCGGCCGGCCTGCGCCTCGGCTGGGCGGTGGCGCCCGCGCCGGTGCTGGCGAAGATGAACCTCGGCAAGCAGGGCGCCGACCTGTGCTCGTCCTCGCTGACCCAGCACTTCGTGGCCGCCTACTTCGCCGAGGGCCGCTGGGAGCCGTACCTCGAGTCGCTGCGCGGCCTCTACCGCGGCCGTCGCGACGTCATGCTCGAGGCGCTGGCCGAGCACTTCCCGGCAGCGGCGACCTGGACGCAGCCGGAGGGTGGCCTGTTCGTGTGGGCGACGCTGCCCGAGCAGGTCGACACGACCGACCTGCTCGTCCGCGCGCTGCAGCGCAACGTCGCGTTCGTGCCCGGCCGCGGGGCCTACCTCGACGGGCGCGGGGGCGCGTCGATGCGCCTGAACTTCTCCGGGGTCGGCGACGACGACATCCGCGAGGGCGTTCGCCGCATCGGCGAGGTCGTCGCCGAGCAGCTCGACCTCTTCGGGGCGATCACCGGTGAGCGCGGCGCGCCGGCCACCGGCCCGGCCGAGCCGACCGAGCCCGACCCGGCCCTGGCCGACGTGCTGCACCTGCCGCGGTCGGCGCGGCCGCACCGGAAGACCGACAGCGCCTGATGTCACGGGTCGCGGTCCTGAAGGGCGGGCGCTCGCTGGAGCGCGAGATCTCGCTGCGCTCCGGCCAGCGCGCCCAGGACGCGCTGCGCGACCTGGGCCACGACGTCGAGGGCATCGACGTCGACCACGACCTCGTCCGGCGGCTGCGCGAGCTGCGCCCCGACGTCTGCTTCCTGGCGATGCACGGCCGCGACGGCGAGGACGGCACCGTGCAGGAGCTGCTGGAGATCCTCGGGATCCCGTACACGGGCTCGGCGGTGTCGGCGTGCATCCGCTGCACCGACAAGGTGCTGGCCAAGCATCACTTCGTCGACGCGGGCATCCCGACGCCGCCGTTCTTCGCGTTCACCGAGACGGCGTTCAAGCAGCTCGGGGCCGCCGAGACCCTGGGCGACATCGCGCAGCAGCTCGGCTTCCCGATCGTCGTCAAGCCGGCCGACCAGGGCAGCAGCTTCGGGTTGCGCGTCGCGCGCAGCGCCGCCGAGCTGCCCGGCGCGCTGGTCGCCGCGTTCTCCTACTCGTCGAAGGTCCTGCTCGAGCAGCACGTCGACGGGCGCGACCTCGCGGTCTCCGTGCTCGACGGCGAGGCGCTGCCGATCGTCGAAGCGGTCCCGCAGGACGGCGCCTACGACTTCGAGGCCCGCTACGAGTTCGGCCAGACGCGCTTCGTCTGCCCGGCGGAGCTCGACGAGCAGGTGGCGGCGAGCGCCCGCGAGCTGGCCGTCGCGGTCTACCGGCTGCTCGGCTGCCGGGACGTGGCGCGCGTCGACCTGCTCTGCGACGCCGACGGCGGCCTGCACGTCCTGGAGGCCAACGTCATCCCGGGGCTGACCGAGACGAGCCTGCTGCCGCTGGCCGCCGACGCGGCCGGCATCCCGTTCGCCGAGCTCGTCGGCCGGCTCACCGACGCGGCGCTCGCCCGCGGCTGAGACCAGGTCGAGACCGCTCCGCCCTTCCCACGAGGGCGGTCCCGTGAGAGATTGCGCGCCATGTCAGGCGCCCGACGGCTCGTCCCGCTCACCATCGCCCTCGTCGGAGCGCTGAGCGCGACCGCTCAGGCGGCGCCCGACTGGGTGGCGCCCCAGACGATCCCGGGGGGCGGGGCGACGGCGAACCAGACGTCGCTGGCCGTCGGCCCCGACGGGCGGATGACGTTCGGGGCGACGACCGTGCTGTCGGCGTCACCGCTGGCGACGCGGGTGTCGCTGCTGAGCCGGCTGCCGGGCGAGGCGACCGGCGAGCAGCTGGCGCGGGCCTCGCAGCCGGGCGGCGAGCTGCCGGCCGGCGCCCAGGTGGCGGTCGGGCCCGACGGCACCGCGGCCGCGTGCCTGACGACGATCACCGGCCCTGATCCGGCGACCGCCCCCAGCCGCTACGAGGTCACCTACCGCCCGGCCGGGTCGCCGACCTGGGAGGCGCCGATGACCGTCGCCACCGACACGGTGCGCTCGGGCGTCTTCGTCGAGTGCGACCCGGCCGTCGGGCCCGACGGGACGGCGGCGCTCGTCGTGCGGCGCACGACCCAGGACGTCCAGCCGCGGCGCAGCCAGGTCTTCCTCACCGTCCACCGACCGGCCGGCGCCTGGTCGACGCCGCAGGGCATCTCGTCGGCGGGGTCGACGGGCTACGGGGACGTGGCCGGCGTCGACGGCGCCGGCAACGTCACGGTCGCCTGGGACGAGCAGTACGCCGGGATGGGAACGGCAGGCACCAGCGACGACCGCTCGACGGTGAAGGTCGCGACGCTGACGGTCTCCAACGGGATCCTCGGCGCGCCGGTCACGCTGGCGCCGACCTCGGGGACGACGACGACCGCACCCCACCTCGGCGTCGGTGCCGACGGCACCGCCGTGGTCGCCTTCCAGCACAACGGCAGCGGCGCGAGCGAGTACCAGGTGTGGGCGGCCACCCGCGACGGTGCCAGCGGGGCGTGGGGCCCGATCCAGCAGCTCGTCTCCGATGCCGCCGCCAGCAGCGGCCCCGGGGCGGCGGCCGTCGCGCCCGACGGCACCGCCTATGTCGCCTACGGGCGCCAGGGCACCGTGAGCAGCGACAACCAGGCCGGGCTGGAGCGGCGCCCGCGCGGCGGCTCCTGGTCGGGCGAGATGGGGGCCGGACCGAAGGACAGCTACACGAGCGGCTCGGAGATCGTGTTCGTCGGCGATGACGCGATGTTCGTCTACGGGGCGACGATCGGCGGCCCGAGCGGCACCGGGGTCCTGCAGGCGGTGCGCTGGCGCGACGGGTCCGCGACGCCCGACGGGGCGCGCGACCTGGTCGCGCCGGGCACGAGCTTCCAGCTCGACGATGTCGACACCGACCACCAGGGCGGCCTGTTCGCCAACATCCTGCGCAGCGACCTCGGCAGCCCGTACGGGACGAGCCAGGTCGTCGCGTTCGACGCGAGCCCGCCGCGGCTGCTCTTCCTCTCGGTGCCGGCGGCGGCGACCGTCGGGACGCCGGTGGGCCTGAGCGCCGCCTTCGCGGACCTGTGGTCGCCGCTCGGCACGACGACGTGGGAGTTCGGCGACGGCGCGACCGCCGTCGGCGACACGGCGGCGCACGCCTACGCGGCGCCCGGGGCCTACACCGTGACCGTCCGCGGCGCCGACGCCCTCGGCAACGCGCGGACGGCGACCGCTTCGATCATCGTCGCGCCGCAGCCGCCTGCGCAGGGCCGACCTCCGCTGACCGCGACGACCGACACGACCGCGCCGAAGGTCGCGCTCACGCTGCCGACCTGCCCCAAGCGCCTGTCGAAGAAGGCGTGCGCGAAGCGGCGCGCGGCCCGCTCGCGGTGGCGGACGCTGCGCGGCACGGCGCGCGACACCGGCGGGTCCGGCGTGGCGCGCGTCGAGATCGCCGTCGCGCGGAAGGCCGGCAAGCGCCTGCTGGTCCTGAAGGGCAAGCGCTTCGTCAAGGGCTCGACGAAGACGTTCGTCAAGACCACGGCGCGCGCGAAGGTCCGTGGGGCGAAGTGGTCGCTGACGCTGCCGAAGCTCGCCCGCGGGACGTACCTGCTCCGCATCCGCGCGACCGACCACGCCGGTAACACGACGTTGATCACGAAGACGCTGAAGCTGCGCTGAGGAGTCCGGCCTTCGCCTAGCCCTCCGACGCGAAGTCCTCGGGGCTGACCTCGTCGAGGAACTCCTTGAAGCGGTCGACGACCTCCTCGGTGTCCTCGACCTCGTGCTCGAACTCGATCGCCGACTCGGCGATGACCTCCTCGGCCGCGTAGATCGGCGCGCCGGAGCGCACGGCGATCGCGAGCGCGTCGGACGGGCGCGAGTCGATCTCGACGTCCTTGTCGCCGATCGACAGGGTGATCGCGGCGAAGAACGTGTTGTCGCGCAGCTCGGTGACCGCCACCTGGGTGCACCGGACCTCGAGCTCTCCGAGCATGTCGCAGAGGAGGTCGTGCGTCATCGGCCGGGGCGTGGTGGCGCCCTGGAGCTTCATGAGGATCGCCGCCGCCTCCGGATGCCCGATCCAGATCGGCAGGAACTTGTTGCTGTCGACGGCCTTGAGCAGCACGATCGGCTGCTTGCCGACCATGTCGAAGCTCACGCCGTAGATGACCATTTCCTGCACGGGTGTGCTCCTCGGTGGGGGTTGCGCAAGTATAGGCCGGGGACTTGGCCCTCCCGCCGCATCCGGCGGGCGCCCGGACCGCGACGTTCAGGTGGCGCGCAGCAGGCCTCCGTCGACCGGCAGGGCCGTGCCGGTGATGTACGACGCCGGACCGCTGCAGAGGAACGCGGCGGCAGCGGCGAGCTCCTCGGGCGTGCCCGGTCGGCCGGCGGGAACGACGGCCGCCGCGGCGTCGCGCGCGGCCTGCTCCCCGCCGTGCAGCGACGTCAGCCGGTCGGTGAGGATGTTGCCGGGCAGGATCGTGTTCAGCGTCACGCCGTCGGCGGCCACCTGCCGGGCGAGGGTCTTGAAGAGCGCCAGCGCGCCCGAGCGCTCGACGTTGGAGACGGCGATGTTCGGCAGCGGCTCGCGCACCGAGGTGGAGGCGACCTGGAGGATGCGCCCCCAGCCGCGCTCGCGCATGCCGGGCAGGACGGCCCGGATGAGCGCCAGCGGGGTGAGGACGAGGCTGCGGTGGGCGGCCTCCCAGTCGGCGTCGTCGAAGGCGAGCGCGTCCGGGCCGCTCGGTGGGCCTCCGGTGTTGCAGACGAGGACGTCGACGGGGCCGAGGCGCTCGGCGACGGCCGCGACGAGCTGCGGCGCCGCGCCGGGGTCGCCGCTGTCGAAGACGAAGCCCGCGGCGTTGATCGCGCCCGCGGTCTCGACGATGCGATCCTCGGAGCGCGAGGCGACGGCGACCTCCGCACCCTCGGCGGCCAGCGCGGCCGCGATGGCGCGGCCGATGCCCTTCGAGGCGCCGGTGACGAGCGCGACGCGGCCGCTGAGCCCGAGGTCCATGGCCGCAAGCCTATGGGCCCGGAACGTAGAACGCGGCCAGCGGGGGCCGCGCATGGGCGATCCAGGATTCGAACCTGGGACCTCTTCCTTATCAGAGAAGCGCTCTAACCGACTGAGCTAATCGCCCGGGGAGGCGGGAAGTGTAGCGCGGCTCAGGCGCCGTGGCGGGCTCGCCGGGCGAGCTGGAGCGCCTCGTCGAGGGAGCCCACCGCGAGCTCGACCTTGTATCCGTTGCCACGAGGCCGGACCTTGACCTCGGTGCCCAGCGCGGAGCCCAGCGCGTCGGCGATCTCGCTCGCCGCGGCCGCCTGGTCCGGATGGACCACCGGCCGTGCGCGACGACCGTTGCCCGCGCCGGCGGCGTTCGCCTCGCGCGCGCGGTCCTCGGTCACCCGCACCGACCAGCCGCCCTCGACGGCGGCGGTCGCGAGTCGGCGGCGGTCGGCCTGGTCCTCGGCGAGCAGCAGCGCGCGGCCGTGGCCCTCGCTGAGCGCACCGGCCTCGAGATGGGCGAGCGCCTCGTCGGGCAGGTCGAGGATCCGCAGGAGGTTCGAGATCGCCACACGGCTGCGGCCGACCCGCTTGCCGACCGCCTCGCGCGTGAGCCCGAGCTCCTCGACGAGCGCGGCGACGGCGCGAGCCTCCTCGACCGGGTTGAGGTCGGCGCGCGCCATGTTCTCGACGAGCGCGACCTCGAGCGTCTGGGCGTCGTCGCGGTCCTGGACGAGGGCTGGGACCGTCTCGAGTCCGGCGAGCTTGGCGGCCCGCCAGCGCCGCTCGCCGGCGACGAGCTCGAAGCGGCCGCCCGCCTTGGGGCGCACGAGGATCGGCTGCAGGACGCCCTGCTCGGCGACCGAGTCGGCGAGGCCCTGCAGCGCCTCCTCGTCGAAGCGCCGCCGCGGCTGGTCAGCGTTGGGCTCGACGAGCGCGACGGCGAGCTCGCGCAGCTCGGCAACGGGCTCGCCCGGCGCCGCGGCCTCCGGCGACGAGACGCTGAGAATCGCGGCCAGCCCGCGGCCCATCCCGCGCTCAGCCACGCGCCGCAACCTCCTTGGCGAGCTCGAAGTACGCATCAGCGCCGACGCAGTGCGGGTCGTGGTGGATGACCGGACGGCCGTAGGAGGGCGCCTCGCCGATGCGGACGTTGCGCGGGATGACCGTGTCGAAGACGAGGTCGGGGAAGTGCTCTCGTACCTCGCGCTCGACGTCCCGCGCCAGCCGGGTGCGGCCGTCATGCATCGTCAGCAGCATCCCGGCGACGGTCAGCCGCGGGTTGAGCTCGCGCTGGACGAGCGCGAGCGTGTCGAGCAGCCCGGCGAGCCCCTCCAGGGCGAAGTACTCGGTCTGGACCGGCACGATGACCCGGTCGGCGGCGACGAGCGCGTTGACCGTCAACGGGCCCAGCGACGGCGGGCAGTCGAGCAGGACGAACGCGAAGCGGTCGCGGACGGGCGCCAGCGCGTCGCGCAGCCGGTTCTCGGAGCCCGCCTGGCGGGGCAGCTCGACGTTCGCCCCCGCGAGGTCGGCCGACGAGGGCAGGACCCAGAGGCGCTCGATCGAGGTCTGCACGAGCGCGTCGGCGGCGTTCGCCTCGCCGGCGATGACGTCGTAGACGTTCGGGACGTGGTCCTTCGCGACCCCGAGCCCGACGGTCGCGTTGGCCTGCGGGTCGATGTCGACGAGGAGCGTCTCGTACCCGGCCTCGGCGATGCACGCCGCGACGTTGACGGCCGTCGTCGTCTTGCCGACCCCGCCCTTCTGATTGGCGATCGCGTACACGGTGCCCATGCGCCGCGCCACGGTAGCGCCGGAGCCGGTCAAACGGCCGGGCGGCGCCCTCGCGCTCGACTCGAGGTTCAGGCCCGAATCGGCTTTTTGCGGGCGATTCCGTCCCGGCGAGGGTAGCCGGCCGGCGTGGGTCGAACCTTCGAGTAGAGGTGGAGGTGCCGTTCGCCGGCGCCCGAAAAGGCGTCCACCGGCCGCGGCTCGACTGGCGCGAGGCCCAGTCGGCTCGCCGCGGCTCGTCCGTCGGCCTCCTCGGCGACGTCGCGACGGCCCTTCCAGGCGACGAGCGCGCCGCCCTCGCGCAACAGCGGCGCGGCGTACTCCACGAGGACGTTCAGCGGCGCCAGCGCACGGGCGGTGACGACGTCGTTGGCCCCCAACCCCGCCGTCCACGACTCGGCCCGCGCGTTGACGACCTCCACGTTGGCGAGGCCGGCGGCATCGGCGGCCCGCCGCAGGAAGTCGCACTTCTTCCCCACGCTCTCGACGAGCCGCACGTGCGCGTCGGGTCGCGCGACGGCGAGCGCGAGCCCCGGAAAGCCGCCGCCGGCGCCGAGGTCGGCGAGCGTGGCGGCGCGCCGCACCGGCTCGAGCTCGAGACCGGTCAACGCATCGGCGACGTGGACGTCGACGCCCTGCGCGGGATCGCGCACGGTCGTGATGGCGATCGGCTCGACCGCGACCGCGTCGAGGATCGTCCGCAGCTGCCCGACGGCACCGACGGGCAGCGACCAGCGTGCGGCGAGCTCGGTGAGGCGGTCGTCGACGGAGGTCATGCGCGGGGCCAGCGTAGCCAGCGTTTCATGTGAAACGCCCGGCGCCGGCCCGCTCCTGGGCAACTCCCTGATGCGCCGCCGGCCGCGGCACGCTGACATGCGCACCATGTCCTGGTTGCTCTCCAAACTCACCTACGCGAACGTCATGGCCACGATCGCGGCCTTCATCGCGCTCGGAGGAACGTCCTACGCGGTCGCCCAACTCCCGAAGAACAGCGTCGGCGGCGCCCAGCTGAAGACGAACGCCGTCACCGGCAAGAAGGTCAAGAACGGCTCGTTGACCGCCGCCGACTTCGCACGCGGCACGCTGCGCGCGGGCGCGACGGGCGACCAGGGGGCGCGCGGCCCGCAGGGCGAGGCCGGCGCCGCCGGTGCTCCCGGCGTACCGGGCGCCAAGGGCGACCAGGGGGCGACCGGCCCGAAGGGCGACCAAGGCGAGCGCGGCCCCGCCGGCACACCCGACACCTCGGAGTTCTACGACAAGGCCGCCAGCGACGCCCGCTACCTCGCCAAGACCGACGGCTACTCGAAGACCCAGGCCGACGAACGCTTCGCGGTGGGCAAGTTCCGGGCCAACACGTCGTACGCCAGCAACGGCGCGAAGGACTACAAGGCGCTCGACGTGCCGTATCGCGGCTGGATCGGCGTCGACTGCAACCGCGACGCCGGCAACTCGGTCGTGCGGTTCCACCCCGCCGACGGGCAGGGCAGCATGACCCGTGTCTGGACCGACGAGGGCACCGGCACCGTCCCATCCTGGATGGGCTACTACGGCTCGGACCCGGCCACGCTCCCGAAGGCCACCCTCGCCGCCGACGACAAGGTGACGTTCGACATCATGGCTCCGTCGGGCGCGGGCGTCTTCGTCGTCACTGTCCACAACGACACGTACGCGGGCGGCAGCTGTTACGTCGTCACGCGCTACCACGGCGCCTGACCGCCGGAACCCCCGGCCGGCGTTTCACATGAAACGCCGGGTGGAGGGCGGGGGACCTCAGGCCTGAAGCGGCGTGACGACGAGGTGCCGCTCGGGCTCGTCGCCCTCGCTGTGCGTGTCGACGCCGCCGCGTTCGCGCAGGTACTCGTGGACGAGCTTGCGCTCGCTGGCCGTCATGGCGTCGAGGGCGACCGGCCGGCCGTAGCGCTCGGCGTCGATCGCCGCCTGGTCGGCCTGCTTCTCCAGCGCCTCGCGGCGCCGGCTCCGGTAGCCGGCGGCATCGACGACGATCCGCCGGCGCGGGGCCTCGGGGTCGGCGAGCAGGATCCGCTGCGCCAGGTGCTGCACGGCGTCGATCGTCTGGCCGTGACGCCCGATGAACACGCCGACCTCGTCGCCCTCGACCTTGCCGACGATCTCCTCGTCGGCCCGCACCGCGATCTCCACCGAGGCGTCGAGCGCGAGCGCGCCGACCACGGTCTCGAGCAGCTCCCGGAGCTGCTGCTCCTGCCGGTCCGCCATGCCTATCGCCTCCGTCCCGAGCGCTTCTTGCTCTTCTGCCGCGGCGGCGGGGGCGGGGCCTTCGTCACCCGCTTCTCCTTCGTGGCCGCCGACCCGCCGCTCGCACCCTTGGCGGCGGGTTTCGCCCCGCCGCCCTGGGCTTCCTGCACGGCGCTCGTGATCCGCGAGAAGAACCCTCCCTCCCCGTCGGAGGGGGGCATCACCGGCATCGGCGGCTCGTTGCGTCCGATGATCCGGCGCAGGAACTGCTGCTGACCGATCGTCCAGAAGTTCGTCGTGATCCAGTACATGATCAGGCCGGCCGGGAACTGGTAGACGAACGGCACGAAGACGAACGGCAGGACCAGCATGATCATGCGCTGGTTCTTGTCGGCCGTCGCCGTCATCATCAGCAGGCTGGAGATGAGCTGCGAGCCGACGTAGAGGACGATGAGCGCGATGAGGACCTTGCCCGTCGCCGAGTCGGTGATGTCGTGGATGAACCAGAACTCCGACTCGCCGGTGGGCCCGCACGGCTTCGGGTTCGCGACGTGCCCTGGGTTGATGTCCGGGCAGATGTCGTGGCGCAGATCCTTGCGCAGCATGTAGAAGAGCGACAGGAAGACCGGGATCTGCGCGACCAGGGGCAGGCACGAGGCGAACGGGTTCACCTTGTGCTCCTGGTAGAACTTCATCGTCTCCTGGTTGCGGCGCTGCGGGTCGTCCTTGTACTTCGTCTGCAGCTCTTTGAGCTGCGGCGCGATCCGCTGCAGTGCCCGCATCGAGCGGAACTGCTTGACCGCCAGCGGCATGAGCAGCGCGCGCACGATGATCGTCAGGAGGATGATCGACAGCCCCCAGCTCGCTCCGAGGGTGTCGTGGAAGAAGACGAGGACGCTCTCGAACGCGTCGATGAGCGGCTGGAAGATGTTCGCGAGGATCATGGCTGGCGGGCGTGACGCGGCGGGGAGCGGAAGAGGCGTTGGTCCTCGACCGGGTCATAGCCGCCGTGGCTCCACGGGTTGCAGCGCAGCAGCCGCCAGCCGGCCAGGACCGAGCCCCGGAGTATGCCGAACCGCTCGACGGCCTGCGCGGCGTAGGACGAGCACGTCGGCTCGTACTTGCAGCGCCGTGGCAGCAGGGGTGAGATGAGGCGCTGGTAGACGCGGATCGGCGCGACGAAGATCCGTCGCAGCACGGTCATCAGGCCGATCCGGTCGAGGGCGGCCGGCTGGGGTCGCCGACGGCGCGGCCGATGAGCTCGGCGAGTGCGGTCCGCATCCCGTCCAGGCCCTCACGCTCGGCGAGCTCGCGCGCCTCGGGCCGGGCGACGACGACGACGTCGGCGTCGGCCGGCAGGCGCTGGCCCTCACCGGCGAACGCCTCGCGCAGCAGCCGCTTGACGCGGTTGCGCTCGACCGCGCCGCCCACCTTGCGCGACACCGACAGCCCGAGCCGCGGGCCGCTGCTGAGCTCCGGTGCCGCGACGGCGTCCCCGCGCGGGAAGACGTAGAGGACCAGGTGCCGGTTGCCGAGCGACCGGCCCTGGCGGTACACGCGCTCGAACTCGGCGCTGCGCGACAACCGGCCCTTCTTCGGGCGCTTCGGGGTGCCGTGCGCGCGCGGGAGCGCGTCCATCGTCAGACGGTGAGGCGCTTGCGGCCCTTGTCGCGGCGGCGCTTGAGCGTCAGGCGGCCGGCGCGCGTGGACATGCGCTGGCGGAACCCGTGGGTGCGGGCGCGCTTGCGCTTCTTGGGCTGGTAGGTGCGCTTCATGGCAGGGAAAGACCTCGTGGTCGTGGCGACCGGGCGCCGCAGTGTACCGACCGGCCGTGCCCGAACGGCTCCCGCCGCTTCTCCACAGCCGTGGACGGTCCGTCCACAGGGTGTGCATGGCCCGAATTCTGCGGCATTTGCGGCCTCTCCGATCCGGCCCGAGGGACCCGTCCCAGCGCCCGTCGGGCACCTGCTACGTTTGTCGCGCCGGCGCCCCGGCGGGTGGGAATCCACCCACGAGGCGGCGCCGCTTCCTCACGATCTCTCGCGATGTCCGCCTCGACGGCGTCGCGCGCCCCTGCCCGCACATGACCGACGCCGCCCATCTCTGGACCCACCTCCAAGCCGACCTCCGGCGCCGGGTGTCCGAGTCGACCTACGAGATCTGGCTGGCACCGCTGCACTTCGGCGGCCTGGAGGGCGACCGCGTCGTCGTGCTGGCCCCGGCCGAGGCGCACGGGTGGGTGGCCGCGCGCCTCGTCGGTGTCCTGACCGCGGCCGCCCGTCATGTCCTGGGCCGCGAGGACGTGACCGTCGACCTGCGCGAGGTCGCCGCCGGATCGACCAGCGGCCGGGCCTCCGCCGCGGCGGCCGGCGTCCGGACGCCGCGCCGCGACGAGGCGGCGACCGTCACCGACCTCTTCGCCGACGACCACAACCCGTTGAACCCGAAGTTCACGTTCGAGCAGTTCGTCATCGGCGACGCCAACCGGTTCGCCCACGCCGCGGCGCTCGCGGTCGCCGAGCTGCCCGGCCAGGCCTACAACCCGCTGTTCATCGTCGGGCCGCCCGGCGTCGGCAAGACGCACCTCCTACACAGCATCGGCAACTACGTCCGGGCCTACGGGGGCGGGCTGACGGTCCGCTACACGACCGTCGAGCGCTTCACGAACGAGTTCATCGCCGCGCTGCGGGCCAAGGACATCGGGGCGTTCAAGCGCCGCTATCGGCGCAACGACGTGCTGCTCGTCGACGACATCCAGTTCCTCGAGTCGAAGTTCAAGACGACCGAGGAGCTCTTCCACACCTTCAACGCGCTGCACGAGACCGGCAGCCAGCTCGTGCTGGCGTCCGACCGGCCGCCGCGCGACATGGAGGCCCTGGAGGACCGGCTGCGCCAGCGGTTCGAGTCCGGGCTGCTCGTCGACATCCGCTGCCCGGACCGCGCCACGCGTCTCACCGTCCTGCGGATGCGCGCACACCACGACAACATCGCCCTGGCCGACGAGGGGGTGCTCGAGCTCATCGCCGACCGCGTCGACGACAGCGTCCGCGACCTCGAGTCCGCGCTCGTCCGCGTCGTCGCCTATGCGTCGCTGACCGGCGCCCCGCTCGACAGCGCCCTGGCCGACCAGGTCCTCACCCAGCTCTACGGCCGGGCCGCCCGCCGAGCCGCGGCACTGCCCACGATCGACCGCATCCAGACGCTGGTCGCCGAGCGCTTCGGCCTCACCCGCGACGAGCTGCTGTCGGCCAACCGCAGCGCCCGGATCGCCTGGCCGCGACAGCTCGCCATGTACCTCGCGCGCGAGCACACGAGCGAGAGCCTGCCGGCGATCGGCCGCGGGTTCGGGGGCCGCGACCACACGACCGTCCTGCACGCCTGCAAGCGCGCGAGCAAGCGCCTCGGATCGGATGCCGAGGCGTTCGCCACCGCCCAGGAGCTCGCGGCCCGACTGCGCGGCGTCGATCCCACGACGCTCTGACCGGGCCTGTTGACAGACTCCGGTGCTTGGTGTGCGCGAAAACCCCGCTCCCTCCGGACGTTCCGGCGCCTGTCCACAGATCCACAGGCCCTATGACTCCTGAGCTCCCTTCTTGAGGAATCCATCGTGAAGCTTTCGACCTCGGCCGCCGAGCTGCTCGCCCAACTCCAGTCCGTCACCCGCGTGGCGTCGACGCGCAGCGCCGTCCAGGCGCTCTCGGGCGTCCAGGTCGTGGCGGCGCCCGGCGGCGTCGAGCTGCGCGCCACCGACATGGAGGTCTCGCTCCGGGTGCCGCTGACCGCCGACGTCGTGCGTGAGGGGACCGTCGTCCTGCCGGCGCGCCTGCTGCTGGACGTCGTGCGCTCCCTGCCCAAGAGCGCGTCGCAGGTCGACCTCGAGCTGCGGCCGGACCAGGGTGACGTCGAGGTCGTCGCCGGCTCGGCGAAGTTCCACCTGCGCACGTTGAGGGCCGAGGACTTCCCGACCCTCCCGGAGGCTGGCGGGGACACGGTCGTGACGGTTCCCGCCGCGGCATTCGTCGAGACGATCGCGATGGTCGCCCGCTCGGCCTCGCGCGACGAGACGCGACCGATCCTCACCGGCATCCTCGTCTCGGCCCAGGGCGCCGAGCTGCGGATGGTCGCCACCGACTCCTACCGGCTGTCGGTGAAGGAGACGACGCTGGAGACCCCGCTCGAGGGCGGCTTCGAGGCCAACGTCCCGGCGCGCGCGCTCGAGGAGCTGCGCACGGTCGTGGGCTCGACGGGTGCGGAGACGATCCGGATCGGCGTCCGCGCCAACCAGGTCGTCTTCGAGGTCGGCGGGGCCGTGCTGTCGTCGCGGCTCATCGACGGCCAGTTCCCGAACTACCGTCAGCTGCTGCCCGAGGGCTTCGAGCACGAGCTGCGGATGAGCGGCGAGGAGCTCGGCGACGTCGTGCGCCGCATCAGCCTCATGGCGCAGAAGAACGCCCCGCTGCGCCTGCGGTTCGCCGAGGGCGAGCTCACCGTCTCGGCCCAGACCCCGGACGTCGGTGAGGCCAGCGAGCCGCTGCCGGTGCCGTTCACCGGCGAGCCGTTCGAGATCGGGTTCAACCCGGAGTTCCTGCGCGACGGCCTGGACAGCGTCGGCTCCGACGATCTCGTCATGAAGCTCATCAGCCCGCTGCGGCCGGGCCTCATCGAAGGCGCCGACGCGAGCGGCTTCACGTACCTCATCATGCCGATCCGGCTCAACGTGTAGGGGTTGGTGGTCGGCCTGCGGGTGGAGCGCCTGCGCCTTCGCGACTTCCGCACGTACGCGAGCGCCGACGTCGAGGTCGGGTCCTCGCTGACCGTCGTCCACGGTCCGAACGGCGCCGGCAAGACGAACCTCCTGGAGGCGTTGTACTTCGGGTGCACGTCGCGGTCGTGCCGGACGAGCAACGAGCGTGACGTCGTGCGCTTCGACGCACCGGCGGCACGGGTGGAGGTCGACGTCTGCGACCGCGACGGCGAGCACGCGCTCAGCGTCGGCTTCCAGCCGGGCGAGCCGAAGCGGCTGCGGGTCGACGGCGCGGCGGTCGAGCGCCTGTCGGACCACCCGGCGCGGCCGCTGGTCAGCGTGTTCCTGCCCGAGCGTCTCGAGCTCATCAAGGGTCCGCCGGCGGGCCGGCGCGCCCATCTCGACCAGCTCGTCGTCGCGCTGTGGCCGGCCCGGGCGGGTACCCGCGCCGCCTACGCGCGGGCGTTGGCGCAGCGCAACGCGCTGCTGGGCCGGGTCCGCGCCGGGCGGGTGGGCGAGGCGGCGCTCGACGCGTGGGACGCGGAGCTCGCACGCTGGGGCATCGCGCTGCGCGACGACCGCGCCGCCGCCATCGACCGGGTCGCCGAGGGCTTCCCGCAGCAGGCGGCCGAGCTCGGCCTCGCGGGCGCCGCCGAGCTGCGCTACCGGCCGCGCACCCGGGCCCAGGACGCCGACGGGCTGGCGGCGGAGCTCGCGCAGCGGCGCGCGTCGGATCTCGACCGAGGTTTCACCCAGCACGGCCCGCACCGCGACGACGTCCTGTTGGTGCGCGACGGGCGCGAGCTGCGGGCGTTCGGCTCCCAGGGCGAGCAGCGGCTGGCGCTACTGGCGCTGCTGCTGGCCGAGCGCGAGGTGTTGGCCGCCGAGCGCGGCGAGCCGCCGCTGCTGCTGCTCGACGACGTCATGAGCGAGCTCGACGCCGACCGGCGCGGTCTGCTCGTCGCGCGGCTGGCTCGGGCGGGTCAGGCGGTCATCACGACGACCGACCTGGGGCACGTGCCCGGGGCCGAGCAGCCGAGCGTCACGCGGCTGCACGTCTCCCCGGGCGTCGTCGAGCCCGACGCGGTGGCGGCATGAGCGCGGAGGGGCGTTCCCGGCGTGGGTAGGCTCGCCCCGCGCAGGCTGTCGGAGGCCATGGGGGCGCTGACCGACCGGTTGGCGCCGCAGACCGGGCTCGGCGCGGTCCAGCGCGTCTGGCCCGAGGCCGTCGGCCCGCTCATCGCCGCGCAGGCGACGCCGACCGCCGAGCACGGCGGCACGCTGACCGTGACGTGCTCGAGCGCGGTCTGGGCGGCCGATCTGGACCTCATGGCGCCGGAGCTGCTGGGCAAGCTCAACGCCGCCCTGGGGGAGGAGCGCCTCACCGCGCTGCGCTGCAGCTCGGCGACCCCGCGGTCCTGGTCGTCGGAACGCGCGTGACAAGGCCGCTGTTTCGGCGTGTTTGCAGGGCTTTCGTAACGGCTTCGACGCCGGTTCGACCGGGTCGCTGTGCTATCATTCTGTCCACTAGTTATTGACGCCCCGGCCGGGCTCGCCGAGCTCTGGGTGCCGGGGCGTTCTGCGTGAAGGAACGCAGTCTTCATGGCCACCGAGAACGGCAAGCAGAACTCACGCCAGGGCTCGGCCGAGTACAGCGCCCAGGACATCACCGTCCTCGAGGGGCTCGAGGCGGTCCGCAAGCGCCCCGGCATGTACATCGGCTCCACGGGCATCCGCGGGCTCCACCACCTCGTCTACGAGGTCGTCGACAACTCCGTCGACGAGGCGCTCGCCGGGTTCGCCACGCACGTGGACGTCACGATCCACCCCGACAACTCCGTCACGGTCCGCGACGACGGTCGCGGCATCCCGGTCGGCATCGTCGAGAAGGAAGGCCGGCCCGCCGTCGAGGTCGTCCTCACCGTTCTGCACGCCGGCGGCAAGTTCGGCGACGGCGGCGGCTACAAGGTCTCCGGCGGCCTGCACGGGGTCGGCGTCTCCGTCGTCAACGCGCTCTCGGAGACCGTCAAGGTCGAGGTCCGCACCGACGGCCACCTCTGGACCCAGGAGTACGACCGGGGCAAGCCGCGCTACGACCTCAAGCAGGGCGATGCGCTCGGCAAGGACGAGGGCACCGGCACCTCGGTGACGTGGCTTCCGGACGCCGAGGTCTTCGAGACGCTCGAGCACGACTTCAGCGTGCTCGAGCAGCGCCTGCGCGAGACCGCCTACCTCACCCGCGGCCTGCGGATCACCCTCACCGACGAGCGCGGCGAGGGTCAGAGCGTCGAGTTCCACTTCGAGGGCGGCATCGAGGACTTCGTCTCGTACCTCAACGAGAACAAGGAGCCGCTCGGCAAGAAGGTCATCTACTTCGAGGGCGAGTCCGACGAGGGGGCCGTCGAGGTCGCCCTGCAGTGGAACGGCTCCTACCAGGAGTCGGTCTTCTCGTTTGCCAACAACATCAACACGCACGAGGGCGGCTCGCATCTGTCGGGCTTCCGCTCGGCGCTCACCCGCACGCTGAACCGGTACGCGCGCGAGAAGGGCATCCTGCGCGAGAAGGACGACAACCTGTCCGGCGAGGATGTCCGCGAGGGGCTCACCGCCGTCATCTCGGCGAAGCTCAGCGACCCGCAGTTCGAGGGCCAGACGAAGACGAAGCTCGGCAACCCCGGCATGGAGGGCTTCGTCGCCTCGATCGTCAACGCGAAGCTCGCGGAGTTCCTCGAGGAGCACCCGGCCGACGGCAACGCGATCATCCGCAAGGCCGTCCAGGCCGCTCAGGCCCGGTCGGCCGCGCGCAAGGCGCGCGACCTCACGCGCCGCAAGAGTGCCCTGGAGAACTCGACGCTCCCGGGCAAGCTCGCGGACTGCTCGGTCAAGGACCCGTCGCTGGCCGAGCTCTTCATCGTCGAGGGCGACTCCGCCGGCGGCTCCGCCAAGCAGGGCCGCGACCGCAACACCCAGGCGATCCTGCCGCTGCGCGGCAAGATCCTCAACGTCGAGAAGGCGCGGATCGACAAGGTCCTCAAGAACAACGAGGTCCAGGCGCTCATCACCGCGCTCGGCACCGGCATCCGCGACGAGTTCGACATCGAGCGCGCCCGGTACCACAAGGTCGTCCTCATGACCGACGCCGACGTCGACGGCGCGCACATCCGGACGCTCGTGCTCACGCTCCTGTTCCGCGAGATGCCCGAGCTCATCGAGGCCGGCTACGTCTACATCGCCAAGCCGCCGCTCTACAAGCTCAAGCAGGGTCGCAACGAGCGGTACATCGAGAAGGAGGCCGAGCTCGAGGAGGTCCTGCTCGCCGACAAGCTCGAGAAGATCCAGATCGTCGACCGCGAGGGCAGCGAGTTCAAGCTCACCGAGGCGCGATGGCAACGCTACACGCGCCTGCAGAAGCAGTTCGAGGGCTGGGGCAGCTCGCTGCGCGCCGAGTTCGGCCACGACGCCGTCCGGTTCCTGCAGGAGGCCGGGCTGCTCGCCGACCAGGCCGTCGATCTGCCGGCCGTCCTGAAGGCGCTCGAGCACAACGACCCCGGCCGCCCGCACGAGACGCACATCGTCGACAAGCAGGAGGACGCGATCGTCGTCAAGGCGATCGAGCGCAAGAGCGGCCTGGCCCGCACCCACCGGCTGTCGCGTGCGCTGCTGGAGACCAACGACTACAAGCAGTACGTCAAGGTCTTCGCCCAGCTGCGCGAGCTCGCCGGCCGCCCGCCGTTCACTGTCGCGCTCGGCGACCGTCAGAGCGACGCCTACTCGTTCGAGGCGCTGCGCGCCGCCGTCCTGGAGGTCGCGCGGCGCGGCATCCAGGTCCAGCGATTCAAGGGCCTCGGCGAGATGAACGCCGAGCAGCTGCGCGAGACGACGATGGACCCGGCGAGCCGGACGCTGCAGCAGGTGAGCGTCGAGGACGCCGCCGAGGCCGACCGTCTCTTCACCATGCTCATGGGCGACGTCGTCGAGCCCCGCCGCGAGTTCATCGAGCAGAACGCCCGGACCGTGGCGAACCTCGACGTCTGAGGCGCGCCGGCTCCGTGGGCCCCCAATCGATCGCTTACGACCTCAAGGAGGTGAGGACGCATGGCCACTGACATCATCGGCGGCGGCAACATCGAACCGCGCGCGCTCGAGGACGAGATGCGCACCGCGTACCTCGACTACGCCATGTCGGTCATCGTCGGGCGCGCCCTGCCCGACGTCCGCGACGGGCTCAAGCCCGTCCACCGGCGCGTCCTGTACGCCATGAACGAGATGGGCCTCGGCCCGACCCGGCCGTACGTCAAGTGCGCCAAGGTCGTCGGCGAGGTCATGGGCAACTACCACCCGCACGGCGACTCGGCGATCTACGACACCCTGGTCCGCCTGGCCCAGGACTTCTCGATGCGCCACCAGCTCGTCGACGGCCAGGGCAACTTTGGGTCCGTTGACGACGACCCCGCGGCCGCCATGCGCTACACGGAGTCGCGGCTGACGCGGCTGGCCATGGAGATGCTGCGCGACATCGACATGGACACCGTCGACTTCGCGCCGAACTACGACGGCTCGAGGGCGGAGCCGGTCGTCCTGCCCGCGCGCTTTCCGAACCTGCTGGTCAACGGGGGCACCGGCATCGCCGTCGGCATGGCGACGAACATCCCGCCCCACAACCTCGCCGAGGTCGTCGCGGCCACGACGGCGTTCATCGACGACCCGCACATCACCGTCGACGAGCTCCTCACCCACCTCAAGGGCCCGGACTTCCCGACCGGCGGGATCATCATGGGCAAGACCGGCATCCGCGACGCCTACGAGACCGGCCGCGGGCGCGTGAAGGTGCGGGCGCGCGCGCACATCGAGGAGATCGGCCAGGGCAAGGAGGCGATCATCGTCACCGAGCTGCCCTACGCGGTGAAGAAGGGCGGCGACGGCGGCCTCATCACGAAGATCGCCGACCTCGTCCACGAGAAGAAGATCCCCGAGATCTCCGACCTGCGCGACGAGACCGACCGCCGCGGCATGCGCCTGGTCATCGAGCTCAAGCGCGCGGTCAACCCGAAGGTCGTCCTCAACAAGCTCTACAAGCACACGTCGATGCAGTCGACGTTCGGGGTCAACATGGTGGCCCTGGTCGACGGGGTCCCCCGCACGCTCTCGCTGCGCGAGGTCCTCTCCGCCTACGTCGGCCATCAGCGTGAGGTCGTCGTGCGCCGCGCGAAGTACGAGCTCACCCAGAAGGAAGCGCGCGCGCACGTCCTCGAGGGCCTGCTCATCGCGCTGGACAACCTCGACGCGATCATCGACCTCATCCGCGCCGCGCCCGACCGCGAGCGCGCCCGCGAGCAGCTCGTCGAGCGCTTCGACCTCTCGGCCATCCAGGCCAGCGCGATCCTCGACCTGCGCCTCTCCCAGCTCACCGCGCTGGAGAGCGACGCGATCAAGCAGGAGCACGCCGACGTCATGGAGCGCATCCGCGAGCTGCGCGAGCTGCTCGGCGACGAGGCGAACGTGCTGACGCTCATCAAGGAGGAGCTTGCCGAGATCTCCGAGCAGTTCGCCGACCCGCGGCGCACGGAGATCGCACCGTCGGAGGACGAGCTCGACATCGAGGACCTCATCGCCGACCAGCAGATGGTCATCACCATCACGAAGTCCGGCTACATCAAGCGCGTGCCGCTGGCGACCTACCGCCAGCAGCGCCGCGGCGGGGTCGGCATCACCGGGATGGACCTCAAGGAAGGTGACTACATCGAGCACCTCTTCGTCAGCTCGACCCACGACTTCCTGCTGTTCTTCACGAACCGGGGCAAGGTGTACCGGTCGAAGGTCTACGAGCTGCCCGAGGGGGCACGGACCTCGAAGGGCCGCGCGCTCGTCAACATCCTGCCGCTGCGCGAGAACGAGCTCGTCCAGTCGGTCCTGTCGACGCGCGACTTCTCCGAGTCGCCGTACCTCATCTTCGCGACGCGCAAGGGCGTCGTGAAGAAGACCGAGTTCCAGGCCTACAACACGCCGATCAAGGCCGACGGCATCATCGCCATCAAGATCCGCGACGACGACGAGCTCATCGCCGTCCGGCGGGTCGACGAGGACTCCGAGATCATCATGGTCTCGCGCGCCGGCCTGGCGGTGCGGTTCGCCGAGGGCGAGGCCCGGGCCATGGGCCGCGATACCGGCGGCGTGCGCGGCATGAACGTCGGGGACGGCGGCGAGGTGATCGCCATGGACGTCGCCCACGACGACATGGACCTGCTCGTCGTCACCGAGAACGGCTACGGCAAGCGCACGAAGATCGACCAGTACCGCAAGACGTCGCGCGGCGCGAAGGGCGTGCTGACGATCAAGCTCACCGAGACGAAGGGCGGCCTCGCCGGGGCGCTCGTCGTCCGCCCGCACCAGGAGCTCGTCTTCATCTCCCAGCACGGGATGATCCAGCGCACCAGCGTCAAGGGCATCTCGCAGCAGGGCCGCTCGGCGACCGGCGTGCGCGTCATGAACCCGCGCGAGGACGACCAGGTCAGCGCGGTGGCGCTCATCGTCGAGTCCGAGAGCGAGAGCGGCGAGCCGGTCATCGACGTCGAAGGCACCGAGGTGTCGGTCGACGGCGAGAACGGAGCGCCCGACGGCGGCGACATCCACGCCGGCGGCATCGGCGAGGGTGACACGACGGAGACCGGCGAGGTCGACGAGGACGCCTGAGGTCTGCCGCGAGCGTTTCGGGGTCGACGTCGCGGCGAGGTCGACGAGGACGCCTGAGGTCGGTCCGCTCCGCGACGCCGACGCCGCCGAACCGGTCGGTGGCGTCGCAGGGCGGTGCTACCCTGCCGCCTACCAGAGAAAGGAGGTGGTCCGCATATCTAGTTCTTGTACTGCCGGGACCCTGGAGGTGGCCGGCCGCTGAGGTCGGTAGGGCTGGATCCGATCCAGCGAATCCACACCGGGCCACCCCCGCGCGTGCTGCCGACGTCGTCCCATCGGCCGCCGAGTCAGGCGCGACGCGGGTTTTCGTCCAGTCAGTGGTTTGCGAAGGGCGTCGCCGTGAGGCGGCGCCCTTCGTCGTTGTGGCGGAGCGTTGTCGTTCGGGTCGGCGGGGGACGGTGCCGCTCCCGCTCCGTGACCTGCTAGGCGACGCGATAGCGCTGGATCTGCACGCCGCCGGGCAGCGGCTGCGCCTCGAGCAGCTCGAGCGCGATCGGCGTCTCGGTCTCCGGGAACAGGCGGTCGCCGCTGCCGAGGATGACCGGGAAGACCTGGAGGTGCAGCTGGTCGACGAGACCGGCCGTCAGCAGGCCGTGGACGAGCGTGCGGCTGCCCGCGACGAGGATCGGGCCGCCGTCCTCCTGCTTGAGCGTGGCGACCGCGCCGAGGACATCGTCGTTGACGACCGTCGTGTTGGCCCAGTCGCTCCGCGCGACCGTCGTCGACGCGACGACCTTGCGCATCGTGTTGATCTTCTCGGCCATCTCGCCGTCGCGCTGCGGCCAGGCACCGTGGAAGCTCTCGTAGGTGACGCGGCCGAGCAGCAGCACGTCGGCCTCGAGCTGCTCCTGGAGCTTGTACTCGCCCAGCGCCTCGGTGAAGCGCGGCGCGACCCAGCCGGAATGGGCGTAGCCCGGCTCGCCGCCGGGCGCCTCCATGACGCCGTCGAGGGAGACGAACTCGGTGACGATGAGCGTGCGCATGCCCCCGAGACGCGCCGGCGGGCCAAAACTCATCGTCGTTGACGCAGCGCCCGCAGCGGGCAGGTCGAAGGCATGGCCACCAGCACCGTCAACGCACCAGCCTCCGGAACCCAGGTCGAGCTGCGCCGTGGCGACCAGCACGCCGTCGCGGTCACCGTGGGCGGCGGACTGCGCCGCTACGCCGTCGGCGACTGGGACATCCTCGACGGCTCCGCAGCCGACGAGCTCAACACCGACGCCCGCGGCCAGCTGCTCGTTCCCTGGCCCAACCGCCTGCGCGACGGCGCCTACTCCGTCGACGGCACCGACCACCAGCTGCCGCTCACCGAGCCGGCGGCCCACAACGCCATCCACGGCCTCGCGCGCTGGCTGACCTGGGAGATCGCCGAGCGCGACGACGAGCGCGTGCTGCTGCGCTGCCGCATCGCCGCTCAGGCCGGCTACCCGTGGACCGTCGAGGTCACCGCCGAGCACCGGCTCGACGACGACGGGCTCACGGTCACCACGACCGGCCGCAACCTCGCCGCGACGCCCTGCCCGTACGGCGCGGGCGCCCACCCCTACCTCACCGTCGGCACCGCGATGATCGACGAGGCCGTGCTCGGCGCGCCCGGTGCCAGCCGGCTGCTCACCGACGACCGCGGCCTGCCGACCGGCCGGGAGCCCGTCGACGGCACGCCGTACGACTTTCGGCAGGCGCGGCCGATCGGCGAGCTCGCCCTCGACACCGGCTACGGCGATCTCGTGCGTCGCGAGGACGGCACGGCCGAGGTGACGCTCGCGACGCCCGACGGGGCGCGCGCCGTCGAGCTGTGGGTCGACGGCCGCCACCGCCACCTCATGCTCTTCACCGGCGACGCGCTGCCCGACCCGTCGCGGCGCCGGCGCAGCCTCGGCGTCGAGCCGATGACCTGCCCGCCCAACGCCCTGGCCACCGGCGAGGACGTCGCCATGCTCGCCCCCGGCGAGCAGCTCAGCGTCTCGTGGGGCCTGCGCGTCCTGCGCGCGTGACGCGCCGGACCCGGCTCAGGCGGCCTCGGCCGGCAGCCACTGACGCCACGCGGCGGGGATCGTCGGCGCCGCGACGTGGATGAAGACGTGCGGCTGCGGCGCCGTTGGCGTCCGCCTCGGATGCATGCCTGCCTTGTCGGGCAGATGGTCGGCCTTGCGCCGGTTGCACGGCGCGCACGAGGCGACGATGTTCTCCCACGTCGACGTGCCGCCCTTCGACCGCGGGATGACGTGGTCGACCGTGAGGTTGTTGCGCGAGCCGCAGTACTGGCAGCGCCAGCCGTCGCGGGCGAAGACGGCCCGCCGGGTGATGCGCCGGCGCTGCGTGTCGCGCGGGATGATCACGTAGGTCATCAGGCGGATGACGACCGGCCGGGCGACCGTCGTGCTCTCCGAGCGCAGCTCCCAGGCCGCGTGCTCGACGACCTCCGCCTTCGCCTTCAGCAGCAGGACGACCGCGCGCCGGACCGTGCACACGTTGATCGGCTCGTACGACGCGTTGAGGACGAGCACCCGCCCACCATCACGTCCGCGTCGCCGGTGCTCGTCGAGCGACGCGGACCCACTGGGGTGTGGTGGGGTGAGCTGAGTCATCGGAGCAGACTCCGGCAGGAAACGTAGCACCCAGCCGAGCGGACCCGGCCCGCAGCCGGGCCGAGATCACCCGGCGGCGGCGTAGCTGCCCAGCACCCGAACCTCCTCGCAGTGGTCGCGCAGGCGCGCGATCGCCTCGTCGACGGCGGGGTCGACCGCGTGGCCCTGGAGGTCGACGAGGAAGAGGTAGTGCCCGAGCCGCCGCTTCTGCGGGCGCGACTCGATCCGCGTCAGGTTGATGCCGCGCGAGGCCAACTCCGACAGGCACTCCACCAGCCAGCCGGGGGACGTGTCGCCCGCGCCGCGGAAGAGCACCGAGGTCTTGGCGGGGCCGGGCGCAACCGCCGCGTCGCCGCCGAGCAGGTTCGCGTCGCGCGCCACGAGCCAGAAGCGCGTCTCGTTGCCGGGCTCGTCCTCGATGCCGTCGGCGAGGACCGCGCAGCCGTAGAGCGCGGCGGCCGCCTGCGGCCCGATCGCCGCCCAGCGCTCGTCGGTCGCGCCGGCGACGATCCGCACCGCCTCGGCGGTGGAGGTCGCGGCGGCCGTCGCCACGCCCGCCAGCCGCTGCGCGAGATAGCGCCGGCACTGGCCCAGCGGCTGCGGATGGGACACGACCCGGGTCAGCCCACCGGCGTCGACCCCCGCCCGGGCGATGAGCGCGTGGCGCACCGCCAGCACCGACTCGGCGACGACCGACAGCTGCGGCGCGTCGAACGCCAGCGTGTCGAGCGTCGCGTTGACCCCGCCCTCCAGCGAGTTCTCGATCGGCACGAGCGCGGCGTCGACCGCGCCGGCCGCGGCGGCCAGGATGGCTTCGCGCTCGCTCGCGCACGGCACCGGATCGGCTCCCCTCAGGGCCGGGGCGGCCAGCACCGCCGCATGGCTGAACGTGCCGGGCGGACCGAGGTAGGCGACCTTCATGAACCGCTCGGGGCCGGCTCGGGAGGCGGCTCGCCGGCCAGGGCGACCCGGATCGCCTCCTCCTCCTCGGGCGCCAGCTGGAACTCGCCGCGGCCCTCGACGACGTGCTTGACGTAGAGCCGCGCCTGGTCGCGGCGGCTGATGTTCGTCAGCACGACCCCGGAGCGCGTGGCGTCCAGCAGCGCGATCGCGCAGGACTGGCGGCCCGACATCTCGTCGAAGGCGTCGAACCGCACAACGCCCCGGTAGGCGATCGCCCCGTCGAGCCGGGCCTCCGCCAGGCCGAGGCGCCCGTCGAGCCGGCTGACGACCTCCCCGACGTAGGCGTGCAGGGCGCGGAACTCCTCCTCGATGCGCGCCGCGTGGGCGACGAGGTCCTCGGCGGGCCGGTCGCCGCCGAGCAGGACGCGCTGGGCGGCGCGCAGGCGGCGCAGCCGGACGAACCCCACCACGGCGACGGCGAGCGCGACGACCGCCACCGCGCACGCGGCGAGCGCGACGATTCCGGCGGTCGAGCTCAGCCCATCCACCGGCGAGAACCTACAACCTCGGCCGGGCGGGCCTGAGCGGGGCCTACGTGAAGAGGACCGAGTAGGTCTGCGTGTTGTTGTCGACGGTCTTCTCGCCCGGGACCTTGCCGACGGTCACGGTGACCTTCGCGACGCTGCCCTTCGCGGGCGTCTCGGAGACCTGGACGGTGACGTTCGAGGTCTGGCCGGCCTTCGTCTCGCGGATCGTCTTGCTCTGGTCGATCGTCTTGCTCTGGCCCGCGATCTTCACGGTGACCTTGACGTTGGACTCGTCGTTTTCGCCCTGGTTCTGGAAGGTCACGTCGAACGCCAGGCCGGCCGAGACCGGGACGCGGTTCGTCACCTCCCCGGGCTGGAGGGTCACGCCGCCGGCGCTGACGCTCACGAGGCCGTGACCGTGGGTGCCCGGCTTCGGCTCGCCGCTGCTCGTGCTGCCCGCCCCGCCGGCATCCGGGTTGATCTTCTCGGCGGCCTTCTCGTAGTCGACCCAGCCGAGGCTCGGCAGGAACTTCGACGACGCCACCCGGGTGCCGTGGATGTCGGCGTCGTCGAGCGCGTTGCGGATGAGCGGCGCGACCCGCTGGGAGTAGACGACGTCGGAGGCCAGGAACGCCTGCATCTGGCCGACGACCTGCTGCATGGCGGCGACCGCGGCGCGCCCTGAGGTCAGCGCCTTGGGCAGGTTGTCGGCGATCGCGCGCACGCCCTCGTCGCGGAGGTTCATGACGAGCTCGAGGTTGCGCTGCGCCGCGTCCATGTCGCCCGGCGCGTCGAGCTGCTTGGCCCGGCGCGCGTCCTCGTCCGCCTGCTGGCGGACCTGGTTGACGGCGACCTGGACGTCGTTGGGGTTGCCGCCGTTGCCGAGCACGTCGAACAGCTGCTTGGAGACCTGGCCGTCGGAGCTCTCGACGATCGAGGCGACGTCGCGGTTGTAGTCCTTCAGCGCGTTCTGGTGGCGCGTGTTGAAGCAGCTGCGCACCCCGAAGATGAGGATGATCGCGAGCACCGCGAGGATGCCGGCGGCGATGAGCCGCCGGCGGGCGACGTCGGGATCGCCGCCCGCCGTGCGGGCGGCGGAGGACGGGCGTCGCGGCCGGCTGGGGCGCGTGACGCGGGTGGGCTCGTCGGGCTCGTCGTCGAAGAAGGACACGGAAGGAGGCGCTCCTCGGCGCGCGGCGCATGGGCAGTATGACCGCCGTCTCTGACGAGACCGCCGGTTGCAAGTTCGCCGTCAGCGGCAGGCCCCCTTCTTCCCGCGAGGAAGAGGGAGGCGGTGGAGACCGCGGAGCATACGACGACGACGTCCGCGTCCCGCGGCGACGAGCCCGTCGTGCTCGACCGCTACCGGCTCGTGCGCCGCCTGGGCGGGGGCGGCTTCGGCGTCGTCTGGCTCGCCCACGACCTCAAGCTCGACCGGGCCGTCGCGGTGAAGCGCATTCCGTGCGGCGACGCCGACACGGCGCGCCGGGCCGACCGCGAGAGCGTGGCGGCCGCGCGGCTCCAGCATCCGGCGATCGTCGCGCTCTACGAGGCGGTCGCCGACCAGGACGCGGTCTTTCTCGTCTCCGAGCTCGTCCACGGCGCGACCTACGCAGCGCTGCTCGCCGAGGGCGCGCTGTCGGACCGCGACGTCGTCGCGATCGGGCTGGCCATGTGCGACGCGCTGACCCACGCGCACCGGCGCGGGGTCGTGCACCGCGACGTCAAGCCGCCGAACATCCTCGTGCCGGGCGATGACGACGGCGCGGGCCCGGCCGCGAAGCTCACGGACTTCGGGGTGGCGCGCATTGCGGGCGATGACGCGCTGACCCAGACCGGCGACGTCGTCGGCACGCTGGCCTACATGGCGCCCGAGCAGGCCGAGGGCGCCGAGGCCGGGCCGGAGGCCGACCTCTACGCGCTCGGCCTGTGCCTCTACGAGGGCCTGGCGGGCGTCAACCCGGTGCGCGCCCGGGGCGCGGGCGCCACGGCCCGCCGGGTCGGTCAGCGGCTGCCGCCCCTGGGCCGCCTGCGGCGCGACCTGCCGCTCGAGCTCTGCGACGCGATCGACGCCGCGGTCTGGCCGGACCCGGCGCAGCGCGGCTCGGTCGCCGACCTGCGGCGCGCGCTGGCGGGCGCCCGGCGCGCCGTCGACGACGAGCCGGGCACGATCGCGGGCGGCCCCCTGGAGCCGATCGCCGGCGTCGCGCCCGCGGTGCGCACCCCGGTGCCCGACCGGCTCGTCGCGGCCGCGCTCGCCGGCGGGCTGGCCGCCGCCGGCCCGCTGCTGCTCGGCGACGCGGCCGGCATCACCGTGCTGCCCGCCGCCCTCGGGACCGCCGTGGCGGTCGTGCTGCTGCCCCGGCTCGGTTGGCTGGCCGCGGCCATCGTCCTGCTCGCGGCGCTGGCGGGCGCCCAGCCCGGCACCGCGCTGCTGGCCGCCGCCGCGCTGGCGCCCGTGCCGCTGCTGCTGCGCTTCGCGCCCGCGTGGACCTGGTCGGCCGCCGCGCTGGCCCCGGTCGCCGCCCTCGTCTCGGCCGGTGGCGCGTTCCCGGCGCTGGCGGGCCGCGCCCCGCGCTGGAGCCACCGGGCCGCGCTCGGGGCGGTCGGCGCCTGGTGGCTGGCGATCGCCGGTGCGCTGGCCGACCGGACCCTGCTGCTCGCGGTCCCCGGCTCGGGGTCGGACGGGTGGCGGGCGCCGGCCCTCCGTCGCACCGGCGGCGATGCGCTCGACGCCCTGGGCGCCCTGCTGACGACGAGCACCGGCGCGGCGGTCGCCGCCTTCGCGGTGGCCGCGATCCTCCTGCCGTGGCTCGTACGCGGCCGGCTGCTGACGGTCGACATCGTGGCGGTCACCGCCTGGTCGGCCGGCCTGACCGCCGCCCTCCAAGCCGGGGCCGGGGTCGGCGGCCGCAGCCTCGTCGTCGGTGCGGCGGCCGCCTGGATCCTCGCGGTGGCGCTCCGCCCGCGCCCGGGAGCATCACCTCCTGGGCTCGACGCGCGTTGAGCTTCCGTAGCATGGTTCACCGGCACCACGCCGCCCGCGGGCGGTCCCCGGCATGGGGAAGGGGCCCTTCACGGCATGAGCGTGCTCCGCAGCCTCGAAGAGAAGATCGCCGGCCTCGTCGAGGGGACGTTCGGTCGCGTGTTCCGGTCGGAGGTTCGACCGGTCGAGCTCGCGCGCAAGCTCGCCAAGGAGATGGACGAGCACCGCACGGTCTCGGTCTCCCGCACCTACGTCCCGAACGAGTACGTCGTGTGGCTCTCGCCCGCCGACCGCGAGCGCTACGTCGGCGTCGAGGCGTCGGTCATCGACGAGCTCGCCGCCTACCTGCTCGAGCACGCCCGCCAGGAGCGCCTCGCGCTCGTCAGCCGCCCCCAGATCGAGTTCCGCACCGACGAGCGCCTCGCGCTCGGCGAGTTCGGCATCCAGGCCCGCCTCGTCGACGCCGGGGGCGGGGTCCCCGCCGGGGCGGCGGCGCCGGCGGCAGTCCGCGCGGCCGAGCCGTCCGCCGAGATGGGCCACACGATGATCTACTCGACGAGCAGCCGCCACCAGGAGGCGCTCAGCGAGGTCGGCGGCGGCGCCGCGCACGCCCGCCGCCGCGCGATCGTCGTCGCGGAGGGCAAGCGCCTCGTCGTCCCGGCGCACGGCGCGACGATCGGCCGCAGCCGCGAGTGCGAGATCGTGCTCTCCGACAGCAACGTCTCCCGGCGCCACGCCGAGATCGCGCCCAGCGGGCAGGGCTGGCTCATCCGCGACCTCGGCTCGACGAACGGGCTGCGCGTCAACGGCCGCCAGGTCGACGGCCCGCACCCGCTCGAGAGCGGCGACGAGGTCGAGGTCGGCACCGTCCCGATCCGGTTCGAGGTGGAGTAGCCGATGGTCGATCCCGCCTCCGTCGTGCTGAAGTTCGGCTTCCTCGCCGTCCTGTACCTCTTCCTGTTCTGGGTCGCGCGCAGCGCGCTGAAGGACCTGCGCCGGACGAAGGCGACCGCCACGGCCGGTCCGGCTCAGGGTGGGCGGGATCCGGTTCAGGAGGCCACCGGCCTCTACGCGGCCGGGTCGACCGGCGGCGACGGCCTCGTCGACCCCCGGCTCGTCGTGGAGCGGGCGCCGGGCCACGTGGCCGGCATGGAGTACGAGGTCGGCGAGGGCGCGATCCTCGGCCGTGGCGACCAGGCCGAGATCCGCCTCGAGGACCCGTTCGCCTCCTCCCGCCACGCGCGCCTGCTGCGCCAGGGCGGCATCGTCGTGCTCGAGGACCTCGGCTCGACGAACGGCACGTACCTCAACGAGGAGCTGCTGAGCGGCCCGCAGCCCCTGCATGCCGGTGACCGCGTGCGGATCGGCGACAGCGAGTTCACCTACCTGGATCGATAGGCATGCTGCGCGTCACCGACCACGCCAAGCGGACCGACACCGGCCGCCGCCGCTCCGGCAACGAGGACTCCCACTTCGTCCGCTCGCCGCTGTTCGTCATCGCCGACGGCATGGGCGGCGCCCAGGCCGGCGAGGTCGCCTCGCGCACCGCGATCGAGGCGTTCGCCGCCGGGCTGCCCGACGGGCCCGGCTCCGACGAGGAGCGGCTCGCCGCCATCGTCGCCGACGCGAACGTCCGCATCCACGACCTCGCCGGCTCCGACGAGCACCTCACCGGCATGGGCACGACGCTGACTGCCGCCTACGTCGGGCTCGACGACCTCGCCGTCGCCCACGTCGGCGACAGCCGCCTGTACCGCTTCCGCGACGGCGAGCTGCAGCAGCTCACCGACGACCACTCGCTCGTCGGCGAGCTCGTCCGCCGCGGCCAGCTCTCCGAGCGCGAGGCGGAGGACCACCCGCAGCGCTCGATCATCACGCGGGCCCTGGGGCCCGAGCATCACGTCGTCGTCGACCACCACACGTGGCCGGTCGCCGACGGGGACGTCTTCCTGCTGTGCTCCGACGGCCTGACCGACATGGTCGCCGACCCGCGGATCGAGGCGACGATCGCCCAGGCGGCGACGCTCGGCGGGGCCGCCGACGCGCTCGTGGCCGCCGCCAACGAGGCCGGTGGCCGCGACAACATCACGGTCATCCTCTTCCGCGTCGAGGCCGTCGACGCGCCCGCCGCCGGCGAGCAGCACACGATGGTCGGCCAGGCGGCGCCCACGACCGCCGAGGTCCGCTCGGCCGCGGCGACCGAGGAGGCGGCGGCCCGCCGGGCCGAACCGGTGGCGGTCCGCGCCCCGCGCGCCCCGCGTGAGACGGCGCCCGGCAGGCGCCGGCCGCGCCGCTGGGCCGGTCCGCTGAAGGGGCTCACGGTCCTGCTCATCCTCGTGGCGCTCGTCGGCAGCGGCGCCTGGATCGCCAGCCGCAGCGCGTACTTCGTCGGCAGCGACGAGCAGGGCTTCGTCACCCTCTACCAGGGCGTGCCCTACTCGCTGCCCGGCCTGCCGCTCTACCAGGAGCAGTACACGAGCGGCCTGCCGACCGCGACGCTGCCCGCGCGGGTGCGGGGGCTCGTCACCGAGCACAAGCTGCGCTCCCAACAGGACGCCGTCGACCTCGTCCGCCAGCTCGAGCGCGGCACGGTGGCCGGGCAGTAGATGTCGGCGCGCAACCGTGAGTTCCTGGCCCTCATCCCGGCGGCGCTGCTCGTCACCGCCGGGTTCGCCGCCGTGTTCCTCTCGCGCGAGGACCTCGTCGGCGGCCTGAGCGGCCGCAACGAGGTCTCCGACGTCTCGGTCACCTACGGGGCGATCTTCCTCGGGCTGTGCATCGCCGCGCACCTCGTGCTGCGGCTGACGCTGCGCAACGCCGACCCGTACCTCTTCCCGCTCGCCGCCCTGCTGGCGTGCTTCGGCCTCGTCGAGATCTACCGGATCGACGCGTCGCTGGCCCGCCAGCAGGCCGAGTGGTTCGTCTTCGGCCTCGTCCTGTTCTCGGCGACGATCCTGCTGCTGCGTCGCGACTACCGGGTGCTCGAGCGCTACCGCTACCTCATCGTGCTCGGCGGCATCGGCCTGCTGCTGCTGCCGCGGCTCTTCGCGCCGGTCAACGGCGCCTACCTCGCGATCCGGGTCGGCTCGCTCAGCGTCCAGCCGGCCGAGTTCGCGAAGATCGCGATGGTCGTCTTCCTCGCCAGCTACCTGCGCGACACCCGCCAGCTGCTCGTCACCGCCGGCCGCCGGGTCATGGGGGTGACGATCCCGCCGATCAAGCACTTCGGCCCGATGCTCGTCATCTGGGGCGCGACGATGCTGCTGCTGTTCTTCATCCGGGACATCGGCTCGTCGGTCATGTTCTTCGGGGCGTTCTTGGCGATGCTCTACATCGCGACGTCGCGGGTCTCGTTCGTCGTGGTCGGGCTCGTGCTCTTCGGGGCCGGGGCCTGGCTGGTGGCCGGCCACGTCGGTCACATCTCCGACCGGATCGACGCCTGGCAGGACCCGTTCAACTGGACGCTCTACAACAAGCCGGGGGGCAGCGCGCAGCTGGCCCAGTCGCTCTTCGCCCAGGCCGACGGCGGCGTGCTCGGCCAGGGGTTCGGCCAGGCGGTGCTCGACATCTCGGGCCTGGTCCAGGGCAACTGCACGAGCCTCGTGAACTGCTCGATGCTGCCCGCGCCGCACACGGACTTCATCTACGCGGTCATCGTCAACGAGCTCGGGCTCGTCGGTGCGGCGGCGCTGCTGTGCGTCTACCTGCTCATCGTCCAGCGCGGCTTCAAGATCGCGCTGCTGGCACGCGACTCGTTCTCGAAGCTGCTGGCCGCCGGGCTGACGTCGGTCTTCGCGCTGCAGGTGTTCGTCATCGTCGGCGGCGTGACGAAGCTCATCCCGCTGACCGGGGTGACGCTGCCGTTCGTCTCCTACGGCGGATCGTCGGTCATGGCGAACTTCGTGCTGCTCGCCCTGCTGCTGCTCGTCAGCGACCGGGCCCGGAGGGACGTGGAGCCGCGATGAACGGGCCGATCATGCGCCTCTTCGGCGTCGCGCTGCTCATGTTCCTCGCGCTCGTCGGCGCGACCTCGTGGTGGACGATCGTCAAGGCCGACGAGCTCAACAACGACCACTCGCGCGAGAACACACGCGCGCTCGTACGCTCGCTGAAGATCCAGCGCGGCACGATCCGCGCCGCGGACGGCTCGATCATCGCCCGGTCGGTCAAGGACGAGCACGGCCTCTACCGGCGCCTGTACCCGCAGGGGGCGCGCTTCGGCCACCCGGTCGGCTACTCGTTCGTGGGACGCGGGCAGACCGAGTTCGAGGCCGCCCGCAACGACGCGCTCATGGGCAAGGAAGACGCCATCCGCACGACGTTCGACGAGCTGCTCGGCCGCCGGCCGCGCGGTCACGAGGTCCGCACGGCGCTCGACCCGCAGGCCCAGCAGGTCGCGCTGGACGGCATCGCCCGGGCCGGCGACAGCGGCGCCGCCGTCGCCCTGGACCCGCGCACCGGGGCGGTGAAGGTCATGGCCTCCTGGCCCGGCTACGACCCCGACGACATCCGCGACGAGTCCAAGCTCAAGGCGTTCAACCGCGACGAGACCCACAAGCCGCTCGTCAACCGGGCGGTCCAGTTCGGCTACGCCCCGGGCTCGACGTTCAAGGTCGTCACCGCCGCCGCCGCGCTCGACAGCGGCCGCTTCACGCCCCAGTCGACCGTCGACGGCGACAGCGGCCAGAAGTTCTCCGGCGTGGCGCTGGCCAACGACTTCAACCAGGACTTCGGCCAGGTCGACCTGACCACCGCGCTCGTGAAGTCGATCAACACGGCGTGGGCGAACGTCGGCGTCGCCCTGGGCAAGCCGACGATGAAGCGCTACATGGAGCGCTTCGGGTTCGACCGCAAGCCGCAGATCACCGACTACCCGCGCGACGCGATGTCGGTCAGCGCCGTCGTGCCCACCCCGCCCGGCCATCCGGTGCCCCCGACCTCGAGGTACGTCGACCTCGGCCGCCTGAGCATCGGCCAGGGCGGGCTGGACGCCACCCCGCTGCAGATGGCCCAGGTGGCGGCTGCGGTCGCCAACGGGGGACGGCTCATGAAGCCGCACATCACGAGCAAGATCCTCGACCACGACGGCCGCACGATCGAGACCGTCGACCCGGAGCCGCAGGCGACCGTCATGCGTCCGTCGACGGCGACCGCCCTGAAGGACATGATGGTCGGCGTCGTGCAGCGGGGCACCGGCACCCAGGCGCAGATCCCCGGCATCCAGGTCGCCGGCAAGACCGGCACCGCCGAGACCGAGTTCGGCGACAAGATCAACAACGTGTGGTTCATCGGCTTCGCGCCCGCCGATCATCCGCGCGTCGCCGTCGCCGTCACCGTCAAGGGCGTCCAGGGGTTCGGCGGGGACTTCGCCGCGCCGATCGCGCGCGACATCATGCAGGAGCTGCTGAAGCGATGAGAGACGTTCCCGAGGCCTCCACGATCATCGACGGCCGGTACCGCGTGCTCTCGCGGGTCGGCTCGGGCGGCATGGCCGACGTGCTGTGCGCCGAAGACCTTCAGCTCGGCCGCAAGGTCGCGCTGAAGCTCCTGCACCGGCGCTTCGCTGCCGACGAGGAGTTCGTCGAGCGCTTCCGCCGCGAGGCCTCCTCGGCCGCGGGCCTCCAGCACCCGAACGTCGTGTCGGTCTACGACCGCGGCAGCTGGGACGACACCTACTACATCGCGATGGAGTACCTCGAGGGCCGCACGCTCAAGAAGGTCATCGTCGACGAGGCGCCGCTGGCGCCCGAGCGGGCGATCGACCTCGTCACCCAGATCCTCAAGGCGGCGCGCTTCGCCCACGGGCGCGGCATCGTCCACCGCGACCTCAAGCCCCACAACGTCATCGTGGAAGACGCCACCCCACCCGCCCGGGCCAAGGTCACCGACTTCGGCATCGCCAAGGCGGGCGCGTCGGACATGACGCAGACCGGGTCGATCATGGGCACGGCGCAGTACCTGTCGCCCGAGCAGGCCCAGGGCCACGCGGTCAGCGGCCAGTCCGACCTGTACTCCATCGGGATCATCCTGTACGAGATGCTCACCGGCCGGGTGCCGTTCGAGGGCGAGAGCGCCGTGACGATCGCGCTCAAGCAGGTCAACGAGGCGCCCGTGCCGCCCAGCCACTACAACCCGGCGCTGCCGCCCGCGCTCGAGGCGGTCGTGCTGCGGGCGCTCGAGAAGGACCCGGCGCGGCGCTTCGCCGACGCCGACGAGTTCCTCGCCGCGCTCGAGGCGGCCCAGGTCGTCCCGGCCGCCGATACGACCCAGGTGCTCCAGGGCGCCGCGGTCGCCGCCGCGCCGGCGGCGGCGCCGCTGCCCACGCCGGAGGCGATCGCCGAGTACCGGCGCCACGAGGTGGAGACCGGCCCCGCGGCCCTCGCGCCGGGCGGCGACGGGGACGGCGGGAACCGCTGGTGGATCGCGCTGCTCGTCGGCCTGCTGGTCGCCGGGGCCATCGTCGGCGGCCTGCTGCTGTTCGGCAGCGAGAAGGTGCGGGTGCCGGGCGTCGTCGGCAATCCCCAGGCCGAGGCGCAGCTCGCGCTGAAGAACAAGGGCTTCGAGACGAACGTCATCCCGAAGGAGAGCCTCTCGGCGCCCAAGGGCCAGGTCATCGGCCAGGATCCGGCGGGCGGCTCGCGGGCCAAGAAGGGCTCGACCGTCGACCTCTTCGTCTCGTCCGGCCCGGGCACGGCGTCGATCCCCGACCTCACCGGCAAGCCGCGCAGCGTCGCCCGCAAGACGCTGCTGGACCTCGGCATGCGGATTGCCGAGCAGCGGACGGCCAGCGACGACATCAAGCAGAACCGGGTCGTCGCGACGCGCCCCGCGGCCGGCCAGAGCGTCGACAAGGGCACGACGGTCACGCTCGTCATCTCCAGCGGCAAGGCACGCGTCAAGGTGCCCGACGTCACGGGCCGCAACGACCAGGACGCCCGTGACGAGCTCGAGACGCTCGGCTTCACCGTCTCGGTCAAGAAGGTCGAGGACGCCGAGAAGGACCCGGGCACGGTCCTCAGCCAGGACCCGGCCGGCGGCGCGACGCTGGCCAAGGGCTCGACGGTGACGCTCACGGTCGCCAAGGAGCCGCCGAAGGTCGACGTCCCGGACGTCACCGGCCACACCGAGAAGTTCGCCCGCGACGCGCTGAAGCGCGCCGGGTTCGAGGTGAACGTCACCGACGGCGACGCGCCGACCCCCGACGACGACGGCATGGTCCTCAGCCAGGACCCGGCCGGCGGCGGCCAGGAGAAGAAGGGCGCGACCGTGACGATCACCGTCGGCCGGTTCAACCCGGCGCTCAACCCGGAGCCGGGAACGACGACGCCCACGACGACCCCGACGACGCCGGGGGCCGGTCCGTGAGGGTCTGCGTCCTGGAGGGCGGCCGGTCCTCCGAGCACGACGTCTCGCTCGCGAGCGCCGCCTCGGTGCGCGACGGTCTGGCCGAGGCCGGCCACGACGTCGTCGTCGTGCGCCTGGAGCGCGACGGCACGTGGTGGCACGGCTCCGAGGAGCTCGCGCTGCACCCGGGCCGCGGCCTGCTCGACGCCGACGTCGTCTTCCCGGTCCTGCACGGCGCGTTCGGCGAGGACGGCACGGTCCAGGGCCTGCTGGAGCTGCTCGACGTCGCCTACGTGGGCGCGGGCGTCATGGCCAGCGCGGTCTGCCTCGACAAGGTCGTCTTCAAGGACCTCATGGCCACCGCGGCCATCCCGCAGGTCGGCTACGCGCTGGCGATCGCCGGGCGCCCGACACCGGACGTGTCCGGGCTCGGCCTGCCGGTGTGGGTCAAGCCCGCGCGGATGGGCTCGTCGGTCGGCATCGTCCGCGTCGACCGTGCCGACGACCTCGAGGGCGCGCTGCGCGAGGCGTTCGCCTACGACGAGCGGGTCATCGTCGAGGCGTCGGCGACCGGGATCGAGGTCGAGTGCTCCGTGCTCGGCGACCTGGCCCACGCGCGCGTGTCGACCCCGGGCGAGATCGTGTTGACCGGTGACGCCGACTGGTACGACTACGAGGCGAAGTACACCGAGGGCGGCATGCGCCTGGAGGTGCCGGCGCGCATCTCGGAGGCCGCCATGGCGCAGGTGCGCGAGCTGGCGGCGCGGGCGTTCGTCGCTTCCGGGTGCAGCGGCCTGGCGCGCGCGGACTTCTTCGTCGACGGCGAGACCGTGCTGCTCAACGAGCTCAACACGATGCCGGGCCAGACGACGACCTCGGTCTACGGCGTGCTCTGGGAGCGCTCGGGCCTGCCCTACCCGGAGCTCATGGACGAGCTCTGCCGCATCGCCGTGGCGCGCTTCGAGCGCGAGCGCGCGCTGCGCTTCTGACGAACGCCGGCGCCAGGGGCCGGGCTCGCGGTTGGGGCTACGGCAGCGGCCGCGGCGGCGGGACGCTCGTGGCCGCGCGGTCGCGGTCGCGCTCGCGGATGCGGCGGGCCGCCGCCGTGCGGGCGTCGAGCCCGGGCTCGGTGGCGGCGGGCTTGCGGGTTGCGCTGATCCGGTGCGCCCGCAGCGCTTCCAGGGGGTGGTGCAGGGGGAGGGAGGACACACCCGGGTGATCGACCGCGCGGGGCGCGGGCGCAGCCGCCCGGTTGGCGCCCGGACCGCCGATTCAGTGCTGGAGGGTGATCTCGGAGATCTCGACCTTGTCGCCGTTGGGCGGCAGCTGCGTGATCCACACGAGGTAATAGCGGAAGTCCTGGCCGGCGGTGTCGAGCGGGACCGAGATCTTCGTGCTGGTGGCGTCGATCGCCGCGCCGATGTCCTGCCAGCCGTCGATGCTCGCCGGCGGCCCGTTCTTGGCGACGAGGACCTTGCCCTTCCAGCCGGTCGTCGGCGTGCGGATGCCGAGCACCTTGCCGGGCGTGCCGGGCCGCGCGTCGACGTAGATGCCGACCCCGGCCTTGTCGCCCAGCCCGCTGCGGTACGTCTCGGTCGACCACGACGTGGCCGGGTTGTCGTCGAGGACGAGCCGGGCCTCCTGCGGGTGCTCCTCGTGGTTGTCGCCGAGCGGGTCGTAGTCGTGGGCGCCGGACTGGGCCAGCGAGACGGTGCTGAGCCCTGGCGACGCCGGCTGGACCGGCCGCTGGCTCGTGCCGCGCTCCGTGCGCCCGAGCAGGACGACGGCGACGACCGCCAGCGCGATCGCGACGACCGCCACCGATGCGAGCGCGCGGCCCCGGTGTGTGATCCGGGTCGGCAGGCGGCGGCGGGCGGCCGGCGGCAGCGTCCGCAGGACCGCGGTCGCCTCGCCGGTGACCTGGCCGGTGCGGGCCGTCTCGATCGCCAGGCACTCCTCGAGCTCGGCGATGAACGTGCGGTCGTCGGCGTAGCGGCGCTCGAGGTCCTTGGCGGTCGCCCGCTCGAGCACGGCGGCCAGCGCGCTGGAGACCTCGGGGCGCAGCAGCTGGATGTCGGGCAGGTCCTCGCGGACGTGCTTCATCGCCACCGCGACCTGGTTGTCGCCCTTGAACGGGACGTCGCCGGTGAGCATCTCGAAGAGGACGATGCCGAGCGAGTACAGGTCGCTCTGGCCGGTGACCGGATGGCCCAGGGCCTGCTCGGGCGAGACGTAGTCGGTCGTGCCCAGCACGCGCCCGTCGGCGGTCAGCCCCTCCTGGTCGAGCGTGCGGGCGATCCCGAAGTCGGTGACCTTCGCCGAGCCCTCCGGGTCGATGAGGACGTTCTGGGGCTTGACGTCGCGGTGGACGATGCCGCGGTCGTGGGCGATGCCCAGCGCGCGGGCGACCTCGATCGCGTAGGCGATGGCCTCCGGCACCGGCAGGCGGCCGAAGCGGCGGATGCGCTGCTTGAGCGTCTCGCCGTCGACGTACTCGAAGACGATGAACGGCGTCCCGCCGCCCAGGCCCGCCGAGTCGTCCTCGCCCGCGTCGATGACGGTGACGATGTGCGGGTGGTTGAGCTGGGCGACCGCGCGCGCCTCGCGGCGGAAGCGCTCGAGCTGGTCGGAGTCCCGGGCGATCTCGCGGTGCATGAGCTTGATCGCGACCTGACGCTCCAGAACAGTGTCGAACGCGCGGTAGACGGTCGACATGCCGCCGGTCCCGATGCGCGCATCGAGCCGGTAACGGCCATTCAGCAGGGTGCCGACCTGCGAGCTCACGCCTCTATTGTGGGGCTCCGTGGGGGTCCATGTCGCGTACATCACCGATCCGGCCTGTCCCTGGTCGTGGGCGACGGAGCCGGCAGTGGCTCGTCTCCGTTCGGAGTTCGCCGACCAGGTGCGGATCACCTACGTCATGGGAGGTCTTGCCCGTGACCTGGACGATCCATCCCACGAGGTGCCCGAGGCGCTCGACGCGTCCGCGTGGTCGGGGATGCCGGTCGATCCGCGCTCGTGGCTCGGGCAGGGCGGGCGGCCGCCGCGGTCGACCTACCCCGCCTGCCTGGCGGTCAAGGCAGCCGCCGAGCAACGCCTCGACGGCCCGCTGCTGCGCCTGCTGCGCGAGGGCTTCTGGCTGCGCGGGGCCGCCCAGGACAGCCCCGACGCGCTCGAGGAGGTCGCGCGCGGCGTCGACGGGCTCGACCTGGCCCGGTTTGCGATCGACCTGCACTCCAACGCCATCGCCGAGGCGTTCGGGGCCGACCTCGAGCGCGCACGATCGGCGCCCGAGGCGGTCCGGTCGCCGACCGCCGAGCCGCCGCGGGCCGCGTTCCCGACGTTCGCCGTCAGTGCCGACGGCGGCCGGCCGCGCTGGCTGTCGGGCAAGGTCACGCCGGCGCAGCTGCGCGACGCGGTCGCCGCCGCGGGAGGCGAGCCCGGGCCGCTGCCGGGCGTGGCCGACGCCGTGCGCGGGCTCGGCCCGCTGACGACCGCCGAGGTCGCCGCCGCCTGCGGCCTGCCGTGGCCGCGCGCCGCCGCCGAGCTCTGGGCGCTGGCGGCCGACTTCGCCGTCGCGGTCGAGCGCGTCCTCGGCGGCGAGCTGTGGCGCGCGGCGTCCTGAGCGGACGCGCCGGACGCTGGACGACCGTCCCATCAAGAACGCCGGGTGCCCGCCGACCACGCGGGCATGGGGATACAGAAACACCGCCGTCTCCTGGGGGTGATCGGCGGGTTGGCGACCGTCGCGGTCCTCGCGGCGGGCGGGGTCTTCGCCGCCTTCACCGCGACGACGACCAACCCGGGCAACAGCCTGAGCGCCGGCTCGGTGGCGATCAGCGACAACGACGGCGCCAACGTCGCGATGTACACCTCCGGGGCGGTCGGGGACCTCGCTCCCGGCGACCCGGCGGTCGTGCGCTGCCTCAAGGTCACCTACACCGGCTCGCTGGACGCCGCGGTCAAGCTCTACGTCAGCAGCGGCGTGACGAACGGGGGCGCGTTCGACCTGACGATCGAGCGCGGCACCCAGACGACGGGCGCCTTCCCGAGCTGCGGCGACTTCGCCGCGAGCTCGACCGCCTACAGCGGGACGCTCGCCGGGCTCGGCACCGACTGGGCCGGCGGCGTCGACGGCAAGGCGGCCGCCGCGGCCTGGAACCAGAACGACAACGTGGCCTACCGGTTCACGCTCACCGCCAAGGACGACTCGGTGGCCAACAACCATACGTCGGTCCAGAGCACGGGCTCGCACACCTTCACCTGGGAGGCGCGCAGCAACTAGGCCGCGCCTGGTCCTTCGATGCGACGCATCGCCTTTCTGGTCGGTCTCGGCGCGGCGGCGACCGCCCCGGTCACGTTCGCCCGGCTCCCGGCGCGCCCCGAGCCGCACGGGATGGCGCTCAGCGTCCTCGTCAACCGCAGCGGGCCGCTGGACGTGCGCCCGGCGGGCCGGCTGGCGGGCTTCGGGGACCTGCGCCCGGGCCGCGCCCCGGCGGCCGGCTCGACGACGGTCGTCAACGAGACCGGCCAGCCGCTGCGCCTGCGGTTCCGCGCGATGCCGCCGGCCGACCGCGCCGACCGGCTCGTGCGCGTCCGGGTGACCAGCGGGGCCCACACGCTCTTCTCCGGAACGCTCGACGTCCTGCGCGGCTGGCAGCCGCCCCGCCTGCGGCTCGCGCCCGGCGGGCGTGCGCCGCTGTCGGTGCGCGCCTGGCTGCCGGGCGAGGTCCGGACCGGCTACGAGTCCCGCCGCCTCGACGTCGCCCTCGAGCTCGTCCCGCGCTGGGAGCCGGCGCCTTGAGGCCGGCCCGGACGCTCATCGGCGTCATGGCCATGGTGGTGGCCGGCCTGGCCGTCGGCCTGCTGCTCCTCACGGTCGCGACGGTCCCGTTCGGCGGCCGGCCCGCGACGGTGCTGTCGGGCAGCATGGCGCCGACGCTGCACCGCGGCGACCTCGTCGTCGCGCTGCCGATCCACCCCGGACAGGCGCGCAGCGGCGACATCGTGACGTTCGCCGACCCCGCGCGCCCGGGCCGGCTCATCACCCACCGCCTCGTCTCCGGCGAGGCCGCCGGGGCGCGGCGCGCGATGATCACCCAGGGCGACGCCAACGACGTGCCGGAGCGCTGGACGGTCGCCGCCGACGGGCGGATCGGGCGGGTCGTCTACCGGGTCCCGCTCGTGGGCCACCTCGTGCTCGCGGCGCGCTCGGGCCCGGCAGGAGCGCTTCTGCTCGCAACGCCGCTCTTCCTGCTCGCCCTGCTCGAGCTGCGCGCGACCGTGCGCGGCGCACGGGCGGAGGCGGTCGTGGGCGGGGCGTCATGATCGGCGCCCGCCCGGCGCGCCTGCTCGTCGCGGTGCTCGTCGTCGCGGCGGCCGCCGCCGCCGGCGGCGTGACATACGCCGCGCTCGTCGGCACGACGACGAACCCGGGCAACTCGCTGCGCGTCGGCAGCGTCGCGCTGACCGACAACGACGCCGGCAGCGCCATGCTCGGCATGGCGTCGGCGCCCGGCGGGACGACGGACACGAGCTGCATCAACGTCACGTCGACCGGGACGCTGCCCGCGACGGTCCGTGAGTACGGCGATCCCAGCGGCGCGCTTGCGCCGTACCTCACGCTCACGGTCACCCGCGGCAGCGGCGCCGCGGCGTTCGACTCGTGCGCCGGGTTCACCGCCGACACGGTGAACTACGCCGGCGCCGGTTCGGGGGTGCTCTACCGCGGGCCGCTCTCGGGCTACCCGTCGAGCTGGGCGAGTGGGCTCGTCGACCCCGGCGACCAGGACCGCGCCGGCAGCACCTACGCCTCCACGGTCCTCGCCGACCCGGGCCTCGTCTCGTACTGGCGCCTGGGCGACCCGAAGCTGCTCGACAGCTTCGCCGGGACCGCGGGCACGCTGCTGACGAGCCACACCGCCGACAGCACCGCGACGTGGACGAAGCACCCGTCGCTGGCCGACAACCTCGTCCTGACCGACGCCAACCGCCTGCGTGAGAGCGGCTCCGGGGGCGGGCTGGCCTACGCGTCGGCCGCCCCGGCCACCGCCGACTACCGGGTCGAGGCCGACCTGTACGTGAAGTCGCGCCTGGCCGGTGATGCGGCCGGCGTCGTCGGGCGCCTCGACACCGCCAACGCCAACGGCACCTACTACCTGGCGCGCTACAAGGACACGCAGTGGCAGCTCGTCAAGCGTGTCAACGGCGTCGAGACGACGCTCGGCACCTCCGACGAGCGCCTGCTGGCCGGCGCGAGCCATCGACTGCGCCTGGACCTGCAGGGGTCGACGATCCGTGTGCTCGTCGACGGCACCCAGCGCATCAGCGCAACCGACGCCTCGATCTCCGCGGCCGGCCGCGCCGGGGTCCAGATCGGCGACGCCGGCAGCACGGCCGTCCAGTCCAACGCGGCCGGCCTGCACGTCGACAACCTGCGGCTCATCGACAGCTCGCCGCTGTCGACCGCACGCGACAGCAAGGGCACCAACCATCAGGCCTACAACAACGGGCCGACGGCGACGACCGGGGCGCTCGGTGGCGACGGCGACCGGGCAGCGAGCTTCGACGGGGTCAACGACTACATCAACGTCACCCGGCAGATCCAGGACGACTTCTCGATCGAGCTGTGGTTCAAGTCCACCCAGGGCATCGGGACCGATGCCCAGTGGTGGGGCGGTGCGGGCCTCGTCGACGGCGAGCTCAGCGGCGCCTGGAACGACTTCGGCGTGGCGCTGCGCTCCGACGGCCGGGTCGCCGCGGGCACCGGCAACCCGGACAAGACCGTCCTGTCGGCCTCCGGCGGCTACAACGACGGCGTCTGGCACCACGTCGTGTTCACGCGCACGCGGGCGAGCGGCACCCTGGCGCTCTACGTCGACGGCTCGCCCGCCGGCAGCCTGACCGGCGCCAGCACCGCCTCGCTGACCCAGCCCTCGTCGCTGTCGATCGGGCGGACGCTGACCGGGACGAACTACTACGCGGGCGCGCTGGACGAGATCGCCGTCTACAACCGCGTCCTGAGCGCCGCCGACGTCAAGGCCCACTTCGACGCGGTGCGCAGCGCGGCCGAGACGTGGATCACCGGCGAGACGCACAGCTACCGGTTCGACGTCGCCCTGAGCACCGACCCGAACTCGACGTCGAAGGCCGCGAGCGCGACGATGGCGTGGGAGGGCCGTGGGCCGTGAGGGCGTCACGCATCTCGCGTCGCGCCGCGCTCGCGGCCGCCCTCATCGTCGCGGGCTCCGGCATCGGCGGCGCGCTCGCCGCGTTCACGGCCACGACGTCCAACGGCGTCAACAGCTTCTCGTCGGCGCCCGAATACAACGGGCCGCTCATCACCGACGGCACCACCTACACGGGCACCGACGCCGCGCGCGCGAGTGCCGCGCGCAGCCGGTCGGCGGCGCGGGCCGCCTCGCTCCCGCTCGTCGGCGGCCTGCTCGGCGTCATCCGGCAGGGTGCCGACTTCCGCTTCTACGCCAACGTCACCGACGCCAGCGGCGTCGCCTCGGTCACCGCCGACACAGGCACGTTCCTGCTCGGCCAGACGACGCTGACGTCCGTCGGTGGGCCGTGGACCATCGGCGGCAAGACCTACAACTACCGAAGCCCGCTGCTCACGGCGCTCACCGGGCTGCTGACCGGCACGACGCAGAGCTGGACGGTGACCGCCACCGACGTCTACGGCAACTCCACGGGGCCGGTCCCCTTCAACGTCACCATCCAGAGCTACAGGAGCGTCGTGACGGCGACGACCGGCCTCGCCGGCTACTGGCGGCTGGGCGACACGAGCTCGACGATGGTCAACGAGGTCGGCACGGACGGCTCCTACAACGGCTTCTGGTTCGGGATCACCTGGACCGTCTACCCGACGCTGGGGGTCACCGGCGCGCTCGCCGGCGACACGAACACGGCGATGGCGACCGACGGCAGCAGCGGCCAGTACGCGACGACCGCGAACCGGCCGATCCAGGACGACTTCTCGATCGAGTTCTGGCTGCGCGCCACCTCGGCCGGGTCCGGCAGCGGCACCGAGTGGTTCAACTACAACGGTCTCGTCGACGCCGACGACGACTCGTTCCTGACCAACAACCAGGACTTCGGCACGTCGTTCGGACCCAACGGGGTCATCCGGGCGGGTGTCGGCCCCTCCGGCACCACCATCGCGTCCGGACCGGGCTACAACGACGGCGCCTGGCATCACGTCGTCTTCACGCGCACGCGCTCGACCGGGGCGCTCGCGCTCTACGTCGACGGCGGCCAGGTCGCCACCGGCACCGGCGGCACGCAGTCGCTGAACAAGCCCAGCGACATCCGCTTCGGCGGCCTGCGCACCGGGAGCCGCTTCTTCAACGGCCGACTCGACGAGGTCGCCGTCTACACGACGGTCCTGGATCCGACGACGGTCCTCGACCACTACCGGGCCGGCGCCGGGACCGGCTGAGCCCTCACGCTCCGGCCGCTCCGGCCGCCCGAACGTCCACGAGGTCCTCGAGGATCGCGAAGTCCTTGACGTCGTGGGTGACGAGGGCCAGCCCTCGGCCACGGAGACGGCGCCGATGAACACCTCCTCGTCGGCGGCGGCGGCGGGACGGCCGTCTGCTCCGAGGAGGACGGACGTGTCGAGCAGGAGCCCCACACCTAGCGGCCGGGCCGCTCGAACGGGTCGGCGAGGCCCTCGCCCATCGCGGAGATGTCCTCCATGAGGGCGGCGTCCAACGACCACGGGCCGCCGCTTCGTGAGAAGCGACGGCCCGCGGGCCCACCGGATGCGGAAGGCGATTACCCTCGGAGGAGCTGCAGCACCTGCTGCGGCGCCTGGTTGGCCTGGGCGAGCATCGACTGGCCGGCCTGCTGGAGGATCTGGTTCTTCGTGAGGTTGACCATCTCCTCGGCCATGTCGACGTCGCGGATGCGCGACTCGGCCGCCGTGAGGTTCTCCTGGTAGGCCGACGTGACCTGCAGGGTCTGCTCCAGGCGGTTCTGGACCGCGCCGAACGTCGAACGGGTCGAGCTGATCGCCGTGATGGCCGCGTCGATCTCGGAGAGGTCGGCGCTGTTGGTGGCGCTCAGGTTGTAGTAGGCGGTCCCGAGCGACGACTTCAGGTCGATGAGCGACACGCTGATCGTCTCGCCGTCGTTGGCGCCGACCTGGAACGTCACCGAGCCGTTCTGGCCGAGCAGCGTGATGCCGTTGAACATCGCCGACGTGCCGATGCGCTCGATCTCGGACGCGAGCTGGTTGACCTCGGTCTGGATGGCGTCGCGGCCGGCCTGCGACAGCGCGCCGTTGCGGTACTGGACCGCGAGCTCGCGCATGCGCTGCAGCATCGAGTGGACCTGGTCGAGGTTGCCCTCGGCGGTCTGGACGAGCGAGACGCCGTCCTGGATGTTGCGCTGGGCCATCGCGAGGCCGCGGATCTGCGCCCGCATGTTCTCGGAGATGCCGAGACCGGCGGCGTCGTCGGCCCCGCGGTTGATGCGGTAGCCGGACGAGAGACGCTCCATCGAGCGCGTCACAGCCGACGCGTTGTTCTGGAGGTGGCGGGAGGCGTTCATCGCCTCGAGGTTCTGGGTGATTCGGAGTGACATCCTGTCGTTCCTTTCCTGTCCGTGGATCGACCCCCCGTGCCGTTGACGTCCGGGGTCGCCCGATGAGGACGAGTGGTACTGGTGCGGTTAACGCTTCCTGGTGGGAGTGGGGAGGTCGTCGGGAAGTTCGTCGACCTCGACTGCTGCGGCGGCCTGGTTCTCCGCCTTGACCGCCTCCCAGATCTCCTCCCGGTAGACGGGAATCGACTTGGGGGCGGCGATGCCGATACGCACGCTCGACCCGCTGACCTCGATCACCTCGACCACGACATCGTCACCGACCATGATCTTCTCTCCGGGACGACGGGTGATGATGAGCATCTTGGGGCTCCTCCTTGGAACGGATCAGTGAGGTGCGAGCGTACCGACGGCGCTATGCGGCCTTCGTCGGCGTCTCCTGCAGCCCGGTGAACATCGGGGCGCGGACGGGGGCGTCGGGAACCTGGTTGATGACCTGGTGCCCGGTGCCGCCGACCACGAGGATCGGCGCGCGAAGGTTGGCTGAGAAATCCTCGAGAGCGGCCGCCGCACGGACCGTGACGTACACGGACGTGTCCTGCGGATCGGTGACGCCGATCCGGTCGGCCTCCTCGTCGGAGATCTCGATCTCGTAGTCGTCGAAGAACCTCCAGGGGTCGGTGACGGGGATGGCAAGCTCGGGGTCGTCGAGCGAGTGCAGCCACGCGAAGGCCGACTCCTCGCTGCGGGCGAGCAGGGCGAACCGGTGACCGCCCAGGCCGATGAGGCCCGACGGGAAGTCGATGATCGCGTCGGGCGAGACGGTGATCTCCCCGAAGCGGCTCGACTGGAGCGTCACGTCCATGCGTGCGTCGTCTCCTTCGTTGTGATGGGTCACGCCGTGCATCAGCGGAGGAAGTCCATGAGCGACGGCTGGATGATCGACGCGCCGGCACGCAGGGCGGCCTGGTACGCGTACTGCTGGGAGCTGAAGTCGGAGAGCGCCTTGACGATGTCGGTGCCGGTGACATCGCTGAGCACCTTCGTGGCGACCTCCTCGAGCTGATCGAGGCGGGCACCGGCGGCGTCGGCGCGGTTCTGGACGGTGCCGACCGCCGAGCGGGCGTTCGCCACGGCCATCGTGTTGTCGGCCAGGGCCCCGAGGTCGCTGTTGTTCAGCGCGTCGAGGTCGGCCGGGGTGCCGTTGCGCAGGTGGGCGGCGATCGAGCGCAGGGTGCTGATGACCCGGCCGTCGCTGCCGCCGTCGCCGAGCACGGCCTGGGCGTTGAGGACCATCGGCGTGCCGGGCGGGGTGGCGGCGAGCGGGACGAGCGACGGGTTGACCTGCACCGTCACGCCGGTGCCGAGGCTGCGCAGGACCGCGTTGCCGTCGCCCTGGTAGGCGTCGCCGGTGCCGGCCGTGTACGGCGACGTCGAGGTCGCCGTGCCCGCGAAGATGTAGTTGTCGCCGACCTTGGCGTTCATGGCGTCCTTGGCGGACTCGATGAGCTGGTCGATCTCGGCGGCGATCGTCTTGCGGTTGTCCGGGCTGGCCGTGGCGTTGGCGCCCTGCACGGTGATCTCGCGCGCCCGCGCGAGGATCGAGTTGATCGCGGAGAGGCCGGTCTCGGCGGCCGACAGCCAGCTCGTGGCCGCGTCGACGCCCTTCTTGCCGGCGGTGATGTCGTCGAGCTCGCCCTGGCGCAGCCGCGACTGACCGGCGGCGAGCGGGTCGTCGGACGGCTTGTTGACCCGGTAGCCGCTGGAGATCTGCTCCTGGGTGCGCGCCATCGTCTCGTAGCTGCGCTGCAGCTGCGTGAGGATGTGCTGCGACATCATGCTGTTGGTGATGCGCATCGACATCGCTACAGCCCCACCCGACCGGTGCGGTTGATGATCGTGTCGAGCGCCTCGTCCATCGTGGACATGACGCGGGCCGAGGCCTGGTAGGCGCGCTGGAAGCGCACCATGTTCGTCATCTCCTCGTCGAGCGAGACGCCGTTGACCGAGGTGCGCTGCGCGGTGAGCGAGTCGAGCACACGCGTCTGGGTCATCTGGGCGGTCTTCGCGCTGGCGACGTCGCCGCCGATCTGCGTGACGAGGTTCGCCCAGCCCTTGTCGACCGCGGTGCCGCGCATCGCGGCGATCGCCAGGGCGATGTCGTTGGCGCCGTCCTCGGGCGTCGAGCCCGCGTTGATCGTGACCGGGAGCGTGACGGCGATGCCGCCGGCGCCCGCGCCGGTGAAGATCGCGCTGCCGTGCGCCGTGTTGACCGCGGTCGCCACGGTGTTGGCGAGCGTGTCGAGCGACGTCCGGTAGCCGGCGATCGTCGCGCTCACGCCGAGCAGCCCGCCGAGCTGGCCGCCCGGGGTGGCCGAGATGTCGGCGGCGGTCGGCATCGTCACCGTCGTCTGGTCGACGAGCGGGGTCGCGGCGCCCGCGAAGCTCACGTTGAGCATCGCGGGGTAGGTCGCGTCCGCGGTGATCGAGACCTGTCCGTAGGTGGAGAGCTTGTCGAGCAGCAGGTCGCGCCGGTCGAGCAGGTCGTTGGGCTGCTGGCCGGCCTCGACCGCCTGGTTGATCGCGAGGTTCAGCTTGCCGAGCTCGTCGGCGAGCGGCTTGATCGGGCCGTTGGCGCCGAGCAGGTCGGTGACCGCCTGGGTGGTCTGGCCCTGGATGAGCCCCATGGACCCGTCGAGCGCGTTGAACGCGTCGGCGAGGTCCTTGGCCGCGCCGGCGACCGCGGTGCGGGCCGAGGCGTTGTTCGGGTTGTTGGCGAGCTGCGACCACGAGCTCCAGAACGTGTTGAGCGTCGCGCCCAGACCGGTCGTCGAGCTCTCGCCGAGCGCGCTCTCGACCTGGCCGAGGCGCTCGGCGGTGACGTCGCTCTGGCCGGAGGCCATGTTCTGCGCGCGCCACTGCAGGTCGATGAAGTCGTCGCGGATGCGGCGGAACATCTGGATGTCGACGCCCTGGCCGAGCTGGGCGCCGTAGCCGCTCTGCAGCGCGCCGCCCGGGATGAGCAGCGACGGCGAGGCGGCCATGACGGCCTCCTGCCGGCTGTAGCCGGGGGTCTCGACGTTGCCGATGTTGTGGCCGGTGACGTCGAGCGCGCGCTGCTGGGCGAGCAGGCCGCGAAGCGCGATGTTCAGGCCGCCGAAGGCGGAGATGTTCGTCATCGCCTCAGGCCTCCAGGTCGAGCACGCGGCGCACACGCGGCGCGGCGGCGGCAGGGTCGAGGGTGGCGCGCATCGTGGCGCCCGGCTCGGTCGGCGGCCGGTAGCCGACGTCCTCGCCCTCGGCGCCGAGCATCCGGGTCAGGTGGGAGAGGAACGAGAGCTCCTGGCGCATGAGCGCCCGGTTGATCGTGTGCTCGCGCTGAACCTCGTCGAGCAGGCCGCGCAGCTCGGCGCTGCGGCCCTTGGCGGCGAGCGCCTCGTGGGGGGCGACGAGCGCGACGAGCGCCTCGAGCGTCACGGCGTGCGCCGGGCAGCCGAGGCCGGCGGCGGCGCGGTGGAGGATCTGGGCGCGGTCGCGCTCGAGCGTCGCGCGGCCCTCCATCTCGGTCTGCAGGTCGGTCAGCCGGGCGAGCACGCCGTCGACGTCGCGCGTGCGGATCGCGGCGCCCTGGCGCAGGACGGTGTCCAGCAGCCGGCGCGCGGAGGCGATCTGCGCGTCGAGGTGGCGCATGAGCTCGGCGCCGAACGCCGTGCTCGTGCCGTCGGTCAGCGCTGCGACGGTCATGCGCCGCTCTCCTTCATCCCGTCGTAGAGCTGGCGGGCCAGCCCGAGACCGCCGGCCTCGGTGAGGACCTGCGCCATCGTCTCGGGCAGCATCTGCTGGTAGGCGTTCGTCGTGGCGTCCTCGTCCTCGTCCTCGTCGGAGGACTGTGCGGTCTCGGTGAGCTTGGACGTGAGCTGCTGGGTGAGCAGCTGCTCGAAGGAGAGCGCGGCCGAGTAGCGCTGCTGGTCGCTCTTGCTCGCCTCGCGGATGTCGGCGGGCAGCAGCGAGCGATCGACGGCAGGAAGGTTGTCGATCATCGCTTGACCTCGTTGGCGATCTGGAGCATCTGGTCCTGCGTGCTGATCGCGCGGCTGGCGAGCGAGAAGGCGCGCTGGCTCTCGATGAGCTGCGTCATCGAGGTCGCGGCGTCGACGTTGGAGCGCTCGAGGAAGCCGGGGGTGACGGTGGTGTTGGCGGCTGGGCGGGGGGCGCCGGAGCCGCGGGTGGCCACGAACGTGTTGTCGGGCCCGACGACGAGGCCGCCGGGGGCGGGGACCTCGACGATGTTCATCTTGCCGAGGGTGCGGCCCCGGTGGGAGATCGTGCCGTCGCCGGCGACGAAGAGCTCGTCCTCCGGGACCGACGTGGGGATGGTGATCGGCGGCTGGACGAGCTCGCCGGAGCTCAGGCCGAGCCGGCCCTGCGCGTCGCGGCGCAGGTTGCCGTCGCGCGTGAGCGCGGTGCGACCGTCGGCGAGCTTGACCTCGATGTAGCCGGGACCCTGCAGGGCGACGTCCAGGCGACGCTCGGTCTGCTGCATCGCGCCCGCGGTCGTGCTGCGGCCCAGGTAGGTGGCCGCCGCGCCGGCGCCGATCTCCACGCCGCGCGCGGCACCGCGCTCGGCCTGGGTGTAGACGAGGTCCCGGAACGCGACACGGGCGTGCTTGTAGCCCGTCGTGTCGACGTTGGCGAGGTCGTTGGCGACGGCGTCGAGCCGCGCCTGCTGTGCCGCCATGCCGGCGGCAGCGCTGTACATGCTTTCGAGCACTGTGTTCCGGGTCTCCTCGAGGGAGGGATTGGAGCTCCGGCTTCCCCAGGTGGGGTCCAGCCTTCGGAGTCCTTGTTCCTCCCGGTGATCGGCCGGTGGGCCGCGGCCTTGAGCGCGGGATGGACGTTTGCCCGAGCGCGGACAACGTTGAGGCGGGCCGCTGCCTCGAGAACGAGCCGCCAGGCGAGTTCTCGAAAGGTCAGGCGAGCCGCTAGGCGAGCCTGACCCTAGCCCGGAAGGTTGCCGACCTGGCCGGCAGCCTGCTGCAGCGTGCCGTCGATCGTCGTGATCGTCTTCTGCGACGCCTGGTAGGCGCGCAGCGAGGCGATCATGTCGACCATGGTGCGGCCGGCGTCGACCCCGGAGGACTCGAGCACGCCGGCGCGGACGATGCCGCGGGCTTGGCCCCCGGCCTGCCCGGTGACATAGCTCTCGCCCGCCTTGGCGGGGTTGTTGAGGCGGAAGACGCCGACCTGCGTCGGGTCGACCGTGCCGTCGGCGGCGATCTTCACCGGGCGCCCGTTGCGGCCGAGCACGGCGTTGCCGAGCTGGTCGGTGAGCGTGCCGTCGGGGGCGGCCTGGAACTGGCCGTTGCGCGTGTAGCGCACGCCCTGGTCGGTGCGCACGCCGAAGAAGCCCTCGCCGACGATGCCGAGGTCGAGCGGCTCGTCGGTGCTCTTCAGGGCGCCCTGCGACCAGTCGGTGACCTGCTCGGCGATGTACGGGCCACGCCCGAGCCGGCCGATCTCCTGACCGCTCTTCGTGTTCTGGAGCATGACCTCGGAGAAGCTCCGCTGCACCGCCTTGTCGGGCTTGTACCCGCTCGTCGCGGTGTTGGCCAGGTCGTTGCTGATCTGGTCCTGGCGGACCATCTCGGAGAGCATCCCGGCCGCGGCGATGTAGAGGCCACGTTCCATCTCACGTCTGGTGGTCGGCGGCGGCGTGGCAAGCTTGAGCGGTGGACAGCCCGAACGTGAGCCTCGTCCTGTTGCGGGGGCTGCTGCCGGACGTGCCGTTGAAGCCGGGGGCGCTCGTCTCCGGCCGGGTCCTGGACGCGCGCACGCTCGTCCTGCAGGGCGTGCGGCTGCAGGCGCAGCTGCCCGAGGGTGTCGTGGCCGGACAGCGGCTGCGCATGCGCGTCGAGTCCTCCGACGTCGACCGGCTGCACCTGCGGATCGTCGACCAGCAGCCCGCGGCCGGCCCGGCGGGGCAGGCCGCCGAGGCCCAGGCCGCGCAACAGCAGCAGCCGCCGGCGGCCGCCTATGCGATGGCGCTGCCGGGCGGGGTGACCGCGCGGTTCTTCATCCACCCCGACCAGGAGAGCAACGCCGGAGACGGCGGTCCGCGGGCCCGGTCGTCGGTCGTCGTGCGCTACGACTCGCCGACGCTCGGCCGGCTCGACGTCCGCCTGGACGGCGCGGCGGCGGCGATCCATGTCGCGGCCGGCGAGCCCGCCGACCGGGTGCGCCAGGCAGCCGACGTGCTGGCGGGCGCGCTGGCCCGCGTGAGCGGCGCGCCGGTGCAGGTCACCGTCCACCCCCGGCAGGACACGCTCGATGTCCGGGCGTGAGCGCCGCCGCCGGGCGACGGCGCTTCGTTATGACAAGGAGGCCGGCGGCGCGCCACGGGTCGTGGCGACCGGCGCCGGCGAGGTGGCGCGACGCATCCTCGAGATCGCGCAGGCTCAGGGTGTCCCGATCCGCGAAGAGCCTGCGCTCGTCGAGGCGCTGTCGCGCCTGGAGCTCGACCAGGAGATCCCGCCCGAGCTCTTCGCCGCCGTCGCCGAGGTCCTCGTCTGGGCCTACGGCCTGGAACGGAAGTCCCAGGGCCATCGAGGATGACCGCGGCGGCTCGGGAACGAGCCGCCAGGCGAGTTCCCGTTAAGCGTAAAGCGAGCGCTCTGCGCGAGTCTTACGCCACGCTCTGGAACAGCGGCGCGTCGGCGTCGAGCTGCGTGCGCAGCGTCTTCTTCAGCTGGCCGTGGATCTGGCAGACCCGCGACTCGCTGACGCCGAGGATGTCGCCGATCTCGGCCAGCGTGAGGTTCTTGACGTAGAGCAGGACGGCGACCTCGCGCTCGCGCTGGGGCAGGCGGGCGAACGCCTCGCGGAAGCGGTCCTTGGCCTGGTCCTTCTGGGCCTGGTGCAGCGGGTCGACCGACGTGTCGGTGCAGGCGATCGTGTCGATGCGCTCGATCGTCGTCTCGTCGTCGGAGAGCACGAGCGTGTTCAGCGAGGTCAGGTCGGACTGGACGACCTCGTCGCGGCGCTTGCGCAGCTCGGCGACCGTCGTGCCCATCGCCTCGGCGAGCTCGGGCTGGGTGGGCCGGCGGCCGTGCAGCGTCGTGAACTCGTCGGCGGCGCGCTCGATGTCGCGCTCCCAGCGGCGGACCGAGCGCGGGGCCCAGTCCTGGCGGCGCAGCTCGTCGAGGACGGCGCCGTGGATGCGCGTCCACGCGTACTGCTCGAGCGTCGCGCCCTTGGCCGGGTCGTAGCGCTCGATCGACTGGATGAGCGCCTCCAGGCCGCAGGAGATGAAATCCTCGACCTCGCAGCGGGCCGGCATCTCGCGCACCTTCTTGTACACGATGTACTTGACGAGCGGCGCGAACGTCAGGACTAGGCGGTCGCGGACGGCGCGGTCGTTCGTGCGGCGGTACTCCGTCCACAGCGCCAGCGTGTCCTCGGAGGACAGACGGCGCTTGGTGTTGGGGGCGGTGGCGAGACTCACGGTGTGGCTCCTTGGTGCGGGGGGACGCTGGGGGTATCGGTCCAGTCCCGAACCATCCGCATCCCCGTTATGCGGTACTGCGGCCCTGGACATGCGTTGAGGGGGTCCATCCCCACTTTTGGGGACCCCGGCGTCCGAACGCCTGTTGACCGACGTTCAAGTTCGGCCGGAACTCAACTCGCCGTCGCGACGGCCGACCTAGAGGACGGCGGCTCGCTCGTCGCCGCCCTCCGAGACCCTCCAAGGAGCTGCACCGAATGGCGCTTCGCCTCGTCACGCCGGCCGACGGGCCGGCGATCCGCCCCACGACCTCCGCTTCTCCGCGCGCGTCGATCGCCGCGCTCGTCGGGCGCGCCGACGCCCAGCTGCACGCCCGCGACCTCGACGGCTGGCGCGCGACGTTCGACGGCGCCGCCGAGCTCGACGACGTCCACGCCCGCTACGTGGCGCGCCGCGCGCTGCTGGACGCGATGCTCGCCGTCAAGGGCCTCAACGCCCCGGCGCTCGCCGACACGTACCTCGCCGGCGCCCGCGCCGTCTGCGCCGTCCTCGAGGAGAACGTCCGCGAGCCGCAGCTGCTGAACACCGCCGGCATCCTCTTCTTCGAGCTCGGCGCCACCGGCGCCGCCGAGGCGCTCTTCCACGGCGCCGGGCGTCTGGACCCCGATCTCGAGCACCTCTCGGGCAACCTCGCCGCGTGCAAGCGCCGGCGCAAGGCCAACGTCACGCTCCAGGGCCTGCCGCCCCACGTGCTGCGCGAGCTGCGCACGCTCGGCCCGCATGCCCAGAAGCTCGCCCGCGGCGCGACGCCCGCCACGGGCCTGACGCTGAGCCTCTGCATGATCGTCAAGGACGAGGAGGCGATGCTGCCGAAGTGCCTGGCCTCCGTCCGCGACCACGTCGACGAGATCGTCGTCGTCGACACCGGGTCCACCGACCGGACCGTCGAGATCGCCCACGAGCACGGCGCCAAGGTCCTGCACCACGAGTGGACGGGCGACTTCTCGGAGGCCCGCAACGTCAGCTTCGACGCCGCCACCGGCGACTGGCTCATGTACCTCGACGCCGACGAGGTCCTCGTCGACGGCGACGGGCCGAAGCTCCGGGCGCTCACCGGCAAGGTCTGGCGCGAGGCGCTGTTCTTCGTCGAGACGAACCACACGGGCGACCTGGAGGACGGCATGTCCGTCAACCACAACGCCCTGCGCGTCTTCCGCAACCGGCCCGAGTACCGCTTCAAGGACCGCATCCACGAGCAGATCGCCTACGCGCTGCCCGACATCCCGGAGCGCCTCGAGGTCACCTCGGTGCGCATCGAGCACTACGGCTACCTCGGCGTCGTCCGCGAGGGCAAGGAGAAGTCGGCCCGCAACATCGAGCTGCTCGAGAAGCAGGTCGCCGAGGGCGGCGACTCGCCGTTTCTGCACTTCAACCTCGGCTCCGAGTACGGCGCGGTCAACGAGCACGAGAAGGCGCTCGAGCACTTCCGCGCCGCCTGGGCCCGGATGGAGCACGACCCGGGCCGGACGCGCTACGGCTTCTATCCGTCGTTCTGCGCGCGCCACGTGAAGTCGCTGCACCTCTGCGGCCACTTCGACGAGGCGCTGACGACCGGCGACCGCGTCCTGGCCGAGCTGCCGGGCTTCACCGACATCGTCTTCGAGCAGGCGTGGGCGCTGCGCCACCAGGGCAAGGGCGACGAGGCCGTCGCCCGCTTCGAGCAGGCCATCGCCATGGGCGACGCGCCGAGCAAGTACTCGGCCGCCGTGGGCGCCGGGTCGTTCCTCGCCCGCACCGCGCTCTCCGACCTGCTGCTCGGGCGCGGCGACGCCGCCGGCGCCGCCGAGCACCTGCGCCGCTGCCTGGAGGACCATCCGCGCTTCATCGGCGCCATCGAGCCGTACGCCCGCGCGCTGCTGCGCCTCGGCCGCACCCCGGCCGAGACCGTCGCCGAGGTCCACGCCCTGGCGCCCGAGATGGCGCCCGGCGCGCGCTTCCTGCTCGCCGTGCCGCTCTACGAGGCCGGCGCGTCCGCCGAGGCCGAGGTCGAGCTGCGCGCCGTCCTCGACGCCCAGCCCGGCGGCCAGCCGGCGCGGCTGGCGCTCGCCGAGGCGCTGCTCAGCCAGGCCCGCTTCGCCGAGGCCGCGCAGGAGGCGCAGCGCATCCCGGCCGACGCGCCGATCGCCCCGCTGGCCGCCCGCACGATCCTCTTCGCCCGGATCGCCGACCCCGAGGGCGGTGACGAGGAGGTCGACGCGGGCCTCGACTACGCCCAGCGTGCCGGGCTGCCGCCCGCCGAGCGCGCCGCCTTCGCCGCCTGGCACGCCGGCCACGTCACCGCCGGCTCGGTGCCGGCCGACGCGGCGCCGCTGCTGACGGTCATGCTCGAGGCGCTCGCCCGCCTGGAGGACTTCGACGGCTTCGAGCGCCTGGCCGGCGTCGCGGAGGCGCTCGCCCTCCCGTGGCGCGAGCGGCGCGAGCTCATGGCCGGCGTCTACCTGCGCCGCGGCTTCCTCGACTCCGCCTGCGAGGAGTGGATCCGCTCCGTCGAGCGCGACGGCCCCGATCGCCGCGCGATGCTCGGCCTGGCCACCGTCGCCGAGCTGCGCGGCATGCCCGAGGACGCCGCCGTCTTCCGCACCGAGGCCGAGGGGCTCGCCGCCTAGCGCCATGTCCGCCGCCTGCGTGACAGCACCGAGGCGCTGGGTCCATCGGCCAACCGTCCAGGGGTCGCTTCAAGCCCTGGCCGGTGCCACCGATGACCGTAGGGACACGGGCTGGGCTCCGCGTGGCGGAGCCGATGGATCTCCAGGAGGACCTCGAGGCATGGACATCGACGCGATCACGAGGGAGCTTCCGCGCATCGGACTCGGCTCCGACCGACCCGCGCGGCGCACCTCCGGCGTCCATGGCACCGAAGCCGGGCAGTTCGCACGCGTCTACGAGCTCGAAGAGGCACGGCGGCGCCGGACCAGCGGGCCCGACCACATTCCCGACGACGTGTGGGACGCGATGCACCGCGCCCACGAGCTCGCCGACGACCTGGCCGCCCGCGGCCAGCAGGTCCGCTTCGACACGCACCGCACGAGCGGCCGCGTCGTCGCCTCGCTGTGCGACGTGCAGGGGGCCACGCTGCGGCGCCTGCCGCTCGACGAGCTCGTGCCGACCGACCCCGACCCGCTCCCCGCCGCCTGACCATGGCCGGCATCCAGCTCACCGGACTGGCGTCCGGCATGGACACCGCCTCTCTCGTCAGCCAGCTCATGTCGATCGAGCGGCTGCCGCGCACCTCGATCGAGTTCAACCAGAGCACGACCCAGGCCCGGCGCAACAACCTCGCCGACATCCAGTCGAAGCTCAACTCGCTCAAGCTCGCCACCCAGGATCTCGGCTCGAGCCTGTCGTGGAACAGCACCCAGCGGGTCGACACCTCGGATGCGACGAAGGTCTCGGCGACGTTGAAGTCCGGCGCCGGCCCGGGCGGCTACGACATCGCGATCACGAACCTCGCCACCAGCGCGCGGGCGACCTACACGTTCGACAACACCGCCCCGCAGTCGTTCACGATCCAGGACTCCGGCGGCACCACCACCGGGACGTTCGACGTGGACGCCGGCGGCAGCCTCGACGAGCTCGTCGCCGCGATCAACGCCAAGCCCGAGGCGGGCGTCTTCGCCGTCAACGTCAACGACAAGCTCGTGCTCTCGTCGCGCACGACGGGCGACGCCAGCAACTTCACGGTCAACGGCCTCGCCATGGTCGCCGGCTCCGACGTGGCCGGCGTCGACGCGAACTTCACGATCAACTCGAAGGCCTACACCAGCGCGACGAACGTCGTCACCGACGCCGTGCCCGGCCTCGAGCTCACGCTGAAGGCCAAGACCGACAGCACGACGATCAACGTCGGCGCGCCGGCGCCGGACACGAGCGTCGTCAAGGCCAAGCTCAAGGCGTTCGTCGACGCCTACAACACCGCGCTGACGACGATGAACAGCGCGCTCGGCGAGAAGCGGGTCGCCAACCCCGCCAACGCGACCGACGCCGCGCGCGGCTCGCTGTTCGGCGACACCGGGGTGCGCGACATGCTGTCGGCGATCCGGACGAGCGTCGGCAGCCCGATCCCCGGCTTCGACGCGACGACGACCGACAGCAAGATCACGCTGCTCGCCGAGCTCGGCATCTCGACCGGCGCCGCGAACACGACGTCGACGATCGACGCCGACGCCGTCGCGGGCAAGCTGAAGTTCGACGAGGCCGCCTTCGACGCCGCCTACGCGAAGGACCCGGTCGGCGTCCAGAAGCTCCTGGGCGGCGTCGCCGGCACCCAGGGCTTCGCGCAGCAGCTCACGTCGAGGCTCGCCTCCTACACCGACACCGACGGCATCCTCGCCAGCCGGCTGACCAGCGTCGACTCCGACCTCACCTCGATCAAGGACCGCCTCGAGCGCTTCGACGATCGACTCTCGACCCGCCAGGCCTACTACGAGCACCAGTTCGCGATGCTCGAGACCGCGCTGGCCAACAGCCAGTCGCTCGGCAACCAGATGGCGGCGCAGCTCAACGCCCTCAACAGCAGCAGGTAGTCCCTCCCTCCGTCCCCCGTCCCCTCCCTCTGAGAAGCGAAGCCCATGAACCCGTACGTCAACCAGCAGGCCTACCGTGACTCCAGCGTCCTGACGGCCTCGCCGGAGCAGCTCGTCGTCATGCTCTACGACGGCGCCGTCCGCTTCCTGCGCCAGGCCGAGCACGCGCTCGGCGAAGGCGCCTGGGAGCACGCCCACAACAAGCTCGGCCGCGGTGAGGCGATCATCGACGAGCTGCTCGCCACGCTGAACATGGACGCCGGCGAGATCGCCGAGCGCCTGCAGGCGATCTACGTCTTCTGCAAGCGCTGCCTCGTCGAGGCGCGCCTGCAGCGCGACCCGCAGAAGGTCGGCCAGGTCGTCATGCTGCTCGCCGACCTGCGCGAGGCGTGGGCCGGGATCGCCGCCCGCGAGGCCGCCGCGGCCGCCGGGCCGGCCGGCACGCCGAGCGTGTCCGTGACGACATGAGCGTGCCGAACACGTCCGGCATCGCGAGTTCGCCTGGCGGCGAACATCGCGCGGCACGCGACGTCGAGCTGTACGCCGAGCTGGCGGCCCTGGCCGCCCAGGAGCACCAGCTCGTCCTCGACGGACGCTACGAGGAGCTCGAGGCGCTCGCGGCCCGCCGCGAGCCGCTCATCGCCGCCCTGCCCGCGGTCCCGCCCTACGAGGCGCTCGGGCACCTCGAGGAGGCGCTGCGCGTCCAGGCGCTCGTCACCGTCGCGCTGCGCGAGGCGCGCGACGCGACCCGCGGCGAGCTCGTGACGCTCCGCCGCACCCAGGACGGGGCCCGCGGCTACGGGGCGGCCCCCGCCGCCGCGCTCGCGCGCGGTCCGCGCGTCGACGCCGCCGGCTGAGCCGCCCGTCACGCGGCCCGCCCGACCCGCCATCGGACCTTCGTCCACGCCAGCGCACCGGCGGACCTCAAGCACGGCGCGGTTCGGCCGAGAACGAAGAGTGTGGGCCATGGTCGGCCCGCTGAGCCTCCGGAGCCCATGGATGGGCGCAGGTCTTTCGCTTGCCCATCCCATGGATCTCTTCGACACCACCCAGATCGGCCTCGAGCGCGCCCTCAGCGGCGCCGCGCTGCGCCAGGAGGCGATCGCGACGAACCTCGCGAACGTCAACACCCCCGGCTACCGGCGCCAGGACGTGAACTTCGCCGACGCCCTGCAGCGGGCGTTCTCCGTCGGCAGCCGCTCCATGGTCGAGGAGGTCGCACCGGCGGTCGCCGTCGACTCGACGGCCCCGATCCGCGCCGATGGCTCCACGGTCGACGTCGACAAGGAAGCCGCCACCCAGGCGGAGAACGGCCTCCAGTACCAGGCGCTGTCGGCGGTCATCAAGAGCCGCACCGCGATCCTGCGCTCGGCGATGGGGGTCGGCTGATGGGTCTCTTCGACGCCATCGACGCCAGCGCGTCCGGCCTCACGGCCGAGCGGATGCGGATGGACGTCGTCTCCGAGAACCTCGCCAACGCCCAGACGACCCGCGGCGTCGACGGCCAGCCCTACCGCCGCAAGACGGTCGTGCTGCAGGAGGCCGACACGAGCCAGAACGGGTTCGCGGCCGCGCTCGGCAACGCCATGGGTCGGCGCGCCAACGGCGTGCAGGTCGTCGGGATCGCCGAGGACGCCGCGCCCGGCCGCCGCGTCTACGACCCGGGCCACCCGGACGCCGATGGCAACGGCTACGTGACGATGCCGAACGTCAACTCGGTCACCGAGATGGTCGACCTCATCACCGCCTCCCGGGCCTACGAGGCGAACGTGACGGCGATGCAGACCGCCAAGAACATGTTCACCAAGACGCTCGACATCCTGCGCTGATGCCGATCGATCCGACGATGCTCACGCGGGGACCCGAGTGGTCGGTCGGCTCGCTCGGCGGCGAGTCGTCGGTCGGCGGGGTCGCCGACGGCGGCACCGGCTCGACGTCGGGCGCCACGTTCGGCGATGCGCTCTCCGGCCAGATCGGCAAGCTCGAGGGCCTCCAGCAGGGCGCCGCCCAGGCCGCCCGCGATCTCGCCACCGGCACCGCGGTCGACCCGTCGGCGGCGGTCGTCGCCGTCGACCGCGCCCGGCTCGCCATGCAGCTCGCGGCCCAGCTGCGCACGAAGGGCCTCGAAGCCTTCAACGACGTCTTCCACACCCAGGTCTAGCCCCTCCCTTCCGATCCCGGAGCCCCTCCCTCCATGGCTCTCCTGAACTCCATGAGCTTGCGCGGCAAGCTCACCCTCGCCGGTTGCGCGCTGGCCTTCCTCATCGCGGCGGGCGTCATCCTGAAGATGGCGACCTCCCCGTCGCTGGCGACGGTCATGGTCGGGCTCGACCCGCAGAAGACCTCCGAGGTCACCGCCGCCCTCGACGGGGCCGGCATCCAGTCGGAGATCACCGGCGGCGGCACGCAGGTCCAGGTCCCGCGCGGCAAGGAGGAGGCGGCGCGCACCGCGCTCGCCCAGAAGGGCCTGAACTCGCCCAACGCGCAGCCCGGCTTCGCCGACACGCTCGACAAGCAGAAGCTCGGCGCCTCGAACATGCAGCAGCAGATCGCCTACCAGCGCGGTCTGGAGGGTGAGATCGCCAACGCGGTCGGCAAGATCCAGGGCACGAGCGGCGCCACCGTCCGGCTGACGCTCCCCAAGGACGACCTCTTCGCCAGCGAGCAGCAGCCGGCCACCGCGGCGGTCCTGCTCGGGGCCGACGGCACCGGCCTCGACGGCGCCTCGGTGCGCGGCATCGCGAACCTCGTCGCCTCCTCGGTCCCGGACCTCAAGCCCGACAAGGTCACGATCACTGCGAACACCGGCGCGATGCTGTGGCCCTCGGGCGACGGCGTGGCCGGCGGGACCGGCGGAACGACGAAGGCCGCCGCCGAGGCGCAGCGCGCCCAGGCGACCGAGGCCAAGCTCAACGCGCTGCTCGCGTCGACGCTCGGCCCCGGCAAGGCCCAGGTCCAGGTCACCTACGACCTCAACATGGACAAGGCGTCGGAGGAGAAGCTCCAGTACGACGCCAAGGGCGTCCCGATGCACGAGGAGATCACCGACGAGACGCTGCGCGGCAGCGGGACCGTCAACGGCGGCAGCGCCGGCACCCAGTCCAACGTGCCCACCTACGCGGGCACGACGGCCGGGGGCAACGGCACCAACAACTACAAGCAGAAGACGACGAAGCGCGACCTCGGCGTCGGCAAGACGATCACGAAGACCGACAAGGCCGTCGGCGCCGTCAACAAGATGGACATCGGCGTCCTGCTCGACTCGTCGGTGAAGGTCAACCCGGTCGACCTGCAGAAGGCGCTCGAGAGCGCCGCCGGCTTCCAGCAGGGCCGGGACACGTTCAACCTGTCCTCGGTCACCTTCGCCAAGCAGCCCGCGCCCGCGACGGGCGGCCCGATCCCCGCCGCGGTCTCCGGGATCCTCAAGGGCCTGGCGATCGGCATCGGCGCCCTGCTGTTCCTCTTCTTCCTCACGCGCCACCTGCGCAAGCGGGAGACCGACGAGCTCATGGACGAGCCCTCCTGGCTGCGGCAGCTGCCGCGCCCGCAGGAGCCCGATCCGGCGATGGCGCTCGCCATGCCCGAGCAGCCGACCGCGGTCATGGCGACGCTCGCGACCGCCGACCCGCGCCGCCAGGCGCTCGAGGAGATCGTCGCCCGCGAGCCCGAGCGGGTCGCGGCCCACCTGCGCACCTGGATCACCGAGGAGGGCACCTGATGAGCGCGGTCGCCCGCACCGGCGCGGCGGCCCTCACCGGCCGCCAGAAGGCCGCGGTCTTCCTCATCACGATCGGATCGGCGCGCGCCGCCGAGATCCTCAAGCACCTCACCGAGCGCGAGATCGAGGCCCTGTCGGCCGAGATGGCCTCGCTGTGGCGCATCAAGGCCGAGACCGCCGAGCAGGTCGTCCAGGAGCTCGCCGAGCGCTTCGAGGACGCCGACGCCTTCGCGATGGGCGGCCCGGACTTCGCGCGCGAGGTCCTCGAGCACCTGCTCGGCTCCACCCGCGCCGACGAGATCATCGGGTCGATCACCTCGCAGGCCGAGCTGCGCCCGTTCGACTTCCTGCGCCGCACCCCGCCCGAGCAGATCGCGACGTTCCTCGCCGACGAGGCCCCCCAGACGATCGCGCTCGTCGTCGCGTCGCTGCACGCGACGATCGGCGCGAAGGTCCTGTCGTCGCTGCCCACCGACACCCAGTCCGACGTCGCGCTGCGCATCGCCCAGATGGCGGACACGAACCCGGGCGTCGTCGAGGACGTCGAGCGCGGCCTGCGCCTCAAGCTCTCCAACGTCGTCAACCAGGAGTTCTCGCAGGCCGGCGGCGTCGACTCGCTCGCCGAGCTGCTCAACCGCGCCGGACGCTCGACCGAGCGCACCGTCCTGGAGAAGATCGCCGAGACCGACGGCGAGCTCGCCGACGAGATCCGGCAGAAGCTCTTCACGTTCGACGACATCGTCGTCCTCAGCGACCGCGACATCCAGCTCGTCCTGCGCGAGGTCGACCAGAAGGACCTCGCCCTCGCGCTGCGCGGCGTCACCGACGACGTCAAGGAGACGATCTTCCGCAACATGTCCTCGCGCGGCGTCGAGATGCTCAAGGAGGACCTCGAGACGAGCCAGCCGCAGCGGCGGTCGGTCGTCGAGGAGGCCCAGAGCCGCATCGTCGGCGCCATCCGGCGTCTCGAGGACGCCGGGGCGATCACGATCGGCCGCGGCGGCGAGGACGGCGACGGCGAGGACGACGTCATCTGATGTCCACGCCGCAGACGACCACCCGCGCCTTCGAGCTGCCCCAGCTCGAGGCGACCGCCGAGATCATCCCCGCCCCGGTGCCGGCCGCGCCCCAGATCGACCTCGAGGCCGAGGCCGAGGCGGCGCGGGCCCGCGGCCACGAGGAGGGCTTCGCCGCCGGCCTCGAAGCGGGGCGCGCCCAGCTCGAGAGCGCCGCCGTGGCGCTCGGGGCCGCCGTGCAGGCCGTCACCGACGAGCGCGAGCGCGTCGCCGACGGCGTCGAGGACGCTGCCGTCGAGCTCGCGGTGCGGATCGCCGAGCAGGTGCTCGCCGGCGCGCTCGATGCGCGCCCCGAGCTTGTGCTCGAGGTCGTCCGCGGCGCGCTGCGCCGGCTCGTCGAGCGCGACCGCGTCACGATCCTCGTCAACCCGGAGGACCTCGACCTCGTCCGCGACGGAGCCCCGGCGATCATCGCCGAGCTCGGCGGCACCGAGCACTGCGAGGCCCAGGCCGAACGGCGCGTGGGCCGCGGCGGCGCCGTCGTGCGCACCGGCGAGGGCGAGGTCGACGCCTCCCTGGCGACGAAGCTCGCCCGCGTCCGCGAGGTGCTCGCCGATGAGCGCCGCTGAGGCCGTCGCCGAGCGCGTCCGCGAGCTCGGCGGCGCGGTCTCGCGCGCCGACCTGTACCGCCGCCACGGCCGCGTCTCGGATCTCATCGGGCTCATCGTCGAGGCGACCGGCCTCGAGGCCGAGGTCGGCGAGGTCTGCGACGTGCGCACCGGCCGCGATGCCGCCAGCGGCGACTGGACGACGATCCCGGCCGAGGTCGTCGGCTTCCGCTCGGGTCGCACGCTGCTGATGCCGCTCGGCGAGATGCACGGCATCGGCCCCGGCGACACGGTCACCGCGACCGGCCGGCGCGTCTCGGTGCCGACCGGCGACGCCCTGCTCGGGCGCGTCCTCGACGGCCTCGGCCGGCCGATCGACGGCGGCGCGCCGCTCGACGGCCTGCCCGCCCGGCCGATCACCGGATCGCCGCCCTCTCCGCTCGAGCGGCCGCGCATCACCGACCGCGTCACCCTCGGCGTCCGCGCGCTCGACTCGCTCGTCCCGTGCGGCCGCGGCCAGCGCCTCGGCATCTTCGCCGGCTCGGGCGTCGGCAAGTCCTCCCTGCTGGGCATGATCGCCCGCTCGACCTCGGCGGACGTCAACGTCATCTGCCTCGTCGGCGAGCGCGGCCGCGAGGTCCGCGAGTTCATCGACCGCGACCTCGGCACCGCGATCGAGCGGTCGGTCGTCGTCGTCGCGACGTCCGACCAGCCGGCGCTCGTGCGCATCAAGGCGGCGCTGACCGCCACGGCGATCGCCGAGCACTTCCGCGACCAGGGCGCCGACGTCATGTTGATGATGGACTCGGTGACGCGGTTTGCGATGGCCCAACGTGAGGTGGGGTTGGCGATCGGCGAGCCGCCGGCGACCCGCGGCTACACGCCGTCGGTCTTCGCGCTGCTGCCGAAGCTGCTGGAGCGCTCGGGCACGAGCGCCAACGGCTCCATCACCGGCTTGTACACCGTGTTGGTCGACGGCGACGACATGAACGAGCCGATCGCCGACGCGGTCCGCTCGATCCTCGACGGCCACGTCGTCCTCAGCCGCGAGCTCGCCCACGCCGGCCACTACCCCGCGATCGACGTCCTGCAGTCGGTCTCGCGCCTGGAGCGCGAGATCGCCGCGCCCGACGTCCTCGAGGGCGCGACGCGCCTGCGGTCGCTCATGGCCGCCTACCGCGACAAGCGCGACCTCATCGCCATCGGCGCCTACGAGCGCGGCACCGACCCGCTCACCGACCGGGCGATCGAGCTCAAGGACGCGATCGACGGCTTCCTGCGCCAGGGCACCGGCGAGGCCGTGCCCGGCCCGGACGCCGACGACGTGCTCCTGCGCACGATCGGGTTCGTCGGCTCCTCCGTGGGCGACGTCGCGGCCGAGCTCGCGCCCGTCGAGCCCGCCGCCGCCGAGCCGATCGCGGCCACTGCGGCGGTCGATCCGTTCACCGGCCCGTCGGCGATCCCGCCGCTGAATCTGTCGGTGTAGGACACGTGTCCACGAACCTCAACACGGCTCGGTAGCGGCCGACCATCAGGAACGAGATGGAGCCCCCCTTCCGCTTCGGACTGGAGCGTGTGCGCGATCTGCGTGCCCACGACGAGGAGCAGGCCAAAGAGCAGTTCGCGGCCAGCCTCTCGCAGCGCGTGCGCGGCGAGGCGATGCTTCGCGCCGTCGAGGATCGGCTGCGCAGCGCCCGCCGCGACGCCGGGTCCGTCCACGCCGGCCCGGCGCCGGTCACCGGGGCGACGCTCGTCTCCCAGCAGGTGTGGGTCGAGCGCCTCGAGCGCTCGTGCCGCGAGGCGGCCCGCCGGCTCGAGGACTTCGACAGCCAGCTGCGCATCCGTCGCGACGAGCTCACCGACGCCAGCCGGCGCCGGGAGGTGCTCGACCAGCTCGAGCAGCGGCAGCGCGAGGCGCACCGCCGCGAGAGCGAGCGCCGCGCCGGCGCCGAGCTCGACGAGATGGCGCTGCGCGTCTTCACCCGTCGGAGGGCCGCATGAGCGTCGAGTCGATCAGCACGCGCATGGCGCAGATCGACCAGCTGCTGGCGACCGTCGACGGCCGCGCGACCGCGCCGCAGGCCCCGTCTTCGAACTTCGCCGCCACGCTGCAGACCGCGCAGACGGCGCAGACCGCCCAGACCGGCACCGGCCTGGTCGCGGGCAGCGGCGACGAGCGCCGCTACGACGGCCTCATCCAGACGGCCGCGACGAAGTACGGCCTCGACCCGGCGCTGCTCAAGGGCCTCATCAAGCAGGAGTCCGGGTTCAACCCGAACGCCCGCTCGGGCGCCGGCGCCGTCGGCCTCACCCAGCTCATGCCGGGTACGGCGGCCGGCCTCGGCGTCACCGACGCCACCGACCCCGCCCAGGCGATCGACGGCGGCGCCCGGTACCTGTCCGAGCAGCTCAAGCGCTTCGGCGGCGACGCGTCCAAGGCGCTGGCCGCCTACAACGCCGGGCCGGGCGCCGTCTCGCGCTTCGGCGGCGTGCCCCCCTACGCCGAGACGCAGAACTACGTCCGCACGGTGCTCGCCAACGCCGAGCACTACCGCGGCGCGGTCGGCGCGACGGTGCCTGCCCCCACCCCGCCGGTTCTCGCCGGTGCCACCTCGACCGGCTCCCTCGGCTACTCGACGACCTGATGCGAACGCCTACGATCACCCCACCGGCGCCGAGCGCCGCCGGCCCCCGGAGCGGACCGCCGCCCGGAGCGGCGGGCGCGGCGAGCGACTTCGCTGCGCTGCTCGACCAGACCACGGCCCGGACCGCATCCGCGGAAGGCCTCACCACCAGCCCCGCCCCTCTCGGCCAGCAGGCCGACGCGGCGGCGCCGGTCGCCGAGGCCGCGACGCCCGGCCAGCCCGAGGCCACCGGCCCGGTGCCCGCGACCCCCGGCGACGACCCGCAGCCGGCCGACGCGCCCGTCGCCGCGACCGACGCGCCGACGACCGCGGCCGCCCCCGTGGCGCTGCCGGTCGCCCAGG
>JBDZVZ010000023.1:0-46254 GCA_040255945.1 Solirubrobacterales bacterium | reverse complement strand
CCCTCGCCCCAGGCATGACCGATCTCACGACCCTCACCGCCAAGCAGGCGGCCGACGCCGTCGCCGCCGGCGACCTCGACTCGACCGAGCTCTTCGAGGCCTACCGTGCCCGCGCCGCCGCCGACGAGCTCAACGCCTATACCTGGGTCGCGGACACGGCGCCTCCGGCCAACGGCGGCAAGGCCAAGTCGCTGGGCGGCGTGCCGCTCGCCGTCAAGGACCTCTTCTGCACCGAGGGCGTGCCGAGCCAGTCGGGCTCGAGGATCCTCGCCGGCTACCGGCCGCCCTACACGGCCACGGTCGTGCAGCGTCTCGCCGACGCCGGCGCGCCGCTGCTGGGCAAGACCAACCAGGACGAGTTCGCGATGGGCTCGTCGAACGAGAACTCCGGGTTCGGGCCGGTCCTCAACCCGTGGGACCGCACGCGCGTCCCGGGCGGCTCGTCGGGCGGCAGCGCCGCCGCCGTCGCCGCCGGCAGCGCGCCGTGGGCGCTGGGCACCGACACGGGCGGCTCGATCCGCCAGCCGGCCGCGCTGACCGGCATCGTCGGCCTGAAGCCCACCTACGGCACCGTCTCCCGTTACGGGATGATCGCCTTCGCCTCGTCGCTGGACCAAGCCGGCCCGCTGACGCGCGACGTCACCGACGCGGCGCTGCTCTACCGCCACATGGTCGGCCAGGACCCGTGTGACTCCACGTCGGTCGCCCATCCGGACGCGATCGTCCTGCCCAAGGCCCAGCGCCTCGATGGGCTGACGCTCGGCGTGCCCGAGGCGCTCACCGGCGAGGGCGTCGAGCCGGGCGTCTTCGCCCGCTTCGAGGAGGCGCTGAAGCTCGCCCAGGAGCTCGGCGCGCAGATCGAGCGCGTCGCGCTGCCGCACGCCGAGTACGGGCTGAGCGCCTACTACGTCATCGCCCCGGCTGAGGCCTCGTCGAACCTCGCGCGCTTCGACGGCGTCCGCTACGGCGCCCGCGTCGACGCCGGCGACCTCGTCTCGCTGTACACGCGGACCCGCCACGACGGGTTCGGGCCCGAGGTCAAGCGGCGGATCATGCTCGGCACCTACGCGCTGAGCTCCGGCTACTACGACGCCTACTACGGCAAGGCCCAGCGGGTGCGGACGAAGATCGCCGACGACTACGCCCGCGCGTTCAGGGACGTCGACCTCATCGTCACCCCGACGGCGCCGACCGTCGCCTTCGCGCTGGGCGCCAAGACCGCCGACCCGCTCGAGATGTATCTCAACGACCTCTTCACCGTCCCGATCTCGCTCGCCGGGCTGCCGGCGATCTCGATCCCGGTCGGGCTCTCCGAGGGCCTGCCCGTCGGGCTGCAGATCGCCGGCCCGGCGTTCTGCGAGAACCGGCTGCTGGGCGCCGCGCACGCGCTGGAGCAGGCGATCGGCTTCGACGGAACCCCCTGGACGGGAGCTGCGAACTGATGGCCACCGAGTACGAGCCCGTCATCGGGCTGGAGATCCACGTCCAGCTCGCCACCCGCACGAAGATGTTCTGCGGCTGCGAGCTGGGCTTCGGCGAGCCGCCGAACACGCGGACCTGCCCGGTCTGCCTCGGCCTGCCGGGTGCGCTGCCGGTCGCCAACGCCGAGGCGATCCACTACGGGCTGATGGTCGGGATGGCGCTCGGCTGTGAGCTGGCGCCGCGGTCGATCTTCCACCGCAAGAACTACTTCTATCCCGACCTGCCCAAGGGCTACCAGATCTCCCAGTACGACGAGCCGCTGTGCCTCGGCGGCCGCTTGGGCGACGTGCGCATCCACCGCGTGCACCTCGAGGAGGACGCGGCGAAGCTCGTGCACGCCGGCGCGTCGGGCCGCTTGCACGCCTCCCAGGCGTCGGTCGTCGACTTCAACCGCGGCGGCACCCCGCTGGCCGAGATCGTCACCGAGCCCGACCTCCGCACCGCCGAGGAGGCCGCCGACTGGCTGCGCCTGCTGCGCGCCACCCTGCGCGCGCTCGGGGTCAGCGACGTCAACATGGAGGAGGGGTCGCTGCGCTGCGACGCCAACATCTCCATCCGCCCGGCCGGCACCGAGACGCTGGGCACGAAGACCGAGCTCAAGAACATGAACTCGTTCCGGTTCATCGAGCGCGGCATCCGCGCCGAGGTCGCCCGCCAGGAGGGCATCCTGCGCGCGGGCGGAACGGTCGAGCAGGAGACCCTGCACTTCGACCCGCGGACCGAGTCGATCACCTCGCTGCGCTCCAAGGAGGAGGCGCACGACTACCGCTACTTCCCCGAGCCCGACCTCACGCCGGTCGCCATCACCCAGGAGATGCTCGACCGGGCCGCCGGGGCGCTGCCCGAGTTGCCCTCCGCGCGCGCCGAGCGCTTCGAGCGCGACCACGGTCTGAGCGCCGACGCCGCCCGGCTGCTGGGCTTCCGGACCGAGCTCGGCGACTACTTCGAGGCGGCGCTGGCGGCCGACTCGGTCGACGCGCAGCCGCTGGCCAACTGGATCACCAACGAGCTCGTCTCCCGGCTGGGCGCCGACGCCGATCCGGGCGCGTCGCAGGTCGCGCCGGCCGCGATGGCCAGGCTCGTCGGGCTCGTCAGCGACAAGAAGGTCACCCAGGGCGGGGCCCGTCAGGTGCTCGACCGGCTCGTTGCCGAGGGCGGCGACCCGGCGGCGATCGTCGAGGCCGAGGGCCTGGGCGCCGTGGGCGGTGCCGACGAGCTCGCGCCGATCGTCAGCGCCGCGCTGCAGGCCAACCCGGACGTCACCGACAAGCTCCGTGGTGGCGACATGAAGCCGATCGGGGTCATCGTCGGCTTCGTCATGCGCGAGACCAAGGGCCGCGCCGACGGCGGCGAGGTCACCCGGCTGGTGCGCGAGCAGCTCGGCGTCTAAACGGGGTCAGACCCGTTCCGTTGCACACCCAGGCGCCGGGGGGTGACAGGTGCGCTCGCTACGTGCAACGGAACGGGTCTGACCCCGGTGGTTCGGGTAGGTCGGGCACACACCCCGATCCCGAGGAGGACGGAGATGTCGCGTCTCGTCCGCATGGACCGCACCGGCCACACGACGCTGGCCGAGTGGTCGCCCGACTCGCCCGAGGCCGTCGAGGCGGCGGTCCAGGCGTTCCGTGCCGAGCTGGATCGCGGCTACTTCGCGATGGTCTCGACCGGCCCCGGCCACGCCGATCACGTCACGGAGCTGCCGGTCGACGCCGAGCTCGTCATCCTGCGCCTGCCGATCGTCGGCGGCTGATGTCGGCCCAGGCGCTGCCGGAGACTGCCGCGGTCCCGTGGCGGACCCGCGTCGACGGCGCGCGCCTGCGGCAGCGCGGGGCGCTGTGGACGGCGACCACGGCCGCCCACGTCGTCCCGTTCGTCGCCGCCGGCGTCCTGCTCGTCGTCCTGCAGCCGCTGGCGGCGGCGGTGACCGTCATCGCCTTCGCGCACGCCTGGGTCATCCCCGAGCTCTATGCGGCGCGCGGCGCCAACGTCCTGCGGCCGGTGCGCCGCGACCCGCGGGCCGCGACCGCGCACACGACCGCGCTCGGCCTGCTCGCCGACCTCGTCGACCACGCGGCCCGGGACCGCCTTGCCACCACCGGCCTCGTCGTCGAGCCCGGCCGCCTGGGCACCTGGGTCGTCGGCGAGCGCGGCGCCGTGCTCCTGCGGGGGCGGCGGGCGTTCTGCTACTGCGTCGGCGTCCCGGACCCGACCCTGCCGCCCGCCGACCGCACCGCCCATCTGCTGCTCGCGTTGCGCGCCGACGAGCAGGGCTTCGCGACCGTCGCGAACCTCGCGTTCGCGGGCGCCCGCTGGCGCGTGCGGCGCCGCCTGGCGCCGGCGATGCGCCCGGCGCTAAGGATTCCCTGAACGGCGGCCGCCGCAGGTACCCTGTGGGCCATGAGCGAAGAGACCGCCTCCCGTCCGTCGCTGGCCAAGCGCGCGCTCGCGCTCGTGGTGCTCGTGATCGCCGGGTGGCTGCTGCTGAAGTTCATCATCGGCCTGCTGGCCGGCGTCGCGACGATCATCATGTTCGCCGTGCTGGTCATCGCCGTCCTCTGGGCGCTGCGCACCCTCTGACCACGAGGCGGCGATGGTCTACTTCGTCATCGCGCTCTCGTTCGCGCTCGCCGGCGGGATCGTCGGCCGGTTGAAGGGCAGCTCGTTCCTGCTCTGGGCGCTCATCAGCGGCGTGTTCCCGATCCTCGGGCTCGCCGCCGCGGTCCTCTACCGCTACGACACCGACGAGCCGCGGCGCTCCTGCCCGCAGTGCGGGCACGTCTGCATGCTGCACGACGCGGTCTGCACCCGCTGCGGCTGCGACCTCGAGTTCCCAGCCGAGGCGGAGATCCTGCCGCCGGTGCTGGGGACTGCTGAGCGTTAGACTCGGTCACTCGTGCCGTCCGCGGGACGGCACGCGCGTGAAGACCCGCACGACGAGCCCACGAGGAAGGAGGTCAAGCGCATGCGAGCGGTCGAAGCCGTGATGGAATGCCTGAAGGCAGAGGGTGTCGAGGTCGTATTCGGGTATCCCGGCGGCGCGAACATCCCGACCTACGACGGGTTCGTCGACGCGGGCATCCGCCACATCCTCGTGCGCCACGAGGCCGGTGCCGGCCACGCCGCGGCCGGATACGCGAAGGCGACCGGCAAGGTCGGCGTCGTGCTGAGCACGAGCGGCCCGGGCGCCACGAACCTCGTCACGCCGATCATGGACGCGATGATGGACTCGGTCCCGATCGTCTTCATCACCGGCCAGGTCCGCACCGAGCTGCTGGGCACCGACGGCTTCCAGGAGGCTGACACGCTCGGCATCACGATGCCGGCGGTCAAGCATTCGTGGATGATCCAGCACCCGCTCGAGGTGCCGCGCGTCGTGCACGAGGCCTTCCACGTGGCGCGCACGGGCCGTCCGGGCCCGGTGCTCATCGACTTCCCGAGCGACCTGTCGCAGGCCGACATCCCCTACGAGCCCGTCAGCGACGTCCAGCTGCCCGGCTACCAGGTGACGACCGAGGGCAACGTCAAGCAGATCCGCCAGGCCGCGAAGGCCCTGGCCTCCGCGAAGCGCCCGGTGCTCTATGCCGGCGGCGGGATCATCCTGTCGGGGGCGGCGGCCGAGCTCACCGAGCTCGCGACCGCCGACCGCTTCCCGGTCACGACGACGCTCAACGGCCTCGGCGGCTTCCCGGCCTCCAACGAGCAGTGGCTCGGCATGCTCGGCATGCACGGCACCCGGGCGGCGAACTACGCGATGGACGAGGCCGACCTCATCTGCGCGATCGGCGCGCGCTTCGACGACCGGGTCACCGGCAAGCTCTCGGAGTTCGCGCCGCGCGCGAAGTTCATCCACATCGACATCGACCCGGCCGAGATCTCCAAGAACGTCCCGGCGCACATCCCGATCGTCGGTGACGCCAAGAGCGTGCTCGCCCGGCTCGTGGCCGAGTACCGCGCCCTGGAGGCGGATCCGGGCCGGCTCGAGGAGTGGTGGCAGCGCATCCACGGCTGGCAGGAGCGCCACCCGCTGACCTACGAGGACAGCGCCGACAGCGAGATCAAGCCGCAGCGCGCCCTGCAGGCGATCTACGAGGCGACCGGGGGCGAGGCGATCGTCTCGGTCGACGTCGGCCAGCACCAGATGTGGGCGGCGCAGTACTACCGCTTCGAGCAGCCGCGCCGGTGGCTGAGCTCCAGCGGCCTGGGCACGATGGGCTTCGGCCTGCCCGCAGCGGTCGGCGCCGCGGTCGGATGTCCGGACGACACCGTCGTGTGCGTCACGGGCGACGGGTCGATCCAGATGAACATCCAGGAGCTGGCGACCTGCGTCATCGAGCGGCTCCCGGTGAAGATCCTCATCATCAACAACGGCTACCTCGGCATGGTCCGCCAGTGGCAGCAGTTGTTCTGGGACAAGCGCTACTCCGAGGTCGACCTCGGCAACGTGCCCGACTTCGTCAAGCTCGCCGAGGCCTACGGGGCCACCGGCATCCGGCTGGACGACAAGGCCACGCTCATGGACGGCCTCAAGCAGGCGCTCGCGACGGAGGGGCCGGTCGTCGTCGACATCCGGGTCACCCGGGAAGAGAACGTGTATCCGATGATCACGCCCGGCGCCGCCGCGCGCGAGATGGTGGGGTGAGCGTCGTGGGCGATCCCGGAACGAAGGCCGACCTGCTGAGCCTCGAGGACCTCGAGGCCAGCGGGCGGATGCGCACCGGCCGCAAGCACGTCCTGTCGATCCTCGTCGAGAACAAGCCCGGCGTGCTGACGCGCATCGCCGGCCTGTTCGCGCGGCGCGGGTTCAACATCGACACGCTGACGGTCGGCCCGACCGACGACGATCACATCTCGCGCGTGACGCTGACGGTCGACGGCGCGGTGCACCCGATGGACCAGGTCACCAAGCAGCTGCACAAGCTCGTCAACGTCCTGAAGATCCGCGATCTCGACCCGACCGACACGGTCGCCCGCGAGATGGCGCTCTTCAAGGTCGCGGCCGACGGGGCCCAGCGCGCCGAGGTGCTGCAGCTGTGCGAGATCTTCCGCGGCAAGGTCGTCGACGTCACCCGGCGCTCGATCATCATCGAGATCACCGGCACGACCGACAAGGTCGAGGCGCTCGAGGCGCAGCTGCGCCCGTTCGGGCTCATCGAGATGATGCGCACCGGCGAGATCGCGATCTCGCGCGGCCGCGGCGAAACCTGAGAGCTACTCCCGGGGGTCCTGCGGCAGCGATGGCTGCTGCAGGGCCGCCCCGGCGACGTACGGCCCGGTGAACGGGGCGACCGGCGGCTCACGCCACTCGCCGACGAGCCCGCGCAGGCCGCCGATCAGCGGCACGAGGCCCATGAGCAGGAAGAGCGGCCCGAGGGTCCACCCAACGCTGTCGGCGCCGTTGATGTGGTCGGTCAGCACGCCGATCAGGAACGTCGCGCCGAGCGTGCTGAACAGCGTCCCGAACCAGAAGGCGCCCGCGCTCATGGAACGAAACGACGCCGCGATCATCGACAGGATCGTCACGAACGAGCCGGCGACGACGAGCCCGATCTTCAGGCCGGTGCCGTCCGGGCAGGGGCGCCCGGAGACATACGGACCGCCGGAGGCGCACGTGCCGACCGCCAGCACCTCCCAGATGCCGTAGACGAGGGCGGCCAGGCCGGCGAGGGCCAGGACGTTCGCGATGATCGTGCCGGGCTTCATGTCCTCCATAACCGGACCGTGCGCTGCGGCTTACGGCGCACGGCCCGTGCGGCGCGCGCGGACCTAGACTCCGGGGCATGGCTCTCTCGACCGCGGCGCACGGTGGCTTCGCGCTGACCGCCGCCGACCGCGCCCGGCTCGAGCGGCGCCTGGCCGAGGCCGTCCGGCGCGCCCGCCGCCACGGCGAGGCGCTGGCGGCGATCACCGTCGCGGTTGACGCCTCCGTCGACCCGACCGCTGCCGTGGCCGCCTCACGCCGTCCGGGGGAGCCCTGGTTCGTGCTCGAGCAGCCCGAGCGCGGACGGGCGGCGCTGGCGGCGCTCGGCGCGGCCGCCGAGCTGTCGGCCGGGGGCCCGGACCGCTTCCGGACGGTCGCGGCGCGCTGGCGAGAGCTGGCCGCGCGCGCCGCCTGCGACCCGCCGGACGGGCCGCGCGGCTGCGGACCGGTGGCGGTCGGCGGGTTCGCGTTCGCGCCCGACGGCGGTGCGAGCCCGGACTGGGCCGGCTACGCGCCGGCGTCGCTCGTCGTGCCCGAGCTGGCGCTCGTGCGCCGCGACGGGGACGTGCGCCTCACGCTCACCGCGCTCGCGACACCCGACGACACGCCCGAGGACCTGCTGGCCCGGGCGCTGGGGCGGCTCGCCGAGCTGCGCACCCCGGCGGCGCTGCCGCTGCTGGACCCCGATCCCGCCGGCCGCCACCGGGTTGCGAGCGTCATGCCCGCCGCCCACTACGAGGAGGCTGTCGCCCGCGCCGTCCAGCGGATCCGGGCCGGCGAGCTCGAGAAGATCGTCCTGGCGCGCGCCGTCGACGTCCACGCCCCGGCCGCCCACGACCCGGGTGCGATCCTCGGGGTCCTGCGTGAGGCATTCCCGGGCTGCCACCTGCTGTGCGTCGGTCGCGGCGACGCGGCCTTCCTGGCGGCCAGCCCGGAGCTGCTCATCCGCCGCGAAGGCCTGCGGGCCTCGACGCTGGCGCTGGCCGGCTCGACGCGCCGCAGCGCCGACCCCGCGATCGACGACCACCTCGGCGAGCGGCTGCTGCGCTCGGCCAAGGATCGCGAGGAGCAGGCGATCGTCACCCGCCGCATCGCCCAGACGCTGCGCCCGCACGCGGTGTGGGTCACGGCGGCCGAGGAGCCCGAGGTCGCGCGCATGGCGAACATCCAGCACCTCGCGACCCCGATCCGCGCGCAGCTGACCCGGCCGGTCAGCGCGATCGAGCTCGCCGGCCTGCTGCATCCGACCCCGGCGGTCGGCGGCGAGCCGCTGGAGGCGGCCGCGCCGCTCATCCCGGCCCTGGAGGGCTTCGACCGTGGCTGGTACGCGGGCCCGGTGGGCTGGACCGACCTCGACGAGGACGGCGAGTTCGTCGTCGCGCTGCGCTGCGCGCTGTTGCGCGACCGGCTGGCGCGCTGCTACGCGGGGGTGGGTGTCGTCACCGACTCCGACCCGGCGGCGGAGCTCGCCGAGACCGAGGTCAAGCTCCAGGCGCTGCTGCCCGTGCTCGCCCTGTAGGCGTCGGCCCCGGATTCACGCGCGCCGCCAGACGGCGACGACGTCGCGGACGGTCGCCGAGCGGTACGTCGTGCGGCCGTCGAGGGGGCGCAGGTCGAGGTCGAAGCGCCCGCTGTCGCGCTGGTGCAGCGCTTGGACGACCGCGTGGAAGCGCCGGCCCTTGCGGTCGACCTCGACGATGTCGCCGACGCCGATGCCCTTGGAGGTCAGACGGGCGGCCGAAAGGCGCTGCGGCGGCGCGGGCGGCGTGCCGGCACCGGCGTGGCCATCGTCGCCAAGAAGGGAGATCTGGGCGGCGTCGGCCATGGCTGCAGGGTACGGGCCAGCCCGGACCGCGCCTGCTCGGCGATCTGGCGGTCGCCGCGCGCGGCGGCAGACGCCAGGCTCACGAGGAGCAGGCCGACACCCAACCACGCGATTCCCAGCGCGACGAGGAGCAGCATCCATGTCCGAGCGTATCCCAGCCGGTCGGACGGCAAACGTCGACGAACTGCCGCAAATTGCGTCCGATCAGCCTGGTAGGGCCGCCGCGACGGCCTTCCAGCAGGCCCGGTGCAGCGCGACGTTGGCGGCGCGGTCGGTGCGCGCGTGGAGGATCGTCGTGCCGTTGGGGTGCGCGCCCAACTCGCCCGCCAGCGCTTCGGGACCGTCGACGGCAACGTAGCGGGCGTCGAACAGCGCGGCGACCCGCTGCACGTCCAGGCCGGTGGGGGTCAGGACGTGCTCCTCATAGGCGTCGGTCTGGGTCGAGACCGGCAGGAAGTCGAAGATGCCGCCGCCCGCGTTGTCGACGACGACGAGCGTGAGGTCGAGGCCGAGCCGCGGGCCCGACAGCAGGGCGCCGAGGTCGTGGGCGAGCGTGACGTCGCCCAGCAGCGCGTAGGTGGGCCCGGCGCCGGCGGCCGCGATGCCGTAGGCGGTGGCGATCGTCCCGTCGATCCCGTTGGCGCCGCGGTTGGCCAGCGCGCGCGGCGGGACCTCGAGGACGGGCCAGAACGTCTCGACGTCGCGGACCGGCATCGAGGCGGCCACCAGGACCGGCGCGCCGGCCGGCACGGCACGCGCGAGCGTCCGGGCGATCGCCGGCTCGCTCAGGCCCGGGCCGAGCGTCGCGTCGAGCGCGGCGGCGGCGCGGGCGTCCGCCTCCCGCCACGTCCCGAGCCAGGCCGGGTCGGCGTCGAAGGTCTCGTCGACGGCGTCCAGCGCGGCCGGCGCCAGCGTGAAGCGCTCAGACAGGACCGCGTCGGGGTCCTGCCAGACGCCGAGGGCGGCGAGGGCGGCCTGCGGCACGTCGAGGCCGGCCAGCCACCGGCGCAGCGGCTTGGACGTCGGCAGGTCGCCGAGGCGCAGGACGCAGCCGGGCGCGGGCAGGTCGGGCCAGGCGCCCGGGCGCAGCAGGGCGTCGTAGTGGGCGATCGCGGCGCTGCCGCGCCGCGCGCCCGAGAGCGGGTCGGCCAGCAGGGGCCAGGCGAGGCGCTCGGCCAGCGCGGCGGCCGCCGGGCCCAGCGCCCCGCTGTCGTCGCGGCCGGCGACGATCACCCCGTGGCGCCGCGCGCGCAGCCAGTCGGCCAGCGGCGCGGGGTCGCCGGGGTCGGCGGGCGGCGGCGCGGTCCAGGGAGCGTCGCCGGGCCGGGCACCGTCGCCGGCGTCGCCGTCGAGCGGGGCGTCGAGCACGAGCGGCTCGCGCAGAGCCACGTTGAGGTGGACCGGGCCCGGGCGGCCCTCGAGCGCGGTGGCGACGGCCCGGGCTGCGAGCTGGCGCATCCAGCGCAGGCGCTCGGGCGTCGCCGGATGGGTCCCGACGTCGAAGAACCACTTCGCGGCCGCACCGAAGAGCTTGACCTGGTCGATCGCCTGGCCGGCGCCGACCTCGCGCAGCTCCGCAGGGCGGTCGGCGGTCAGGACGATGAGCGGCACGCCGGCCTCGCGCGCCTCGACGACCGCCGGCAGATAGTTGGCCGCCGCGGTTCCCGACGTGCACGTCACGACCGCGGGCCGGCCCGTCGCCTTCGCCAGGCCGAGCGCGAAGAAGCCCGCGGCGCGCTCGTCGATGTGCGAGAAGCAGCGGATGCGCGGCTCGCGCGCGAGGCTCAGCACGAGCGGGGTGGAGCGGGAGCCCGGCGAGGTGCAGGCCCCCGCGACCTCGCAGCGGGCGAGCTCGTCGCAGAAGGCGCGCAGCAGACGATAGGTGTCGCGGGTCTCGCTCATTGACAGGATGGGGGCGTGCCCGACACGGTCGTCCTGCTGCACGGCTTCGGCGGAACGCGCCATGCGTGGGACCCGGTCGTGGCCGAGCTCGACGCGCAACGCTATCGCCCGCTCGCGCTCGACCTCCGCGGCCACGGCATGCGCGCTGCCGCCCAGCCGACGTTCGCGGGCTGTGTGGAGGATGTGCTGGAGGCCGCGCCCGAGCGGTTCGTGTTGTGCGGGTACTCGCTGGGCGGCCGGGTCGCCCAGCACGTCGCGCTCGCCGCCCCGGAGCGCGTCGCCCGGCTCGTGCTCGTCGCGACGAGCGCGGGGATCGAGGACCTCGACGAGCGGGCGGCGCGCCGCGACGCCGACGCCGCGCTCGCCGCCGAGCTCGAGACGCTGAGCCGCGAGGGGTGGGCCGACCGCTGGCAGGCGCTGCCGATCTTCGCCGGCACCCCGCCGCCGGCGGCGGCGGTCTGGCGCGAGGACCTCCTGCGCAACGATCCGCGGACGCTCGCCGGTGCGCTGCGCGGTCTCGGCCCGGGCGTCATGACGCCGCTGTGGGACCGGCTCGGCGCCCTGTCGATGCCCGTGACGGTCGTCGTCGGCGCGCGCGACGCGAAGTACCGCGCCCTGGCCGACCGCTACGCCGAGCTCGTGGCCCAGGCCGAGGTCGTCGTCGTGGACGGTGCCGGGCATGGCCTGCCGCGCGAGGCGCCGCGCGCGCTGGCCGCCGCGATCGCCGGGAGCGCGGCGTGACCCGCCTGGTGGTGGTGCCCCTGGCGGCCGCGCTGCTCGCCCTGGCCGGCTGCGCGGGCGACGACGGCGACGGCGACGGAGCCGTCCGCACGGCCGCCGTCCGCGACGCCGCGACGGTGAAGCTCACGCTCGCCCAGGCGGCCGGACAGCGCATGGTCTTCGCCTACGCCGGCACCCGGCCGCCGCTGGCGCTCGAGCGCCGGATCCGCCGCGGCGAGGCCGCCGGGGTCATCCTCTTCGCGCGCAACATCCGCGGTGCCGCGGCGCTGCGCAGGACGATCGAGCGGCTCCAGCGGCTGCCGCGGCCGAAGGGCCTGGACGCGCCGCTGCTCGTCATGGTCGACCAGGAGGGCGGCCGCGTGCGGCGTCTGCCCGGCTCGCCCGTCCACGGGGCGGGCGCGACCCCGAGCCGGGCCGCGGCTCGCGCGAACGGGCGCGCCGCCGCCCGGACCCTGCGGGCCGCTGGTGTCAACGTCGACCTGGCGCCCGTCGTCGACGTCGCCCGGCCCGGCTCGGCGATCGAGCGCGAGGGCCGGACCTACGGGCGTGACGCCGCGACGGTCGCCGCACGCGCCGGTGCGTTCGCCGACGGCCTGCGCGCCGGCGGCATCGCCCCGGTCCTCAAGCATTTCCCCGGCATGGGGGCCGCGACGGTCAACACCGACGACGCTGCGGCCCGCATCACCCGGTCGCTGGCCGAGCTGCGCCGCGTCGACCTCGCGCCCTACCGGGCGATCCGGCCCCCGGCGGTCATGCTGGCCACGGCCGTCTACCCGGCGCTGGACCCGCGCCCGGCGGCCTTCTCGGCGCGCTGGGTCGGCGGCGAGCTGCGCGGCCGGCTGCGCTTCGGCGGGGTCGTCATGACCGACGACCTGCAGACCCCGGCGGTGACGCGATTCGGCACGCCGGCCCAGCTCGCGTACTTCGCCGTCCGGGCCGGCGTCGACGTGCCGCTCTTCGCCAAGACCTACACGGCGGGCGCGCGCGCCGCGGCCGGGCTGCAGGACGCGGTCCGTGCCGGCGCGCTGTCGCGGCGTGTGCTGGAGGCCGGTGCCCGTCGCGTGCTGGCCTGGCGCGCGACGCTGCCGCGCTGACGGCCGACGCGCGATGGATCGGGTCGGTCAGACGCCCAGGCCGGGCGCCGTCGGCACGGTGATGGCGCCGTCGAGCGCCGGCAGTGGATCCCCGGCCAGATCGAACATGGCCAGCGTCGCCAGCCCGCACGGCAGGTCGACCCCGAGGGCGGCGGCGCAGTGCACCGCGGCGGCGATCCCCAGCGGTCCGTCGAACGTCGAGGCGAGGTAGACGTCGGCGCCCATCGCGCGGGCGAGCGCCGCCTGCGCGCACAGCGCGCCGATCCCCCCGGCGCGCGAGATCTTCAGGCAGACGGCGTCGGCCGCGCCCGAGGCGAGCGCCCCGTGGACGGCGGCGGTCTCGTCCATGGCGATGCGCACCGGGACGCGCTCGCGGACCGCGCGCAGCGGCTCGATGCCGGAGACGGGCTCCTCGACGAGCTCGAGCCCGGCGGGCGCCAGCACCGCGATCATCGCCACCGCCTCGTCGACCTCCCAGGCGCCGTTGGCGTCGAGGCGCAGCGCGACGTGCGGCCCCGCGGCGGCCCGCACGGCGGCGACGCGCCCCGGGTCGTCGCCGACGCCGACCTTGACCTTCACGCACGGAAAGCCGGCAGCGGCGGCGCGGGCGGCGGCGTCGGCCGCGCCCGCCCGGTCGGTGGCGCCGATCGTCGCGTTGACCGGGACGCTGGCGCCGGGCGCGTCGGTGAGCAGCTCGGCGACCGGCTGCCCGGCCCGGCGCCCGGCGGCGTCCCAGAGCGCGAGGTCGACGGCGGCCAGCGCCTGGGGGAGGTCGGCGACCTCGCGGCAGGCGTCCAGCAGCTGGACGCCGGTGCGGCCCCGGTCGTCGCCGAGCACCTCGGCGTAGCGCTCCAGCGCCTCGGCAACGACGGCGAGCGGCACCCCGTCATAGGACTCCAGCGGCGCGGCCTCGCCACGGCCGACGACGCCGTCGGCCGCCGTCAGGGTGAGCTGCAGCGTCTCGCGTTCGACGATCTCGCCGAACGCGGTGGGCAGCGCCTGGCGCAGGCGGTAGGCGATCGGCTCGATGGCGACGTCCACACCCGGCAGCCTCGCATGACCGGCGCGCGACCCGGCGCCCGGCGCCCGACCCGGCCCTGCACGTCAACGCGCGGGACGCGGCAGGCGGCGATCCAGCCAGTCGGCGAGCGTGCGCGCGAAGGTCGCGCTCAGGTGGTAGGAGTTGCGGTAGACGAGCGCGTTGCCGATGACCGCCGGGCAGCGCCGGGCGCCGTCCACGCGCGGGCACAGCAGCGGCAGCGGGTCGATGACCTTGACGTTGCGCTTCGCCAAGCGGGCGCCGCGGACGTCGAACTGGCGCAGTGCCGGCCGGTCGGGGCGGAACGCGCAACGGGCCAGCTCGGTGCTGTGCTCGGCGACGCAGTCGTTGATGCGGGCCGGCGCCTGGGCCTGGTCGCGGATGACCGCCAGACGCGCGCCGGTGCGCGCCAACCGCCGGAACGTCCGGGCGTAGCCGTGCTCGAGATAGCGCTCGCTGCGCGACCGCGACAGGCGCTCGCCGCCGACCTTGACGCGGAAGCGGTCGGCGGTCCCGCTCGAGGTCACGACGAGGTCGGGCCTTTCGGTGCGCTCGATGCGCCGCAGCGTGTTCTCGCGCCAGGCGTTGCAGGTCGGCTGGTAGTCGACGGCCCCGATCGGGCAGCTGGCGCGGGTCAGGCCGACGAGCCGCCAGTCGTGGCGCTCGGCGAGCTTGAGCATCGCCGGGAAGTACTGCAGCGCGTGCGAGTCCCCGAAGACGACGACGGTCGTGTCGCTGTGCGGGTTGCCGTACTGGCACGTCTTGGAGGTGCGGTTCTTGGCCCGCGTCAGGCAGCCGTCGTACCACAGCCGCCCCTTGTCGTCGCTGGCCGTCGCCGGGGTGGGGGAGATCTGACGCACCTTCTCCTGCAGGACGTTGCGATGGGCGCTGCGCGCGCCGGTCACCGCCTCGGCGGGTGCGGCCGCCAGCCCGGGGCGCAGGACGACGACCACGAAGGCCAGGGCGACCGTCGCGGTCATGCACGACCAGCCGAGCGCCAGCGAGCGGCGCGGCCGGGCGGCGAGCGTCCGGGAGCGCCGGAAGCGCTCCTCGACGAGGTGGTGGCTGATGATCGTCGGCACCGCCGCCAGCAGGATGATCGCCACGGCCTCGACCGGCGTCAGCGTGTGACCGAGCAGCTCGGTGGCGAACGCCAGCGCCGGCCAGTGCCACAGGTACCAGGCGTAGGAGACCTTGCCGAGGTCCTGCATCGGGCGGGTCATGAGCAGCCGCGTGCCCAGTGCGGGCCGCTCGGCGGTGCCGCCGACGATGATGGCCAGCGTGGCGGCCACCGGGACGAGGGCCTGCCAGCCGGGATAGGGCGTGGACTGCTCGTAGAGCGCGGTCATGACGAGCAGGCCGCCGACCCCGCCGGCCGACAGCAGCGTTGCCGGGACGCGCCCCATCCGCAGCCCCACGGGCAGGACGACCGCGAGCAGGCCGCCCGCCGAGATCTCCCAGATGCGCGTCAGCGTCGAGAAGTACGCGCGGTCGGGGTCCAGGGCGCTGAACGAGATGCTGTAGGCCAGTGAGGCCGCGGTGACCGTCCCGATGACGGCCAGCAGCAGGCCGCGGGCCCCCACGCGGCGCAGGCGCAGGTGCGCCGCGAGCGCCGTGACGGCGATGAGCAGCAGCGGCCAAAGGATGTAGAACTGCTCCTCGATCGACAGCGACCAGTAGTGCAGCACCGGGCTGGCCCCGACGTCCTCGAAGGCGAAGTAGTCGGTCTGGTTGGCCATGAAGTGCCAGTTGCTGACGTACAGCGAGGCCGACAGGACGTCCCCGGAGGCGTCGTGCAGGCGCGGGGTGGCGAAGAGCACCAGCGCGCCGACGGCCACGACGGCGAGCACGAGCCCGGCCAGCGGCAGCAGCCGACGGGCGCGCCGCGCATAGAAGTCGCGCAGCGAGATCCGGCCGGTCCTGCGCAGCTCGGCGAGCAGCAGGCCGGTGATGAGGAACCCCGAGAGCACGAAGAAGGCGTCGAGGGCGACGAAGCCGCCGTCGAACCCGGGAACCCCGGCATGGGCCGCGAGCACGAGCACGAGCCCGATGCCGCGAATGCCCTGGATGTCGAGGCGAAACCCCTTCGGCGTCAGTGCTCCGGAACGCGGTGGCGCGTTCTGTCGCATCCCGACAGTCCTAGCGGATCGGGATGCGCGGGGCGTCACATGACGCCGAGGCGATGCAGCCAACCGGCCGCCAGGCGGGCGTTCTCGGCGCGCTGTGCCAGCAGCGTCTGGTGCCCGAGGCCGGGCCGTCGGACCAGGGTGCAGCGGACCCGGGCGGCGACCGCCGCCGCGCAGGTCTGGGCGGCACGCCGGAACGGCACGGCACGGTCGATCGTGCCGTGGATGAGCAGCATCGGCGGGTCCCCGGCATCGAGGTCGGCGACCGGCCCGTAGCCGGCGAGCGCCACGGCGGCGCGCAGGCCCAGGCCTCGCTCGCGGGCCGCGACGTCCAGCGCCGTGATCGCGCCGGCCGAGGCACCGCCGATCACGATGCGGCGTCGGTCGACGCCCAGGCGGCCGGCGTTGCGCTGCACCCAGCGCACCGCGGCGGCGGCGTCGACCTCGGCGGCCCGCTCGCCGGCCGCGTAGCCGCGACGCTGGATGACCGCGTGCGGGGTCAGGCGGTAGTCGATCGTCGCCGCGACGTAGCCGCGGCGGGCGAAGTCGACCGCGTAGGAGGTCATGCGGCCGCGATCGCCGGAGTGAAACCCGCCGCCGTGGATCCAGACGATCGCCGGGGCCCCGCCCGCCCCGCGGGTCGCCGGGCCATAGAGGTCGAGCGCGAGCGGCTGGCCGCCGTGGACGGCATAGACGACGCCGCGCTCGGCCCGGACGGCGCCCTGAGCGTGGGCGGGCACGACGGCGGCGACCGCGACGGTGACAGCGGCAAGGGCGGCCCGGAGCATCCGGGACCTCATCGACCTCGTCGCCGGCGCGGTTGAGCGGCCTGTCGCCGTCAGGACAGCAGCAGGCCGGCGCTCAGCAGCACGCAGAACGCGAGTTGCAGCATGCCCGTCCGGGCGAGCGCCGCGTTCAGCGTCGGCCCGTCGTCGTGGTTGCGGACCGTCCGCACGAGCGGCACGGCGAGCGGCAGCGCGAGCCACACGAGCAGCAGCCACGCGTCGGCGCCACCGGCCAGCCACACGATCGGCGGCACGAGGAACGCGACGTAGACCTCGAGCGCGTAGAGCGTCCGGGCGCGGCCGCGTCCGAGCCGGACGGCCACGGTCCGCTTGCCGGCGCGCGCGTCGGTCGGCGCGTCGCGGATGTTGTTGACGTCGAGGATCGCGGCCGCCAGCAGGCCGACCGGGACCGCCAGCGCGAACGCCTCCCAGATCGCCGTCTCGGTCTGGGCGTAATAGGAGCCGGCGACGGCGACGATGCCGAAGAAGAGAAAGACGAAGACGTCGCCGAGGCCGTCGTAGCCGTAGGGCCGCGGGCCGCCCGTGTAGAGCACCCCGGCGAGGATCGAGGCGGCACCGATGGCGAGGATGACCCAGCCGGCCACGATGATGAGGTAGACGCCACAGGCGACCGCCAGGCCGAAGCTCACGTAGGTCGCCCTGAGCACCTGGCGCGGCGGCACGAGCCCGCCGGCGGTGACCCGCACCGGGCCGAGCCGGTCCTCGGTGTCGGCCCCGCGGCGGGCGTCGGAGTAGTCGTTGGAGAGGTTCGCGCCGACCTGGATGAAGATCGCGCCCAGCAGCGCGGCGATGAACGCGCCGGCGCGGAACGTCCCCTCCGTGATCGCCAGCGCCGTGCCGACGAGGACGGGGGCGACCCCGGCCGGCAGCGTGCGCGGCCGGGCCGCCATCAACCAGATGCGCACGGTCTCGCTACGCCCGGCGGGGGAACTGCGAGAAGTCGGGCTTGCGCTTTTCCTTGTAGGCCTCACGGCCCTCCTTCGCCTCGTCGTTGGCGTAGAAGAGGAGGTTCGTGTCGTGCGCCAGCTGCTGGATGCCGGCGTAGCCGTCCTCGTGGGCGTGGAAGCTCGCCTTGACCAGCCGCAGCGCGAACGGCGACATGTCGAGCATCTCACGGCACCACGACACCGTCTCATCCTCGAGGCGCTCGAGCGGCACGACGGCGTTGACGAGCCCCATGTCGAGGGCCTGCTGGGCGTCGTACTGGCGGCAGAGCATCCACACCTCCTTGGCCTTCTTGGTGCCGATGAGGTCGCGCAGCAGCGAGGCGCCGAAGCCGCCGTCCCACGAGCCGACCCGCGGGCCGGTCTGGCCGAAGCGCGCGTTGTCGGCGGCGATCGTCAGGTCGCAGCAGAGGTGCAGGACGTGGCCGCCGCCGACCGCGTAGCCGGCGACCATCGCGATGATCGGCTTGGGCAGCCGGCGCATCTGGACCTGGAGGTCGGTGACGTGGAAGCGGCCGACCTTCGCGCCCTCGGGGACGTAGCCGGTGTCGCCGCGCGACTTCTGGTCGCCGCCCGAGCAGAAGGCGTGCGGGCCTTCGCCGGTGAAGATGATGACCCCGACGTCGGGATCCTCGCGGGCGAGCTCCATCGCCTTGGAGACCTCGATGAGCGTCTCGGGCCGGAAGGCGTTGCGCACTTCCGGGCGGTCGATCGTGATCCTGGCGATCCCGGCTGGGTTCGACTTCTCGTAGCGGATGTCGGTGTATTCGCCCTCGCCTGCAGTCCATGTCGTCGCGGCCATGGCACGGCAGGCTACTTTCACGGCGATGGTCGTCGAGTCCTGGCTGGCGCGCGCCGCGCGCACGCACCCCGATCGCCCCGCGGTCAACGCCCTGTCCTACGGAGCGCTCTTCGAGCGGGCTCGCGCCGCCGCGGCCGGCCTGCCGCGGGGCGGCAGGGTCGGCCTCGCGCTGCCGCCGGGCGAGGACTTCGTCGTCGCGCTGCACGCCGCGCTGCTGGCCGGCGCGCTCGTCGTGCCGGTCGACCCGCGGCTCACCGAGGCCGAGCGCCCGGACGTCGACGTCCTGGTCGACGCCCCCCACCGGGGTCAGACCCGTTCCGTTGCACCGGGCCGCCAGTGCAACGGAACGGGTCTGACCCCGGTGCATGACCTCGACGCACCGGCGATCCTCGTGCACACGAGCGGCACGACCAGTGCGCCCAAGCCGGTCGAGCTGACCTACGGCAACTGGCTGTGGAGCGCGCTGGGCTCGGCGACCGCGCTCGGGGTCGACCCGCACGAGCGCTGGCTCTGCACGCTGCCGCTCAGCCACGTGGGCGGCCTGTCGATCCTGCTGCGCAGCGCGATCTACGGCACGACGGCGATCGTCCACGAGCGCTTTGACACCGAGCGGGTGCTCGCGCTGCTGAGCGGGGCGGACGGACCGACGGTCGTCTCCCTGGTGCCGACGACGCTCGCGCGCCTGCTCGACGCCGGGCTGCGTGAGCCGGCCGCGCTGCGCTGGGCGCTGCTGGGTGGCGCGCCGCTGCCCGAGCCGCTGCTGGCGCGCGCCGCCGCGGCCGGCGTGCCGGTCGCGCCGACCTACGGGATGACCGAGGCGTGCTCGCAGGTGACGACGTTCGGCGCCCCGCTGTTCTGCACGACCGTGCGGCTCGCCGACGACGGGGAGATCCTCGTCTCCGGCCCGACGGTCGCGCCGTCGGTGCCCGGCGGGGTCATCCACACCGGCGACCTCGGCGCCTTCGACGACACCGATCCGGACCGTCCTCTGCGCATCGTGGGGCGCAAGGCCGACACGATCGTCACCGGCGGCGAGAACGTCGCGCCCGCCGAGGTCGAGGCGGTCCTCGAGGGCCACCCGGCCGTGCTCGAGGCCGCGGTCGTCGGACGGCCCGACCCGGAGTGGGGGGAGGCGGTCGTCGCGCTCGTCCGCCTGCGAGCCGACGCGGCGCCGCCCGATCCCGGGGAACTGCGCGACCACTGCGCCGCGCAGCTCGCGCGCTTCAAACTGCCCAAGGCCTACACGTTCGTCGCCGAGCCGCTGCCGCGGACCGCATCGGGCAAGCTCCTGCGCCGTAGGATCAGCGCCGATGGCGTCGACCGACCCTGACGAGCAGCGCGCCGATGCCCGCGAGGGCTGGGAGCGTGCCGCGGCCGGCTGGGAGACCGGGGCCGACGCCTTCTACGAGGGAACGCTGCCGCTCGCGCACTGGATGGTCGACCGTCTGGCGCCGCAGCCCGGCCAGACGATCCTCGAGCTCGCCGCGGGCCGCGGCGACGTCGGGCTGCTCGCCGCCGAGCTCGTGCAACCGGGCGGGCGGCTCATCAGCACCGACGGCGCCGAGGCGATGGTCGACGCGGCCCGCCGCCGCACCGAGGCCCTCGGCGTGCGCGGCGTCGAGCACCGCCCGATGGAGCTCGAATGGGTCGACGAGCGGGCCGCGACGATCGACGGCATCCTCTGCCGCTTCGGCTACATGCTCGCGCTGGACCCGGAGGCGGCGCTGCGGGAGGCCCGCCGGGTGCTCAAACCCGGCGGCCGCCTCGTCTTCACCGTCTGGGACGCGCCCGAGCGCAACGCCTGGCTCGCCGCGCCGGCCGAGGAGGCGCGCCGCGCCGGCCACCTCCAGGTGCCCGCGGGTGGGGGGGACGAGTTCACCCCCGGCCCGTTCGCGCTCAGCGACCCCGAACGGCTGGCGGCGCTCGTCGAGGACGCGGGTCTCGACGCCCCGGCCATCGAGCCGATCGACCTGACGTTCCGGGCCGTCTCACTTGACGCCCAGTGGGACACGATGCGGGCGATGTCGAACACGATGCGCACGGTGCTCGAGGCGCTCTCGCCGGCCGACCACTACACCCTGCGCGACGCCATCGAGGCACGCTGGGCGCCGTTCGTCGGACGCGACGGGTCGGTCGTCCTGCCCGCCCGGGCGCTCGGCGTCATCACCGAGGCATGACGGGACCGGTCGTCCAGACGCGCGCGCTGACGAAGCGCTACGGCGCCCACCGGGGCATCGACGACATCTCGCTGGAGATCCGGGCCGGTGAGGTCTTCGGTCTGCTGGGCCCCAACGGCGCCGGCAAGACGACGCTCATCCGCACGCTGCTGGACCTCCTGCACCCGACGAGCGGCAGCGCGCGGATCCTCGGCCTCGACAGCCACGCCGACCGGCGGGCGATCCACGCCCGGCTCGGCAACCTGCCCGGCGACTTCACCGTGGACCGGCACCTCACCGGCCGTGATCTGCTGCGCCACCTCGCCGCGCTGCGCGGCATGCGCGACGTCGGCCGCGCCGAGCCGCTCGCCGTCCGCTTCCGCGCCGACCTCGACCGGCCGATCGGGACGCTCTCGCGCGGCAACCGGCAGAAGATCGGGCTCATCCAGGCGCTCTTCCACACCCCCGAGCTGCTCGTGCTCGACGAGCCGACCGGCGGCCTGGACCCGCTCATGCAGGAGCAGTTCCTCACGCTCGTCGCCGAGGAGCGCGCGGCGGGCCGGACCGTCCTGCTCTCCTCGCACGACCTCGACGAGGTCCAGCGCGTCTGCGACCGCGTCGGGCTCATCCGCGAGGGGCGGCTCATCGCCGTCGAGACCGTCGACGAGCTGCTGGGTCGGGCGTCGCGGCGGGTGACCGTCCGGCTCGCCGGGGCGGTCGACGCGGGCGCCCTGGCGGCCCTCGACGGGGTCAGCGACGTGCACGCCGACGGCGACGCGGCGACGTTCCGGGTCACCGGCGATCTCGACGGCGTCGTCAAGGCGCTCGCGGCGCACACGGTCGTGGACCTCGAGGTCGTCCGCCCGTCGCTCGAGGAGGTCTTCATCGGCTACTACGAGGACGCGCCCGCGCCATGAACGCCGCCGTCGTGCTCGCCGTCGCCCGCGAGGCCGTCCGTCGCGACCGGCGCACCCCGCTGACCTGGGGACTGCCGCTCGGCGCGATGAGCGCGCTCATCGTCGCGATCTACCCGTCGATCGCCGACAGCCTGACGACGATCGCCGAGAACTATCCGCCGGCGTTGAAGGAGGCGTTCGGCTTCGCCGAGTTCAACACGGTCGAGGCGTACCTCAACGCGGAGATGTTCAGCCTCATCATCCCGCTGGCGCTCGGCTACTTCATGGTCCGCTGCGTCGTGCACGCGCTGCCCGCCGCCGAGGAGCGCGGCGAGCTCGACATCGTGCTGGCCGCGCCGGTGCAGCGGCGCGAGCTCGTCGCCGGCGCGTTCGCCGCGGCGATGGTGACCTCGGCCGCGGTGCTCGTCGTCGTCCTGGCGCTCATGCTGCTGGCCTCGGTCGTCGTCGGCGCCGGGCTGAGCGTGGCGCACGCGCTGGCCGGGGTGGCCGAGGTGTGGCCGCTGGGCGTCTTCTTCGCCGGCGCCGCCGTGCTGGCGACCGGGTTCATGAGCCGCGCCTCGTCCGTCACCGCCCTCGCGGCCGGCGGGCTGGTGGCGATGTACGTGCTCGACCTCGCGGGCCGACTCGCCGAGGAGGTCTCGGGGCTGCGGTACATCAGCGCGTTCAAGTACTACGGGTCGGCGCTGACCGAGGGCATCGACCCGCTGGCGTTCGTCGGGCTGGCGCTCGCCGGGTGCGTCCTGGCCGGCATCGGGGCGAGCGCGTTCGAGCGCCGCGACGTGCGGGCCTGACCTGCCCGCGCACCGGGTGCACCCACCCGTCGGCGCGCGGCGCCGCTCCCTAGACTGCCGCGGACCATGTTCTACGACGACGACGCTGACCTCAGCCTCCTCGACGGCAAGACCGTCGCGATCATCGGCTTCGGCTCCCAGGGCCACGCCCACGCCCAGAACCTCAAGGACTCCGGGGTCGACGTCGTCGTAGGCCTGCGCGAGGGCTCGGCCTCGGTCCAGCAGGCCAAGGACGCCGGCCTGGAGGTGCTGCCGGTCGCCGACGCCGCCAGCCGCGGCGACATCGTCATGCTCCTCGTCCCCGACGAGCTGCACCGTCAGGTGTGGGAGAGCGATGTGCGCGACGGCATCGCCGAGGGCAACCTCCTGCTCTTCGGCCACGGCTTCTCGGTCCTCTACAACGAGGTCGAGCCGCCCGCCGGCGTCGACGTCGCCCTGGCCGCGCCGAAGGGCCCGGGCCACCTCGTGCGCCGTCAGTACACGGAGGGCTCGGGCGTGCCGGGCCTCATCGCGATCCACCAGGACGCGACCGGCAAGGCCAAGGACCTCGCCCTGGCCTACGCCAAGGGCATCGGCTGCACCCGCGGCGGCGTCTTCGAGACGACGTTCAAGGAGGAGACCGAGACCGACCTGTTCGGCGAGCAGGCCGTGCTGTGCGGCGGGGCGAGCGCGCTCGTCCAGGCCGGCTTCGACACGCTCGTCGAGGCGGGCTACGACCCGCAGATGGCGTACTTCGAGTGCCTGCACGAGCTCAAGCTCATCGTCGATCTCATGTACGAGAAGGGCCTGGCGGGGATGCGCTATTCGATCTCCAACACGGCCGAGTACGGCGACTACACGCGCGGCCCGCGCGTCGTCGACGACCACGTCAAGGCCGAGATGAAGAAGATCCTGGGCGAGATCCAGTCGGGCGACTTCGCCCGCGAGTGGATCGCCGAGAACCGCGCCGGCCAGGAGAACTTCAAGCGCATGCGCGACGAGCAGGCCAAGACCCGGGTGGAGACCGTCGGCAAGGAGCTGCGGTCCCACATGGACTGGATCAAGACGGACTTCTAGGCGCGCCGGGCAGTCGGGCGCGGCGGGCGCAACCCGGAGCGAGCTCCGAGTCGCGCGTGCGCCCGGACTGCCCTTTCGAATACTCGAGGCGCTCCAACATTCGTCCATTCTGACCGGCGTCGTCTCAAGCGCTGGTATGAGACGCGCCCTATGCACCTCTCCTCCGCACGCGCGGTGCTGCTTGGCATCGTCGCGACCCTCGCTGCTCCCGCGGCGGCCCACGCCGGCGCCCCGCCGGACTTCGCTGCATCGCAGCTCTACAGCGGCTTCACCCAGGCCTACGGGGTCGCCCACGCCGACATCACGCGCGACGGCGTCGGCGACGCGATCGTCGCCGATCGCAGCAACGCCACGGTCTCCGTCCTGGCCGGCGCTCCCGGCGGCACGTTCGGCCCGCCGACCGCCACGGCCGTCGGCACGCTGCCCGAGGCGGTCGCGGTCGGCGACTTCAACGGCGACGGGCATCCCGACGTGGCCACGGCGAACTACAGCGGGACCATCTCAGTCGCGCTGAACACCGGCAGCGCCCTCGCCGCCTCGACCTCGTTCGGCGCCAACGCCGCCACCTTCGACGACATGGACCGCGTCTCGGACCTCGTGGTCGGCGACTTCAACGGCGACGGGCGCGACGACCTCGCGGCGTCGGGATCATCGGGATCCGGGACCCCGTCGGGGCGCCTGCTCGTCGCATTCTCGGCCGCCGACGGCTCGTTCCCCGCCGCCGACGTCACGACGTACGACATCGGCTCCAACCGGTCCGGGTGGTCGATCGCCGCCGGTGACGTCGACGAGGACGGCAAGCTCGACCTCATCACCGCCAACTTCGGGCGCCAGGACCTGACCTACTTCCGCAACCAGGGTGCGGGAACGTTCACCGACACGCCGACCCTGGCGCTGACCGCCGGCTCGGCGACCGCCGCGGTGGAGTTGGCCGACGTGGACGGCGACGGCCACCTCGACGCGGCGTTCACCTACTCGACCGCCGACGTCGGCCTCTTCCGCGGCCACGGCGACGGGACGTTCGACGCGACGCCCGTCACCCAGCACGACGGGACCGGCCAGCAGCCCTACGAGCTCGCGATCGGCGACGTTGACGGGGACGGGCGCCCGGACGCGGTCACCGCGGACTTCGGGTCGCGCCGGTTCGGCGTGTGGCCGAACGTCGCGGGCAGCTTCGGCGCGGCGCTCGGGTTCGAGGTGGGCGAGGCGACCGAGGGCGTCAACTACCCGTCCGGCGTGGCGCTGGCCGATGTCGACGGCGACGGGCGCCTGGACGTCCTGACCACCGTCGCCTACTCCGCGTCGGGCGGGCTCACCGTTCGCCGTAACACGACGCCGCGTCCGGCCGCGGCGACGACGCATTCCGTGGTCACCGAGATCACCCCGACCTCCGCGAAGGTCGCGGCGACCGTGTCGTCGGCCGACTCCGACGGCACCTGGCGGCTGGGCTACGGCACGACGTCGACGCCGTCGCTGTTCACGTCCGACCAGGCGCTGACGGCGAACTCCGGTCCCCAGCATGTCGAGGCGGTCCTCACCGGCCTGACGCCCGCCACGACCTACCACGTCCGCGCGCTGGTCACCGACGCCGCCGGCGAGACGGCCGGCGCGGACGTGACCTTCACCACCGCGCCGAAGCCCGCCGACCCGGACACGGGTACGCCGGGCGACACGCCGGGCACGCCGGGCACGCCGGGCGCCCCGCCGAGCACCGGGGCCGACGACCACCCGGCCCCCAACCCGCCCGTGACCGCCGGCCCGCAGCCCGTGCCGTCGACCCCGGCCACGCCCGCCGCCGCACCACAGCAGGTCAGGTCCGATCAGGCCCGGGTCATCACGGCGACCGCCCGGCTCTTCGGCGGACGGCAGCTGGCCACGCTGCTGGCCGGACGTGCGGTCGGCGCGCCGTTCGTCGCCCGCGAGCCGGGGACGCTGACCGTCTCCGCTGAGGCGCCCGCGGCGCGCACCGCGTCCGCCGCCGCCAAGCGCAAGCCGGTCCGGCTGCTGTCGGGACGCCGGACCTTCAAGCGGGCCGGCACCGCGACGATCCCGATCAAGCTGACGGCCAAGGGCCGCGCGATGCTGCGCACCGGCAGAACGCTCACGGTCGTCGTGACCACGACGTGGAAGGGCGCCGGCGGACAGACGATCACGACGAAGAAGACGATCACGCTGAAGGCCAAGCGGCCGGCGCGACAGCGGGGGCGCTGAACCCCGTCGCGGTGCGGGGCGCCGTGGCGGCGCCCCGCACACGCCGTGCCCAGCGCGTTCGCTAGTCTGGACCGAGCCGTCGCGACTGGCGTCTTTGGGTGGAGCAACCACCGGGGAGCGGCGGCCTTGAGAACCGTCGCACGCCTGGGCACTCCGCACCTTCGACCCCGAGGAGCCCCATGACGACGAGCGCAGCGACGCTCACCATCCCCGAGGACCTCAAGCCCGCCGACGGCCGCTTCGGCTGCGGTCCGAGCAAGGTCCGTCCCGAGCAGCTCCAGCACTTGCTCGACCACGCCGCGACGATGGGCACCTCGCACCGCCAGAAGCCGGTGAAGGACATCGTGGGGCGCGTCCGCGCGGGCCTGCGCGAGCTCTTCTCGCTGCCCGACGGCTACGAGGTCGCGCTCGGCAACGGCGGCGCGACCGCGTTCTGGGACGCGGCCGCCTTCGGCCTCGTCCGCGAGCGGGCCCACCACGGGGTCTTCGGCGAGTTCTCCTCGAAGTTCGCGAAGGTCACGGCGGGCGCCCCGTTCCTCGCCGACTCGGTCCTGAGCTCGGCCGAGCCCGGCGACGCGCCGGTCATCGACGTGCTCGCCGAGGGCTGCGACGTCGTGGCCTGGGCGCACAACGAGACCTCCACCGGCGTCATGACGCAGGTCAAGCGCCCGTCGGGCGCCACCGGCAAGGACGCGCTCGTGCTCATCGACGCGACCTCCGGCGCCGGCGGCCTGCCGGTCGACGTGCGCGAGGTCGACGCCTACTACTTCGCCCCGCAGAAGAGCTTCGCCGCCGACGGCGGCCTGTGGCTGGCCCTGCTGAGCCCGGCCGCCCAGGAGCGGATCGCGCAGCTGGCGGGCACCGACCGCTGGATCCCCGACTTCCTGTCGCTGGCCACCGCGCTCGACAACTCCAAGAAGGACCAGACCTACAACACGCCCGCGGTGGCGACGCTGCTCATGCTCGCCGACCAGGTCGAGTGGATGCTCGCCAACGGCGGCCTGGCCTGGACGGTGGGGCGGACGACCGAGTCCTCGACCCACCTCTACGAGTGGGCGCGCGCCAGCGAGTACGCGCATCCGTTCGTCACCGACGTCGAGAAGCGCTCGCTGGTCGTGGGCACGATCGACTTCCGCGACGGCGTCGATGCCGCCGCGGTCGCCAAGACGCTGCGGGCCAACGGGATCGTCGACGTCGAGCCGTATCGCAAGCTCGGGCGCAACCAGCTGCGCGTCGGCATGTTCCCGGCGATCGAGCCCGACGACGTCCGCGCGCTCACCGCGTGCATCGACTACGTCGTGAAGGAGCAGGCATGACCCGGGTGCTCGTCGCCGAGAAGATCGGCGCCTCCGGGATCGACCTGCTCAAGCAGCACTTCGACGTCGACGTCGCCTCCGAGCTCGACGGCTTCGACCTCGAGGCGCGCATCGGCGACTACGACGGCCTGCTCATCCGCTCGGCGACGAAGGTCACCGCCGAGCTCATGGAGAAGGCGACCAACCTGAAGGCCATCGGCCGGGCCGGGGTGGGGGTCGACAACGTCGACGTGGCCGCCGCCACCAAGCGCGGCATCATCGTCGCCAACGCGCCCGAGTCCAACGTCGTCACCGCCGCCGAGCACACGATGGCGCTCCTGCTCGCGCTGGCGCGCAACGTGCCGCAGGCGCACGCGGCGCTCACGCAGGGCAAGTGGGAGCGCTCGAAGTGGTCGGGCGTCGAGCTCGACGGCAAGACGCTCGGCATCCTCGGCTTCGGGCGCATCGGCCAGCTCGTCGCCGCCCGCGCCCAGGGCTTCGGGATGCGCGTCGTGGCGTTCGACCCGTTCGTCGCCGCCGAGCGCTACCGCGACCTCGGCGTCGAGAAGGCCCAGAGCTCGGACGCCGTGTACGCCGTCGCCGACTTCCTGACGCTGCACCTGCCCAAGACGCCCGAGACCGAGGGCTGGCTCGACGCCGAGGCGCTGGCCAAGTGCAAGGACGGCGTGCGCGTGCTCAACGTCGCCCGCGGGCCGCTCATCGACGACGGGGCGCTCGTCGCCGCGCTCGACTCCGGCAAGGTCGCCGGCGCGGCCCTGGACGTCTTCCGCTCCGAGCCGGTGACCGAGAGCCCGTTCCTGGGGCGGCCGAACGTCATCGTCACGCCGCACCTCGGCGCTTCGACCGCCGAGGCGACCGACCGCGCCGGCTTCCAGGCCGCCGAGCAGGTCGTCGCCGCGCTCACGGGCGGGGCGGTCACGACCGCGGTCAACGTCCCGGCCATCAAGGCCGAGGATCTCGAGGTGCTCGGTCCGTTCGTGCCGCTCTGCCAGGCGCTCGGCCGGCTGGCGATGACGCTCGCCGAGGGCTCGTCCGTCGACCGCGTCGAGGTCGAGCTGCTGGGGCGGATCGCCGACCGCGACACCCGGCCTCTGGCCACCGCCACGCTGCTGGGCGTCCTGCAGGACCGCACCGAGGACGAGGTCAACCAGGTCAACGCCCCGGCGGTCGCCGAGGAGCGCGGCATCGAGGTCGTCGAGGTCAAGAACGCCAGCGCGCGCGACTTCGAGAACCTCGTCCGGGTCACGGTCGTCGCCGGCGACGACGCTCAGCGCGTCGTCGGCACGACGTTCGGCCACCGCAACCGGCCGCACCTGCTGGAGGCCTGGGGGCAGCGGTTCGACGTCCAGCTCGAGGAGCACGTCGCCGTCTTCCGCTACGACGACCAGCCGGGCATGATCGGCCGCATCGGCACCGCCTTCGGCGAGGCCGGCGTGAACATCGTCTCGGCGGCCGTCGGGCGGCGCAACGAGGCCAGCAACGGCAGCGAGGCCGTCATGGTCATCACGACCGACGCGGCAGTGGCCGCCGAGGTCGTCGAGCGCGTCGTCGCGGGCGACGGCTTCCTCGACGGCCGCACCATCACGCTGTAGCACCGCGCCGGTGCCAGGCACCGTGGTGCCAGGCGCCACGGCGCCAGGCGTCGCGCCGGGCGCTGGTGCGCTCGGCGCCACGCTGCTAGTCTCGAACGACTGTCATGTCGTTCGCGCCGGCCCTTCGACTCGAGCTTCTCCTCCCCCGCTAGGGGGAGCATCTGCGCGTGGCGGCCGCCCGAAGCCGCGAGACCAAGCACGAGGAGTCGAGACCGAAGCCGAGAAACGGAGCATCACCGACATGACCATCCCCGCAGATCCCCACCGCGTCCTGCTGTTCGACACGACGCTGCGCGACGGCGAGCAGTCCCCGGGCATCTCGCTGAACACCACCGAGAAGCTCGAGATCGCCCAGCAGCTCGCCCGCCTGGGCGTCGACATCATCGAGGCCGGCTTCCCGATCGCCTCGCCCGGCGACTTCGAGGCCGTCCAGACCATCGCGCGCGCGGATTTCGGTCCCGCCCACCACCCCGTCATCTGCGCGCTGGCGCGCGCGAACCCAGGCGACATCGATCGAGCGTGGGAGGCGATCCGTGACAGCGAGCGACCTCGGATCCACACGTTCCTGTCGACCTCCGACATCCACATCGAGCACCAGCTGCAGTCCACGCGCGACGACGTCAAGGGGCTGGCGCGCGCCTCGGTCGCCCAGGCCAAGGCGCTGTGCGACGACGTCGAGTTCTCGCCGATGGACGCCACGCGCTCGGAGGTCGAGTTCACCGCCGAGGTCCTGCAGATCGCGCTGGACGAGGGCGCGACGACGATCAACGTCCCCGACACGGTCGGCTACGCGACCCCCGACGAGTACGCCGCGTTCCTCACCCGGCTCTACGACCTCGTCCCCGACCTGCGCGGCGCGGTCCTGTCGACGCACTGCCACGACGACCTCGGCCTGGCGGTCGCCAACTCGCTGGCGGGTGTGCAGGCGGGCGCGCGGCAGATCGAGTGCGCGGTCAACGGCATCGGCGAGCGCGCCGGCAACGCGTCGCTGGAGGAGCTCATCATGCTCTTCCACACCCGCGGCGACCGGCTGGGCCTGCACACGAACGCGGTGACGACCGAGATCGCGCGCACGAGCCGGCTCGTGTCGCGGCTGACCGGCTACCCGGTGCAGCCCAACAAGGCGATCATCGGGCGCAACGCCTTCGCCCACGAGTCGGGCATCCACCAGGACGGCGTCCTGAAGGAGCGCTCGACCTACGAGATCATGGACGCGCGCTCGATCGGCCTGGACGCGAACTCGATCGTGCTCGGCAAGCACTCGGGCCGCGCGGCGCTGCGCCAGGCGCTCGTCGACCTCGGCTACGAGCTCGACGGCGCGGCGCTGAACCAGGCGTTCGCGCGCTTCAAGGAGATCGCCGACCGCAAGAAGCAGGTCACGGCGATGGACCTCGAGGCGCTCGTGACCGACGAGCTGCGCGCCGACGTGCAGGGCTACTCGCTGGAATGGTTTGACGTCGAGGCCTCGTCGCGGCGCCCGCCGCACGCGACGGTCGCGGTGCGCACGCCCGCCGACGAGGTCGTCGAGGGCTCGTTCCACGGCGACGGCCCGGTCGACGCGGTCTTCCACGCGATCAACAGCGCGACCGGGATCGACGCGCGGCTGCGCGAGTTCCGGGTCGACGCCGTCACCGGGGGCCAGGACGCGCTCGGCGAGGTCGGCGTCGTCGTCGAGCTCGGCGCGCCCGGCGACGCGGTCAAGACCGAGGTGCCGGGCGCGGTGAGCGGCCGGCGTGTGACCGGTGCCGGCCAGGCGGTGGCGACCGACATCCTCGCGGCGGCGGCAACCGCCTACGTGCGCGCGGTGTCGAACGCGATGACGAAGGCGGCCTCCGCGGCGGCCGACCACGCGCTCACCCAGGCGCCGTAGGCGGTGCCAGGCACGGTGGTGCCAGGCACCCGGTAGACAAACGTATGTGATAACGTACGACGTCCGCCATGGCCGTCGCCGACCAGCTCGACACTCCCATCAGCATCGGCCCGCGGGTGCGCGCCCTGCGCGAGGCGATGGACCTCTCGCTGCGCGACCTCGCCGAGCGCAGCGGCGTGAGCGCCCCGATGCTCTCCCAGGTCGAGCGCGGCGAGACGAGCCCGACGCTCGCGGTCGCCAACCGGATCGCCGCCGGCCTGGAGCTGCGCCTCAGCCAGCTGCTGCGCCTCGACGAGGGCGGCGCGGTCAGCGTCGTGCGCGCCGCCGAGCGGCGCAGCGGGGGCGGCTCGGCCGGTCACACGTTCGAGATCCTCAGCCCGCCGCTGCCCGGCCAGCGCGCCGAGCTCAGCCGCCACGTCCTGACGCCCGGCGCCTCGACCGGCGGCGAGGGCGACCCGCCGATGCACGAGCCCGGCAGCCGCGAGATCGCCCACGTGGAGGCCGGCGCCGTGACGCTGCACGTCGACGACACGACCGTCGAGCTCGCCACCGGCGACACCGTCACCTTCGACGCCGACCTGGCGCACCGCTTCGAGAACCCCGGACCCGGCGAGGCCGTCCTGCTGGCGGTCGTCAGCGCCGGCCTGCGCCGCTCCTGAAGGACAACCACCAGAAAGCCCCATGCCCAAGACGCTCTTCGACAAGATCTGGGAAGCCCACGAGGTCGCAGAGAACCTCATCTACATCGACCTGCACCTCGTCCACGAGGTCACGAGCCCGCAGGCGTTCGACGGGCTGCGGCTCGCCGGCCGGCCGGTCCGCCGCCCGGACCGCACGCTCGCGACCGCCGACCACAACGTGCCCACCGACGGCACCCCGGTCGCCGCGAAGATCAAGGACGCGCTGTCGCGCAAGCAGGTCGAGACGCTCGAGGCCAACTGCGCCGAGTTCGGCATCCCGGTCTACAGCCTCGGCTCCGAGCACCAGGGCATCGTCCACGTCATCGGGCCCGAGCTCGGCGTCACCCAGCCGGGCATGACGATCGTCTGCGGCGACAGCCACACCGCCACCCACGGCGCGTTCGGGGCGCTGGCGTTCGGCATCGGCACCAGCGAGGTCGAGCACGTGCTGGCCACCCAGACGCTCGTGCAGCGCAAGCCGAAGTCGATGCGCATCCGCTACGAGGGCGAGCTGGGCCCGGGCGTCACCGCCAAGGACCTCATCCTCGCCACGATCGGCCAGATGGGCGTCGACGGCGCCGTCGGCCACGTCGTCGAGTTCTCCGGCCCGGCGATCGAGAAGCTCTCGATGGAGGGCCGGATGACCGTGTGCAACATGACGATCGAGGGCGGCGGCCGCGCCGGCATGATCGCGCCCGACGAGACGACGTTTCAGTGGGTGCGCGACCACGGCGGCGAGGTCGACCCGGCCTGGAAGGACCTCTTCACCGACGAGGGCGCGACGTTCGACAAGGAGGTCGTCGTCGACGCGTCGGCGATCAGCCCGATGGTGAGCTGGGGGACCAACCCGGCCCAGGTCGCACCGGTCACCGGCGCCGTCCCCGCGCCGGCGGGCGAGGGCGAGGAGCGCGCGCTGCACTACATGGGCCTGGAGGGCGGCACCCCGATCGCCGACATCAAGCTCGACCGCGTCTTCATCGGCTCGTGCACGAACTCGCGCATCGGCGACCTGCGGGCCGCCGCGAAGATGGTCGAGGGCAAGAAGGTCGCCGAGAACATCTACGCGATGGTCGTGCCCGGCTCGGTGCAGGTGAAGGCCCAGGCCGAGGCCGAGGGCCTCGACGAGGTCTTCAAGGCCGCGGGCTTCGACTGGCGCGGCGCGGGCTGCTCGATGTGCCTGGGCATGAACCCGGACACGCTGGCGCCCGGCGAGCGCTGCGCGTCGACCTCGAACCGCAACTTCGAGGGCCGCCAGGGCCGCGGCGGACGCACGCACCTCGTCAGCCCCGAGATGGCCGCCGCCGCGGCGATCGAGGGCCGCTTCGTCGACATTCGAACCTGGAGCTGACCGACATGCAGCCGATCGAGACCATCACCGGCAAGGTGTCCGTCCTCATGCGCGACGACGTCGACACCGACCAGATCATCCCGAAGCAGTTCCTCAAGCGGGTCGAGCGCACCGGCTTCGGCGAGTTCCTGTTCTACGACTGGGCCAAGGAGCCCGACTGGGACCTGCCGGTCAACCAGATCCTCGTCACGGGCCGCAACTTCGGCTGCGGCTCGTCGCGCGAGCACGCCCCGTGGGCGCTGGAGGACTACGGCTTCAGGGTCGTCATCGCCTCGAGCTTCGCCGACATCTTCCGCTCGAACTGCACGAAGATCGGCATGCTGCCGGTGCAGCTGAGCGCCGAGGACTGCGCCGCTATCGCGCAGGCCGGCGAGTGCCAGGTGGACCTGGCCGCCCAGGAGGTCCGGTGGCCGGGAGGGACGGCGTCGTTCGACATCGACGCCGACACGAAGCACCGCCTCCTCAACGGCCTGGACGACATCGCGCTGACGCTCCAGCAGGTCGAGTCGATCGACGCCTACGAGCGCGACCGCGAGCGCTCGGGCCCGGTCACGACCGCGCTGGCCTGAGCCGCCGTCAGAACGCCCGCCCTGGTCGGGCCCGCCGCGCGGGTGTACCGTCGCGCTCATGGCCGACCCCCGCGACCGGGGTGCGGGTCCCCGGCCGACGCTCATGCAGCGCGTGGCCGTCGCTCGCCTGCGGCGTGCGGCCGGCCGGGGCGAGGACGAGCCGCTGAGCCCCGAGGACTGGAAGGTGCTCTGGGAGCTGCACACGGGAGCGCTCGACGGCCGGGTGAGCCGGCTGCTGCTCGCGCTGCCCCACGGCCCCCGCTGCGGCATGTGCGGCGCGCCGTTCGCAGGGCCGGGGCGCTGGCTCGTCGGTCCGCTCGGCTTCCGGCCGTCGCGCAAGAACCCGACGGTCTGCAGCATGTGCATCGAGCTCGCGCCGCCCGGCGGGATGACGCTGCACACCGGCGTGCTCTTCGCCGACGTGCGCGGCTTCACGGCCCGCACCGCCGGCGTCGACCCGCACGAGACCTCGCAGCTGCTGGGCCGCTTCTATCGCTGCGCCGAGGATGTCCTCTTCCCCGACGCCGTCATCGACAAGCTCATCGGCGACGAGGTCATGGCGCTCTACCTGCCGGCGTTCAAGCCCGGCCTCGCGCCCGAGACCGTGCCGGCGCTCATGCTCGACCACGCGCGCCGTCTGCTGCGTGCCGTCGGCTACGGCACGGTGGGCGGGCCGTTCGTCGAGCTCGGCGTCGGGCTCGACGTCGGCCAGGCCTTCGTCGGCAACATCGGCCAGCGGGCGCTGTTCGACTTCACGGCGGTCGGCGACGTCGTCAACATCGCCTCACGCCTGCAGGGTCAGGCGGCCGGCGGGGAGATCGTCCTGTCGCAGCGGGTCGCCGACGGGCTCGAGGAGCCGGCCGGCACGCGCGCTGATCTGGCGCTGAAGGGCATGGCGGCGCCCGAGACCGCGTACCGGCTCGCGGTCTGAGCGCAAGTTCCGCGCGGTGCCGCCGTTGGCGCTCCTGTCGAAGCAACCGACAGGAGAGGAACCCGCATGTCCCGACGAGGGCTCGCCGCGCTGGTCGCGGCGTCCGCGCTCGCGCTGATCCCGACGACCGCCCAGGCCTGGGCGCCCGCCGACAGCGCGACGATCCATCCCGGCGTCCAGACGTTCACCAGCGGCGGCCAGTGCACGGCGAACTTCGTCTTCACCGCCGCCGGCGTCACGTACCTCGGTCAGGCGGCGCACTGCTCGTCGACCGGCGCCCAGACCGACACCGACGGCTGCACGTCGGGCTCGCTGCCGATCGGCACGCCCGTCGAGGTCACCGGCGCCGACAGGCCCGGCACGTTGGCCTACAACTCGTGGCTGGCGATGCAGGCCGCCGGCGAGTCCGACGCCGACACCTGCGCCTACAACGACCTTGCGCTCATCCGCCTGGACCCGGCCGACGTGGCGAAGGTCAACCCGTCGGTGCCCAAGTGGGGCGGCCCGAGCGGGGTCGGCACCGAGAAGGCCCTCGGCGACGTCTTCAGCTACGGCAACAGCTCGCTGCGCGGCGGCATCACGCAGCTCAGCCCCAAGCGCGGCAAGGTCGTGCAGGTCGGTGGGGGCGGCTGGTCCTACAGCGTCTACACGCTCACCCCGGGCATCCCGGGCGACTCGGGCAGCGCGTTCCTCAACGCCAAGGGGCAGGCGCTGGGCGTGCTGAGCACGCTGGCGCTCGCGCCGCTGGCGCTGTCCAACGGGGTCGGCGACCTCGGCCGCGAGCTTGCCTACGCCCGGGCCCACGGGCTGCCGGACCTGCAGCTCGTCAACGGCACCGAGCCGTTCGCCAAGCCGCTGCTGTAGGGCGAGAGGCGGCGTTGCGGGGTGCCGCCGGTAAGGTGGCGCCCCGCATGTCGCACCGCATCGTCACGCTTCCTGGCGACGAATCGCCCGGCCAATCTCCGACCGTACGAATGGAGCCCTGATGGGCGCCCGCGTGGTCACCCTTCCGGGCGACGGCATCGGGCCCGAGATCCTCGCCCCGGCCGTCGAGATCCTCCACCGCCTCGTCGCCGACGTCGAGATCGACGAGCGCGTCTTCGGCGGCGCGTCGATCGACGCCCACGGCACCGCGCTGACCGACGAGGTCCTTGACGCGTGCAAGGGCGCCGACGCCGTCCTGCTCGCCGCCGTCGGCGGCCCGAAGTGGGACACGACCGACCCGGACGAGCCCCGCCCCGAGCAGGGCCTGCTCGGCCTGCGCAAGGGCCTGGGCCTCTACGCGAACCTCCGCCCGGTCCGCCCGCTGCCGGCCCTCTACGACGCCAGCCCGCTGCGCCGCGAGAACATCGAGGGCACCGACCTGCTCGTCGTGCGCGAGCTCACCGGCGGCATCTACTTCGGTGAGAAGACCCGCACCGCCACCGACGCGTCGGACCTCTGCCACTACACGGTCGACGAGGTCCGGCGGATCGCCCGCACGGCGTTCGAGGCGGCCCGCGGCCGCTCCAACCGCGTGGCGTCGGTCGACAAGGCCAACGTGATGGAGACCTCGCGCCAGTGGCGCCAGGTCGTCCACGAGCTCCACGCCGCCGAGTTCGCCGACGTCGAGCTCGAGGACGTCCTGGTCGACAACTGCGCGATGCAGCTCGTCGCCCGCCCCTCGCAGTTCGACGTCATCGTCACCGAGAACCTCTTCGGCGACATCCTCAGCGACGAGGCCGCGATGCTCACCGGCTCGCTCGGCATGCTCCCGAGCGCCAGCCTGGGGGACACGGCCGCGCCAGGCCCGCGCCCCGGCCTCTTCGAGCCCGTCCACGGCTCGGCGCCCGACATCGCCGGCCAGGGGATCGCCAACCCGCTGGCGATGTTCCTGTCGACGGCGCTCATGCTCCGTCACGGCCTGAACTTGGAAACCGAGGCCGTCGCCCTAGAATCCGCGGTGGACAAGGCCCTTGACCAGGGCCTGCGGACCCGGGACCTCGGCGGAACGGCGAGCACGGCCGAGGCGACCGCAGCGGTGCTCGCCGCTCTGGGCTAGGAGACGACGAACGTGGAGACAGCGGACCTCATCTGGATGAACGGCGAGTTCGTCGCCTGGGAGGACGCCAAGGTCCACGTGCTCACGCACGGCCTGCACTACGGCACCGGGGTCTTCGAGGGGATCCGCTGCTACGACACCGAGTGCTCCGGCCCCGCGGTCTTCCGCCACACCGAGCACATCGAGCGCCTCTACCGCAGCGCCGAGCTGTACTACATGCCGATCCCCTACGAGGCGCAGCAGCTGCGCGAGGCGACGCTCGAGCTCATCGGCCGCAACGGGCTGCGCTCCTGCTACATCCGCCCGCTCGTCTACCGCGGCTACGGCACGATGGGCCTGTTCCCGCTCGACGCGCCCGTCGAGGTGGCGATCGCCGTCTGGGAGTGGGGCAGCTATCTCGGCGACGAGGGCAAGACGAAGGGCGTGCGCGCCAAGGTCTCCTCGTGGCGGCGGATCAACCAGGACTCGCTCGTGCCGCAGTCCAAGGCCACCGGCCAGTACCTCAACTCGATCCTGGCGAAGATCGAGTCCCACAAGGCCGGCTACGAGGAGGCGATCCTCCTCGACGACCACGGCTTCGTCTGCGAGGGCACCGGCGAGAACCTCTTCATCGTCCGCGACGGGATCATCCACACGCCGCCGCTGAGCTCGTCGCTGCTGGACGGCATCAACCGCCGCTCCGCGATCCAGATCGCCCGCGACCTCGGCTACGAGGTCGTCGAGCGCAACCTGTCCCGGGCTGAGCTCTACCTCGCCGACGAGCTGTACTGCACCGGCACCGCCGCCGAGCTGACGCCGATCCGCGAGGTCGACGACCACCCGATCGGCAGCGGTGAGCCCGGTCCGATCACCCACGCGGTGCAGGCCGCCTTCGAGGACGCGCTGCACGGCCGCTCCGAGCGCTACCGCGACTGGCTGGACCCGGTGCCCTCTCACCACTTCGACACGGTGGCCTCGTGACGGCGGCCGCCGGCATCACCGGTCAGCGAATTCGCTAGCGGGCCGCGCCGTCGAGCGTGGCCCGCCCTCGCCACGTTCGCCGACCCGCTACCCCTGAGAGACCCACGATGACGAAGATCCAGACCTACGACGCCACCCTGCGCGACGGCATGCAGGGGGAGGGCATGTCGCTGACCGCCGCCGAGAAGGTGCGTGTCGTGCGCAAGCTCGACGAGCTCGGCGTCGATCTCATCGAGGCCGGCTTCCCGGCCTCGAACCCGAAGGAGCTCGAGCTCTTCGCGCTGCTGGAGCGCGAGCCGCTGCAGCACGCCCAGATCGTCGCGTTCGGCATGACCCGTCGGCGCGACCTCGCCGCCGCCGCCGACCCCGGCCTGCGCGTGCTCGCCGAGACGTTCGCGCCGGTGACGACGATCGTCGGCAAGACCTGGGCGGCCCACCTCGAGAAGATCGTCAAGGTCAGCCGCGAGGAGAACCTCGAGCTCATCGCCGACTCGGTCGCCTTCCTCGCGGGCGAGGGCAAGCGCGTCATCTACGACGCCGAGCACTTCTTCGACGCGTTCCGCGACGACCCCGGCTACGCGCTGGCCTGCCTGCGGGCGGCCGCCGGCGCGGGCGCCGAGCGCGTCGTGCTGTGCGACACGAACGGCTCGTCGGTGCCGACCCAGGTCGCCGAGGCCGTCCGCGAGGTCCGCACCCACCTGCCGGACGTCGCGCTGGGCATCCACTGCCACAACGACCTCGAGTGCGGGGTGGCCAACACGCTGGCCGCGGTCGAGGAGGGCGTCACCCAGGTCCAGGGGACGATGAACGGCATCGGGGAGCGGACCGGCAACGCGAACCTCGTCTCGATCATCGCCAACCTCGAGCTGCGCCTCGGCCACGACCTCGTCGGCCCGCAGCGGCTGACGAAGCTCAGCGAGACCTCGCACTTCGTCGACGAGCTGCTGAACCTCAACCCGGACCCGCGCCAGCCGTGGGTGGGCCGCAGCGCGTTCGCGCACAAGGGCGGGCTGCACGTCGCCGGGGTGCGCGCGGATGCCGCCCTCTACGAGCACTCCACGCCCGAGTCGGTCGGCAACGCGCGCGAGCTGCTCGTGTCCGAGCTCGCCGGCCGGCACACCGTGCTCGAGAAGGCGCAGGCCGCCGGGCTGGCCCTCGACGACGAGACGGCGGCCCGGGTCCTGGAGCGCGTCAAGGCGCTCGAGCATCAGGGCTTCCAGTTCGAGGCGGCCGACGGCTCGTTCGAGCTGCTGCTGCGCAAGGAGGCGGGCGACTACCGGCCGCTGTTTCGCCTGGAGTCCTGGCGGGTCATCGTCGAGCAGCGCGCCGACGGCAAGGTCGACACCGAGGCGACGATCAAGATCTGGATCGACGGCGAGCGCTACGTCCAGACCTCTGAAGGCAACGGGCCGGTCAACGCGCTCGACGCGGCGCTGCGCGCGGCGATCGTGCGGGTCCATCCGCATCTCGCGGCGGTCGACCTCGTCAACTACAAGGTCCGCATCCTCGATGAGGCCCATGGCACCGACGCCGTGACGCGGGTGTTCATCGACGCCTCCGACGGCAACGACGTGTGGGGCTCGACCGGTGTGGCCGAGAACGTCATCGCCGCCTCATGGCAGGCGCTCGTGGACTCGCTGGAGTATGCGGAGCAACGGCGGGCCCGGGCCGTCCCGGCTCCGACCGAGGCGACGGGGCGCGCCGCCGGATGACCGCCGGCGTCGACGAGATCCCGCTCGCCCAGCCGGTCCTCGGGCCCGAGGAGGAGCGGGCGGTCGTCGAGGTCCTGCGCTCGGGTCAGCTGTCGCTGGGCCCGCGCGTGCCCGCCTTCGAGGAGCGCTTCGCCGCCGCGGTCGGGGCCCACCACGCGAGCGCCGTGTCGTCGGGGACCGCGGGCCTGCACCTCGCGCTGCGGGCCGTCGGCGTGGGGGAGGGCGACGAGGTCGTCACCTCGCCGTTCTCGTTCGTCGCGTCGGCGAACGTCGCCGCCTACGAGCGGGCCCGCCCCGTGTTCGCCGACATCGACCCGCTGACGCTGAACCTCGACCCCGACGCCGCGGCGGCGGCGGTCACCGACCGCACGGCGGCCATCCTGCCGGTCCACATCTTCGGCTACCCGGCCGACCTGCCCGCGCTGGAAGCGCTCGGGCGCCCGATCGTCGAGGACGCCTGCGAGGCGCTCGGCGGCCGTCACCACGACGGGCCGGCCGTCGGCGGCCGCGGCCACCCGGCGGTGTTCGGCTTCTATGCCAACAAGCAGCTGACGACCGGCGAGGGCGGCATGGTGACGCTCGGCGACGCGGCCATGAAGGTCCGCATCGACAGCGAGCGCAACCAGGGCCGGGCGCCCGACATGGGCTGGCTCGACCACGACCGGCTCGGGTTCAACTACCGCCTGAGCGACATCGCCTGCGCGATCGGGCTCTGTCAGCTCGACCGGCTGCACGGCATGCTCGCCGACCGCGCCCGGGTCGCCGGCTGGTACCGCGAGGCGCTCGCCGGCCTGGCGCGTGAGCGCGGCCTCGGCCTGCCGTGTCCCGACGGCGCCCGCCACGCCGGCGACGTGCGCGGCTGGTTCGTCTTCGTCGTGCAGGTCCCGCAGGACGGCCCGTCGCGCGACGAGGTCATCCTCGGCCTGCGCCGCCACGGCGTGCAGAGCAAGCCCTACCTGCCGGCGATCCACCTCATGTCCTTCTACCGCGAGACCTACGGCTACCGCGAGGGCCAGTTCCCGGTCTGCGAGGACGTCGCCGCCCGCTCGGTCGCGCTGCCGTTCTTCCCGGCGATGACGCCCGGCCAGGTCGACCGCGTGGCCGCAGCCTTGTCCGCGGTGCTCGGCGACTAGTCTCCGGCGCGATGTCGCGCTTCGCCGAACCGCAGGACCCGGCCTTCCGGGAGATGAACACGTCGCTGGGGTTCGACCGGCGGCTGTGGCCCCACGACCTCGCCCAGTCGCGTGCCCACGCGAAGATGCTCGCGGCCCAGGGGATCATCGGCGGCGACGACCGCGACGCCATCCTCGAGGGCCTCGACCAGGTCCAGGGCGAGCTGCACGACGGCACGTTCCCGTTCGAGCCCGACGACGAGGACATCCACATGGCCGTCGAGCGGCGGCTGACCGCGCTCGTCGGCCGGCCGGGCGGCAAGCTCCACACGGCCCGCTCGCGCAACGACCAGGTCGCCACGGACGTCGCGCTCTTCACCCGTCAGGCCGCCGTCGACGCGCAGGCCGCGCTCACCGTCTTCATGGAGACGCTCGTCGAGACCGCCGAGCGCCACCTCGACTGGGCGCTGCCCGGCTACACGCACCTGCAGCGCGCCCAGCCCGTCTACCTCGGCCATCATCTGCTGGCCTGGTTCTGGATGGCGCGGCGCGATCGGGACCGCTTTGCCGCCGTCGAGCGGGCCTGCTCGGTGCTGCCGCTGGGCGCCGGCGCGCTGGCGGGCGTGAACTTCGACACCGACCGCGGCCTCGTCGCCCGCGAGCTCGGCTTCGACTCGGTCGCCCCGAACTCCATCGACGCGGTCGCCAACCGTGACTTCGTCCTCGACTACCTCGCCGCCGCCGCGACCTGCGCCACCCACCTGTCGCGCCTGGGCGCGGAGATCGTGCTGTGGGCCAGCTCGGAGTTCGGGTTCCTCACGCTGCCGGACGCCTGGTCGTCGGGCTCGTCGATCATGCCGCAGAAGAAGAACCCGGACGCCGCCGAGCTCCTGCGCGCGAAGGCCCCGCGGATCGTCGGACACCTGCAGGCCCTGCACGGCGTCATGCACGCCCTGCCGTTGACCTACAACAAGGATCTCCAGGAGGACAAGGAGCACCTCTTCGACAGCGTCGACACGCTGCGCCTCTGCCTGGCCGCCGCGACCGGCATGGTCGCCGGCGCGCGGTTCGACCGTGACGCCATGTCCGCCGCGGCCTCCGACGAGCTCATCGCCGCCACCGACCTCGCCGACCTGCTGGTCAAGCAGGGCACCCCGTTTCGCGAGTGCCATGGGATCATCGCCGGCCTCGTCCGTGAGGCCGTCGAGTCGGGCCGGTCGCTGACCGACGTCGCCGTGCCCAAGCTCGGCGAGGACGCCCGGGCCGTGCTGGCGCAGTCGTCCTGGCTGGAGTCCAAAAACTCCGAGGGCGGCACCGCCCTGCGGCGCATCCGCGAGCAGCTCGAGCAGGCGCGGGCCGCTCTCGGGGCGTGAGCGCCCTCCCGCCCGCCTTCTACGACCGGCCGGTCGTCGAGGTCGCCCGTGACCTCGTCGGCTGCGTCGTCGAGCACCGGGGCTGCAGCGGCATCATCGTCGAGACCGAGGCCTACCACGAAAGCGAGCCGGCCTGCCACGCCTACGTCGGGCTGACCCAGCGCACCGCCGTGCTCTTCGGGCCGCCGGGCAACGCCTACGTCTACCGCTCGTACGGCATCCACGCGCTGCTGAACGCGGTCTGCCAGGACCCGGAGACCGGCGCGGCGGTGCTCATCCGGGCGCTCGAGCCGCTCGAGGGGGTCGAGCTCATGCGCGCGCGCCGCAGCGTCAAGCGCGACGTCGATCTCTGCAACGGGCCCGGCAAGCTCACCCAGGCGCTGGACATCGAGCTCACCGAGAACGCCACGAGCCTGAGCGACGGACCGATCGCGGTCCGGCCCCGGCCGGGGGGGTGGGAGGACCCGGCGCTCATCGCGGGCCCGCGGATCGGGATCGCCAAGGCCGTCGAGCTGCCGTGGCGCTTCTGCGCGGCGGGCAGCCGCCACGTGTCGCGGCCCTGGCCGCCGGCGCTGCGCGCGACGCTGCCGCCCCGCTAGCCCGGCGCGCCGGCGCCGCCGGTGCCGTCGCCACCGCCGGTGGGTGGGGCCGGGTTCTGCGGGGTGGGCGTCTGGGCGGGCGGCGCCTGCGGTGTCGGAGTCGGCGCCGGGGTGGACGAGGCCGGTGGCCGGGTTCCGCCGCCCGTGCCGCCGGACGTGCCGCCGGTCCCGCCGTCGCCTCTGGCGCCGTCGCCCCCCGGGGTTGGCGTGGTCGTCGTCGGCGTCGTCGCGGTGCCGCCAGCGGCGCCCGGGTCGACCGGCGCGGTCGACGGCGTCGTGACCGGCGGCAGGCCCTTGGCCTCGCGCTCCTTGTTCTTGCGCGCGTCGACGATCTTGTTGGCCGCGACGACGAAGTCGTGCCAGATGAGCGCCGGGAACGTGCCGCCGGTCACGTCGGAGCCGCGGAACTCGGTGAGCATCGGCTTGAGCGTCGTCGGATAGCCGACCCAGACGGCGATCGTCCAGCGGTCGGTGAAGCCGACGAACCAGGCGTCGCCCGAGTTCTCGGTCGTCCCGGTCTTGCCGGCCGCAAAGCCGCCGTACTGGGCGCGGGTCGCGGTGCCGAACCGCACCGGCCCGGTCATGAGCTGGGTGGCGAGGTCGGCCACCTTGGCCGGGAGCACCCGGGTCGCGCGCAGCTGGTTGTCCTCGACGAGCTTCGTCTTGCCGTCCGTGGTGACGCGCTCGATCTTCGAGATGCCGACCGGACCGTCGTCGGAGGTCCCCAGCGTGCCGCTGATCCGCCGGCCGTGAGCGGCGAAGGTCTCGTAGGCGTGGGCCATGTCGAGCGGCGTGACGCCCTGGCGCAGGCCGCCGAGCGTCATCGCGTAGTTCGACGAGACCGGCGTGCGGATGCCCATCCGCTCGGCCAGGCGCGCGACACGCTTGGTGCCGACCTGGATGCCCAGCGCGGCGAACACGGCGTTGTCGGAGTGCGTCAGCGCGCTGGCGACCGTCGACTGCCCGGAGTACTCGCCCTCGAAGTTGTTGACGACGAAGACCTCGCCGCCGCCGCCCGGCACCTTGAACTCGCGCTTGCGCGACGGGAACACCGCGCCGGGACCGATGCCCTCGCGCAGCGCCTGGGCGAGGATGAACGGCTTGAACGCCGAGCCGGGCTGGCGCTGGCCCTGGGTGGCGAGGTTGAACGGCGCCTCCTGGTAGTCGCGGCCGCCGACCATCGCGCGCACCTCACCGGACTGGTTGTCGAGCACGACGACCGACGCGGTCGGGCCGCCCGCCCAGGCCAGATAGTTGTTGACCGCCTGGCGCGCAGCGCGCTGCAGGTCGAGGTCGAGCGTCGTGCGCACCCGGAGGTTGCCCTCGAAGGCCCGCTGGGCGCCGACCTGGTCGACGAGGCTCTGGCGCACCCACGAGATGAAGTACTCGGCGCCCGCGTTGGGCGGCGTGTCGATCCGCGGCGGCGAGAGCTTGTAGTAGGTCTGCTCGCCGAGTGCCTCGGTGTACTCGCTCTGGGTGATGTAGCCCTGCTCGAGCATCTTGCGCAGGACCATGTCGCGGCGCGTCTTGGCGGCTCGCGGGTGGGCGACCGGGTCGAACGCGGACGGGGAGGCGATGATCGCGGCGAGCATCGCCGACTCGGCCGGGTTCAACTGGCTCGCGCAGGTCGAGTGATGCGGCGTGCCGCAGCCCTCGTGGTTGGGGTCGGCGCCGAAGTACGTCCGTGCCGCCGCTTCGACCCCGTAGGCGCCGTTGCCGAAGTAGACGGAGTTCAGGTACTCGGTGAGGATCCGGTCCTTCGACCACTTGCGCGTGAGGTGGTAGGCCATCGCGGCCTCGCGCATCTTCTCGAAGATCGTCCGGTTGTTCTGCGCCTTCAGGGCGTTCTTGACGAACTGCTGGGCGATCGTGGAGCCGCCCTGGGCGCCGTGGCCGGCGATGACGTCCTGGACGAACGCGCGCGCGATGCCGCGCAGGTCGACGCCGGAGTTCTCGTAGAAGCGCCGGTCCTCGATCGCGATGACCGCATGCTTGACGTTCGCGCCGATCTCGTCGCGGCCGACGATGATCCGGCCCTGGTTGGAGGTCAGCGTCGTCAGCCGCCGGCCCTGGGCGTCGTAGAGGACCGAGTTCTTGCGCTTGGCGACCTGCGGCAGCTGCTCGAGCGCGGGCAGGTCGCTGGCGACCGCCATCATCATCCCGAAGAGCGTCGAGACGACCGCCAGGGCGGCGAGCGGGATGAGCACGCCGAGCAGCCGCAGCTTCTTGATGCGCGGCCGCGGGGCAGCGTTGGCCGGCCCGGGGTCGGGCACGGAGGTCAGATGCGGTCCGGTCGGGTCGCTCATGGCGCTGGCGCCGGCCGGGGGCGGCGCGGACGAAGGGGCGTCGACGGGCGGCGGCACAGGCCCTGCCGACTGGTCTGACTCTAGCATTGGCCCCGCATGCCGACGCCCGCCGAGACCGCCGCCCAACTGCTGGCCAACGCCCACGAGTCGCTGCCCGATGGGGGCCTGGCGGCGAAGCTCGCCACGGCCGAGCGGGAGGGCCGGCAGCTGCGCGTCAAGCTCGGCCTCGATCCGACGGCGCCCGACATCCACCTCGGTCACACGGTCGTGCTCGGCAAGCTGCGCGAGTTCCAGGACCTCGGCCATCGGGTCGTGCTCATCGTCGGCGACTACACCGCGCGCGTGGGCGACCCGAGCGGTCGCTCGTCGACGCGGCCGGTGCTCAGCGGCGAGCAGATCGATGACAACGCCCGGACCTACCAGCAGCAGGCGTTCACCGTCCTGCGCGACGACCCCGAGTTGCTGGAGGTCCGTCGCAACGGCGAGTGGCTCGACATGCCGGCCGAGCAGCTCTTCGCGCTCGCGCGCGTGGCGACGGTCGCCCAGATCCTCGAGCGTGACGACTTCGCCAAGCGCTTCTCCGCCCGCCGGCCGATCTCGGTGCTGGAGATGCTCTATCCGCTGTTGCAGGGCTACGACTCGGTGGCGATCGAGTCCGACGTCGAGCTCGGCGGCACCGATCAGACGTTCAACCTGCTGCTGGGCCGCGACGTCCAGCGCGCCTACGGCCGGCCGGAGCAGGTCATCCTCACGATGCCGATCCTGCCGGGCATCGACGGTCACGAGAAGATGTCGAAGTCGCTGGGCAACCACATCGGGGTCACCGAGCCGCCGTCGGAGCAGTTCGGCAAGACGATGCGGCTGCCCGACGAGGCGATGGAGGCATGGTTCTCGCTGCTGGCGGTGCCGCGCCCGCCGCAGGGCACGGGCCCTCGCGACGCCAAGCGCGCGCTCGCGCGGGGGATCGTGGCGCGCTTCCACGGCGAGCAGGCGGCGGCGGCCGCCGAGGCGCAGTTCGACCGCCTCTTCGTCGACCACGGCCTGCCCGATGAGGTGCCCGAGCACCGCTTCGGCGCCGACGGCGGCATCGTCCACGTCCCGGCGTTGGTCGCCGAGGCGTTCGGCCGCACCCGCTCGGAGGCCCGGAGGCTGCTGGCCCAGGGCGGCGTCAAGCTCGACGGAGAGGCCCTCGGCGCCGAGGAGCTCGACGTGCCCGCCGAACGGCTCGACGGCCGCGTCCTGCAGGTCGGCAAGCGAGGGTTCCGGCGGCTCGTCGGGGCCGGCTGAATCGCGCGGTCCTGAGCGCGATCACGACCGCGCGACACGCTGCGGCGATCTGTGCGTATACTGCCGCGCCGCGGGGCGCTGATCGGGTCTGACCTGAGACGCTCCCCCCGCGCCGAGCGGTGCTAGACTGCTCGGTCCGCCCAGCAGACCTCTGCTGGAGCGTCCTCTCGAAGGAGTCCCCTTCCCGAGAACGGGCGCGACGGTCTTTGAAAACTCAACAGCATGCGCACCTCGATCTCTAGTCGGGATCGGAGTGTGCGTCCAGGTTCGACCCCTCGGGTCGTCGCTTCGGCGACGGTCGCGAGGGTCTGAGAAAGAAATCCCGTCATACCTCGGGATGCGCCGTGTACGTCGCATCCCACATGAGGCATGACAGCTCTTCGTAGTGGGTGCGCCTTCGGGCGTGCCGGCTATCACTTCACGGAGAGTTTGATCCTGGCTCAGGACGAACGCTGGCGGCGTGCTTAACACATGCAAGTGGAGCGACGAACCGGGGCTTGCCCCGGGGCAAAGCCGCGAACGGGTGAGTAACACGTGGGTAACCTGCCCTGTTGATTGGGACAACCCCGGGAAACCGGGGCTAATACCAAATGTGCTCCTCCCACATCAGTGGGATGAGGAAAGGAGGCTTCGGCTTCCGCAACGGGATGGGCCCGCGGCCCATTAGCTTGTTGGTGAGGTAACGGCTCACCAAGGCAACGATGGGTAGCTGGTCTGAGAGGACGATCAGCCACACTGGGACTGAGACACGGCCCAGACTCCTACGGGAGGCAGCAGTGGGGAATCTTGCGCAATGCGCGAAAGCGTGACGCAGCAACGCCGCGTGAGGGAAGAAGGCCTTCGGGTTGTAAACCTCTTTCAGTTGGGACGAAGCCACGACGGTTAATACCCGTCTGTGGTGACGGTACCTTCAGAAGAAGCCCCGGCTAACTACGTGCCAGCAGCCGCGGTAATACGTAGGGGGCAAG
>JBDZVZ010000022.1:0-46449 GCA_040255945.1 Solirubrobacterales bacterium | reverse complement strand
GCGAGGCGGAGCGCGACATGATGTTCGAGGAGTACCGCGACCGCGTCGGCGAGCTCATCACCGGCATCGTCCAGCAGTCCGACTCGCGCTACACGCTCGTCCAGCTGCGCGAGCGCGTCGAGGCGCTGCTGCCCAAGGGCGAGCAGGTCGACGGGGAGCGCTACGACCACGGGGCGCGCATCAAGGCGGTCATCAAGGAGGTCTCGCCCTCCACGAAGGGGCCGTCGATCATCGTCAGCCGCCGCGACGGCGAGCTCATCAAGAAGCTCTTCGAGCTCGAGGTGCCCGAGATCGCCGACGGCCTCGTCGAGATCGCCAACGTCGCCCGCGAGCCCGGGTACCGGTCGAAGATCGCGGTCGTCTCGCACGCCGACGGGGTGGACCCGGTCGGCGCCTGCGTCGGCCCGCGCGGCTCGCGCGTGCGCATGGTCGTCTCCGAGCTGCGCGGCGAGAAGATCGACATCATCCCCTACAACGACGAGCCCGCCCGGTTCGTCGCCAAGGCGCTGTCGCCCGCACGGGTGCGCGAGGTGCTCGTCGACGACGAGTCCAAGCAGGCCACGGTCATCGTGCCCGACGACCAGCTGTCGCTGGCCATCGGCCGCGAGGGCCAGAACGCCCGCCTGGCCGCGCGCCTGACCGGCTGGCGGATCGACATCAAGTCCGAGACCGACTTCGCGGCGACGACCACCGCCACCGAGGAGTACGGCGAGGAGGAGACCGGCGGGCGCTGCCAGGCGGTCTCGGTTCGCGGCCGGCGCTGCCCGAACGAGGCGCTGCCCGGCTCGCCGTTCTGCGGCCTGCCCAAGCATCAGGCGCTGTCGCGCTTCACGACCTCGCAGGTCGCGATCCTCGAGCCGCTCTCCGACGAGGAGATCACCGACCTCTCCGATCCGGACAAGACCTGGGACGACGTCGTCGACATCGTCACGCGTGCCGAGGAGCTCTTCGGTGACCAGGAGGAGGCGCTCGCCGAGGATGCCGAGCCTGTGGAGGGCGAGCCCGACGAGCTCGCCGAGGTCGACGAGGCCGTGGCCGAGGCACCCGAGGCGGACGCCGCGGACGCTGCCGAGGGCGAGCCGGACCGCGCCGACCTCGAGCCGGCGCCGGAGGCCGCCGAGCCGACCGGCACCAGCGACGACGAGACCATCGGCGAGGAGCAGGCGTCGTAGGCGCTGCGCCGCAGCGGCGCTGCGTGGGCTGCGGGGCGGTGCGCCCCAAGGCCGAGCTGCTGCGGATCGCGCTGAGCGGCGATCAGGTCGTCGTCGACCCGACGGCGACCCTGCCCGGCCGCGGCGCCTACGTCTGTGACGCCGCCTGCGCCGAGCGCGCGGTGCGGCGCCGCGCCCTGCCGCGCGCCCTGAGGCGTACGGTGGAGACCCCTCCCGACTTCGTAGACTTAGTGAGACTGCATGGCGAAGAAGCGCATTCATGAAATCGCCAAGGAGCGAGGCCTCTCGAGCAAGGAGGTGCTCGCCAAGCTCCAGGCCGCCGGCCTGGAGGTGAAGGCGGCCGCCTCCTCGGTCGAGGAGAGCGACGCGCTGCGCGTGCTCGGAGCCGGCAACGGCGCCGGCGCCGCGGCGGCGCCCGCCGCGAAGGCCGCTCCGAAGGCTGCTGCTCCCAAGGCCGAGGCCCCCAAGGCCCCCGCGCCCAAGGCCGAGGCCCCCAAGGCCGCCGCGCCCAAGGCCGAGGCCCCCAAGGCTCCCGAGGCCCGTCGCGCCCCGGTCCGTCCCCCGGACGGCCGTGGCGCCCCCGCCCGACCGGGCGCAGCCCCGGCCGGCCGCGGCGCGCCCGCACGCCCGCCCCAGGGTCGTGGCGCCCCGGTCCGACCGGGCCAGTCCGGTTCCGGTCGGCCGCCGCGCGAACGCTCCCAGCCGACCCGTCCCGGCGCCGGCGCCGACCGGCCCGTGCGCCCGGTGCCCCGCCGCCCCGTCCTCGACGATCTCCCGGTCGACCCGCGGCGCCAGATGGGCCGCAGCGGCCCCGGCCAGGCGCGTCCGACCCGGCCCGCCCGCCCCGCCGCCGAGACGGCGACCCCGCAGCCTTCCGCGACCGCACCCGCCCCCGAGCAGGAGCAGCCCACGACGACGCCGGCCGCCGAGGCTGCGACGCCGCAGGCGCCCGCCCAGGCCGGCGGCAAGCCGCAGGGCAAGGACAAGCCCGCCGGTCCGGTCCCGCACACCGAGCCGCCGAAGCCCGGCACCGGCCCGCGGATCATCTCGGTCCCCGAGCCGCCGAAGCGCCCCAAGCGCGACGAGACGCAGTCGCAGCCCTCCGGCCGCCCGAGCCGAGGCGGCCAGCGCGGCGAGGGCGGTCCGGGTTCCGGCCGGCGCCGTGTCGTCATCGACTCCCAGGCCGCCCGCCGCGGCCCGGGTGGCGGCGGGCCCGGCCCTGCGCCGCAGCGTCCGCCGCGCCGTCGGCGCCGGCGTCGCCGCACGCTCATCGAGGACGTGCCGCAGCACCTGGTCGAGGACCAGATGACGCGGACCGACACGATCCGGATCAACTCCGGGTCGACGGTCAAGGACGTCGCCGAGTACCTCGGCGTCCCGGTCCCCGAGGTCATCAAGAAGCTCATGGGCATGGGCGAGCTCGCGACGCTCACCAAGACGCTGAGCGACGACCACATCGAGCTGCTGGCCGCCGAGTTCGACAAGAAGATCGAGATCCTCCACCTCGGCGACACCGCCGGTGACGAGTTCGAGTTCGAGGATGCCGAGGACGATCTCGTCGAGCGCCCGCCGGTCGTCACGATCATGGGCCACGTCGACCACGGCAAGACGTCGCTGCTGGACGCGATCCGCCAGACCGAGGTCGCCGCCGGCGAGGCGGGTGGCATCACCCAGCACATCGGCGCCTACCAGGTCCGTCACAACGACCACGAGCTCACCTTCCTCGACACCCCGGGCCACCAGGCGTTCACCGCCATGCGCGCCCGCGGCGCCCGCGTGACCGACATCGCGGTCATCGTCGTCGCCGCCGACGATGGCGTGCAGCCGCAGACCGACGAGGCGATCGATCACGCCCGGGCCGCCGACGTCCCGATCGTCGTCGCGGTCAACAAGATCGACAAGGAGGGCGCGGATCCGACGCGGGTGCGCACCGAGCTCACGCAGCGCAACCTCCAGCCGGCCGAGTGGGGCGGCGAGACCGAATACGTCGACGTGTCGGCCAAGCAGGGCATTGGGCTCGAGGACCTGCTCGACACGCTGCTGGTCGTCGCCGAGCTCGAGGAGCTCGAGGCGAACCCGAACACCGAGGCCTCCGGCGTCGTCATCGAGTCCAAGCTCGACCCGGGCCGCGGCCCGGTCGTCACGCTGCTCATCCAGCGCGGCACGCTGCACATCGGCGACTCGCTCGTGGCCGGCACCGCGCCGGGCCGCGTGCGGGCGATGATCGACTACCGCGGCGAGCGCATCGACGAGGCCCTGCCGGGCGACCCGGTGGAGATCCTCGGCTTCGACAGCGTCCCGGACGCAGGCGAGCTCGCCCGCGTCGTCTCCAGCGACCGTGAGGCACGTCGCCTGGCCCAGGAGCGCGAGACGCGCGAGAAGGCCGAGTCCCTGGCGCGCCGCTCGGGCCGCAAGATCTCCTTCGAGGACGTCTTCGCCCGCGCCCGCGAGGACGAGCCGGCCGAGCTCGCGCTCGTCATCAAGGGCGACGTCGCCGGCTCGGTCGAGGCGCTCGAGGACGAGATCGCCCGCCTGCCGCAGGACGAGGTCTTCGTCAACATCATCCGCAGCGGCGTGGGCGGCATCAACGAGTCCGACGTCATGCTCGCCGCCGCCTCCGAGGCGGTCATCATCGGCTTCAACGTCCGTCCGGTCGGGTCGGCGCGCGAGGAGGCCGACCGCGAGGGCGTCGAGATCCGCCACTACTCGGTCATCTACCAGGCCCTGGACGACCTGCGGGCCGCGATGCAGGGCCTCCTGGCGCCCGAGGAGGTCGAGGAGACCGTCGGCACCGTCGAGGTCCGCCAGACGTTCCGCGCCTCGAAGATCGGCACGATCGCCGGCTGCTACGTCACCGACGGCGTCGTCCGCCGCGGGGCGAAGGTCCGCATCGTGCGCGACGGCACCGTCATCCGAGACACGACGATCGCGACGCTGCGCCGGTTCAACGACGACGTCCGCGAGGTCGCCACCGGATACGAGTGCGGCATCGTCCTGGCCAACACCCAGGACGTCCGCGAGGGCGACACGTTCGAGGTCTACGAGACGCGCCAGGTGGAGCGCGAGCTCCAGCCGTCGTAGCATGACCTCGCCGGGCCCACGGATGCGCCGCGTCAACGAGGCGGTGCGCGAGGTGCTCGGCGAGGCCCTCAACCAGGACCTCAAGGACCCCCGAGTCGGATTTGTGACGGTGACCGAGGTGCGGACGAGCTCTGACCTGCGCCATGCGCGCGTGTTCGTCAGCGTCTACGGCACACCGGCCGAGCAGGAGGCGAGCCTCGAGGGGCTGCGCTCCGCCCACGGGATCCTGCAGGGACGCATCGCACGCGAACTGCGGCTCAAACGCACCCCGGCGCTCGAGTTCACGCTCGACGACACCGCCCAGCGGGCGGCCCGGCTCGAACGGCTCATCGAGGACGTCAGGGAGGACGAGCACTGATGGATCGCAACGGAGCAGCATCGGCCCGAGAGCAGGTCCTGGAGGAGATCCGCGCCGGATCGCGGTTCTGCCTCGTCACCCACGAGCGGCCCGACGGCGACGCGCTCGGCTCGCTGGTCGCCATGCACCGCATCCTCGTGGCGCTCGGCAAGGAGTCGGTCATGCTCATGGCACCCGACGAGTTCCCGCTGCCCTACGAGTACCGCTTCTTCGACCTCGACGGGCTCTCGACGGTGGCGCCGTCGGACGTGCTCGAGCGGACGGTCATCTACCTGGACTGCGGCAACATCGACCGCAGTCCGCTGACGGTCGTCAAGGGCGACGAGGCGCACATCCTCAACGTCGACCACCACCACGACAACACGCGCTTCGGGACCATCAACTACGTCGACCCGGGCGCGTCGTGCACGGCCGAGATGGTGTGGGACCTCATGAACGCGCTCGGCGTGGAGCCCGACCAGGATCTCGCCGAGGCGCTCTACGTCGGCCTCGTCACCGACACCGGCCGGTTCATGTACGAGAACACCGGGCCGCGGGCACACGAGATGGCGGCGGCGCTCATCGTCGCCGGCGTCGACACGCACGCCGTCTACCGGCGCCTCTACGAGGGCATGCCCTACGGCAAGCTCGAGCTGCTCGCGCGCGCACTGAGCCGCGTCGCCCGCTACGACGACGGCGCGCTGACGATCGCCCAGATCACCCGCGCCGACTTCGACCTCGCCGGCGCCGAGGACAGCTACAGCGAGGGCATCATCGACCAGCTGCGGTCGGTGGAGGGCACGAAGGTCGCGGCGCTCGCTCGCGAGATCGACACCGAGCGCCGCAAGGTCTCGCTGCGGTCCACCGACGGCGAGGTCGACGTGTCGGCCATCGCGCGCGCGGGCGGCGGCGGCGGCCACCGGCAGGCGGCCGGTTTCACGACCGAGCTCTCCGAGGACGAGCTCGTCGCGTTCCTGCGCACCGAGATCGCCACCCAGTTGGCGCCCGCCTCGACGTAGCGCGACGATGACGGAGGGCGCGGGCCGCGAGAACGAGCCCCCTGGGCGAGCGTCTCGCACCGGCGGCGAGCGCTCTGCGCGAGTCCGGCACGATGGCGTGATCCTGGTCGACAAGCCCGCCGGGCCGTCGTCGCACGCGATCGTCGCCCGGGTGCGCCGCGGGCTGCCGAAGGGCACACGCGTCGGCCACGCCGGGACGCTCGACCCGTTCGCGACCGGCCTGCTGCTCGTCCTCGTCGGCCGCGCCACCCGCGCCCAGCGCTTTCTCATGGGCCTGCCCAAGACCTACGAGACGGTCGCGCGGCTGGGCTGGACGTCGACGACGGGGGACCCGGAGGGCGAGCTCGTCCACACGGGACGCATCCCGCCCGACCCGCCGGTGCTGCCGACCGGGCTCGTGCGCCAGCGGCCGCCCGCCTACAGCGCGATCAAGGTCGGGGGGCGGCGAGCCTACGCGCTGGCCCGGGCCGGCGAGGCGGTTGAGCTGCCCGAGCGCGAGGTGCGCGTCGACCGCTTCGAGCAGCGCTGGCGGCGCGGGGAGGAGGCCGAGTTCTTCATCGCCTGCTCGTCGGGTACCTACGTCCGGTCGCTCGTCGCCGACCTCGGCGACGCGTACTGCCTGGCGCTGCGGCGCACGTCGATCGGGCCGTTCCGGGTGCAGGACGCGTCAGACACCCCGGTCCCGCTCGCCCGCGCGCTGGCCGCCGTGCTGCCGACGGTCTCGCTCGACGCGGCCGGCGCCGACGCCCTGGGCCACGGTCGCCGGATCCCCGTCGCCGACGTGCCGACCGGCGAGTTCCTGTGCCTCGATCCCGACGGCGAGGCGGTCGCCGTCGCCGAGCTGCAGGACGGCCTGGTCAGACCGCGCGTAGGCTTCCGCCCGTGAGGCTGACTTTTCTCCCCGACGTGGAGGCCCGCCCTCGACGGGTGGCGATCGGCACGTTCGACGGCGTCCACCTCGGCCACCGCGAGGTCATCCGGGGCGCCGACACCGTCGTGACGTTCGACCCGCACCCGCAGTCGGTCGTCGCGCCGGGCACCCAGCCGCGGCTGCTGACGACGCTCGAGCGCAAGGCCGAGCTCGTCGCCGGCCTCGGGGTCGAGGAGCTCGTCGTCATCCCGTTCGACGGCGCGTTCGCCTCCCGCGACGCCCAGGACTTCATCGACCACGTCCTCGTCGAGCGCGTGCAGGCCACCGCGGTCGCGGTGGGCGAGAACTTCCGCTTCGGCCACCGCGCGCAGGGCGACGCCGCGCTGCTGGAGGCCGACCCGCGCTTCGAGACCCGGGTCGTGCCGCTGCTGGAGGTCGACGGCGAGGTGGTGAGCTCCAGCCACATCCGCGGCCTGTTGGCCGGCGGCGCCGTCAAGGACGCCACCCGGCTGCTCGGCGCCCCGTTCGTCATCGACGGCGAGGTCGTCCACGGCGACAAGCGAGGCCGCGAGCTCGGCTTCCCGACCGCCAACCTCGTCCCGGCGCCCGGCTACGTCATCCCCGGCCACGGCGTCTACGCCTGCCGCGTGCGCGTCGGCGACGACTGGATCGCGGCCGCGACGAACATCGGGGTGCGCCCCCAGTTCGTCACCGGACGCGGCGAGCTCATCGAGGCGTTCCTCATCGACTGGTCGGGCGACCTCTACGGCCGGCACATCCGCATCGAGCTCGTCGCCCGGCTGCGCGGCGAGCGGCGCTTCGCGTCCGTCGACGCGCTCGTCGAGCAGATGGGACGCGACGTCGACCAGGCGCGGGCGGCCGCGGACGCAGGCACTTCGCTAACCTCCGGCGCCGCACATGACGACGCTGACGGCTGAACGCAAGCAGGAGATCATCGCCCAGTTCGGGGACAACCCCCAGGACACGGGCAACACGCGCGTGCAGGTCGCCCTGCTCACCGCGCGGATCAACGACCTGACCGAGCACCTGCGCTCGAACAAGAAGGACCACGCCAGCCGTCGCGGCCTGCTCATGCTCGTCGGTCGCCGCCGGCGTCTGCTGCGCTATCTCGCCGCCAAGGACCTCGACGGCTATCGCTCGCTCATCGCCGAGCTCGGCCTGCGCCGCTAGCGATGGCGATCATCGCTGCCGGCACGCCGGTGCCCGACCTCGTGCTCAAGCGCGAGGACGGCAGCGACTTCACCCAGGACGACCTCAAGGGCGCGACGACCGTCCTCGTCTTCTACCCGTTCGCCTTCAGCCCGGTCTGCACCGACCAGCTGCAGGTCTACGAGGAGGCGGTGCCCGAGCTGCGCGAGCGCGGCGTCACGCTCTACGGCGTGTCGACGGACGCGACCTGGTCGCAGGCGGCGTTCCGCAAGCAGTTGGGCGTGTCGATCGAGCAGCTGTCGGACTTCGAGCCCAAGGGCGAGGCGTCGCGCAAGCTCGGCGCCTACTTCGAGCCGGCCGGCATGACGAACCGGGCCCTGGTCATCGTCGGCCCGGACGGCGTCGTGCAGTGGTCGCATCTGGCCGACTCGCCGGGCGACCTGCCGGGCATCAACCTCGTCTTCGACGCCCTCGGCGCGAGCGCCTGATCACCCGGCGCTCGCCGCGCCGGGCCGCGCGGTCGGCAGCGTGATCTCGGCGCGCAGCGACACGAGCCCGAACGCCTGCTGGCCGAAGAAGAGGTTCGAGCTGTCGGTGAGCTGCAGCGCGAGCCGGCTCGACGGGGTCAGGTGCCAGGAGACGACGTCCAGGGGCAGGGTCGCCGTGTGCGAGCCCAGGTCGAGCTCGAGCGGCACCGGCGTGGCCATGTTGCCGACGATCTTGCCGGTCGTCGTGTCGACGAGCTGGGCGAAGATCGAGGTGCTGCCCAGCGTCGCGCCGCCGACGTAGGTCAGCGTCAGCGACGGCGCGCCGGTGACATCGACGGCCGTCCTCGGCGGCGCGATCGGGATCGTCACGGCGTTGGCGGCCTTCGTCGCCACGATGCCCAGCAGGCCGGAGCTGTTGAAGAAGCTCAGCGGCAGCCACCCGGATCCGCGGCCCGTCACGCTGCCGGTCGGGGCAACCGGGTAGTCCGGCGCCGAGCGCCACACGCCGTCCTGCGCGAGGTACTCGAAGCCGGGGCCGGTGTCGAGGTCGGCGCCCTTGAGGTACTTCGCCAGGAACGTGCGCTGGGCGTCGAGGACGTGGCCGGCCGGGCCGAGGCTCTGGTTGCAGAGCCCGTGGCCGCCGCAGTACCACATCATCTTCACCGGGGTGCCGGCCGCGCGCAGGTCGCGGTAGGTGTCGACGTTGCCGGCCAGCGGGAAGAGCGTGTCGACGGTGCCGCCGAGCAGCAGCGTCGGCGCCCTGATGTCCTTGATGAGGTCGGCGGGGCTGGAGGCCCTGCCGAAGGCGATCTCGTCGTCGGTGACGACGCCGTCGCGGGCCGAGGCGCACAGGTCGTTGACGGTGGGATGGGTGTTGGCGCCGGTGATGCCGGCCGCGAAGCACAGCAGGTTGCCCCAGCCGGACTTGATCGTCTCGTTCGGATACAGGGCGTCCATGAGCGAGTACCACGACATGTTCGGCGTGATGGCGTCGATGCGGTGGTCGATCGCCGCCGCCGACAGCTGGATGCCGCCGCCGTAGCTGGCGCCGGTCATCCCGACCCGCGGGTCGCCGGAGTCGTCGAGCTGCGCGGCGGGCTGGGTCGCCAGCCAGTCGAGGATCGCGCTGACGTCGCGGCCCTCGACGCTGGGCCGGTCGATCATGACCTGGCCGCCGGAGCCGTACCAGCCGCGGTTGTCCCACGTGATGACGTTGTAGCCCGCGGCGGCGAGGTCGGCGGGGCCCAGCAGCTCGCCGGCGAAGCTGCCCAGCGGCCCGAGGTCGATCCCGCCCACCGCGCCCAGGAAGCGTGGGTAGGCCGGGGAGCTCCAGCCGGCCCCCTCCAGGACCGTCGGGGCGTGCTGTCCCTCGAGCAACCCCTGCGCCGGGGTGAAGTGGATCTGGATCTTCGCGCCGTCGAACGACGTCACGGTCGTGTCCTGGTTCGGGTACGGCGCGGCCGCGCTCGCCGAGCCCGCCCCGACCATGAGCGACAGGGCGGCAAGCCCCGCGCAGCATCCCCCGACCAGCCCACGTCCCCGGATCATGGGCCGACCCTAGTCCCGGGGCTCAGCGCTCGTCCAGCGAGCGGCGGGGTAGGTTTCTCCGGGCGGATGACCGACCTCACGAGCGCCCCGGTGCCGGCCCTGCAGGCCGACGACCACGTCCGCGGCGACGCGGCCGCGGCGGTCGTCATGTACGCCGACTTCACCTGCCCACGCTGCGCCGTCGAGGCGCTCGCGCTGCGCGACGCCGGCGCCGACGTCATCTTCCGCCACTTCGCCCTGCGGGCCCGCCACCCGCGCGCCGTCGCGGTCGCCGAGGCGGCCGAGGCCGCCGCCCGCCAAGGCGCCTTCTGGGCCTTCCATGACGCGCTCTTCGCCGACCAGGGGCACCTCGACGACCCGCACCTCTGGGCCCGCTGCGAGCAGCTCGGACTCGACCTCGAGCGGTTCGAGGCCGACCGCCGCGACGAGGCCGTCGCCGCACGGGTGCGCCGCGACGTGCAGGACGCCCTGCGTGCCGGGCTGACGACGACCCCGTCGCTCGTGCGTCCGTCGGTAGACTGAGCCCACTCCTATCGGATCAACCAAGCAAGACACCCGGCCCGCCGAGTCCGACGCGCGGGCCCCAGAGAGGAAAGACATATGTCACAAGAGGCCGTGACCACGGTCGTCGTCGAGATCGCCGGCAAGGAGATCTCCTTCGAGACCGGACGGATGGCGAAGCAGGCCTCCGGCGCCGTCGTCGTTCGCCAGGGCGACACGATGGTCCTCAACACCGCGACGGTCGGCAACCTGCGCGACGTCGACTTCCTGCCGCTGACCGTCGACGTCGAGGAGCGCATGTACGCCGCGGGCAAGATCCCCGGCTCGTTCTTCAAGCGCGAGGGCCGCTCCGGCGAGAAGGCGACGCTCACCGCGCGCATGATCGACCGCCCGATCCGCCCGCTGTTCCCCAAGGGCTGGCACTTCGAGACCCAGCTCGTGGCGATCCCGCTGTCGATCGACCACGTCCACCCGTACGACATCCTCGCCATGAACGGCGCGTCGGCGGCGCTGGCGATCTCCGACGTGCCGCTGGCCAGCCTCGTCGGCGCCGTGCGCATCGGCAAGATCGACGGCAACTTCGTCGTCAACCCCGACGAGGAGGACCTCCTCGAGAACACCGACCTCGACCTCATCGTGGCGGGCACCGACGAGGCCATCCTCATGGTCGAGGCGGGCGCGAACTTCGTGCCCGAGGCCGAGATCCTCGACGCGCTCGACATCGCCCACTCCGCGATCAAGAAGCTCGTCGCCGCCCAGCACGAGCTGGCCGAGAAGGTCGGCAGGCCCAAGCGCCAGGTCGAGGCCCCGACGGTCGACCCCGCGCTGCTCGAGGAGATCCGCGCCAGCCATGGTGCCGACCTCGACGCGGCCACCCAGGTCTTCGACAAGCTCGAGCGCCAGGACGCCACGAAGGCCGTCGAGACCGCCGTGCTCGAGAAGTACTCCGGCGACCCGGAGGCCCCGACCTACGCGGAGTACCGCGCGAAGGCCCAGGCGGCGTTCGACAAGCTCGAGAAGCAGATCATCCGCCAGCGGATCGCCAAGGACAAGAAGCGCCCCGACGGGCGCGGCGAGCGCGAGATCCGGCCGATCACGATCGAGGCGTCCGTCGCCCCGCGCACGCACGGATCGGCCCTCTTCACCCGCGGCCAGACCCAGGCGTTCAGCGTCGCCGCCCTCGGCACGCTGAAGGAGGAGATGCGCCTCGACACGCTCGGGCTGGAGACGAAGAAGTACTACTGGCACCACTACAACTTCCCGCCGTTCTCGGTGGGCGAGGCCGGGTTCATGCGCGGGCCGAAGCGCCGCGACATCGGCCACGGCGCGCTCGCCGAGCGCGCCCTCGTGCCGGTCGTGCCGTCGATCGAGGACTTCCCGTACACGATCCGCGTCGTCTCGGACATCTTCGAGTCCAACGGCTCGTCGTCGATGGCGTCGGTCTGCGGCTCGTCGCTGTCGCTCATGGACGCCGGCGTGCCGATCAAGGCGCCTGTCGCCGGCATCGCCATGGGTCTCATCAAGGAGGGCGACGACTACACCGTCCTCACCGACATCGCCGGCGTCGAGGACCACCTCGGCGACATGGACTTCAAGGTGGCAGGCACCGAGGAGGGCATCACCGCCCTCCAGATGGACATCAAGATCACCGGTGTCACCCTGGAGATCCTGCGCGACGCGCTCGCCCAGGCCCGCGAGGCCCGGCTGGACATCCTCGGCCAGATGAAGGCCGTGCTGGCGGCGCCGCGCGAGGAGCTCTCGAGCTACGCGCCGCGCATCCTCACGGTCCAGATCGACCCGTCGAAGATCGGCCTGCTCATCGGCAAGGGCGGCGAGACGATCCGCGGCCTGTCGGAGGAGTTCGAGTCCCAGATCGACGTCAACGACGACGGTCAGGTTCTCGTCTACTCCGCCAACGGCGAGCTCGGCGAGGCGCTGGCGGAGAGGATCCGGACGATGACCAAGGAGGTCGAGGTCGGCGACGCGTTCACCGGCAAGGTCGTCAAGACGACGACGTTCGGCGCGTTCGTCGAGCTCGCCAAGGGCACCGACGGCCTGCTGCACATCTCCAACGTCTCCCCGGGCCAGCGCGTCGACACCGTCGAGCAGGTCCTCAACAAGGGTGACGAGATCGCCGTGCGCGTCGTCGAGGTCGACCGCGAGCGCGGCCGCATCGGCCTGCGCCTCGCCGAGGACCCGGAGATCGCCGGCAAGTCCGTCGAGGAGCTCGCCTCGATCAGCGCCGGCGGCGGCAACGGAGGCGGCCCCCGGCGTGAGCGCAGCGGAGGCCGCGACCGCGACCGCGACCGCGGCGACCGCGGAGACCGCGGCGACCGGCCCCGTGGCTCGGGCCGCCCGCGCCACCGGGTCGACCGCGACCCGGAGCGGTAGAGCCGCTTGCACGAACAGCACCGCCTGACGGAGCTGGAGCCCGGCGTGCGGGTCGTCACCGAGTCGATGGACTCGGTGCGGTCCGCGGCGCTCGGGTTCTGGATCGGCACGGGGTCCGGCCACGAGGCCGAGCCCCGCGCCGGCCTGTCGCACCTGCTCGAGCACATGCTGTTCCGGGGGACGCCGAGCTACACGTCGGTGGAGATCGACGAGCTCTTCGACGGGATGGGTGCCGAGCTCAACGCCGGCACCGGCAAGGAGTCCACGTCGGTCTTCAGCCGCGTCCTCGACGTCCACCTCGAGCAGGCGTTCGGCGCGATGGCCGAGATGGTCTGGCAGCCGCGGCTGGCCGACGACGACCTCGCCCAAGAGCGCGAGATCGTCCTCGAGGAGATCGCCATGTACGAGGACGACCCGCAGGACCGGGTCTTCGACCTGCTCGGCGAGGCGACCTTCGGCGACCACCCGCTCGGCCGGGCGATCATCGGGCGCCGCGACGTCGTCGCCGGTACGACCGGCGAGACCTTGCGCGCGTTTCACGACGCCCGCTACACGGCCCCGAACGTCGTCGTGGCCGCGGCCGGCTCGGTCGACCACGATCGGCTCGTCGCCCTCGTGGCCGGCTCGCTGGGTGCGACCCGGCAGGGCGCGCCTGCGCTCGACGCCGTCGCGCCGCCGGCCGCGCAGACGGGTGCGCGCCGTCGGTTCGTCGTCAAGGAGACCGAGCAGTACCACGTGTGCCTCGGTGCGCCGGGCATCGCCCGCCATGACGACCGGCGCTTCGCGCTGCGGATCCTCGACACGATCCTGGGCGGCACGTCGTCCTCGCGCCTCTTCCAGGAGGTGCGCGAGCGCCGCGGGCTCGCCTACTCGGTCTACTCGTTCAACTCGCTGTTCGCCGGCACCGGCCAGGTCGGGCTGTACGTCGGCACGCGGCCCGACAACGTCGGCACCGCGCTGGAGGTCGTTGCCGCCGAGCTGGACCGCCTGCTGGCCGACGGCGTGACGGCTGCCGAGCTCGACCGCGCCAAGGAGCACGTCAAGGGCCGCATCGTCCTGTCGCTGGAGTCGACCGCGGCGCGGATGAACCGGCTCGGGGCCTCGGTGCTGGCCGACATGCCGCTGCTGACCGTCGACGAGACGCTCGAGCGCCTCGACGCCGTGACGGCCGGCGACGTGCTGGCGCTCGCCCGCGAGCTCTACGCGCCGTCGCGCCTCAGCGCCGCCGGCATCGGCGCCGACGAGGAGCGCTTCCGGGCCGCGCTGGGCCCGATCAGCAGCGAGCTCCAGAAGGCCGCGGCGTGACGATGAGTGAGCGGCTGCGGGTCGGCGTCTCGGGCGCGGCCGGCAAGGTCGGGCAGGCGATCTGCACCGGGGTCGAGGCGGCCGACGACCTCGAGCTCGCCGGCCGGGCGGACCCCGCGCTGGACACGCCGCTGGCCGACATCCTCGGAGACTGCGACGTCGTCGTCGACTTCACCCGCCCCGACGTCGCCCAGGGCAACGCGCTGGCCTGCATGCACGCCGGGGTGAACGTCGTCGTCGGAACGACCGGCTTCGACCTCGAGCCGCTGCGCAGCGCCGGTCCGGGCCGTGCCTTCTTCGCCCCGAACTTCGCGATCGGCGCGGTGCTCATGATGCGCTTCGCCGCCGAGGCGTCGCGGCTCATGGCCAAGGCCGAGATCATCGAGCTGCACCACGACACCAAGCTCGACGCGCCGTCGGGCACCGCGAAGCACACCGCCGAGCGGATGCACGGCGACGTGCCGATCCACTCGGTGCGCCTGCCCGGCCTCGTCGCCCATCAGGAGGTCATCCTCGGCGACCAGGGCCAGACGCTGACGATCCGCCACGACTCGACCGACCGGACGTCGTTCGTGCCGGGCGTCCTGCTCGCCGTGCGGCGGATCGGCCAGCAGACCCAGCCGCTGCGGGTCGGGCTCGAGCAGCTGCTCTTCGACGAGGCGTGATCCGGCCGGCGCGCTCCGAGGACGCGGGCGCGGTCGCCGCGCTCGAGCTGCGCGCGCGGCGCTGGGCGCTCGGCGACCGGGCCGAGGCGGGTTCGCTGCCCGAGCCGGCCGAGCGCGAAGCGGCCTGGGCGGGGGCGGCCGCCGACGGTGCCTGGGTCCACGACGGCGGCGACCGCCTCTACGGCGTGGCGCGGATCGCGGGGGAGGAGCTCACCGACCTCTATGTCGAGCCGGCCGCACAGGGCAACGGCATCGGCGGCGCGCTGCACGACCGGGCGGTCGGCGCGATGCGCGGCGCAGGCTGCGCGCGTGCGATCGTCTGGGTGCTCGTCGCCGACGGCCACGCGCACGAGTTCCTCGGCCGCCGCGGCTGGACCGCCGACGGGCGGCGGCGCGACGCGCCGGTGCCGGCGATCCGGATGACGCTGGAGCTGTAGAGCGTGCTGGTGGCGGTCACCGATCATGCGGCCGAGCGCTTCCGCCAGCGCGTCGGCGGGACGCTCGACGCGAAGCTCGAGATCGTCCGCCGGGTCGCCGCGGCCCTCGAGGCGGGGCGGTCGACGACCGAGCCGCCCCCCGGCTCGTCGGGCGCTCGCGGGTCGGTGTACGTCAGCGACCTCGTCGACCGCTCGCTCGTCTTCGTCTGCCGGCCGGGCGACGGGGAGCTCGTCGTCGTGACCCTCTGGGAGCACGCGCACGGGGTCGCCGAGCCGCGCGTTCCGCGCCGTTACACCGACGCGCTCGAGCGCGGGCGACGCAGCCGGCGCAGGCGCCCGTCCTGACGGGACGCCGCGTGACATCCGCGTTGCGGGCCACCCGAACCGGGGGTACCTTCGAGATCGGACGGATTCAACCCGCTCGCTGAGGAGTCCGAGAGTGATCTACCGGACGAAGCTCCTCGTCGTGGCCAACCAGACGGTCGACTCCGACGAGCTGTTGCACGCCCTCCACGATCGCGCGCAGCGTGGTCCGATCAGCGTCACGTTCCTCGTGCCGCAGGACACTCCCGGCGGCCTCGACGCCCGCGTGCGCCGGGCGCTGGAACGCATGCGTCAGGCCGGCATCGAGGCCGAGGCCCTGCTGGGCGACGTCGACCCGGCCTGTGCGGTCATCGAGGTCTGGGATCCGCGCCGCTGGGACGAGGTGCTCGTCGCCACGCTGCCGACCCCGGTGTCGCGCTGGCTGTGCATCGACGTCCCGCACCGGATCAGCCGGACGATCGACGCCCCGGTGAGCACGATCGAGAGCCAGGTCGACGGGCGGGCCTGGGCGCCGGCCCACGTCTAGGAGCCGACGAGCTCGACGAGCCGCGTGTTGCGCCGGGAGGCGTCGACGCGACCCAGCGCCTGCGCCAGCGCGCCGCGTTCGGCGACGATGACGCAGACCGTCTGGCTGCGGGTGACCGCCGTGTAGAGCAGGTTGCGGGTGAGCATCGGCGCGTGGCCGCGGGCGAGGGCGATGACGACCGCCGGTGCCTGGGAGCCCTGCATCTTGTGGACCGAGCAGGCGTAGGCCAGGCGCAGCGTCGCAGTGTCCTTGCCGGTCTCCAGTGCCAGGCGGCGGCCGTCGTCGCCCACGAGCGTCATCGTGCCGCGGGCGGGGTCGGCGGTGACGATGACGCCGAGCTCGCCGTTGTAGAACGACAGCTCGTGGTTGTTGCGGGTCTGCATGACGCGGTCGCCGATGCGGAAGGAGGTGCCGCGCACCTCGCGGCCGTCGGCGTTGAGCTCCTCGCGCAGACGCTCGTTGAGCGCGTCGATGCCGACCGGGCCCTTGTGCATCGGCGCCAGCACCTGGACGTCGGCGACCGGGTCGAGCTCGTAATGGGCGGCCAGGCGCCGCGTGGCCAGCGAGACGACCTCGTCGAAGACCTCGCCGGGCCGGTCGCGCTCGATGAGGAAGAAGTCGCGGGTGCCGTCCGCGTCGGGCGGGCGCGTCGGCGGCACCTCCCCGTGATCGATGGCGTGGGCGGCGCGGATGATGAGCGAGCGGGCGGCCTGCCGGAAGACTTCGGTCAGGCGGGTCGCGGGGATGACGCCGGTGGCGATGAGGTCCTCGAGCACCCGGCCCGGGCCCACGGGGGCGAGCTGGTCGACGTCGCCGACGAGCAGGACGTGGGTGCGCGGCCCGACGGCGTCGAGCAGGGCGGCGGCGAGGCGGACGTCGAGCATCGACGCCTCGTCGACGACGAGCAGGTCGACGCCGGTCAGCGGGTCGTCGGCGTCGCGCGCGAAGCCCTCGCCCGGGACGTACTCGAGCAGCCGGTGGATCGTCGTCGCCTCGGCGCCCGTCGTCTCGGCCAGCCGGCGCGCCGCCTTGCCGGTCGGCGCGCACAGCCGCACCGCACGCTTGCCGGCGTGCAGGAGGTCGACGAGCGCGCGCATCGTCGCGGTCTTGCCGGTGCCCGGCAGCCCCGTGAGGATCGTGAGCCGGTGCTCGGCGGCCGCCCGCACGGCCGCCCACTGCGCGGCCGTCGGCGCGTCGGTGCCTGGCACCGTGGTGTCTGGCACCGGCGTGCCGGGCGGGTCGTCGGGCACGTCGAGGTCCAGGGTCGGCGGGGCGTCGACGAGCTCGCGGACCCGGTCGGCCAGCCGGCGCTCGATGCGGTCCATGCGCGCGTCCAGCACGCGCTCGCCGTCGCGCACGAGGTCGGCGAGGGGCAGGTGCGCCGCGACCGCTGCACCCGGCAGGCCCAGCAGCGTCGCGGCGCGCACGACGACCTCGCCCTCCGGCAGGAAGCAGTGACCGTCCTGCTCGGCGGCCCGCAGCACGTGGTGCAGCGCCGCGTCGAAGCGCGCCGGCGCGTCGGGCGGCACGCCCATCGCCTGGGCGACCGCGTCGGCGGTCGGGAAGCCGATGCCCTCGACCCGCGCCAGCGCGTACGGGTCCTCGCGCAGCAGCGCGATCGCGCCGCCGCCGAGCGCCCGCTGCACGCGGGCGGCCGCCGCCGCCGGGACACCGTGCTCGTCGAGCAGCAGGCGCAGCGCCCGGCCGCCGGCCTGCTCCTGCCAGGAGGCGACCGCGGCCCGCAGCTTCGCCGCCCCGATCCCCGGCACCTCGCGCAGGCGCCGGCCCGGGTCGCCGTCGACGACCTCCAGGACCTCGGGCCCGTGCTGCTCGAGCAGCCAGGCGGCACCCTTCGGGCCCACGTGCTTGACCGAGGCCAGCAGGCCGAGCAGCGCGTCGTCGCCGGCGGGCGCCCCGAGACGGACCTCCTCGCAGTGCAGCTGGCGCCCGAAGCGCGGGTGCTCGCGCCAGCTGCCGCCGACCTCGACGGTGTCCCCCTCGACGAGATGGCCGAGCGGCCCGGTGAGCACGACCTCCTCGCCGTCGTCGGCCAGCGCGGCCACGACCGCGAACGCGCCGTCGTCGGCCCGCCACCGGACCGCGACGACCTCGGCGGCGAGCGTGGCGGACGGCGTCACTCGCACAAGGATATGGCGCAGCGCTGACGCCCCCGGGGTGTGGTGGGCGGCCCGACGTGGGAGAATGCCCGTCGTGCCCGACCTCGGAGCGATCATCACCGCGATCGTCACGCCGTTCGACGCCGAGGGCCGCGTCGACGAGCAGGCGTTCGTCGACCTCATGCACCATCTTGCCGGCCACGGCACCGACGGCTACGTCGTGTGCGGGACGACCGGCGAGGCGTCGACGCTCGACGACGACGAGCACCTGCACGTCATCGAGCTCGCCGTCCAGAACCGGCCGGAGGGCAAGACCGTCATCGCCGGGGTCGGCTCCAACGACACGCGCCACGCGGTGAAGCTCACCGAGCGGGCCTGCGCGCTCGGCGTCGACGCGCTGTTGCACGTCAATCCGTACTACGTCCGGCCGCCCCGCCGGGGGATCGTCGCCCACTACCGCGAGGTCTCGCGCGCAGCCGACCGCCCGATCGTCCTCTACAACATCCCCGGCCGCACCGGGTCGGACATGCCCAACGACCTGCTCGCCGAGCTCGCCCAGCTCGACCACGTCGAGGCCGTCAAGCAGGCCAACCCCGACAACCTCGCGCCCATCGACGGTTTGACGCTCTACGCCGGCGACGACGAGACGCTCGCTCGCGCGCTGGACCTGGGCGGCGCCGGTGGCGTGCTGACGGCCAGCCACGTCGTCGGGCCCGAGATGCGCCGGATGGTCGACGAGCCCGACCAGCGGGCCGCCATCGACGCGAGCCTGCGGCCCGTCTTCGAAGCGCTCAGCATCCTGCCGCGTGCGATCGCCGTGAAGTGCGCGCTGAACGCCATGGGGTTGCCGGGCGGCCACACACGGTTGCCGTACGTCGACGCCGACGAGGCCGAGACCGAGACGATCCGGGCGATGCTGGCCGAGCGCGGCCTCGTCGGAGCGGCTGCATAAGTGCCGGCCAAGCTCCGCGTCCTCCCGCTCGGCGGGCTGGGCGAGATCGGCAAGAACATGACCGTCGTCGAGTACGACGGCGCCATCCTCATCGTCGACACCGGCCTGCGGTTTCCGACCGCCGAGCAGGTCGGCATCGACCTCGTCCTGCCCGACTTCAGCTACCTGCGCGACCGGGCCGACGACATCGAGGGCATCGTCATCACCCATGGCCACGAGGACCACGTCGGGGCGCTGCCCTGGGTCCTGCGCGAGCTGGGCACCGACATCCCGGTCTACGGCGGCCCGCTGACGATGGCGATGGCCCGCTCCAAGCTCGACGAGCACCGGCTCAAGGACACCGACCTCAACGACGTCAAGCCGGGGGAGACGCTCGAGATCGGGCCGTTCGACGTCGAGCTCATCCACCTCACGCACTCGATCCCGGACATGATGGGCGTGGCGATCACCTGCGAGCTGGGCACGACGCTCATCACCGGCGACTACAAGTTCGACCAGACGCCGGTCGACGGCCGGCCCGCGGACGTCAGCCGGCTCGCCGAGCTCGGCCGCGAGGGCGTGCTGCTGCTGTGCGGCGACTCGACGAACGCCGACCGGCCCGGGTACTCGCCGAGCGAGTCGGTGGCCGGCCCCAACCTCGAGGCGCTGTTCGGCCGCTGCTCGGGGCGCATCGTCGTGACGTGCTTCGCGTCGAACATCCACCGCGTCCAGCAGGTCATCGACGCGGCGGTCATGCACGGGCGCAAGGTCGTGCTCGTCGGCCGGTCGATGCGCAAGAACATCAACATCGGGCGGATGCTCGGCCACATCGACGTTCCCGACGGCACGCTCGTGCAGCCGCGCGAGGCCAGCGACTTCCCCGATCACAAGCTCGTCATCGTCTCGACCGGCAGCCAGGGCGAGCCGCTCAGCGCGCTGCGCCGCATGGCCTACAAGGACCATCCGCAGGTCGAGCTGTACGAGGGCGACACGGTCGTCTTCGCCGCCACGCCGATCCCCGGCAACGAGCGTGCGGTCAACGACACGATCGACCGGCTCTACCACATCGGCTGCGACGTCATCACGCCGATCGACACGCCGATCCACGCCTCGGGTCACGGCTACCAGGAGGAGCTCAAGCTCATGCTCAACCTGGTGCGGCCGCGCTACGTCATGCCGTTCCACGGCGACCACAAGCGCATCCATCTGCACGCTCAGCTCGCCGAGGCGGTCGGGGTGCCGGCCGAGAACATCTTCAAGGGCGAGAACGGGCTGCCGCTGGAGGTCGACGCCGACGGCGCCCGCTTCGGTCGGCCCGAGCGCGCCGGCATGATCTACGTCGACGGCGTCGACATCGGCGACCCGGCCGACGTCGCGCTGCGCGACCGGCGGATGCTGAGCGCCGACGGGATCTTCGTCGTCGTGGCCACGATCTCCGAGCAGGACGGCTCGACGGTTGCCGACCCCGAGATCATCTTCCGCGGCGTGCCGTACTCCGAGGACGCCGAGGAGCTGCTCGGCGACATCCGCGAGGCGATCAACGCGTCGCTGGAGAAGGCGGCGGCCGAGGAGATCCGGGAGACCGACCTCCTGCAGACGACGCTGCACGACGACCTCGCGCAGTTCGTCTACGACCGGCTCAAGCGCCGCCCGATGGTCCTGCCGGTCGTCGTCGAAGTCTGAGCCGGCTTCGCCTTCGTCTGACCCCAGGGGGTCAGACCGGCGTCGGCGCGGGGGCGGGCACGTCGGCCTTCGGCAGCGTCACGACGAAGCGCGCGCCGCCCTCCGGCGGGGACTCCAGGCGCACGTCGCCGCCGTGGGCCTGGGCGACCGCGCGGACGATCGCCAGGCCCAGGCCCGTGGATCCGCCGCGGTCGCCGCCGCCGCGGACGAAGCGGTCGAAGATCTGCTCGCGTAGCTCGGGCGGCACGCCCGGGCCGTCGTCGGCGACGACGAGCTCGACGGTGCCGTCGTGTGGCCGCAGGCTTGCCGACACCCGCGTGCCGGGCGGCGTGTGGCGCAGCGAGTTGCCGATGAGGTTGACGGCGAGCCGATGCAGCTCGTCGCGGGACCCGACGACCGTCGTGGCCGGCGCGTCGATGACGACCTCGTGGTCCTCGGCCACCGGGCCGAGCTCGGCGGCCGCGTCGACGACGATCCGCCCCAGGTCGGTCGGGGTGTGCTCGGCCATCCGTCGGGCGTCGGCGCGGGCGAGCAGCAGCAGGTCGGCGACGAGGCGCCGCATGCGATGCGTCGAGCGCAGCGCCGAGTGGACGGCCTCGCCGCGGTCGCCGTCCAGGACGTCGGCGAGCAGCTCGAGGTTCGCGAGCACGCTCGTCAGCGGGGTGCGCAGCTCGTGGCTGGCGTCGGCGACGAACTGGCGCTGGCGGTCGAACATGACCTCACGCTCGGCCCGCGACGCCTCCAGCCCCTTGAGCATCCCGTCGAGCGTGCGGGCCAGCTCGGCCACCTCGTCGTCGGTCTCGGGGACGGGCACGCGCCGGTTCGGGTCGCGGGTCTGCTCGATGTCGCGTGCGGTCGCCGTCAGCCGGGCGATCGGCGCCAGGGCGCGGCGCGACAGTGCCAGCGCCACGCCGAGCGCGATGCCGGAGCCGAGCAGGACGCCGAGGAACAGGAAGAGCCGCACTTGGGCGACGGTCGCCTCGATCGGCGCGGTCTTGCGGCCGTACTGGACGTAGAACAGCTGGCTGAAGCCGGACCCGGCCGGGCCGTAGAGCCGGGTCAGGCGGGTCACGACGCGGTAGCCCTTGATCTCGCCGCTGTCTCCGAGCTGGAGGCCGAGCTTCGAGAAGTCCGGGGCGTTGTGCGTGCTGACGAAGAGCCGGCCCTGCGGGTCGACGACCCGGATGACGGCGCTGTTGGAGGCCGCGTAGGTCTGGATGATGTTGGGGTCGATCTGGGGCTGCTGGTTGCGATAGGTGATCGTCAGCTGCTGGGAGAGGTTGACGACCGCCGTGCGCATCTCCTGGCGGAAGTCGCCGCGGATCCGGTTGGCCGTGTACTGGCCGATCGCCACCGCGAAGACGCACAACACGACGAACGTGATCCCGGCCGACAGGAGCGCCAGCCGCCAGCGGATCGACAGCGAGCGCAGCAGTGACCTCATGCGCGCAGGACGTAGCCGGCGCCGCGGATCGTGTGCAGCAGCCGCGGCTCCCCGTCGGCCTCGAGCTTGCGGCGCAGGTTGGAGACGAAGACCTCGATCGTGTTCGTCGTCGCGAACGGGTCGTAGCCCCAGACGTCCTCCAGCAGCCGCTGGCGCGGCACGACGATCCGCTCGTTGCGCATGAGGTACTCCAGCAGCTCGAACTCGCGCTGGGTGAGCTCGACCTCGCGGTCGCCGCGCCGCACCTCATGGGTGTCGGGATTCAGCGACAGGTCGGCGACGACCAGGGAGGCGCTGCCGCGCGGCGGGCGGCGGCGCAGCAGCGCGCGCATGCGAGCCAGCAGCTCCTGGCGCTCGAACGGCTTGACGAGGTAGTCGTCGGCACCGGCGTCCAGGCCGGCCACACGCGAGTCGAGCTCGTCGCGGGCGGTGAGCATGAGGATCGGCACGTCGTCGGCGGAGCGCAGCCGCTGGGCGACCTCCATGCCGTCGAGCTTCGGCAGCCCGAGGTCGAGCACGACGAGGTCGGGGACGAACTCGCCGGCGGCGTCCAGCGCCGCCTCGCCGTCGCCGGCGATGCGGGTCTCGTAGCCCTCCAGCCGCAGCGAGCGCTGGAGCACCTGGGCGATCTCGTCGTCGTCCTCGACGATGAGCACGCGCGCCTGCCGGTCCTGGCCGTTGAGCATCACCGCGGATGGTAGGGCTCGAGGTGAGCGCCAGGTGAAGACTGCGGCCCGTCCGTCGCGGCAGGAACTTCCCCCATCGCGCGAGGGGGCGCGGACGTAGGTTCGCTTCGTGCCGCTCCGTGGTTGCGCCCGGGCGCGTGCCGCGCTCGTCGTCGCCGCGCTCGCCATCGCCGCCGGTCCCGCCGCCGCTCACGCGGCGTTTCCGCAGAGCGCCCCGAACGACCCCGACTACGCGGCCGCCGAGGCCAACTGCTCGACGGTCTCGGTCAACGACGAGCAGCACTACCTCTACTCGGGCCGCTCGGCGTGCACGCCGTTTGCCAGTGACCCCGACGGCGCGGCCGGCATGTCGGTTGACGCCGCCTGGCGCGAGGTGACGACCGGCCGGCCGGACGTGACGATCGCCTACGTCGAGGGCGGCATCAACTGGAACGAGCCGGGCGCCCGCGACATCGTCGACCAGGTCTTCCTGAACGCCGGCGAGCTGCCCGCGCCGACGACCCCGGTCGCCGACGGCCGCCTCAACGTCCGCGACTACGCCGACACGCCGGACGCCAACGGCAACGGCTACGTCGACGCCGAGGACGTCATCGTCCGCTTCTCCGACGGGCGCGACGACGACCACAACGGCTACGTCGACGACATCTCCGGATGGGACTTCTACGACCATCAGAACGACCCGGCGACCGTCGACTCCGCCTACGACCACGCCAACAACCAGATGCGCCAGGCGGCCGGCGAGGCCGACAACGGGCTCATGGGCGCGGGGGTGTGCCCGGGCTGCACGATCGTGCCGATCAAGGCGGGCGCCGAGGCGCTGGACCGCACCGACGACCTCGCCCAGGCCTGGCTGTATGCGACCGACATCGGGGCCAAGGTCATCGTGTCGGTGACCGCCGATCTCGGCTACTCGTCGTTCATGCGCCAGGCGGTCGAGCACGCATGGCGCCGCGGGGTGCTGCTCGCCGCGGCCTCCAACGACTTCGACTCCACCGATCACCAGGGCGGCATGTTCTGGCCCCACGTGCTGCCGGGCAACGGTCTGGTGAGCAACACGCAGGGCGTGTCGCTCGCGTTCCTGAACCCGTTCACGACGACGTTCAGCGCCCGCTCCGGCCAGACGTCGTGGGGCACCCACAACATGTTCTCGGTCGCCACCCAGGGCGGCTCGACCTCGACCTCGACGCCGACGATCGGCGGGGTGGGCGCGCTCGTGCTGTCGGCCGGCGAGGTCGCCGCCCAGCGCGGCCGGATCGCCTCGCCGCTGAGCAACGCCGAGGCGGTGCAGGTCCTGCGCGACACGGTCAGCGACATCGACGGGCAGACGAACTGGCCGTCGCGCCCCGGCTGGGACCTGCAGTTCGGCTACGGGCGGCCGAACGTCGCCCGCGCGGTGCGCGCGGTCATGGCGGGCGACATCCCGCCGGTCGGCTGGATCGACAGCCCGGACTGGTACGCGCTGGTGGACCCGACGCGCACCGACCGCCTCGCGGTGACCGGCCACGTCGAGGCGCGCCGCTCGCCGCGCTATCGCTACCGGCTGCAGGTCGCGCCCGGTGCCGAGCCGACGGAGGCCGAGTTCCGCACCGTCGGCTCCGGCCGCGGGACCGCGCCGCGCGACGGCCGCCTGGGCACGATCGACCTCGCGCGCCTGCCCGAATCGTTCTGGTCGGCGCCCTACCGGCTCTCGCAGACCAAGACGCTGGAGACCTCGGAGCAGTACACGGTGACGCTGCGCGTCCAGGTCATCGACGCGCGCGGCCGGATGGGGGAGGAGCGGCGCACGATCGCCGTCCACCACGACCCGTCGTGGCGCGGCGGGTTTCCGAAGCGGATCGGCCCCGCCGGCGAGGCACAGCCGCAGCTCGTCGACCTGCAGGGCACCGGGCACCTGGCGGCGATCTTCGGCGACGACGACGGCGCCGTGCACGCGATCGACGTCGTCGACGGCCGCGAGCTGCCCGGCTGGCCGGCGACCACCCGCCCGGTCGACGTCGTCCGCGACCACGACGGGATCGACCCCGGCCACGAGTCGGTCCTGGCCAATGCCGCGGTCGGCGACCTCGACGGCGACGGGCGCCTCAGCGTCGTTGTCGCCTCGGCGGCCGGGCGCGTCTACGCCTTCGACGCGCACGGGCACCTGCGCGCCGGGTGGCCGAAGGCGCTCGCCACCGGTGCCGCCCCGCCGCCGATCCCACGGCCGGCCGAGCCCTACACCCGCCGGCCGACGCTCGGCGCCAGCGCGCCGCCGGTCCTCGTCGACCTGGACGGCGACCACCGGCTCGACATCGTCCAGGCGGGCTGGGACGGCCGCCTGCACGCCTTTGACCGCACCGGTGCCGAGCTGCCGGGCTGGCCGCAGGAGGTCACGGTGCCCGCGTCGCTGCCGCCGGCCGACGGACGGGTCCGCGTGCAGGACCACAAGCTCGACACGCCGCCCGCGGTCGCCGACCTCGACGGCGACGGCCGCCCCGAGCTCGTCATTCGCTCCCAGTACCTCGACATCCACGGGCCCGGCATCCAGCCGCTGAGCCAGATGTACGTCCACGCCTTCCATGCCGACGGCCGCCCCGTCGACGGCTGGCCGGCGCGCCTGGACGGGCTGCTGGCCTACTACGGGTCGGCCCAGGAGTTCGTCACCGAGGGCGTCAACGTGCCGGCCGTGGCCGACGTCGACGGTGACGGCCGCGACGAGGTGGCGGTCGAGCCGATCTTCTCGCCGACGGTCCTGCTCGACGGCAGCGGCCGCTACCTGCGGCTGCTGGGCAACGCGGGCGGCGGCCAGCTCGGGTTCGACCTGCCGGTGGGCTTCGCGACCGCGGGCGCGTTCGGCCGGGTGGGCGACACGCTGAGCTACGCCGCGCCGGGCAGCGGCGGTCTGTCGATCGGGACCGCGCTGCTGCTCACCGGCTCGGGCCTGCCGATCAACAACGCCCTTCGCCTCAGCGACGCGGCCACCGGCGCCGCCGCGGCCGGGTATCCGGCCAAGACCCAGGGCCTGGACTTCCTCGGCGGCGTGACGATCGCCGACGTCGACGGCGACGGCCGGCCCGAGGTGCTGGAGGGCGGCGACACCTCGACGCTGCACGCATTCGGGGCCAGCGCCGGCCAAGCGGCGGGCTTCCCGAAGTTCACCGGCGGCTGGATGGTCTACGCGCCGTCGGTCGGCGACGTCGACGGTGACGGGCGCAACGACATCGTCGCGATGACGCGCGAGGGCTACCTGCTCGCGTGGCGGACGAAGGGGCGCGCCGGCGCCGGCGAGTGGTGGTCGTTCCGCCACGACGAGCGCAACACGAGCCGCTACGACGCCGGCGCCGCGCCGCCCGCCGTCTCCAGCGCTGGGCGCTGAGCAGGCCGCGTCGGAGGACCCGGCCGCCCCGCCCCGGCAGGGACCGCTTCGGCGGCGTCGAAGGGGCTCTTCCGAGCCCCATGCCGCCAACCCGCACGCCGTCCCGCCCCTCGCGCAGCGCCGCGAAGAAGAAGCCGACCGCGCGCCGCAAGCCCGCGGCGCGGACGTCCAGCACACGCACGAGGGCCAAGCGGTCCTCGGCGACGTGGGCGCCGCGGCTGCCGGTCCTCGAGCAGCGCCACCTCGACCTGCTCGGCCTCGGACTCGTCGCGGCCGGCGTCTTCCTCGCCTTCCCGCTGTACTTCGGCTGGGAGGGCGGCCAGGCCGGCAACGCGCTCGTCGACGGCCTCGCGCTGGCGATCGGCGGCCTGCGGATCATCGCGCCCGTCGGGCTCGTCGCCGCGGGCGCCGTGGTCGTCCTGCGGCCGGTGCTGCCGGCCGTCCGGCCGTTTCGCTCGGGCGCGATCTGCCTCGTGCTCGCCCTGGCGCTCATGCTCGCCGCCGGCACGCTGGGCCTCGGCCCCGACGGCGCGCGCGACGGCTTCTGGAACCCGGACTTCCTGCGCCACCGCGGCGGCTACCTCGGCGACGCCGAGCTCTATCTCGCCGGCAACCTCATCGGCTCGATCGGCGCGCACATCCTCGCGGTCTTCCTCTTCCTGGCCGCCGTCCTGCTGCTCACCGGCGCCTCGGTGGCCGGCGTGCTGAAGGCGACCGGCAGCGGCGTCGCCGACACGACGCGCGTCATCCGGTCGGCACCGGAGCATCTCGGGCTCACCCGCGCGGCCGCCGCCGGCGCGGCGAGCACGAAGACGGCCGCTGCCAAGACGCCGCGCCCGCGCGTCGAGGTCCCCGAGCCCGAGGCCGACGACGACGTCGTCGTGAAGGCCACCCATCTCGAGGCGCCCGCCCTCGACGGCGAGGAGCGCTACCCCGACCTCTTCGGCGACGGCGGGCAGCGGGCCGGGGCGGCTCAGGATCCCGACGACGACGACGCCGAGCCGCCGGCGCCGGCCGACGACGAGCCCGACCCCGAGCTCATCGAGGCCGAGCCGCTGCCGGAGGCCCGGGCCGACGACGAGCCGCGTGGCGCCGAGGTCCTCGACGAGCAGCAGCTCACCCTGTCGGCCGCGCGCGGCGACGGGGAGGCCGAGGACGAGGAGATCGAGTACGTCCTGCCCGACAGCCGCGTGCTGACCCGCTCGGACGCCGAGCAGATCCGCCCCGACACGTCGAGCACCGAGAAGGTCGCCGCCCAGCTCGTCGAGGCCCTCAAGAACTTCAAGATCGACAGCAAGGTCGTCGGCACCGTCTCGGGCCCGCACATCACCCGCTACGAGCTGCGCCTGGCGCCCGGCGTGAAGATGAGCAAGGTCGCCCAGCTCAAGGACGACCTGGCCTATGCGCTGGCCGCCACCGAGATCCGCATCCTGGCCCCGATCCCGGGCAAGACCGCGGTTGGCATCGAGGTCCCGAACCTCAAGCGACGCACGGTCTGGCTGGGCGACGTCTTCCGGCCGGGGGTGGGGGGGAGCGACTCCTCGCCGCTGACCGTGTGGCTCGGCAAGGACGTCTCCGGCAAGGCCATCGGCGCTGACCTCTCGAAGATGCCGCACCTGCTCGTGGCGGGCACGACCGGCGCCGGCAAGTCGGGCTGCATCAACGCGATGCTCTCCTCGATCCTGCTCAACGCGACGCCCGACGAGGCGCGCCTGGTCCTCGTCGACCCCAAGCAGGTCGAGCTCAACCACTACGAGGAGGTCCCGCACCTCCTCACGCCGGTCATCACGAGCCCGCGCCAGGCCGCCAACGCGCTGCAGAACCTCGTCCGCGAGATGGAGTGGCGCTACGGGATCATGGCGATGAAGCGCACCCGGTCGCTGAAGGAGCTCAACAACGTGCGCGAGGCGGAGGGCGACAAGAAGCTCCCGTACATCCTCTGCGTCATCGACGAGCTCGCCGACCTCATGATGGTCGCGCCCGGCGACGTCGAGGACTCGATCATCCGCATCGCCCAGAAGGCGCGTGCCGTGGGCATCCACCTCGTGCTTGCGACGCAGAGCCCGCGCGTCGACGTCATCACCGGGATGATCAAGGCCAACGTGCCGTCGCGGATCGCCTTCGCGGTGAGCTCGCAGACCGACTCGCGCGTCATCCTCGACCACAACGGCGCCGAATCGCTGCTCGGCATGGGCGACATGCTGTTCTCTCCGGTCGGCACGTCGAAGCTCCAGCGCATCCAGGGCGCCTACATCGACGAGGAGCAGATCGCCGCGATCACCGGCTTCTGGGCGCGCCAGGGCGAGCCGGAACTGCGCCAGGACCTCCTCGAGGAGGTGGAGAGCGAGGCCGGCGACGGCGGCCGCGACGAGGGCGCCGGCATGGACCCCGACGAGGATCCGCTGCTGGCCGACGCCATCCGGCTGGTCGTCGAGATGGGCACCGCCTCGACCTCGATGCTCCAGCGCCGCATGCGCCTCGGGTACACGCGCGCAGGGCGGATGATGGACATGCTCGAGCGCCGCCACGTCATCTCCGGCTACGAGGGCTCCAAGCCGCGCCAGGTGCTCGTCACCGAGGCCGACCTGGCCCGCGTGCTCTCGAACCTCAACCTGGCCCAGCCACCCGACATCGAGGCGCCCAGCGAGGTGGCCATCCCCGGCGCCCCGGTCGACGGTCCGGAGGCCGGCGGGGACGTCACGACCGATTGATCGGATTGCGGTCCGCTGGCATCCTGTCCCGGATGCGGATCGCACGGACGCTCGCACTCACGCTCGCTCTCGCGGGCCTCGCCGCCATTCCGGCGACCGCCGGGGCCGCAGCCGGCGACTTCGGGCCGCCGCAGGCGATCCCCGGCCCGGCGTCCTTCCTGCACGCGATCGCCACCGCCGACCTGGACGGTGACGGCGCGCGCGACGACCTCATCGTCCTCGCGGACGACCTGAGGACCTATCTCGGCGACGGCAGCGGCGGGCTGACGGCGACCGGCCCGGGAGCGACTTCGAAGGGCGCCTCGCTGGCCGTCGGCGACGTCGACGGCGACGGCGACCAGGACGTCGTGACCGGCGGACGGTCCCCGGACTGGAACGTCGTGCTGCACCGCAACGACGGCCACGGCGCGCTCGGCGCCGGCACGGTGATCACGCCCGGCTGGTCGACGAGCTACGAAGTCGATCTCGGAGACGTCGACGGCGACGGCGACCTCGACCTCGCGATCGGCGACCGCCTGAACAACGTCGCGCGGATCTGGCGCAACGACGGTCACGGGACGTTCACCAGCACCGGCAACACCGCGCAGGTCGGCGGCTCGAACGACGCCGAGAGCATGCGCCTCGTCGACGTCGACCGCGACGGCCGCCTGGATCTGCTCGCCTCGGGCGCCACGATGGTGAGCGTCGCGTTCGGCCGCGGCAACGGCACGTTCCTCCCCGTGCTGCCGCAGACCGGCGGCAACGGCTTCAACGAGAGCGAGGCCGCCGACCTCGACGGCGACGGCGACCTCGACGTCGTCGTCGCCGCGTACCTGGCCCCCGACCGGTCGACGGCCTTCCAGCGCGACGGCACCTGGATCCTGACGCCGACGACGCTCACCGCCCCGGCGGCGTTCTGGCTGCGGATCGGCGACCTCAACCTCGACGGCGATCCCGACGTGCTGCTGTCCGGCGCCAGCCGCGACCCGGACCCGGCGGTCGTGTGGCTGCCCGGCGGCGACGGGGCGAGCTTCGGCGCCGCCCGGCCGCTGGCGACGAGCAGCGACCCGAACGGGACCGACGCCGCGCTGGCCGACTTCGACGGCGACGGCGCTCTCGACGTCGTCTCCGTCAACGAGGCGACGATCGCGACGCGGCTCAACCAGCCGCGCGCCTCGCTGGAGAGCTCGGTCGGCGAGCCGGACGCCGCGGTGCACGACGGGGCGGCGATGACGCTGCCCGTCGCGGTCCACAACGCCGGGCCCGACCGGGCCGCCGGCAGCGCGGTGACGCTCGCGGCGGCAGGGGGAGAGCTGCTGGACGCCACCCCGACCCAGGGCAGCTGCAGCGGCAGCGCCCCGGCGAGCTGCATGCTCGGAACGATCGCGGCCGGGGCGACCGTCACGGTCCGTGCGCGTGTGCGTGCGCGCGCGCCCGGGCCGGTGACCGTGACGGCGCTGGCCACGAGCACGACGCTCGGCAGCGGTCCTGCCGCCCAGACGAGCCGCAGCCTGGCGGTCACCGCCGAGACCGCCCCGCCCGCGGGGGCCCCCGGCCCGCCCGCCGGCCCGCCCGCCGCGCCGACGTCCACGCCGACGTCCACGCCGACCCCTCCGGCCGCGGCCAAGCCGCGCCGCTGCCCGACCGTCCGGACCGTGCGCGTGAAGGTCCGGCGGGGGACCCACCTGCGCGGCGTGCGCCTGCGCACGGGCGCCCGGCGGCTGCCGGCCAAGCGGGTGAGGCTCGTCAAGCGCGGCATCCGGGTCGACCTGCGAGGCCACACGAAGCGCACGGTCAAGCTCCGCGTCCGGCTCGTCCGAGGCCACCACACGCGGACGCTGGTGCGGACGTTCAAGCCCTGCCGCTGAGCACCGGGCCCCACCCGTCCGATCGTCCAGCGCCGGTGAACCCGGGCCGGCACCTGCCGAGCAACCGGCCATGGGCCAGGACTTCGGTCACCAGGACCCGCTGGCGGTCCTGCACACCAAGCTCGGGGAGACGACGGACGCGCTCGTCGCGGCACTGACGCCCGACGGATTCCGCACCCCGCTGCCCGAGACCGTGCCCCTCGCCGGGCACCGTGCGCTTCCGGTCCCCGACGACCGCCGCGAGACGATGCTCGACGTCATCGCCCCGCAGGACCGCGTCACCGTCGTGCAGATCTGGGAGCGGGCGCGCGCAACCGGGTTGGGCTTCGGAACGGTGCATCCGCTCGGCGAGGAGGATCGCTGGGTGACGTTGACGATCGTCGACGCCCGCGACGCCTACGGGGCGTACCTGGTCCTGATGACCGACGACGCCGAGCAGGCCGAGACGGTCGGCGACGAGCTGCTCGCGCCGCTCATCGTGCCCCAGCGCCCTCGCGTCGCCCGGACGGTCAAGAACATGGCGGCCGTCTTCGTCGGCGCCGACGCGAACGTCACCGCGATGCTCGGATGGGCGCCGGAGCAGCTCATCGACCGCCGCTCGAGCGAGTTCGTCCATCCCGACGACACGGATCGGGCCATCGCCACCTGGATGCAGCTGCTCAGCGAGGGCGCCGGAACCCATCGCGTCCGGTTCCGCCACCTCTGTGCCGACGGCAGCTGGCTCTGGGTCGAGGTCGAGAACGTCCACAACGGGGCCCAGGACGCCGACGAGGTCGAGATCCAGGCGTACATCAGCGACATCTCCGACGAGATGGCCGCCCACGAGGCCCTGCACCGCCGCGAGCAGCTGTTCAGCCGGCTCGCCGAATCCCTGCCCACCGGGGTGCTCCAGGTCCAGGCCGACGGGCTCGTGCTGTACGCGAACACCCGGCTCGTCGAGCTCGTCGCGCTGCCCCGGGTCACGGTCGTCGAAGAGCTCGTCGAACGCCTCGAAGACACCGACCGGCCCGCGCTCCGGGCCGCCCTGCAGGCCGCCATCGACGAGGAGCGCGATGCCGAGCTCGACGTCGGTGTGGCCGTGCCCGGGGCGGGCGAGCGCCGCTGGACCGTGACGGTCGCCTCGGTCGCCGACCAGGAGGGCCGGCCGGGAGCGCTGCTGTGCATCAGCGACGTGACCGAGCGCGCGCGGATGCGTGCCGAGCTCGAGCAGCGTGCGACCTTCGACGCGCTCACCAGGTGCCTGAACCGCGCCGCCACGATGGGAGCGGTCGAGCAGGTGCTCGCCGGGCCGGCGGCCGCCACCACCGCCGTGGTGTTCGTCGACCTCGACGGCTTCAAGCCCGTCAACGACCGCTACGGCCACGCCGCCGGCGACGAGCTGCTCAGCGCGGTGGCCGAGCGCCTGCGCGGCGCCTGTCGCGAGAGCGACGTGGTCGGACGGCTCGGCGGTGACGAGTTCCTGCTCGTCTGCGGGGGCGTGAGCCGGCCGGAGGCGCTGCAGCTCATCGCCGACCGGGTCAAGGGCGCCTTCGCGGCGCCCGTGGAGGTCGCCGGGCACAGCGTGGCGGTCGGCGCCAGCGTCGGCGTGGCGCTCGCGGCTCCGGGCATGAGCGCCGAGGACCTCGTCGCGCGCGCCGACGCGGCGATGTACGACGCCAAGCATCGCGCCGACGGCGTGCCGGTGCTCTGGCAGGCCGCGTAGCCGCCGGCCGGCAGCCTTCATGCACGCGGCGCGGCGCCCGCGGGCGAACGTAGACTCCCGGCCGAGACGATGCCGGAGATCGGGGCCACCCTGCGTGAGGCGCGCATGCGCCAGCGGATCGACATCTCGGAGATCGAAGCCGAGACGAAGATCCGCGCGAAGTACCTGCGCGCGCTCGAGAACGAGGAGTGGGGGCTGTTGCCCGGCCCCACGTACGTGCGCACGTTCCTGCGCACGTACGCGGAGGCGCTCGGGCTCGACGCCAAGCTCCTGCTCGAGGAGTACAAGATCCGCCACGAGCGGCCCTCCGACCACGACCTCATGCCGATCGCGCCGCCGCGGCGCCGACCGCCGACCGGTCCGCGGCGCGGGGTGCCGCGCTGGGTGCCGGTCGCCGCCATGCTCGTCGTCCTGCTCACGGCGCTCTTCGCGCTCGGCAAGTCCGGGGGTGGGGACGACGACGGGGCGCCCACCGAGGCCAGCGTGCCGGCCAGCACGACGATGACCGGCACGGCACGGCGCCAGCGCACGACGACGACGACGCCGACCGCCCGACGCAGGCCGCGCACGACCGCCACGCCGGCGAACGTCGTCCGGTTGCAGCTCGTGCCGACCGGCGAGGTCTTCGTCTGCCTCGAGAACGCGTCGGGCAAGACGCTCATCAACGGCGCGACGCTGCGCCCCGGCTCGACCGCCGGCCCGTTTCGCTCCAAGCGCTTCACGATGCGGCTGGGCAACGGCAACGTGCGGCTGCGGGTCAACGGGCGCACCCGGCAGGTCGGCGGCGGCAGCCCGATGGGCTACGTCGTCACCAAGGGCTCGGTCCGGCGTGTGAACCCCGACCAGACGCCGGAGTGCGCATGAGCGCGCGCGCCGGGGTCGTCGTCACGGGCACCGAGGTCCTCACGGGACGGGTGGCCGACCGCAACGGGCCGTGGCTGGCCGAGCGCCTGCGCGAGCGTGGCGTCGACCTCGCCCACACGATCATCGTCGGCGACCGGCCGCAGGACCTCACCGACGCGCTGCAGTGGCTCTCGGACGCCGGGATCGACCTCATCGTCACCAGCGGCGGCCTCGGCCCGACCGAGGACGACCTGACCGCCGCGGTCGTCGCCGAGTTCCAGGGCCGGCCGGTGTCGCTCGACGCCGCGCTCGAGGAGCGCATCTGGGCGATCCTCGAACGGCTCGGCGCGCGGTATCCCGACATCGACCGCGAGGCGGTCCGGCGCTCGAACCGCAAGCAGGCACTCGTTCCGGAGGGTGCGACGGTCCTCGAGCCGGTCGGCACGGCGCCGGGGCTCGTCGTCCCGCCGACCGGTCTCGGCGGCCCGACCGTGGTCGTCCTGCCCGGGCCGCCGCGCGAGCTGCAGCCGATGTGGCGGGTCGCCGTGGAGACCGAGGCCTTCCAGACGGCGGTCGCCGGCGCGACCGAGTACCGGCAGGACATGCTGCGCCTCTTCGGCATCCCCGAGTCGGAGATCGCCAACACGATGCTCCTGGCGCGGGAGCGCGGGGTGGACCTCGACGCGCTGGAGATCACGACCTGCCTGCGCCGCGGCGAGGTCGAGGTCGTCACCCGCTACGAGCCCGATCAGAGCTCGATCTACCAGGGGTTCGCCGAGGTCGTGCGCGACCGCCACGGCCGGGCCCTCTTCAGCGACGACGGCACGACCGTCGACGATCAGGTGGCGACCCTGCTGCGGCGCGCCGAGCAGACGATCGCGACCGCCGAGTCGTGCACCGGCGGGCTGCTCGCCGGGCGGCTGACCGAGCGGCCCGGCGCGTCGGCCTACGTCCTCGGCGGGCTCGTCGTCTACGCCGACGCGGCGAAGACCGCGCTGGCCGGCGTCGACGCCGCGCTCATCGACCGCCATGGTGCGGTGTCGACCGAGGTCGCCGACGCGCTGGCCGACGGCGCCCGCACGGCGCTGGGCGCCGACGTCGGCGTGGGCATCACCGGCATCGCGGGCCCCGAGGGCGCAACGGAGGACAAGCCGGTGGGCACGGTGTGCTTCTCGGTCGTCTCCGCGAACGGGCGGCTGACGCGCCGCCTGCACCTTCCCGGCTCGCGGTTCGACGTGCGCGACCGCTCGACGACCGTCGCCATGCACCTCGTGCGCCGGCTGCTGCAGGGCGCCTCGGACTGAGGTCGGCGGGCGAGACGTGTCGTGAGCGCGCGCCTCTTCGTCGCCGTCGAGCTGGGGGCCGACGACCGGGAAGCGCTCGCCGAGTGGGGACGGGAGGTCATCGGCGAGGACCCCGGGCTGCGGCCGGTCGCGGCCGACAACCTCCACCTGACGCTCGCGTTCCTCGGCCACCGCTCTCTGGCCGAGCTCGAGGACGTCGCGGCGCTCGTCGACGGGTTCGATGCCGGCCCGGCGCCCGAGCTGCGGTCGGCGGGCGCCCTCTGGCTGGCCCCGCGGCGCCCGCACGTGCTGACCGTCGCGGTCGGGGACCCGACCGGCCGGCTCGGCCGACTGCACGAGCGGCTCTGGGACGGGCTGGAGGCGGTGGGCATGGTGCGTGACGAGCGATCGTTCCGGCCGCATGTGACCGTGGCGCGGGTGCGGCGGGGCTGGGCGATCTCCCCGCAGCCGCCGGTGCCGGCGCCGGCGCGGCCCTTGACCGCACGCTCGGTCGTGCTCTACCGCTCGTATCTCGGCGGCGGCCGCGGCGGCCCGGAGTATGAGGCGCAGGCCCGCGCGGAATTCGTTGCCGAACCGTGACGATTCGGGGCCCTGCCGGCACCCGAACAGGCGTACGGTCGGGTTCCGTCCGACCCGACCCGCACACTCGACAGCTCCTTCGCCGCAGAGAGAGGTTCTGACCCATGGCCGCAACCGCAGACGAGAAGGCCGCCAAGGCCCGCGACGCCGCCCTCCAGGGCGCCCTGACCCAGATCGAGCGCCAGTTCGGCAAGGGCTCGGTCATGCGCATGGGCGACGAGGGCGCCCAGGTGAAGGTCAACGCCATCCCGACGGGCGCGCTGTCGCTCGACCTCGCGCTCGGCATCGGCGGCATGCCGCGCGGGCGCATCGTCGAGGTCTTCGGCCCGGAGTCCTCCGGCAAGACGACGCTCGTCTACCACGTCCTCGCCGAGGCCCAGAAGCTCGGCGGCGTCTGCGCGTTCATCGACGCCGAGCACGCGATGGACCCGCTCTACGCCAAGGAGATCGGCGTCAACATCGACGAGCTGCTCGTCTCCCAGCCCGACTATGGCGAGCAGGCGCTGGAGATCGCCGACATGCTCGTGCGCTCGGGGGCCGTGGACCTCGTCGCCGTCGACTCGGTCGCGGCGCTCACGCCGCGCGCCGAGCTCGAGGGCCAGATGGGCGACCAGACCGTCGGCCTGCAGGCGCGGATGATGAGCCAGGCGATGCGCAAGCTCGCCGGCAACCTCAACCGCACGCAGACGCTGTGCCTCTTCACGAACCAGATCCGCGAGAAGGTCGGCGTCATGTTCGGCTCGCCGGAGACCCAGCCGGGCGGTCGCGCGCTGAAGTTCTACAGCTCGCAGCGCCTGGACATCCGCCGGATCGAGACGCTGAAGGACGGCACCGAGGCGGTCGGCAACCGCGTGCGCGTGAAGGTCGTCAAGAACAAGGTCGCCGCGCCGTTCCGCCAGGCCGAGTTCGACATCGAGTTCGGCAAGGGCATCTCGACCTCGGGCTGCATCCTCGACCTCGGCATCGAGCACAACATCGTCTCCAAGTCCGGGTCGTTCTTCTCCTACGGCGACGACCGGCTCGGTCAGGGCCGCAACAACGTCAAGGGCTTCCTCGACGAGCACCCCGAGATCCGCAGCGAGATCGAGAACAAGATCTACGAGGCGCTCGGCATCGACCGCGACCTCGTCGCCCCGATCGACCGCGACGAGGTGCCCGAGGGCGTCGACCCGGCCACCGGCGAGATCAAGGCGGCCCGGGCCGGCGCGTCGGCTTGACGACCGCCGAGCCGGCGGCGCGCCTGCAGCACGCGCTCGACCTCGCCTACCGGTACCTCGGCCACCGCGACCGGACGGTCGTCGAGATGCGCCGCCACCTCGAGGCCAAGCGCGTCGAGCCCGACACGATCGACGAGGCGGTCGCCGAGCTCGGCGCGCAGGGCTACCTCGACGACGCACGCTTCGCCCAGCGGTTCACCGAGGACCGCCGCACGCTCGACGGCTGGGGCGACGAGCGGATCGAGCGCCGCCTGCTGGCCGTCGGCGTCGACCGCGAGACCGTCGCCGCCGCACTGGCGGTTCGCGACGGCGAGACCGAGCTGGAGGCGGCGCTGCGCGTCCTGCAGCGACGCTTTCGCACCGTGCCGGAGACCGACCGCGACCGCGAGCGGGCGCTCGGCTTCCTCGTGCGCAAGGGCTATGACCTGGAGCTCGCCTACGACGCCATCCGCGCCTACGGGCGCGGCTGAGACCCAGCGTCCGGGCGGCCCCGGGCCGCGCCGCCGCCCCGCGGGCTAGACTGATGGTCACGAGGTCGGGCCGGTGCCCGGCCTCCGCGTCCGGCGCAGACGCGGTCATCGTCCGCCGCGCCGTCGCTGTCGGCCGGTGCACGCCGAGAGGGTTGTTCGACGAGTGCACGGGCTCCGCCCGCAGGGCCCTCGAGACGTCGTCCTGCGCCCAACCTCAGAAACGGACACCTATGGCCTCCCGGAACAAGAAGACCACGATGGCGAAGCTCAATCGTGAGCACCGACTCCAGGAGCGCCGCATGCAGAAGCAGGCCCGCAAGGAGGCCCGCAAGCGCATGACCCCGGAGGAGCGCGCTGCCGAGGACGCGGCCGCCATCCAGGCCCAGGCCGCGGAGCTGGCCGCGCTGGCCGACGCGCCGCAGCCGTAGGCGCGCGCCACGTGCGGCGCCACGGCGCCGCGATGCCCCAACGAGTACGATCGCCCCCAGCGATCGACCGTCCCGTGCGGGCACCCGAACACCTCTCTTTGCAGCGCTTTCCGCAGCACCTGACCTGAGCAGCACCTGAGCCCGGGGTCTCCCGGGAACCGACACCCTCGCCCACCGTGCCCGGTGGCCCGGCCGACCGCTCCTGAACCGCAGCATCGGAGACCATCCGACCGCGTCCATCGGCGGATGGGGAGAGGACACCGGAATGGAGATCCTGATCGGCGCGGCCCTCGTCGCAGCGGCCATCGTCGTCGCCGCGCGGGCCTTCGGCCGCACGCGGCCCGTCGTGGCCGCGGCCCCCGTCGTCGCGCCGGCGGCGCTGGCCGTCGACGACGGCGAGCTCCAGCGCCGTCTGCTCGAGCTCGAGCACAGCGCCGAGCGCGCCCACGCGCTCGAGGCGGCCCTCGACCGGCGCGGCGCGGACCTCGACCGGCGCGAGGCCGAGCTCGAACGGCGCGAGCAGCACCTGGGCGCCGACGAGGCCCAGGTCGAACGGCTGCGCCTCCAGCGCGAGCAGGCGCTCGAGCGGGTGGCCGGGCTCAGCGCCGGGCAGGCCAAGCAGGCGCTGCTGAAGGACATCGAGGACGAGGCCCGCCACGAGGCCCAGCGGTCGTTGCGCCAGGTCGAGGAGGAGACCAAGCACGAGGCCGAGCGTCGCGTGCGCTCGATCCTCAGCGTGGCGATGCAGCGCTTGGCCGCCTCGCACGCTGCCGAGACGACCGTGTCGGTCGTGCAGCTGCCCAGCGACGACATGAAGGGCCGGATCATCGGCCGCGAGGGGCGCAACATCCGCGCCCTGGAGAACCTCACCGGCGTCGACGTCATCGTCGACGACACGCCCAACGCCGTCGTGCTCAGCGCCTTCGACGGCGTCCGCCGCGAGATCGCCCGCCTCACCCTCGAGAAGCTTCTGCAGGACGGCCGGATCCATCCGGCGCGGATCGAGGAGACCTATTACCAGGCGAAGTCCGAGCTCGAGTCCCACATGCTCGCGGCCGGCGAGGACGCGGTCCTGGAGGCTGGGGTCCAAGGTCTCGACGCCGAGCTCGTCAAGACGCTCGGGCGCCTGAAGTTCCGCACGAGCTACGGGCAGAACGTCCTGGCGCACTCGGTCGAGTGCGCCCAGCTGGCGGCGATCATGGCCGCCGAGCTGGGCGCCAGCGCCAAGACCGCCCGGCGTGCCGCGCTGCTGCACGACATCGGCAAGGCGGTCTCACACGAGGTGGAGGGGCCGCACGCGCTCGTCGGCGGCGACCTGGCCCGCCGCCACGGCGAGCCGGAGGCGGTCGCCCACGCGATGGAGGCCCATCACAACGAGGTCGAGCCGCAGACGATCGAGGCCGTCATCGTCCAGGCGGCCGACGCGCTGTCGGGCGCCCGGCCGGGGGCGCGCGGCGAGTCGCTGGAGCAGTACGTCAAGCGGCTGCGCGACCTCGAGCAGATCGCCAAGCGCCACGACGGGGTCGACAAGGTCTACGCGATGCAGGCCGGGCGCGAGATCCGGGTCATCGTCGAGCCCGAGACCGTGGCCGACGCCGCGGCGCCCGGTCTGGCCCGGACGATCGCCCGCACGATCGAGCAGGAGCTCGAGTACCCCGGGCAGATCAAGGTGACGGTCATCCGCGAGTCGCGGGCGACGGACTATGCCCGTTGATCGTCTCAACCTCGTGCACTCTGCGTGACCGTGTCAAGAGGCTAGGACGATGCCCGCTGAGTACCCTCAGAGGTCGCCGTGCCCAGTCCCAGCAAGACCTTCCACGTCACCACCTTCGGGTGCCAGATGAACGAGCACGACTCCGAGCACATGAAGGGCCTGCTCGAGTCGCTCGGCTACGACGAGGCCCCGGCGCCCGACGCCGCCGACCTCATCCTCTTCAACACGTGCTCGATCCGGGAGAAGGCCGACAGCCGCTTCGTCGCCCATCTGCGCCAGGCGGCCGCCCACAAGCGCCGCGACCCGGAGGTCGTCATCGGGGTCGGCGGCTGCTGGGCGCAGTCGGTCAAGGACGAGGTCTTCCGCGAGTTCCCGTTCGTCGACGTCGCGTTCGGGCCCGGGCAGGTCCACAAGCTCGCCGAGTTCCTGACCAGCGACTCGCTGACCGCCCAGGGGTTCTTCGAGTTCGAGGGGTTCACCGGGCATCTGCCGTCCAAGCGCGAGCGCGACTTCCAGGGCTGGGTGCAGATCTCGGCCGGCTGCAACATGAAGTGCTCGTACTGCATCGTGCCGACGACGCGCGGCCGGCAGGTCGACCGGCCGCTGGACGAGCTGGTGGCCGAGGTGCGCGAGATGGTGGCGCAGGGTGTCGTCGAGGTCACGCTGCTGGGCCAGAACGTCAACGCGTACGGGCGCGCCGTACGCGACGGCGACCGCTCATCGTTCGCAGCGCTGCTGCACGAGCTCGACGCCATCGACGGCCTGCGGCGAATCCGCTACACGAGCCCGCACCCGCAGGACATGAAGGAGGACGTCGTCCTCGCCCACGCGCAGCTCGAGTCCGTCTGCCCGCACATGCACCTGCCGTTGCAGTCCGGCTCGTCGCGCGTGCTGAAGCGGATGCGGCGCACCTACGACCGCGAGCGCTTCCTGGACCGCGTCGCGCTCATCCGCGAGCACAACCCCGACATCGCGCTGACGACCGACATCATCGTCGGGTTCCCGGGGGAGACCGAGGAGGACTTCGCGCAGACGCTCGAGGTCTGCGAGGAGGTCGGCTTCGACGGGGCGTTCACCTTCATCTACTCGCCGCGGCGCGACACCGAGGCAGCCGAGTTCGCCGACGAGTTCGTCGACCACGACGTCGCGGTAGCGCGGATGAACCGGCTCGTCGAGGTCGTCCAGCGGCGCGCGGCCGAGCGCGCCCAGCGCTTCGTCGGACGGACGCTCGACGTGCTCATCGAGGGCCCGTCGCGGACCGACCCGGAGCGGCTGCGCGGTCGCACGGGCCACAACAAGGTCGTGAACTTCACCGGGTTGGCGTCGGCGGGGGAGATCGTGCCGGTGCAGATCACCGGCGCGACCTCGCAGACGCTCAGCGGCGAGATGTCGCTGCTGGCGCGCGCGCTGGGCTGAGGCGTCGCGGCGTGCGCGGCCGCCTCGCGCGCCGGAGTAACGATCGTGGCGCCTGAGCCGACGATCGTCGCTCTGGACAGTGGCGCCGGGGTCCGTCACCCGCCCGTGCGAACATACGTTCGTGCGCTGGAGCAACCTGACGATCGAGGCCGAGAGCGAGCGGACGCTGCCGGGCTACCGCGACGCGGTCGTCCGCCATTTCGACGCCCCCGAGGCGCTGAACACGAACTTCTACGAGGTGCACGCCAAGAGCGCGCTCAACCGCGTGCCGGAGGCGTCGCGGATGCCGTTTCGCTGGACGGTCAACCCGTACAGAGGCTGTAGTCATGCCTGCGTTTTTTGCTTCGCCCGTCCCACCCACACGTACCTCGGCATGGACGCCCGCCGCGACTTCGAGCGCGAGATCGTCGTCAAGGTCAACGTGCCCGAGGTGCTGCGGGCCGAGCTGCGCCGGCCGTCGTGGCGGGGCGAGCACGTCGCGATGGGCACGAACACCGACCCGTACCAGTGGGTCGAGGGCCGCTACAAGCTCATGCCGGGCATCTGGGAGGCGCTGCGCGACTACCGCAACCCGTGCTCGGTGCTGACGAAGTCGCCGCTGCTGCTGCGCGACCTGGCGCTGCTGCGCGAGATCGCCGCGGTGGCGGAGGTCAGCGCGAACCTCAGCATCCCGACGATCGACGAGCGGGCGTGGCGCGCCAGCGAGCCACACACGCCCCACCCGCGTGCACGTCTGGAGGCAGTCGCCGAGCTCAACCGCAACGGCATCCCCACCGGCGTGCTGGTCGCGCCGCTCATGCCCGGCATCAACGACGACCCGCACCAGGTCGAGACGATCCTCACCGAGGCGGCCGCCGCGGGCGCGACCTCGATCGGCGGCATCGGCCTGCACCTGCGCGGCGAGGTCCGCCAGGTCCTCATGGAGTGGCTGGCGGCCTACCGGCCCGACCTCGTCGACCGCTATGAGGAGCTCTACGCGCGCGGGGCCTACCTGCCGCCCGCCGAGCGCAGCCGGCTCGCCGCCCTGCTGGGGCGGCGCGGGCTCAACGCCTTCCGCACGCTGCGCCGCGACCCGGCGCCGCGCCGCCGCGACCTGCACTCCCACCCGCCCGCGCGGCCTCCGTCGCGTTCTGTGAGGCAGGACACGCTCTTCTGAGGCTCGGTTTTGGGCTGACTGCGGCGGGCAACACCCAGAGCAGGAGCGTGTCGCAACCTGCGACGCCGCACGCGCGCGCCCGGTGTCCCGGCGCGCCCCACCGCCTCATGAAACGCCTCCTCCAAACCCGCAGCCACAGCTGGCACGAGGTCGGCCTCGCCCGCCAGCTCAGCCGGCGCGCCGTGCGCCGCGCGCGCGTCCAGGCGCTCGTCCTGCTGCCCCTGCTCGCCGGCGTCATGGTCGTCTACAGCAACCGCGAGCGCTTCTTCGGCATCGACGAGCCGATCCGGATCGCCACGGTCCTGGCGCTCGTGGCGCTCGGCTGGCAGTTCGCGCGCGACCTCGGCCGCGCGGTCGGCCCGCAGCTCTTCCGGCGGATGGACCCGGGCACGGCCGGCACGGTCGGCTTCCTCATCCGCTTCGTGACGATCGTCGTGGCGTTCATGCTCGCGTTGCGGGTCGCGGGCCTGGATCCGCGGGCGATCGCGGTCAGCGGCGCCTTCACCGCCGTCATCGTCGGCCTCGCCGCCCAGCAGACGTTCGGCAACCTCTTCGCCGGGCTCGTCCTGCTCAGCGCGCGACCGTTCCGGGTCGGCGACCGGGTCCGGCTGCAGGGCGGCTACCTCGCCGGCTCGCTGGAGGGCGTCGTCAGCTCGCTCGGGCTCCTCTACACGACGTTCATGAGCGGCGAGGACCAGATCATGGTCCCCAACAACGTCGTGCTGGGCGTGGCGATCATCCCGCTCCAGGAGCCCGACGGCATCGACCTGCGCGCGCGGCTGCGCCCGGGCGTCACCCCGATGGACATCCAGACCCTGCTGGAGGAGACGATCGAGACGCCGACGCGCGACAAGCCGCGCGTGGCGCTGGAGGAGATCGACGGCGCCGAGATCGTCGTGCGCATCAACCTCTCACCGGAGGACCCGCACGACGGGGCGCGGCTGTCGTCCGAGGTCCTCGGGGCGCTGGCCGCCGAGACGCGGCGGACCGAGGCGGCCTAGCCGCTCAGCGCTTGGCCGCCTGCCCGGCGGCCAGCTGCTCGGCGACCTTGTCGCCGCCCATGACGCCCGCCGCCTTCGCGGCCGGCCCGGGGGCGACGCTGGCGAACAGCGTCCCGACGCGCATCCCGACCGGTGCGACGTCGAGCTCGCCCTTGTTGCGCTCGATGCCGCGCACGACCGCCTCGGCGACCTGCTCGGGTGTCGAGGTGCCGACGCCCTTGGGCAGCTTCGCGCCCGACTCGTGGAACATGCCGGCGTCGCGGATGAAGCCGGGAAAGACGACGCTGACGCCGACCCCGCGCCTGGCCAGGTCGCCGCGCAGCCCCTGGCCGAAGCCGCGCAGGCCGAACTTCGTCGCGCTGTAGAGCGCGCTGCCCGCCTGGCCGGACTTGCCCGACAGCGACGACATCAACACGATGTGGCCGCGCCCGCGCTGGGCCATCCGCTCGCCGAGTACGTAGGACATCATCATGGGCGCGCGGAGGTTGACCTCGAGCGCCCGGTCGATCTGGTCCGGGCGGAACTCGAGGAAGTCGCCCGACGCCGGCAGCGCCGCGTTGGCGACGAGCACGTCGACGTCGCCGGCCTCGTCGATGAGCCGCTGGACCTCGTCACGGTCGGCGAGGTTGATGACCAGCGAGCGCGCGCCCAGCTCGGCCGCCAGCGGCTCGAGCACCTCGGCGCGGCGGCCGGTGAGGATGAGCGAGGACCCGGCGGCGTGCAGACGGCGGGCGATCGCGTGCCCGATGCCGCCGGTAGCGCCGGTGAGGAGGGTGGTCGTGCCGCGGAGTTCCATGGCGCAAGCCTGCCATGCTGCGCGCCCGATGTCAGTCGTGCTGGCGCTGTTTGGGCCCACCGGGGTCGGAAAGACCGAGCTGGCGCTCGCGGTCGCCGACCGGCTGCGGGCGCGCGGCGAGCGCCCGGTGGCCGTCTCGGCCGATGCGCTCCAGGTCTACCGCGGCCTGGAGATCCTCACCGGGGTCGCCAGCCCGGCCGAGCAGCAGCGCCTCGAGCACCGGCTCGTCTCGATCCTGGAGGTCACCGAGACGTTCTCGGTCGCCCAGTACGCGCAGCGCGCCCACGCCGAGATCGACGCCATCCTCGCCGATGGCGGCACCCCGATCGTCGTCGGCGGCACCGGCCTCTACCTGCGCGCCGCCCTGGCCGAGCTGGACCTCAGGCCGCCGCCACCGCCCGGCGTGCGCGAGCGGCTGATGGCCGAGCTCGACACACGCGGCCCCGCCGCCCTGCACGCCGAGCTGGTGCAGCGGGCACCCGAAGCGGCGGGGCGGATCGACCCCAACGACCGCCACCGCATCGTCCGCGCGCTCGAGCTCGACGCCCAGGGCGCCCTGACCGCACCCGCCGCCGACAGCCAGCTGTGGACGACCGACACGCGCCGCCCGACGCGGCTCGTCGCCCTGACCATGGACCGCGCCGACCTCTATGCCCGCATCGGCGTCCGCGTCGACGCCATGGTCGCGGCCGGTGCGATCGACGAGGTGCGCGCCGCCGACGCCGCCGGCGCTTCCCGCACCGCGCGCAAGGCGCTCGGCTTCGAGCAGCTGCTGACCGGCGAAGTCGAAGCGATGAAGACCCGCACCCGGCAGTACGCGCGCCGCCAGCTCACCTGGCTGCGCAAGCTGCCCGGCGTCGAGCACGTCGACCTCACCGGTCGCGCCGCCGCCGACGTCGCCGCCGAGCTTCTCGGATAGCCTCGCCCGCCGATGCGCTTCGAGAAGTGGCAGGCCCTGGGCAACGACTACCTCATCGTCGAGCGCGAGCAGCTGCCGTTCGAGCTCACCCCGGAGCGGGTGCGGCGCCTGTGCGACGTCCACACCGGCATCGGCTCCGACGGCATCCTCGAGCTCTCGCCCGCCGATGAGCCCGGCTTCGTCGCCCGGCTGCGCATCCTCAACCCCGACGGGTCCGAGGCCGAGCTGTCGGGCAACGGCGCGCGCGAGGCCGTCATGTACCTGCGCCGCGCCGGCTGGACCGACCAGCGCCAGTTCTCGATCCAGACCGCCGCCGGCGAGGTGCGCCCGACAATTCTCGACGAACGCAGCTGCGAGATGGCGATGGGCCGGGCGCGCATGCGCTCGGGCGACTATCCCGACGGCGCCGACGACGGCCGCGGCGAGCTGGAGGCCGACGGGCGCCGCTGGGCGTTCCAGCACCTCCAGGTCGGCAACCCGCAGTGCGCGATCCTCGTCGAGGACGCCGACACGCTCGAAGCGCTCGACCTGCCGGCCATCGGCCCCGGCCTCGAGCACCACCCGCTGTTTCCGAACCGCACGAACGTGTCCTTCTACCGGCCGCTGGACACCGCGACGATCCGCGCCCGCATCTTCGAGCGCGGCGTGGGGGAGACGAGCGCGTCGGGCACCGGCGCCAGCGGGGCGGCGATCGCGCACGTCCTGCGCGGCGGCGACAGCCCCGTCACGGTCAAGCTCGACGGCGGCGAGCTCGTCGTCGACGTCGACGACAGCCTGCTGTTCACGCTCACCGGCTGGGCCGTGCCGGTCTACGCGGGCGAGATCAGCGACGAGCTGCTGGCCGAGCTGCGCGCCCTCTAGGGTTGAGGGCGTATGACGCGGCAGCCTGTGACCGGCGGCGCCTGGGCGATCGGCCTGGCGACGATCAACGTGGCCGACGGACGTGTGCTCGACACGCTCTACCGGCGCCCGACGCTCGGGGCCGAGCACGTCGCCCTGGGTGCCGGCCCGGGGACGCACACGCTGAAGCGCGCGGCGGCCACCGAGCTCGGCGGCGGTGCGTTCTCGGCGGCCGGGCAGCGCCGCGACGCGATCCGCGCGGTTCGCGTCACGCCGGTGCTGACGGTCATCGCCGATCTCCAGGCGCCCCCCGCCGACGTCCACGACGCCTACCTGCGGCTGCACCTGCTCAGCCACCGGCTCGTCGCGCCCAACACGATCAGTCTCGACGGGATCTTCGGCGTCCTGCCCAACAACGCCTGGACGAACCGGGGCCCGGTCGACCCGGCCGCGCTCGAGGACGTCCGCCTGAGGGCCCGCGCCCACGACCGCCCGCTGGCCGTCACGTCGGTCGACAAGTTCCCGCGGATGACCGACTACGTCGTCCCATCCGGGGTGCGGGTCGCCGACGCCGACCGGGTCCGGCTCGGCGCGCATCTCGCCGAGGGCACGACGGTCATGCACGAGGGCTTCGTGAACTACAACGCCGGCACGCTGGGCACGTCGATGGTCGAGGGGCGCATCAGCCAGGGGGTCGTCGTCGGCGACGGCACCGACCTCGGCGGCGGCTGCTCGATCATGGGCACGCTGTCGGGCGGGGGCACCGAGGTCATCTCGCTCGGGCAGCGCTGCCTGCTGGGCGCCAACGCCGGGCTGGGGATCTCGCTGGGCGATGACTGCACGGTGGAAGCCGGGCTCTACGTGACCGGCGGGACGCTCGTGCGGACCCCGGACGGCGAGGTCGTCAAGGGCCGCGAGCTCTCGGGCGCCGAGGGCCTGCTCTTCCGTCGCCACAGCCAGACCGGCGCGGTCGAGGTCCTGCCGCGCACCGGCACCTGGGGCGGCCTGAACGCCGCCCTGCACGCAAACTGACGGGGTCAGGTGTGCTCTGACCCCCGGCGTCAGCCGCGCCAGCGGAGGATCTCGAGGGCGAGCGCGACCGGGAGCAGGCGGCCCTCCAGCGGTGCCGGCAACAGCCGCTCGGCGCGTGCGAGCCGGCCGAGCACCGTGTTGCGGTGGGTGAACAGCACGCGTGCGGTGCGCGTCGCGTTGCACTCGTGGGCGAGATATGTGCGCAGCGTCTCGCGCAGCTCGGCGTCGGCGGCGGCCAGCTCCCCGAGCACCCGGTCGACGAAGTCCTCGGCGGCGTCCTCGTCGTGGGTGGCCAGCGCGACGACCTGGACGTCGTCGTAGCTGGCCAGCGGCGGCCGCGACGGGATGCGATGCAGCAGCCGCTGGGTGGCGAGCGCGTCGAGGTGGCTGCGCCGAAAGCCCTCCAGGCCGGCGAGCGTCGGTCCG
>JBDZVZ010000138.1:0-3155 GCA_040255945.1 Solirubrobacterales bacterium | reverse complement strand
CGAGACCGCGATGACCACGTGGTCGAGGGTGATGCCGTCGCTCATGCCAACCACTTCCTGTAGGGAAGGGTTGCACCGGCATCGGCCAGCATCGGCGGCGTGAACCCGCCGAGCGGTGCGAGCGTTGCCACCTCCAGGCTGCTGAGCGCCTCGATCGTCGCGCGGTTCGACTCCTCCATGACGCTCGGCTCCGCCGGCCACGGCGTGAGGACGACGCCGCGGACGTCGATCCCCGAAGCGAGTGCGACCTCGAGCGTCAACAGCGTGTGGTTGATCGTTCCGAGGCCAGGGCGGGCCACGACGATCACCGGCAGCCCCAGCTCGACGACGAGATCGCGCACCAGCCAGCCGTCCGACGTCAACGGCACCAACAGCCCACCGACGCCCTCGGCGATCAGGGTCTTCGCGTCGCCGGCGCGGCGCGCCGCGGCCACCACGGCCTCCGGGTCGATCGTCATCCCCGCCAGCTCGGCGGCCAGGTGCGGCGACACCGCCGGTCCGAAGACCGCCGGCGCGACCGCCTCCGCCTCGACGCCCGCGCACGCCGCCAGCAGCTCGTGATCGGCCGGCTTCACGCCATCCGGCTCGTCCAGCCCACTCACCGCCGGTTTGAACGCCGCGATCGCCTCGCCCGCGGCCGCCAGCGCCGCGACCAACGCCGCGGCGACAACCGTCTTGCCGACCTCGGTGTCCGTCCCGGTGACGAAGAGACCGCGCATCGCTTAGGCGGCGCGGACCGCGCGCGGGGCGACCGCCGCGACCGGCGGCCCGTCCGCCGGCCGGAAGCCAGCCTGCAGCGCCGCGCGCCCCAGCGTCCGCGCCGCCGCGCGCAGCTCCTCGCGCGAATGCGTCGCCATGATCGCCAGCCGCAGCCGCGACGTTCCCGCGGGAACGGTCGGCGGCCGGATCGCCTGCGCGAAGACGCCCGCCTCCAGCGCCCGCTCGCACACCGCCATCGCCAGCTCCGGATCGCCGACGACCAGCGGCACGATCTGCGTCGAGGAGCCCGACACGTCGAAGCCCTCGCGCGCCAGTTCGTCGCGGACAACATCAGCGTTCGACCGTAGCCGCGTCACGAGCTCCGGATGCGCCTGCAGGTGCTCCAGCGCCGCCAGCGCCGCCGCGACCGCCGGCGGCGGCAGCGCCGTCGAGAAGATCAGCGACCGCGCCGTGTTCGTCAGGTAGTCGCGCATCGCCGCGCTGCACGCCGCATAGGCGCCGTAGGCGCCCAGCGCCTTGCCGAGCGTGCCGACGACGACGTCGACCTCGCCGGTCAGCCCCGCCTCGGCCACCGCGCCGCGCCCGCCCGGTCCCAAGCAGCCGGTGCCGTGCGCCTCGTCGACCACGGTGCGCGCCCCGTGGCGCTGCGCCAGCTCGACGATCTCGCCCAGCGGCGCGACGTCGCCGTCCATCGAGAACACCGAGTCGGTCGCCACGATGCCGGGCCGGTCGGCGAACTTCCGCAGGCCCCACGCCAGGTGCTCGGTGTCGCAGTGGTCGTAGACGAACGTCTCGGCCCGCGCCAGCCGGCAGCCGTCGATGATCGACGCGTGGTTCAGCGCGTCGGAGAACACGACCGCGTCGTCGCCGGCCAGCCGCGCCAGCGCCGCGATGACGCCCGTGTTCGCCAGGTACCCCGAGCCGAACAGCAGCGCGGTCTCGGTCCCCTTGAACGCGGCCAGCGCCTCCTCCAGGCGCCGGTGGACGGTCATCGTCCCCGACACCAGCCGCGACGCCCCGGCGCCCGCGCCCCAGCGCATCGCCGCCTCCGCGGCCGCCTCGCGCACGCGCGGGTGATCGGCCAGGCCCAGGTAGTTGTTGGAGCACAACAGCAGGACCGGGCGCCCGTCGAGCACGACGCGCGAGCCCTGCGGGCCGCTCACGTGGCGCATCCGGCGATAGAGGCCGGAGGCCTCGAGCTCCTCCAGGCGGGCGTCGAGGTCGCTCACGGTCGTCAGTGTCCGAAGGGGAGGCCCGAGAGCTCGGCCGGCTGCTGCCCGGGCCAGCGGTTCGGCGCCCCGTCGGGCCGCGGCGGGACCTTCTCCTTCTTGGCGAAGCGCAGCTGCGTCGCCGGGTCCCAGACCGTGATCGAGATGCCGGCCGCCTCGGCCTGCTCGGCCGTGTCGAGGTAGTCCTCGACGACGTCCGGCGTTCCACCGTCCAGCCAGCCGGAGCGGTTGTCGGGCCGCGGGTTGGCGCCGTTGTCGGGCTGGCGTGCGATGTTCAACCCCAGGTCGGTGAACATCTTGCGGTCCTGCGACGGGTCGGCGTTCAGCGTGGTGAGGAAGTTGCCCATCATCACGCCGTTGAGTCCCGCGCGGACCGCCAGCGGCTGCAGGTCGCCGAGGTTCTCGACGCGCCCGCCGCAGAGCCGGAACAGCGCCTCTGGGAGGATGAGGCGGAAGATCGCGATCCACTTGACCGCCTCCCACGGGTCCAGGAAGTCGCGGTCGCCGAACTTCGTGCCCGGGCGCGGGTTCAGGAGGTTGATCGGCACCGAGGTGGGGTTGATCTTCGCCAGCTCGAAGGCCATCTCGACCCGCTGCTCGCGCGACTCGCCGAGGTTGAGGATGCCGCCGACGCAGGTCTCCAGCCCCGCCTCCTCGACCGCCTGGATCGTGCGCAGCCGGCCCTCGTAGCGGACGGTCGTCGAGACCTCCGGGTAGTAGGACTCGGCGGTCTCCACGTTGTGGTGGACGCGCTGGATGCCCGCCTCCTTGAGCGCCTTGGCGCGCGTGACGCTCATGTGGCCGATCGACGCGCAGCGCTTGAGGTTCGTGTGCTGGGCGACGAGGCGGGCGCCCTCCAGCACCTTCTCGAAGTCGCGCTTGGACAGCCCCTGGCCCTGGGTGACCATGCAGAAGCGGTGGGCGCCGGCGGCCTCGGCGGCCCTGGCGTGCTCGAGGATCTGCTCAGGCTCCATGAGTGCGTGCATCGGGGTCTCGGCCTCCGCGAAGCGCGACTGGGCGCAGAAGCCGCAGTCCTCGGCGCAGCCGCCGGACTTCGCGTTGACCAGCGAGCACATGTCGGTGCTGTCGCCGAAGTTCTCCTGCCGGGCGGCCCATGCGCGATCGACCAGCTCGACGATCGCGCCGTGGTCCTCCAGATCCCCGAACCGGAGGGCCTGCTCGCGAGTGATGAGCGGTGGCATGCGG
>JBDZVZ010000021.1:0-46916 GCA_040255945.1 Solirubrobacterales bacterium | reverse complement strand
CCGGTGGGGGGGGGGGGCGTGACCCCGGCCGTGGGGATGGTCGTCGAGCCGCCGCCGGTGGACCCGCCCCCGCCGGTGGAGCCGCCGCCGCCGGTGGAGCCGCCGCCGCCGGTGGAACCGCCGCCGCCGGTGGAACCGCCACCGCCGCCGGTGGAACCGCCGCCGCCGCCGGTGGAGCCACCGCCGCCGCCGGTGGAACCGCCGCCGCCGCCGGTGGAACCGCCGCCGGCCGGGTTGACCGTGATCGTCACCGTGCCCTCACCGCTGTTGCCGGCGCCGTCGGTCGTCGTGACCTTCGCGACGTACGTGCCCGGCTGGGTGTAGGTGTGCGTCGTGCTCGCGCCGGCGCCCGGCGCCGTGTTGTCGCCGAACGTCCACGCGTACGTGCCGCTCGTGCCGCTCATCGCGTCCGACGCGCCGGCGGTGAACGTCACCAGGTCGCCGGCCTTCACGGTCGTCGCGCTGGCGTTCGCCGTCACGCTCGGCGCCGTGCGGTCGAGGATCGTGCTGTCGCAGGCGATGGCCGACAGGTTCGCCTGGTCGGAGGTGGCGGCGAGCTGGTTCGTGCCGTTCGGGTTGTCGGGCATGGCCGAGTCCGACTCGCGTGCGCAGAAGTGGTAGGCGCCGTCCGGCTGGCCGGAGAGGTCCCACTGGCAGAGGAAGACCGCGGTCCGGTGGTCGTTGCTCGGGAAGCCGGGCACGCTGCAGCCCTCCTCCCACCGCCAGCCGTTGGCCGCGGTCGCGGGCTGTGCGCAGGCGCCGCCGCGGGCCAGGCACGCCCACGTGAAGGCCTTGCCCTGCGGTCCGGGCCACGGCGGGCTGATCGCGTCCTGGTAGTCGATGCGGATCGCGAGCTTCGGGTTGTTCGACGCGGCGGCGCCGTTGGCGAGCGTCACGGCGGCGGTCGGCGGGGTCCGGTCGATGACCGTCGACGGGCAGTTGCCGCTCCCGAAATCCGACTTCCAGATGTAGGGCCAGCGGTACCAGCCCGACGCGCACATGGTGTAGCGGGCGCCGTTGGTCAGGACGGTGCTCAGCTGGAACGGGACCGCCGCGTAGTTGCCGCTCGACGGCGTCGCGCCGTTGCGCAGGCTGCCGGTGCAGTTCGTGGAGCCCGGCCCGTTCGTCCCGTTGCTGTTCTCGACCGGGACGCCGTTCTGCTCCGTGTAGAAGCAGAAGTAGTACGTGTAGTTGTTGGTGTTGTTCTCGTTGAGCCCGTCCTGGGCGACCCAGTGCCACCAGAAGCTGTTGTTGGCGTTCGTCTTCGTGAACGCCGGTTCGCTGTAGCCGGTGACCGATGCCTGGGCGGCCGTCGTCGACACCCCGGCGAACGCCGCGCACAGCACGATGAGGGCCGCCACGCGGGCGGCCGGCCCCTTGAAGTTCATGGACGACTCCCTGTTCCGGGCCGGGGCCTTCGCCCGGCGAGCGGCGGGAGCGTACTTCTGGATTCCGGTCTGGCTTGGTGGTGCTAGCCGGTGTATCGAGGTGGGGCCAGCCGACCGGCGCCCCAGGGGAGCGCCGGTCCTGGACGCCCGCTACGAGCGCTGGCCGATGTCCACGTAGTCGCGGCCGCGCGCACCCGCGTAGATCTGGCGGGGCCGCGCGATCTTCTGCTCGCCGTCCTGGACCATCTCCAGCCACTGGGCGATCCAGCCCGAGGTGCGGCCGATGGCGAACATGACCGGGAACATCGAGACCGGCAGGCCGAGTGCCTCGTAGATGAGCCCCGAGTAGAAGTCGACGTTCGGGTAGAGCTTGCGCTCGATGAAGTACTCCTCCTCGAGCGCGATCCGCTCCATCTCGAGCGCGATCGACAGCAGCGGGTTGACCCCGGTCACCTCGAAGACGTCGTCGGCGGCCTGCTTGATGATGCGCGCCCGCGGGTCGTAGTTCTTGTAGACGCGGTGGCCGAAGCCCATGAGCTTCTCGTCGCCGGCCTTCACGCCCTTGATGAAGTCCGGGATGTTCTCCTTGCTGCCGATCCGCCGCAGCATCCGCAGCACCGCCTCGTTGGCGCCGCCGTGCAGCGGGCCGTAGAGCGCGCCCACGCCGGCGGCGACCGCCGAGTACGGGTCGACCTGCGAGGAGCCGACCGAGCGGACGGCCGAGGTCGAGCAGTTCTGCTCGTGGTCGGCGTGCAGGATGAACAGGACGTCGAGCGCGCGCTCGAGCCGCGGGTCCGGCTCGTACTTCAGCTCGGTCATCTTGTACATCATGTTGAGGAAGTTGCCGGCGTACTTGAGGTCGTTGTCCGGGTAGACGTACGGCTGACCCTGGGTGTGCCGGTAGGCGAACGCCGCGAGCGTCGGCATCTTCGCGATGAGCCGGATGGTCTGGATCATCCGGTTCCCTTCGTCGTGGATCTCGTTGGCGTCCGGATAGAACGTCGACAGCGCGCCGACCGAGCCGAGCAGCATGCCCATCGGGTGCGCGTCGTGGCGGAAGCCGCCCACGAACTCCTTGACGTTCTCGTGGACGAACGTGTGGACCGTGATCTGGTGGGACCACTCGTCGAGCTGGCTCTGGCTGGGCAGCTCGCCGTGGATGAGCAGGTAGGCGACCTCCAGGTAGGTCGACTGCTCGGCGAGCTGCTCGATCGGATAGCCGCGGTACTCGAGGATGCCGCGGTCGCCGTCGATGAACGTGATCTCCGACCGGCAGGACGCCGTGTTCGTGTAGGCCGGGTCGTAGGTCATGAGGCCGAAGTCGTCCTCGTCGACCTTCATCTGGCGGAAGTCCATCGCCCGCACGGTCCCGTCGGTGATCGGGATCTCGTAGGTCCGGCCGGTGCGGTTGTCGGTGACCGTCAGGCTGTCGCCGCTGCCGGCCTTGGCTACGCCGCCGGCCTCCTGGGTCTGGGTCTCGCTCACGATCGGGCGCCCTCTCTTCGGGGTTCTCGGGGTCGCTCTCGGATACTAGTGTCCCGGCTCCTGCCTCCTGGCCGGTCGAGCGACGTCAGGTGAGCGATACCCGGCCGGACCGGCGGCCGATCGTCAACCGGTGATGACGGCGGTCGCCATCGCGCCCGCCATGAGCACCGCCGAGATCGCCATGACGCCGCGCTTGGCGGCGGTCGAGGCGGGGAAGGTGGCGCTCGTCATCCCGATGACGGTGACGACGACGGCCCAGGCGGCGAGCAGGCCGCCGCAGAGGTAGAAGGCGGCCTTCGACGGCTCGTCCTCGGATGCCGCCGACGTGGCGAGAACCATCAGCGCATGCAGCATCGGGCGAACCTACCCGACCGCCCGGCCGCTGTCAGCTGTTGGCCGACGCGGCGTCGCGCGTGCCGGCCGGTCCGCCTTCGTAGCGCGACTCGGTCGCCTCGAGCTGGCCGTGGTAGTGGCTGCCGAGCTCCGGATGGCCGTAGGGGCGCTGGGCCGCCTGGTCGAGGGTCATGAAGCTCAGCTGGGCGATCGGCAGGCCGGGGCGCAGCACGATCGGCACCGAGTTGAAGTTCGTGATCTCGAGCGTGAGCGTGCCGCGGAACCCGGGGTCGACGAACCCGGCGGTCGCGTGGACGATGAGCCCGAGGCGCCCGAGGCTCGACTTGCCCTCGATGCGCGCGACGACGTCGTCGGGCAGCGCCACCTGCTCCTCGGTGCGGCCGAGGACGAACTCGTTGGGGTGGATGACGAACGGCTCGTCGCGGGGGACCTCGACGTGCTCGGTCAGCCCGTGCGGCGGGTCGGCGAGGTCGATGACCTGGATGCGGTGGTTGTGGAAGACCCGGAACGACGAGCCGAGCCGGACGTCGACGCTCGCGGGCTGCACCATCCCGGGATCCCAGGGGTCGATGCCGATCCGGCCCTCCTCGACGAGGCGGCGGATCGTGCCGTCGGACAGGACGGAGGCCGGCTGCATGCCCGGCATCCTGCCACGAACGGCCGGTCAGATCCGGCCGGGAGTGCGACCGCCGCGCAGCGGCGTGTGCGGTCGAGCCCGCGCGGGCGCGCGGCGCACGCGCGAGGGAGCCGGGAGCATCTGCCCGCCGTGCGGGCCGCGCGGGCGCGGTCGGCGCGGGAGGCTGCGCGGGTGGCGGACCTTCGAGCCGCCGTCGTCTCCGCCGCCGCCCTCGTCGCCTTCCGGTCCGCCCTCCGACGAGCGGATCGCCCACCAGACGAGCACGAGCAGGGCGATGATCGGGATCTTCAGGATGACCATCAGCCAGATGAATCCCCACGGCACAGGCAGAGCATTACCCGTGCGGCGCCGCAGGTCCACCGCGACCTGTCCGAAATGTCACCGGCGGCGCGTGGGGGCGCGCCCGGCCTTGGCGCGCTTGGCCTTGGCCTTCGCGGCCTTCGCCCCGCGCGCGGACTTCGCCTTGACCTTCTTGGGTGCTGCGCGCCACGCGCCGGGCGCGATGATGCGCCGCAGCGCCACGGCCGCGTCCAGCGCGCCGTTCTCGACCGGCAGGGTGCCGCGCCGGGCCCCGAGCAGCAGCGCGTCGCGCAGCGCCGCGCCGCCGAGGTCGGGGCGGGCCGCCGCCATGAGCGCGAGCGTGCCGGTGACGTGCGGAGCGGCCATCGAGGTGCCGGTGCGCCACTCGTAGCCGCCGTCGATCGCGGTCGACAGGACGTCCTCGCCGGGGGCGGCCAGGTCGGCGCCCGGCCCGTAGTCGGAGACGTCCGAGAGCCCCCCGCGGTCGGTCGTCGCCGCGACCCCGATGATGTTGTCCTCGCCGAACGACGCCGGGTAGGTCGGGCTGGCGGCGAGGTCGAGGCCGTCGTTGCCGGCCGCCACGACGACGAGGACGTCGTGCTGCTGGGCGTAGAGCATCGCGCCCTCGAGGTCCGGCGTGCCGGTCGGTCCGGCGAGGCTGAGGTTGATGAAGCGCGCGCCGTTGTCGACCGCGTAGCGGACCGCCTCGGCGACCGTGTCGGTCGTGCCCTGCGCGCGGGCGTCGAGTGCCCGGACGACCATGATCTTCGCGCGCCAGGCGACGCCGCTGACGCCGATGCCGTTGCCGCCGCGCGCGGCGATGATGCCGGCGACGTGGGTGCCGTGGCCGTTCTCGTCGGCCGGGTCGCCGTCGTCGGCGACGAAGTCGTAGCCGTTGACGTCGTCGACGTAGCCGTTGCCGTCGTCGTCGACGCCGTTGCCGGGGATCTCGCCCCGGTTGACCCAGAGGTTCGGGGCCAGGTCGGCGTGCTCGAGGTCGGCGCCGGTGTCGACGACCGCGACCGTGACGTCGCCGCCGGTCGTCTGACGCCACGCCGACTCGATGCCCATCGGGCGGTTGCCCCGCAGCGGCCACTGCTCGTCGCTGCGCGGGTCGGCCAAGCGGGTCTGGGCGCTGTGGACCTTCAGCGACGAGCGCTGGCGGGTGGCCTTGCGCCGGGCCGCCGTCGCCGTGGGCGTGCCGTTCTGGACCGTCGCGCGGTGCGCGGTGAGCCCGACGGGGGCGGCCATCGGCGCCGGCTGCGCGGCGTCGGCCGCGGGGGCGGCGGCGAAGGCGAGCAGCAGTGATGGCAGCGCGACGAGCGCCCGGGGGCGGACCAGCAACGAGGGCTCCTAGCCGAGGACACAAGCCCGCGGCCCTCCATGACCGCGGTCACTTCTGTGGTCGGCGGCGCCCGGAGCGCTCCGTAATCCTCCGGCCGGTTCTGGCCGTTTGATCGAACCCGGGTCCGGTCTGTTGTTGTGCTGACCGCTACGCGCGCAGCGCGACGGGCGGCGCGTCGAACGCCGTCATCCGCTGGAGGTCGGCGACCCGCTGGTGGACCTCGTCGGCGGTCAGGCGCTCGACGCGGTCGGTGCCGAACTCCTCGACGTTGTAGGAGGCCAGCGCGGTGCCGTAGGCCATCGCGCGCGACAGCAGGTCGTGGTCGACCTCCGCATCGGGGTGAGCGGCGACGTAGCCGACGAAGCCGCCCGCGAACGTGTCGCCGGCGCCGGTCGGGTCGATGACCTCGGCCAGCGGGTAGGCGGGCAGCGCGAAGAAGTCGTCCTTGGTGAACAGCGCCGCGCCGTACTTGCCGAGCTTGGCGACGACGGCCGTCGGGCCCCAGCTCAGGACCTCCTGGGCGGCCTGCACGAGCGTCGGCTTGTCGGTGAGCATCTCGAGCTCCTCGTCGTTGAGGATGAGGCAGTCGACGGTGCCGATGACCTTGCGCAGCGACTCGTGGGCGATGTTGATCCACAGGTCCATCGAGTCCATCGCGACGAAGCGCGCGGCGGCGCACTGCTCGCGCACCTGGAGCTGCAGGTCGGGCTGGATGTTGGCCAGGAAGAGGACGTCGGCGTCCTTGGAGGCCTGCGAGAGCTTCGGCGCGAACGTCTCGAAGACGTTGAGGTCGGTGACGTGCGTCTCGCGCTGGTTGAGGTTCGAGGAGTACTCGCCCTTCCAGAAGAACGTCGTGCCGCCGGCGACGTGCTCGACGTCGTCGGTCACCGTGCCGCGCGTGCGCAGCGTCGCCCACGAGGCCTCGTCGAAGTCGTCGCCGACCGGCCCGACCGGCCGCACCTCGGTGAAGAACGAGGCGGCCAGCGCGAAGTGGGTGGCGGCGCCGCCGAGCATCCGCTCGCGCTCCCCGAACGGGGTCTTGACGGCGTCATAGGCGATCGATCCGACGACGGTGAGGCTCATGAGGCGCCGGAGATTACGGCCTGGGCTGGGTAGGGTGCGCGCCGATGCGCGCGATCCAGCAGGTGGAGTTCGGCGGCCCCGAGGTCCTGGCGCTCGTCGAGGTGCCGCGGCCCGAGCCGGCCGACGGGGAGGTGCTCGTCGAGGTCGCCCACGCGGGGCTGAACTTCGCCGACACCCATCAGCGCGAGAACCGCTACGTCGCCAAGCAGGACCTGCCACGCACGCCGGGCTCGGAGGTGGCGGGCATCCGGGTCGACACCGGCGAGCGGGTCGTCGCGCTGTGCGGCACCGGCGGCTATGCGGAGTACGCCGTCGCGCCGGTCGACAAGGTCTTCCCGATCCCCGACGGCTGCGACGACGGGACCGCGCTCGCCCTGCTGCTGCAGGGGCTGACCGCCTGGCATCTGCACCGGACGTGCGCGCGGGTCCAGCAGGGCGAGTCGGTCGTCGTCGTCTCCGGCGCGGGCGGCGTCGGGTCGCTGGCCGTCCAGCTGGGGCGGATCTTCGGCGCGCGCGTCATCGCGACGGCCACGAGCGACGAGAAGCGCGAGCTGTGCCTGCGGCTGGGCGCGGCGGCGGCGGTCGACGGCGACCCCGACGGGCTGACCGAGCGGATCGTGCAGGCCAACGGGGGCGCCCCGGTCGACGCGGTCTTCGAGATGGTCGGTGGCCCGGTGTTCGACGCCTGCTTCGACGCGCTCGGCATCGGTGGGCGGATCGTGCCGTGCGGCATCGCCTCCAAGGAGCCCAACGAGGTGCGCACCGGGCGGCTGCTGAAGCGCTCGCAGTCGGTCGTCGGCTTCTGGCTCTTTCACTACCTCGACGAGCGCCGCCACTGCGAGGAGCCGCTGGCCGAGCTCTTCGCGCTGGCGGCCTCCGGCGAGCTGGAGGCGGTCGTCGGCCCGACCTACCCGCTCGCCGACGCCGCCCGGGCCCAGATCGACCTGGCCGAGCGCCGCACGACCGGCAAGGTCCTGCTCGACGTGCGCGCCTGAGCGCCCGGCGCCACGGCGCGGGCGCTACGCGGCCTTCTCGTCGCCGCCCATCTCGCTGGCCATGAGCGAGGCGAGCTGCGTGCGCGAGCGCAGGTCGAGCTTGCGGTAGATCTGCGACAGGTGGTACTCGATCGTCTTGGGCGACAGGAAGAGCTTCGCGGCCACCTCACGGTTCGTCAGCCCGTAGGCGACCAGGCGGGCGATCTGCAGCTCGTGGGCGGTGAGCTCCTCCAGCCCGGCGGCCTCCGCCGCGCTCTTGGCCGCCGGGTCGCTCTCGCCGGCCCCGCCCGTCGCCCGCAGCTCGACCCGCGCGCGCGCCGCCCACGGCGCGGCGCCCAGGCGCTCGAACGTCTCGAGCGCCTCGCCGAGCTGCTCGCGCGCGTCGGCGCGGCGCCGGTCGCGCCGCAGCCGCTCGCCGTAGACCAGCTGGGTGCGTGCCCGCTCGAACGGCTGGCCGTCGTACTGGTGGTGGTGCAGCGCGTTCTCGAAGTGGCGCTCGTGGTCGTCGCCGGCCAGCAGGGCACGGCATCGGGCGAGCGCCGCCTGCGCCCACCGGCCGCCGCCGGGCGCGTCGGCGAACTGCTCGAACGCCGAATGGGCCTCGTCGACCCTGCTGAGGCGGATGAGCGCCTCGACCCGGTCGGCGCCGGTCTGCACGACGCCGCGCTGCATGCGGATCCGGCGCTGCAGGCGGGCGGCGCGGTCGTAGAGGTCGACGGCGCTCTCGGCCTCCCCGGCGCCCAGCGCGTCGAGCGCGAGCGCGTTGAGCCCATAGACGGTGATCGCGGCACCGCCGAGCAGCTCGCCGAGCGCGACGCACTCCCGCGCGTGGCGGCGTGCCTCGTCCCGGCGGCCCATCGCCGCCTCGACGTGTCCGCGCGCCGCGACGGCGAACGCCAGCAGCGGGCGCTGCGCCGTGTCGCGGGCCAGCTCGGCCGCCTCGGCGGCGTCGGCGAGCGCGGCCGTCCAGCGGCCGCGGCGGAAGTCCAGGACGGCGTGCGCGGCCAGCGGGTAGATGAGGTGGTTGATCGCCGACGCGTCGCGGGCGCGGACGACGAGGTTGTCGAGCACCGCCTCGGCGCGATCCCAGCGCTCGTCCCAGATCGCGCACTGGCCGGCCATGCCGACGAGCTCGGCCGGCATCGCCAGCACGTCCTCGCCGGTGAGGACCGGCACCGCCGGCTCCAGCAGCGCCTCGGACTCCTCCTCGTGGCCGAGGGCGACGTGGGCCTCGCCGACGAGCACGCCGGCGAGCAGTCCGAGCACCGGCTCCGCGTCGCCGAGCAGCGTGCGCGCCCGGTCGCCGGTGGCCACGAGCGCCTCCATGTCGCCGGTCATCATGTGGGCGACCGCCGCCTCGACGAGCAGCGACGCGGCCGCCACCGGGTTGGCCGCCTCGATCCGGTCGGCCTCGGCGACGAGCACGTCGTGGGCGGCCAGCGGTGCGCCGCGCCGCATCTCCACGTGCCCGCGAACGCGCACGACCTCGGTGGCCAGCGCGGTGCCGGGCGTGAGCTTCTCGGCGTCCTCGACGAGCGCGAGCGCATGGTCGGGCGCCCCGCTCTGGGCGAAGTCCGACGCCGCCTCCAGCAGCCGCCGCGTCCGGTCCGCCTCGCCGGGGGTGAGGGCGGCGGCGCGCTCGAACGCGCGGGCGGCCTCGGCGATCCCGCCGCGGGCGCGCGCGTCGCGCGCCACGCTCTCGAGCGCGCGGGCCACCTCCTCGTCGGGCGCCCCGGTCGAGGCGGCGAGATGCCAGACGCGCCGAGCGGGCGTGTCGGCGACCGCGGCGAGCGTCACGTGGGCGGCGCGCTGCCGCTGCGGATCCGCCGAGTGGTAGATCGCCGAGCGCAGCAGCGGGTGGGCGAACTCGACGCGCCGGTCGATCTCGACGAGCCCTTCGCGCAGGGCCGGGTCGAGCGCGTCGTCGGGCAGGCCGCGCTCGCGCAGCGCGGCCACGAACAACTCGTGCAGCCCGCTCTGCATCGACGCGGCGAGCAGCAGCGCCTCGCGCGTCGGCTCCGGCAGGCCGGCGACCTGGGCGACGAAGGCGCCCGCGATCTGATCGCCGGCGTTCAGCGGGCCGGTCAGCGGCTCGCGCCCGGCGAGCTGGCCGGCGCTGAGGATCCGGGGGATCTCCAGCAGCGCGAGCGGGTTGCCGCGGGCCGTGTCCAGGAGCCGGGCCTCGACGTCACCGGCGATGTCGCGGGCGGCCGACCGCTGCAGCAGCTCCGCTGCGTCGGACGTGGCGAGTCCGGCGACCTCGACGATCTCGACGCCCTCGAACGTCGCCACGACCTCCGGCGACGGGCGCAACGCGCCGAGCAGGACGACGCCCTCGGCGCTGAGCCGCCGCGCGACGAACGCGGCCGCCTCGCGCGTGGCGTCGTCGAGCCAGTGGACGTCGTCGATGACCACGAGCAGCGGCCGCTGCTCGGCGGCCAGGCCGAGCAGGCTCAGCATGCCCGCGGGCACGGCGAAGCGGTCCACGGGGGTGGGCGGCTCGAGCGCGAGCGCCGTCCCAAGCGCCCGGGCCTGCACCTCCGGGATGCGGTCGCGCAACGGCAGCAGCGGCGCGAGGAGCTCGAGCAGCCCGGCGAACGGGATGTCGGACTCGGCCTCGTAGCCGCGGGTGCGCAGCACCTGGAACCCCCGCTCGTCGGCCGTGTCGGCGGCCGCGCGCAGCAGCGACGACTTGCCGATGCCGGCCTCGCCGCTGAGCAGCAGCGCGGCGGATGAACCCTGCGCGGCGTTCTCGAGCAGAGTGTCGAGCTGGGCGACTTCGCGGTGTCGGCCGAGGAGCAAGGGCGGCGGGCTGGTCGACGCCGGCGTCCGAGCCGGCCGGCGCATCATACGGGCAGCGCACTACCCTCTTGAGGAACATGACCGCCTTCGCGGACCTCGGCCTCAGCGAGCCCACCCTTCTCGCCCTCCAGGACATCGGCTACGAGCAGCCGAGCCCGATCCAGGAGCAGGCGATCCCGATCGTCCTGCAGGGCAACGACATCATCGGCCAGGCCCAGACGGGCTCGGGCAAGACCGCGGCGTTCGGCCTGCCGATCGTCGAGCACGTCGACCCGTCCGACTCGGCCGTCCAGGCGCTCGTCCTGACGCCGACGCGGGAGCTGTGCATCCAGGTCACCCAGGCGCTGCGCGCCTACGGCGCACGCAAGGGCGTGGACGTCGTCGCCGTGTTCGGCGGCGCCCCGATCCGCAGCCAGCAGGCCCAGCTCAACGCGGGCGGCCACGTGGTCGTCGGCACCGTCGGCCGGGTCAAGGACCTCATCTCCCGCGCGTCGCTGCTGCTGACCTCGTGCCGGTTCGTCGTGCTCGACGAGGCCGACGAGATGCTCGACCTCGGCTTCCTGGAGGACGTCGAGGGGATCCTCAAGCTCTGCCCGAACGGCCGCCAGACCGCGCTGTTCAGCGCGACGATGCCGCCCGAGATCCGCAAGCTCGCCGACCGCTACCTGTACCACCCGCAGACGGTGAAGGTGAAGGCGGCGACGTTGACCGTCGACACCGTCGAGCAGTTCCGGCTCGAGGTCAAGCCGGCCGACAAGGCCGACACGCTCGTCGAGGTGCTGCACGCCGAGCGCCCCGACCAGGCGATCGTCTTCACGCGCACGAAGATCCGCGCCGACCAGCTGTTCCGCAAGCTCAAGGACCGCGGGATGAACGTCAAGGCGCTGCACGGCGACCTCAGCCAGGGCCAGCGCGACGGCGTCATGCTCGCGTTCAAGGGCGGCCGGGTGCCGATCCTCGTCGCCACCGACGTGGCCGCCCGCGGCCTGGACATCTCGACGGTCACCCACGTCATCAACTTCGACGTGCCGACCTCGCCCGACGTCTACGTCCACCGGATCGGGCGCACCGGCCGCATCGGTCGTTCGGGCCGGGCGCTGACGTTCGTCGAGCCGCGCCAGCGCAAGGAGCTCGAGGCGATCGAGGCCCACATCGGCACCACGCTGACCGAGTGGAGCCCGGGCGCGACGACGAAGCCGGCCGCGGTCGAGGAGAAGCCGCGCCGCCACGCCAAGCCGCAGCTGTCGCGCAACGGCGACGAGCAGTACCGGCGTGTCGTCGCGGGCGCCGGGCTGGCCGACGGCCTCGAGGTGGCCGACATCGTGCACGCGATCACGAGTGCTGCCGGGCTCGACGGCGAGGCGGTCCGCGACGTGCGGATGCTGCAGCGCTTCACGCTGTTCTCGGTCCCCGACAGCGAGGCGAGCCGCGTCGTGGCGGCCGTCGACGGCGCGGCGCTCGCCGGCCGGCCGGTCGCCGTCGAGCTCGCGCGCTCCTGACCGGGGTCAGACCCGTTCCGTTGCACGGCCATCCGGCCCGGAGGGCGACGCTGCGTCGCCTTGTGTGCAACGGAACGGGTCTGACCCCGTTAACGTGGTAGCCGATGACGGAGCCGACGCCGCAGCTCGACGACGCCGCCGCGCCTGACCACGGGCGCCTGTGCCGCACCTGCCAGGCCCCGATGGCCGACGACCAGGACTGGTGCCTGGCCTGCGGGCATGCGGCCTCCGGCCGCGCCGGCCGTCTGCCCGGCATGCGCGCCGCCGGCACCGTCGCGGCGCTCACGCTCGCGCTGAGCGGCGGCGCGGTGGCCGCCGCCTACGCGGCGCTCTCCGACAGCCCGCCGCCCCCGGCGGCCACCCAGGTCGCCCAGGCGCCGCCGACGACGACCACGACGGCGCCCGCGCCCACGACGCCGCCGGTCGACACGGCTCCGACGACCCCGCCCGGCTCCGACAGCACGCCGAGCACGAGCCTCCCGGCGCTGCCGGACCTCAGCTCCGACGTGCCGGTGACCCCGACCTCGCCGAAGTCCGGCGGCGGCGGCTCGAAGCCGCAGTCGTCGTCGGGGTCGACGTCGACGCCGCGCTCGCAGTCGGGCTCGGGCGACAGCGGCACCACCGACACGACCGGCACGAGCACGACCGACACGACGACGACCCCGGCGGCGCCGAAGCGGATCAAGCTCGACGCCTCGGCGGTCAACCTCTACGACCCGTTCACGCGCGCCACGACCGACGGCGACACGGTCGCCCTCGTCGACGGCAAGCCCTCGACGTCCTGGTCGGTGTCGGCCCCGGACGGCGCCCAGGTCATGAACGCCGGCGTGGCCGTCGACCTGGGCTCGGAGCGTGGCATCCGCGAGATCGACCTGACGACGACGACGCCCGGCTTCAAGATCGAGATCTACGCCGCCGACGCCGACGAGCTGCCGCCCACCGTCCTGGACACGCGCTGGGCGCACCTCAAGGACGTCGGCGACATCGGCACGCAGACCGACGACAACTCGCAGTCGATCACGCTCGGGCGCGGCACCTCGAAGTACCGCTACCTGCTGCTGTGGTTCAAGCAGCCGCCGACGTCCGGCCCGACGATCTCGCTGTCGCGCCTGAAGCTGCTGGGCTGACCGGGGCCCGGGTAGCCTGGGGCGCAATGTCTCAGGCAACGATGACCACCAGCGAAGGCACGATCACCCTCGAGCTCTTCGACGACGACGCGCCCAAGACCGTCGAGAACTTCAAGAAGCTCGGGCAGGACGGCTTCTACGACGGCCTCATCTTCCACCGCGTCATCAAGGACTTCATGATCCAGGGCGGCTGCCCGCAGGGCACCGGCACGGGTGGCCCCGGCTACCAGTTCGAGGACGAGTTCAACGACCACAAGGTCGTGCGCGGCGCGCTGGCGATGGCCAACGCGGGGCCGAACACGAACGGCTCGCAGTTCTTCCTCGTCACGACCGGCGAGGCGCCGTGGCTCGACGGCAAGCACACGGTCTTCGGCCAGGTCGTCGACGGGATGGACGTCGTCGACGCGATCGAGGGCAAGCAGACGGACGGTCGCGACAAGCCGGTCGACGACGTCCGGATCGAGTCGCTGACCTTCTCCTAGGGCTCGAAGTTCGGCGTGGCGGCGTCGGGGATCGTCACCCCGGCGCCGCCCGAGCCGGTGCCGCCGCCGCTCGTCGTGTCGGCGCCGGCCGGGGTCGTCGGGGACGGCGTCTGCGGTTCCTGCGCGGGCGTCGTCGTCGTGGGCTCCGGCGGGGTGGTCGACGGCGTCGTCGGGCTCGACGGCTGCGGATGGGGCGCCGGCGCGGCGCCGCCGCGGGGCCGGGCGACGGGGGCCGCCGGCGGCTGGTGCGGCTGGTCGCGCACGGTCCTGCTCGGCCGGGGCCGCTTGCGGCGCGCGGGCGCGCGATGCGGCCGCCGGCCCGGCGGCTGGGCGTGGCGCATCGTGGTCGTCGTCGTGACGACACCGCCGCCCGCCGCGTCCGCGGGCGTCCCGTCGCCGCCACGGAGGGCGAGGACGGCGACGAGGGCGACGAGGGCGCCCAGGGCGAAGGCGAGAGCGTTGCGGGACATGGCGCGCTGCATCCGGCAACGATTCTGACGCGCCGAACGTGACGCTAGGCGCAACGGCCCCGCGACGATACGCTTGACACTCCGTCAGCGCGCATTGCGAGGAGACCGAGATGGCTGGTACCGAGGAGCAGATCGCCGAGGTCGAGACCCCGACCCCGGCCAAGGCGGCCACCACCGCCGCGGCGACCGACGAGTTCACCGTCGAGAACCCGGCCACGGGGCAGGTCATCGCCACCCTGCCCGACCTCGGGCCGGAGGCGCTCGCCGAGATGGCGGCCCGCGCGCGTGAGGTCCAGCCGGCCTGGAACGCGCTCGGCTTCGAGGGCCGCGGCCGCGTCTTCAAGCGCATGCAGAAGTGGCTCATCGACCATCAGGACGAGATCATCGCCACGATCCGGTCCGAGACCGGCAAGACCTACGAGGACGCGCTCATCGCCGAGATCTCCTACGGCGCCGCCGCGTTCGGGTTCTGGGCCGACAACGCCCCGAAGTACCTCGCCGACGAGAAGGTCAAGTCCTCGGCGGTGCTCGTCAAGGGCAAGAAGCTCATGCTCCGCTACAAGCCGCTCGGGCTCATCGGGGTCATCGGGCCGTGGAACTATCCGCTGACGAACTCGTTCGGGGACTGCATCCCGGCGCTCGCCGCGGGCAACGCGGTCATCCTCAAGCCGTCGGAGATCACGCCGCTGACGTCGCTGAAGCTGCTCGAGGGCTTCCTCGAGTGCGGTGTGCCGGAGGGCGTCTTCCAGGTCGCCACCGGCACCGGCCGCACCGGCGCGGCGCTCATCAAGCAGGTGGACATGATCATGTTCACCGGCTCGACAGCGACCGGCAAGAAGGTCATGAAGGAGGCCGCCGACGAGCTCAAGCCGGTCTCGCTCGAGCTCGGGGGCAAGGACCCGCTCATCGTCCTCGCCGACGCCGACGTCGAGCGCGCCGCCAACACCGCCCTCTACTACGGCATGTTCAACTGCGGCCAGACGTGCATCTCGGTCGAGCGCGTCTACGTCGAGGAGCCGGTCTACGACCGGTTCGTCGAGCTCATCACCGACAAGGCCCGCGATCTGCGCCAGGGCACCGGCGAGGCGGGCAGCATCGACGTCGGGTCGATGACGTTCCCGCCCCAGGTCGACATCGTCGAGCGCCACGTCCAGGACGCGAAGGCCAAGGGCGCCCGCGTCGTCGTCGGCGGCACCCGCGGCAAGCACGACAGCGGCTACTGGTTCGAGCCGACCGTCCTCGTCGACGTCGACCACACGATGGACTGCATGCGCGACGAGACGTTCGGCCCGACGCTGCCGATCATGAAGGTGTCGGACGCCGAGGAGGCCATCCGGCTGGCCAACGACTCGCCCTACGGCCTCGCCGCCTCGGTGTTCAGCAAGGACACCAAGAAGGCGGAGGCGATCGCCCGCCGCATCGACGCCGGCGCGATCTGCATCAACGACGCCCTCATCAACTACGCGGCGCTCGAGCTGCCGATGGGCGGCGCGAAGGCCTCCGGCCTGGGCCACCGCCACGGGCCCGGCGGCATCCGCAAGTACTGCCAGCAGCAGGCGGTCGTCGTCACGCGCCTGGCGACCAAGCGCGACCCGCACATGTACCCCTACAGCTCGCGGACCACGAAGCTCCTGTCGAAGTTCTTCGGGTTCCTCTACGGCCGCGGTAAGCGCGATTGAGCGACGCTCGCCCAGGGGGGCGAGGTCGCTTCAAGCAAGAACTCGCTAGCGCTCCTTCTTGCGGCCTGCGGACATCCGCAGGCCGCTAGGCCAGGTCGTCGACGAGTCGCAGCAGGTCCAGCGGCGAGAACGGCTTCGTGAGAAAGAGGTCGGCGCCCGCCTCACGGGCGTCGGCCTCGTGCTCCTCCGCCCCGGCGGCGGTGAGCATGACGATCGTCGCGGCGCTGCCGCCGCCGTCCTGACGGCGCAGCGCCCGGCAGGCGTCGATGCCGTTCATCTGCGGCATGTCGATGTCCAGGAAGACGAGTGCCGGCTCGATCTCGGCCGCCTGCTGGACGGCCTCGACCCCGTTGGACGCCTCGTGCAGCGAGAAGCCGGAGACGTCCTCGAGCGTGGTGTGGACGAGCTTGCGGATGAAGGGGTCGTCGTCGACGATCAGCACCGAGCGCATTCAGACGCTCTCTTCGCGGATGCGGTCGAGCGTTCCTGGCGGGATCTCCAGGAACGCTCGCACGACCTCCGGGTCGAAATGCGACCCGGAGGACTCGGCGATCATCTCGCGCGCCTCCTCGAGCGGCGACGGCTGTCGGTAGGGGCGCAGCGTCGTCACCGCGTCGAGGACGTCGGCGACGGCGAAGACCCGCGCCGGCAGCGGGATGTCCTCGCCGGCCAGCCGGTCCGGGTAGCCGGTGCCGTCCCAGCGCTCGTGGTGATGGCGCACGACGAGCTTCGCGTCGCCGAGGAAGTCGATCTCGCGCAGGATCTCCCAGCCGACGACCGGGTGGCGTTCCATGAGCGTGCGCTCGGCGTCGGTGAGCGGCTCCGGCTTCCACAGGATCGCGTCCGGGACGGCCACCTTGCCGACGTCGTGCAGCAGGAAGCCGAACTCGATGTTCGAGTCGGCGGCGAACGGCGCGTCCAGCGTGCGCGCGATCTCCATCCCGTAGGCGGCGACGCGCTCTGCGTGCTTGCCCGTGTAGGCGTCGCGGGCCTCGACCGCGTTGCAGAGGGCGCGCACGGTCGCCATGTAGGAGCGCCGCAGGTCGCGCTCGCGCTCGCGCTCGAGCTTGTAGGTGTCGCGCAGGTCGAGGGCGTAGCGCTCGAGCTGACGTTCGCGAAGGGCTGACGCTCGCTCGATCGCCTCGAGCCGTTCACGCAGCTCGGCGATCTCGGTGGTCGCGTCCGGAGCCATGGCCACAGGCGAGCCTACAAGTCCGCCGCGCCGGCGGGTTCCAGCAGGGCGAGCACCGCGGCGCCCGCCTCCTCCAGCGGGATGGGGTCGGCGTCCAGGCGGGCGTAGCCCGGGCTGCCGTCGGTCTCGCCGTCGGCGACGACGAGCACCGAGCGCCGCATGCGCCGTCCGCGCAGCTCCAGGCCGGCGATCGCCGCCTCCACATCGGGCAATCCGGCGTCGACGAGGGCCACCTCGAAGCGGCGGGTCGAGCACAGCCGGGCCGCCTCCAGCGGGGTGCTCGCCCACTCGTGCTCGATGCCGAGCTCGACGAGCGCGTCACGGAGGTGACCGCGGACGTTCGGACGTCCGACCGCCAACACGCGGACCCGTCCGGCGAGGACGGCGGCGCCGAGCGCGTCGACGAGCTCGTCGGCATCGATCGGCTTGCTGACGATCCACTCGCCCGACAGCGCCTCGCGGCCGGAGAAGACCGAGACGACGACGACGGGCAGGTCGGCGAGCTCCGGGTCGGCGCGCAGCTCGCGCAGGACCTCGAAGCCGCTCATGCCGGGCATGAGCACGTCGAGGGTCAGGGCGTCGAACTCCTCGTGGCGCAACCGCTCGAGCGCCTCGGCGCCGTCCCGCGCCACCTCGGCGTGCACGCCGTAGGGCTCGATGCGGCGGGCGATGAGCTGGGCGGTGTCCGGGTCGTCGTCGAGGACGAGGATGCGGCGGCCGAGCAGGGCCTCGCGCGGCCGGCGCTGCTGGCCGGGGATCGGCGCGGCCGGCAGCGTGATGGCGAACGTCGTGCCGGCGCCGGGCGCGCTGGTCACGTCGATCGTGCCGCCGTGCAGGTCGACGAGCGACTTGACGATCGACAGCCCGAGGCCGGTGCCGGGCGTGCCGGTGGCCCCGCCGCCGCGCGAGAAGCGCTCGAAGACGATCTCGAGCTCGGCCGACGACATGCCGCGGCCGGTGTCGGCGATCTCGACGCGGACGCCGGCCGGCGACGGCTCGGCGCGCAGCGTGACCGTGCCGCCCTCGCCCGTGTAGAGGTGGGCGTTCGTGGCGAGGTTCGTGAGGATCTGGCGCAGCCGGTCCGGGTCGGCCAGCACGCGCGGCGTCTCGGATGCGACGTCGATCTTCAGCCGCTGGCCCTTCTCGATGATCCGCGGCTCCAGCAGGCGACCGACCTCGTCGAAGGAGTCGCGCACGTCGGTGGGGCGCCGGTGGACCTCCATCCGGCCGGCCTCCAGCCGGGCGATGTCGAGCAGGTCGTTGACGAGCGCGACGAGCCGGTTCGTCGAATGCAGGACGATGTCGAGGAACTCGCGCTGGCGCTCGTCGAGGCCGTCGCCGGCGCGCAGCAGCTCGACGAACCCCTTGATCGAGGTCAGCGGGCTGCGCAGCTCGTGGCTGGCGGTGGCGACGAACTCGCTCTTGAGCTGCTCGAGGCGGGCGCGCTCGGTCGCGTCGCGCAGCGTCCACACGACGCCGCCGTGGGCGTCCTCCTCGTCGAGGCGGGCGGCGGTGACCGCGAGCGTCCGGCCGGCGTGCTCGATGAGCACCTCGCCGCCGAGCGCGTCGCGCGCCGGCGGCAGCGGCAGGCCGGTCATGTCGGGCGGATGGCCCTCGACGATCCCGGGCGCGAGCTGGTGAGCGCGCGGGTTGGCGGTGACCACGAGCCCTTCGGCGTCGACGAGCACCAGGCCGTCGCCGAGGCTGCGCACCGTCACCTCCAGACGGCGGCGCTCGGCCTCCAGGCGCGTGTTGGCCTGCTCGAGGTCGGCGGCCATGGCGTTGAACGAGCGGCCGAGCAGGCGCAGCTCGTCGGGGCCGCGCGTGTCGTTGACGCGCACGCCGAGCTGGCCTTCGGCGAGGCGGGCCGACGCGTCCACCAGCTCCTCCAGCGGCCGGCGCACCCCGGCGAGCAGCAGGGCGACGAGAGCGATCGCGCCCGCGAGCGCCAGCCCGCCGGCGGCGATGATCGCGGCCAGCGCCTGCTGGGAGTCGTCGCGCGCGTCATGGTCGGCGTCGCGCAGCCGGGCGTCCTGTCGGTCGCTGAGCGCCCGGATCGGGCGGCGGGCGGCCAGCGCGGCCGAGGCGGGCGCGCGCGGGCGGCGCAGCTGCCCCTGGGCCTCGGCGGCGCGCCCGAGGATCGCGAGGCTCGCCGGGTCGTCGGCGGCCCGCCGCCGCGCGTCGGCGAGCGCCTGGCCGTAGGCCGCGCGGGCGTGGCGGACCTCGGTCGGCGACGCGTCCTGCGCGGCGCGGGCGCGCAGCGTGGCCTCCTCGACGACCGAGGCGGCGAGCAGCCGGCCGGCCGCCGCCTTGAGCTCGAAGGCGCGGGCGAGCCGGTCCTCGTACTGCTGACGGGAGGAGTACAGGCCGCCCACGCCGAATCCCGCGATCGCCGTGAGGGCGACCGTCAATCCGAGCAGGGCGAGTTGGACGGAACGCGCGATGGAGAGCCGTCGCACGTCCGCGACGCTACCGGGAAACGCCGACGTTCGCGTGAGATTCGTGTGGCGGATGCTGCCGCTCGCCCTCATCGCGGGGGCGGTGCTCGCGGTCGGCGGGCTCGCGGGCGGCGTGCACGGCGTGTGGGAGCTGGTGGCGCCGCGCGCGCCGGTCGAGCGGGTCGCCGCACCGGTGGGCTCGATGCCGGAGGCTCCGGCGATCCCGCTGCGGCGCTGAGCGGCGACTCTGCGACCATCGTGGGCGCGATGACGGTCGAGCCGCTCCAGGTCGGGCCCGCGCTCGTGGCCGCCGCCCTGTACTGGCGGCGCTGCGCGACGCTCGCGGGCACGCCGCGGGCGGTCCCGGGCGCCCGGCAGTGGGCGTTCTACGGCGGGATCGCGGTGATCGTCGTGACGCTCACCGCGCTGGGCGACCTGTCGGACGACCTGTTCTGGGCCCACATGGTCGAGCACCTCGTCATCGCCGACGTGGGCGCGCTGCTGCTCGTGCTCGGGCTCACCGGGCCGGTGCTGGCGCCGATCCTGCGCATCGGGCTCTTCGACCGGCTGCGGGTGCTGGCCCATCCGCTCGTCGCGCTGCCGCTGTGGGCGATCAGCCTCTACGTCTGGCACATCCCGGGGCCGCACGAGGCCGCCCTGGCTCACGACGGCATCCACGCCCTGCAGCACCTCTGCTTCTTGTTCTTCGGGGCGAACGTCTGGATGTGCCTGTTCGGGCCGCTGCCGATGCCGGCCTGGTTCGGCACCGGGGCGCGGGCGGGCTACATCGTCGTCATGCGGCTGGCGGGTGCGGTGCTCGCCAACGTCCTGCTGTTCGGCGGCGGTGCGTTCTTCGGCGCCTACGCGGCCGGTGAGGCGGCGCACGGGATCACGCCGGCCGACGATCAGGTGGCGGCGGGCGCGATCATGATGATCGAGGAGTCGATCCTCACGATCCTGCTGTTCGGCTGGCTGTTCCTGCGCGTGGCGCGCGAGTCCGACGAGCGCCAGGAGCTCGTCGAGCTCGCCGCGGCGCGCGGGGTGGACGTCAGCGCCGAACGAGCGGCCCGCGCGGTTCGCGCCGGCCGCGGCGCCGAGCTGCGGGCGCGGATCGAACGCGGCTAGGCGAGCGAGGGCGCCGGCGGCGCCACCGACGGCGCGTCGTCGTCGCGCAGCACCCGGTTGCGGCCCTCGCGCTTGGCGCGCAGCAGGGCCGTGTCGGCGCGACGGTAGAGGTCCTCCCAGTCGACCGCGTCGCCGGCCGCGGCCGCCACGCCCCCGGAGATCGTGATCTCGACCCCGCCCGGCCGCGCCCGCTCGACCGCTCGGCGCTGACGGTCGGCGATCTCGTGCGCCCCGCGCGCGTCCACGCCCGGCAGGATGACCGCGAACTCCTCGCCGCCCAGCCGGTAGACGAGGTCGAACGCACGCAGGTGGCGGCGCAGCTGGACGGCGGTGTCGCGCAGGACTCCGTCGCCGACGTCGTGGCCGAGCTCGTCGTTGACCGACTTGAAGCGGTCGAGGTCGTAGACGATGACCGCGACCGAGGCGCCCGTGGCCTCCGCCTGGCCGCGCAGCTCCTCGAAGCGCGGCTCGAGCGCCGCCCGGTTCAGCAGCCCGGTGAGGTGGTCGAAGCGCGACTGCCGGCGCAGCCGCATCTCGGTGTCGCTGAGCGACAGCGTGAAGATCGTGATGCCGACGAGGATCGCCAGGCACACGAGGACGTACTGCGGGTCGTCGACCGTGGCGGCCGGGTGCAGGGCCAGGGTCGAGGCGACAAGCAGCGTCAGGGTCAGGCCCAGCCCGACCAGGACGACCGGCCGGCGGAAGCGGTTGGCCATGAGCATCGTCGGCAGCGCCAGCAGCGGCAGGACCGGGCTCTGCGGCCCGCCGGTCAGCCCCGCCGCGACCGCGATGACGATCGCGGTGAAGACGAAGCTCGTCGCGACGTAGCGCTCCGGGCGGGCACTGCGGTTGACCCGGCGCTCGAGCGTCGCCAGCTGGATGACCGCGGCGACCGACAGGATGACCGGCCACCAGCCCGACCACGGCGCGCACGCGATGAGCGCCAGGCCCATGCCGACGGCGACCCACAGGCGGGTCCGCATGACGCGGCGCCCCGCTTCGAGCATGCGGGCGCGGTCGCCCTCGGTGGGGCACAGCCACGAGCCTGTCGCATGGTCCATCCCCGGGTGCATGCTCCCCGCACATCGGCAGTCCGCGGCGAATCTTGAGGTCTGCAGGAAGACGCTGGCGTTCAGTCGAGGGTGACGCCCAGCACTCGCGACAGCTCAGGAATGGTCACCGCGGGGTCCGTGTGCTGGACGACGCCCATCCCGAGCTCGCGCGCCGGGTCGAGGTTGAACGGCAGGTCGTCGACGAAGACGCAGGCCTCCGGTGGGAGGCCGATCCGCTGCGCCCCCAGCGTGTACATGCGCGGGTCGGGCTTGCGGAAGCCCTCGTGGCCGGAGAGCACGACGCCGTCGAAGAGCTCGTCGAGCAGGTCCTCCGGATACATGTTCGCGCCCCACGAGTTCGACACCAGCCCGGTCCGGACGCCGGCCGCCCGCACGGTGCGGACCATCGTGACCATCGCCGGCTCGATCTCCATCCCGCCGAGCATCCGCCCGATGAGCCCCTCGGCGCGCTCGGGCGCCAGGCGCAGCGCGCGGGCGATCTGGGCGGCGAAGCGGTCGTCCTCCAGGCGCCCCTCCTCGAAGGCGATGAGCGCGTCGCGCGTCTCGCGGTCCTCGCGGAACGCGTCGCGCAGCGTCCGCGGCTGCACGCCCTCGGCGGCGCAGAACGCGCCGAAGGCCCGCAGGAGGTTCGTCGTCATGACGCCGCCCCAATCGATGAGGAGGCCGTGCCGCTCAGCCGCCACGCGTCACCGCCTCCGCGCGCGCGGCCATCTCGAGGATCGTGTCGCCGAAGGCCTTCAGGTACGGGTCGTCGCTCATGCCCGACGCGGCGCGCTTGTAGTTGCCCTCCATGAAGACGATCGCCTTCCACAGCGCGAGCAGCTGGTACCAGCGGATGTCGCTCATCGACCGGCCCGAGCGCTCCTCGTAGCGTGCGACGAGCTCGTCGCGGGTCGGCCAGCCCTCGGCGCGCGTGACCTGCGTGAGCTGGAAGGGCTCGTCGGGCGAGTCGTCGGGGCTGGCGTAGGTCAGGCACAGGTAGCCGAGGTCGGCCAGGGGGTCGCCGATCGTCGACATCTCCCAGTCGAAGATCGCGATGACCTCGGCGGGCGCGCGGCCGGCGAGCATGACGTTGCCCAGCCGGTAGTCGCCGTGGACGATCGTCGACGGCGGCGACGCCGGCAGGTGGTCGGCCAGCCACGTGCCGACGCGCTCGACCGCGTCGATCTCGCGCGTCTTGTTGTGCTCCCACAGGCCGGTGAAGCGGCGCAGCTGGCGCTCGAGGTAGCCGTCGGGCCGGCCGAAGCCCTCCAGGCCGGCGTCGCGCCAGTCGACGGCGTGGAGCTCGACGAGCGCGTCGACGAGCTGCTCGCCGGTGCGCCGGCGCTGCTCGGGTGTGTCGAGCGCGGCGGGCATCGTGTCGGTGACGACCTCGCCGCGCTTCTCCTCCATGACGTAGAAGGGCGCGCCGATGACCTCGACGTCGTCGCAGACGGCGAGGATCTCCGGCACGCGCACGCGCCCGGCGAGCGCGGTCTGGACGCGCGCCTCGCGCAGCATGTCGTTCGCGCTCGGCGGGATCGGCGGGCGCGGCGGGCGGCGCAGGACGAACCGACGGCCACCGCGGTCGAAGAGGAACGTCGCGTTCGATCGGCCGTCGCCGATCGCCGTGATCTGCGGCTCGCCGTCGCCGGCGCCGAGGTCGTGCTCGTCGAGGAAGACGAGCAGCGGCTCGAGGACGAGCAGCGGCGGGCGGTCGTTGGCGGCCGCCTGCGCGTGGGTGGCGACGATGTCGTCGGGGGCGATCTCGTGGGCCATCGAGTTCTCCTAGAGCAGGTCGCCGGTCGCGGCCTTCACCGACTCGCCCTGCAGGGCGAGCTTGAACACGTCGCGGGCGATCGTCATCCGGTGCACCTCGCTGGCGCCGTCGTAGATGCGGGCGGCGCGCGCGTCCTGGTAGATGCGGCCGATCGCCTGGTTGAGCGTCAGCCCGGCGGCGCCGTGGATCTGCACGGCGCGGTCGGCGATGCGCCCGAGCGCCTCGGAGACGAAGACCTTCGTCATCGCGACCTCCTGGCGGTGGGGCAGGCCCTGCTCGAGCTTCCACGCGGTGTGCAGGACCATGAGCCGCGAGGCGTACAGGTCGATCGCGCTGTCGGCGATCATCGCCTGCATCATCTGGTGGCGGGCGAGCTCCTTGCCGAACGCCTTGCGCTCCAGCAGGCGCCGCGAGCTGAGGTCCAGCGCCCGCTGGGCCATGCCGATCCAGCGCATCGCGTGGGCCAGGCGGCCGCCGGCCAGGCGCTTCTGGGCGATGACGAAGCCCTCGCCGGCGGTGCCGAGCAGGTTGGCGGCCGGGACGCGCACGTCGTTGAGGCGGACGATCGGGTGCCCGCCCGGCGAGTGCGACCCGATCCAGTCCGGGTCGGCCAGGACCTTCCAGCCGGGCGTGTCGGTCGGCACGAGGATGAGCGAGTAGTTGCGGTGCGCCTTGGGCGCGTCGTCGCTGGTCTTGGCCACGACGATCGCGAACGCCGCGCCCTTCGCGCCGGTCGTGCACCACTTCGAGCCGTTGATGACCCACTCGTCGCCGTCCCGGACGGCGGTCGTCTCGAGGTTCGTCGGGTCGCTGGAGGCGACGCCCGGCTCGGTCATGGCGAAGCACGAGCGGATCGACCCCTCCGCCAGCGGTCGCAGCCAGCGCTCCTTCTGCTCCTCGCTGCCCGCCAGCAGCAGCGTGTGCATGTTGCCCTCGTCGGGCGCCATGCAGTTCATGCCCAGGGCGCCGAGCGGCGCGGTGCCGAGCTCCTGGGAGATGAGCGCCATCCCGAGCACGCCGACCCCCAGGCCCCCGTACTCCTCGGGCATGTGCGGGGCGAACAGGCCGCGCTCGCGGGCCCGGTCACGCAGGCGCTCGACGACGTGCCAGTCCTTCAGGACGTCGTCGGGCTCGGTGATCTCCTGCTCGGCGGGCAGCACGTCCTCGTCGAGATAGGCCCGGACGCGGCCGAGCAGCTCCTGCAGGTCGTCGGGGACGGTGAAGTCGATCACGGGCGGTCCTCCATGGGGCAACGGTCCCGCTCAACCCTATGGGGGCGCGCCCGGGCGCAACTTCTCGCGTCGCTAGCGTGTCCCGTCGCTGATGACCCGTCTCCTGCGCCTCATCCCCCTCACGATCCTCCTTGCCGTCGTCGCCGCGGTGCCCGCCGCGCACGCCAGCCACGGCGAGGAGGTGACGTTCGAGGCCCCGCGCGACCTCCTGAACCCGGCGACGCGCGACGGCGCGTTCGCGACGCTCGACAGCCTGGGCGTCAAGGCGCTGCGGATCGTCCTGTACTGGCACGACGTTGCCCCGGACGCCGACTCGCGCATCAAGCCCGACGTCGACCTCACCGACCCGTCGGCCTACGACTGGTCGCGCTACGCGCCGGCGATCGAGGAGGCCCACCGGCGCGGCTGGAAGCTCCAGCTCACCGTCTCGGGGCCGGTGCCCCAGTGGGCGACCAACGGCGCTCGCGACACCGTCACCCGCCCGCGCCAGAACGAGTTCCGGATCTTCATGACCGCCGTCGCCAAGCGCTTCGGCGACGACGTCACCCGCTGGTCGATCTGGAACGAGCCCAACCACCCCGGCTTCCTCGGGCCGCAGTACAGCTCGCGTCATCGTCCGCTCTCGCCCGGCATCTACCGTGGCCTGTACGCCGCGGCGCTGCGCGGCCTGGAGGACGTCGGCGACACGAAGCCCGTCCTCATGGGCGAGACCGCCCCGGTCGGCACCGGCAAGGTCGTCGCGCCGCTGACGTTCCTGCGCGGCGCGCTGTGCCTCAACAGCAAGTACAAGAAGACCGGCAAGTGCGCCAAGCTGCGCGTCGACGGCTACGCCCACCACGCCTACACGACGCGCAAGGGGCCGTTCTACCGGCCCAGCGGGCCCAACGACGTGACGATCGGCGCGCTCTCGCGCCTGACGAAGGCCCTCGACCGCGCGGCGAGGGCGAAGGTCGTCAAGAAGCGTCTCGGCGTCTACCTCACCGAGTTCGGCATCCAGTCGGTGCCCGACCCGTTCTACGGCGTCTCCTACGCGACGCAGTCGGACTACCGCTCCTGGTCGGAGCGCATCGCCTACGACAACCCGCGGGTCAAGGCGTTCTCCCAGTACCTGCTCACCGACGACGAGCCCGAGGTCGGCGGCAAGAAGTACGGCGGCTTCGAGTCCGGCCTGCGCACCTCCTCCGGCAAGGACAAGCCGGCGCTCGACGGCTTCCGCCTCCCGCTGGCGGCGAAGCGGCGCGGCGGCAAGGTCTCGCTCTGGGGGCTCGTGCGCCCGGCCACCGGCAAGACGAAGGCCGTCGTCCAGCGCCACGATCGCGGCGGCAGCTGGAAGACCCTGGCGACCGTGACGACCGACAGCCGCGGCTACTTCACGAAGACGACCTCCGACCGCAAGGGCCGCACCTGGCGCCTGCGCTGGACGTCGCCCTCGGGCACCGAGTACACCGGCACGACGACGCGGTCCTACAAGTAGGCGCCGCGTGCCGCGCGAGCTCTGGCTTCTGCGCCACGGCGAGGCCGTGCCCGCCGGCGGCGGGTCGGACGCCGAGCGCCCGCTCACCGCGCGCGGCCAGGCGCAGGCGGCCGCCGCGGGCCGGGCGCTCGCCGCGCTCGGCGTGACGTTCGAGCACGTCTTCGCCAGCCCGCGCGTGCGCGCTCGCGAGACCGCGCGCGGCGTGTGCGCGGCACTCGGGCTCGAGCCCGTCGAGCACGCGCCGCTGTCGGGCGGCTTCGACGCCAGAGGGGCGCTCGCGCTCGCCGAAGCGGCCGACGCCGGCGGGCGGATCCTGCTCGTCGGCCACAATCCGGACCTCGCCCAGATCGTCTTCGACCTCACCGGCGCCCGCGTGCGCTTCGACCCCGGCAGCCTCGCGGCGATCGCCGTGGACGGCGCGCGGTCGCACCTCGTCGCCCTGCTCGGCCCCGCCGGGCTGGCCGCGATGGGGAACTGACCGATTCCTGACCCTGGATATTGGTTCCTCGCCGCCGTCCCACTAGGCTTGGCGGTGGGGATGATGGAGCCGGGCAGTGTCGCATCCACGGACGGGCGGGTCGCGCGATCGCAGCGCACGCGCTTGGCGATCGTCGAGGCCATGCTCGAGCTCATAGACGAAGGCGAGATCCAGCCGACCGTCGAGGGCATCGCGGCGCGGGCCGGCGTCGCGCAGCGCACCGTCTTCCAGCACTACACGGATCGCGAGGCGCTGTTCACCGCCGCCGGGGAGCGGCAGGCGGCGCGCATGGAGCCGCTCATGGAGGGCGTGTCGGCGACCGGACCGTTCTGCGCGCGGCTCGACGCGTTCCTCGCCCAGCGCGCGGCGCTGTATGAGCAGATGACGCCCGTGCGCCGTGCCACCCGGCACATGGCGCCGCTGTCGGACGCGCTCGACCGGGCGATGCGGGCCGTGCAGTCACGCAAGCGCGCGGACGCGCTGCGCGTCTTCGCCACCGAGATCCAGCGCTGCCCGACCGCCGAGCGCGCCGAGCTCGAGGCGGCCGTCTGCGCCGCGTCCTGCTGGACGGCCTGGGACTGCCTGCGCACCGAGCAGGGCCTCGGCGTCGAGGCCAGCGTCGGCGCCATCCGTCGCACGCTGCGCGCGCTGCTCGTGGCGCGCTGACATGGACCGGGTGCGGGTCCGCGCCCCCGCGCTGCCGGCCGGCGCCGGCTGGATCGGCGCGGAGGAGCGGCCGCTGGCCGAGCTGCGCGGCCGGGTCGTCCTGCTGCACTTCTGGACGTTGGCGTGCGTGAACTGCCTGCGGGTCGTCGAGGAGCTGCGCGGCCTGGAGCGGCGCTTCGCCGGCGAGCTCGTCGTCGTCGGGGTGCACTCGCCGAAGTTCCCGCGCGAGCACGACCACGAGGCGGTGCGGGCGGCCGTCGCCCGGCACCGGCTCGAGCATCCGGTGCTCGACGACCCGGACATGGTGGCCTGGGACGCTTACGCGGTGCGGGCGTGGCCGACGCTCGTGCTCGTCGACGCCGAGGGCCGCGTGGCGCTGACCGTCTCGGGCGAGGGCCACGCGGTCGAGCTGGCGGCGGCGGTCGAGCGGCTCGTCGAGGAGGCGCGGATGACGACCCCGCCCGCCCGCCCGCGCCCGGATGCGATCGAGCTTCAGGTCGACGTGCAGGGCACCGGCGAGCTCGCGTTCCCGGGCAAGGTCGACGTCGAGACGGGCTCGGCCGCCGTCGCACCACGGCTGGCGGTCGCCGACACCGGCCACGACCGGGTGCTCGTGTGCGCGGCCGACGGCGAGGTCCTGCTCGAGCTCGACGGGCTCTACCAGCCGCAGGGCGTGCGCTTCGACGGCGACGACCACCTGCTCGTCTGCGAGACCGGCGCCGACCGGGTCTGGCGGATCGCGCTGGACGGCGGCGGCGCCCGGGAGCTCGTCGCCGACGGGCTCGCGTCGCCCTGGGACGTCGTGCGCTGGCACGGGCACGTCGTCATCGCCGAGGCGGGGCGCCACCGCCTGTGGGCCGTCGACCGTGCGGGCGAGCTGCAGGTGCTCGCCGGCAGCGGCGCCGAGGGCCTGCATGACGGCCCCGGGCTCGAGGCGGCGCTCGCGCAGCCCTCGGGGCTCGCCGTCACCGCCGACGGGGACCTCGCGTTCGTCGACGCCGAGGCCAGCGCGCTGCGGGTCGTGCGCGCCGGGACGTTCGCGGTGGAGACGCTCGCTGGCGCCGGGCTCTTCGCGTGGGGCGAGACCGACGGCGACCGCGAGCGCGCCCGGTTGCAGCACCCGCTCGGGGTCGTGCTCGGCGTGGACGGCGCGCTCTACGTCGCCGACACGTTCAACGGGCTGCTGCGCGTCTGGCGCGGAGCGCACCTGTGGACGGTGCCGGTCGACGGGTTCGTCGAGCCGGGCGGGCTGGCGGCGCTGGCCGACGGGCGGCTCGTGGTCGCCGACACCGGCAACCACCGCGTGGTCGTCGTCGATCCGCTCGGTGCCGCGGCGGTGGCGCTCGACGTCGGCCGGCCCGGGTCGGCCGACGTCGCGGGCGGCCAGCCGGCCGCGGTCGCGGGCACGTTCGTCGGGCCGGCCGGCAGCACGCTGGACGTGACGCTCGACCTCGACCTGTGCGGTGACGCGCTCGACCCGGCGGGCGGCGCGCCGGTGCGCGTGGCGGTGACCGCCGACGACCCGGCGCTGCTGGGCGAGCCGACGTCCTGGGCGCGGGACGCGCTGCCGGCGACGGTCGCGGTGGCGCTCGGCGAGGGCTCGGGCCGCGTGACCGTGGAGCTGCGCGCCGCCACCTGCGGACCGGACGCCTGCCGCCTGCGCCGCACCCAGCGCGCCTACGACGTGCTGCTGACCTGACCCCGTGGGGTCAGACCCCAAAGCGTCATACCATCGCCGTGTGCCCGAGCTGCCCGAGGTCGAGATCACCGCGCGCCGGCTGGGCGAGGCGCTCGCCGGAGCCACGATCGAGTCGACGATGGCGCCCGGCATCAACGCGCTCAAGACGTTCGACCCGCCGTTGCACGCGCTCGACGGCCAGCAGGTCGAGGGGCTGCGACGCATCGGCAAGCATCTCGTCGTCGACGTGTCCGGCGAGCTGCAGGTCCTCATCCACCTCATGAGCGCGGGCCGGTTGCAGTTGTATGACACGCGTGCGTCGCTGCGCGATCGCACGTCGCGGCTGCTCGTCCGGCTCGACGACGGGCGCGAGCTGCGGCTGCGCGAGTTCGGCACCAAGCAGGCGGCCTGGGTGAAGGTCCTGCGTGGCGAGCAGGCGCTGCGCGCCGACGACGCGATCGCCACCCTCGGCCCCGAGGCGTGGCCCGAGCCGCCCGAGGACCTCGCCGCGCTGCTGGCGCCGCACGGGGCGCGGCCGCTGCAGGCGGTCCTGCGCGACCAGCGGGTCATCGCCGGCATCGGGCGCTCCTGGGTCGACGAGATCCTGTGGACGGCGAAGCTGTCGCCGTTCAAGCGCGGCGACGACCTCGACGACGACGAGGCCGGCGCGCTGCGCAGCGCGATCGTCGACCGGCTGGGCGGCGCGATCGCCCACTACGAGGACGTCGTGACGCTGCCGATCCCGGACAAGCTGCCGCTGCCGCTGCAGGTCCACCGCCATCAGGGCGAGCCGTGCCCGCGCTGCGCCACGACGATCGAGGCCGTCCACTACGAGGACTACGTCCTCTGCTACTGCCCGGCCGAGCAGACCGGCGGGCGCGTGCTGAAGGATCGACGGCTCTCACGGCTGCTGAAGTAGCGACGCGGGCAACGTTGACCGCGCCATGCGCGGCAAACGTCAGCCGCGACGCGTGCGTCGGGGTTCGTCATGATGTGCTCATGATCAAGGAAGGGCAGGCGGCACCCGACTTCGAGCTGCCCGATCAGGACGGCGACCCGGTGCGGCTGTCGGACCTGCGGGGCAGCAAGGTGGTGCTCTACTTCTACCCCAAGGCGAACACGCCGGGGTGCACGACGCAGGCCTGCGGCGTGCGCGACCACGAGACCGATTACGCGACCGCGGGCGCCACCGTGCTGGGCGTCTCGCCCGACCCGGTCAAGGCGGTCAAGAAGTTCCACGACAAGCAGGCGCTGAACTTCACGCTGCTGGCCGACGAGGACCACGCGGTCTGCGAGACCTACGGGGTCTGGGTCGAGAAGTCCATGTACGGCAAGACCTACTGGGGCGCGCAGCGCTCGACGTTCCTCATCGACGAGGAGGGCGTCGTCCGCAAGGTCATCAAGAAGGCCAAGCCGGAGACGCACGACGCCGACGTGCTGGCGGCGCTCAGCGAGCTCGGCAGCGCGGCATAGCGCGCCGTCTCAGTCGTTGAAGAACCGCCCCTCCTCGACCTCGGCCACGTAGCCGGCGCGGATCGCGAAGTCGCCGAAGCGCTCGCCCGGCCGGCGCTCGCGGGCGTAGTGGCCGAGCGTCGTGTCGAGGGCCTCGAGGATCGCGCTCTCGCCGACGTTCTCGAGATACATCTTGTTCAGGCGCTGGCCGTGGAAGCCGCCTCCGAGGTAGAGGTTGTACTTGCCCGGGGCGCGCCCGGTCAGGCCGATCTCGGCGATGTAGGGCCGCGCGCAGCCGTTCGGGCAGCCGGTCATCCGGATCGTGATCGGCTCCTCCGTGAGGCCGTGGGCGTCGAGCAGGGCCTCGATCTTCGTGACGAGGTCGGGCAGGTAGCGCTCGCTCTCGGCCATCGCCAGGCCGCACGTCGGCAGCGCGACGCAGGCCATCGAGTTGCGCCGCAGGGCGCTGCGGCTCTCGAACTCGTCGAGCCCGTGGTCCTTTAGCAGCGCCTCGATCGCCGGACGGTCCTCGGGAGCGAGGTCGGAGATGATGAGGTTCTGGTTCGGGGTGATCCGGAACGTCCCCTCGTGGGCCTCCGCGATCGCGCGCAGGCCGTCCATCATCGGGCGCTCCGACGTGTTGACGATGCGGCCGTTCTGGATGAACAGCGTGCAGTGCTCGCGGCCGTCCTCCCCGGTGACCCAGCCGAGCGCGTCGCCGTTGGAGGTGAACGTGTACGGCCGCGCCGGCGCCAGCGCGAAGCCCAGGCGCCGCTCGATCTCGGCGGTGACCCACTCCAGGCCCTTGTCGTCGATCGTGTACTTGAAGCGCGCGTGCGCGCGGTCGACGCGGTCGCCGTAGTCGCGCTGGACCGACATGACCGCGTCGATCGTGGCCATGAGCGACTCGGCGTCGACGTAGCCGATGACGTCCGCCAGGCGCGGGTAGGTCTTCGGCGCCTGGTCGGTGCGCCCCAGGCCGCCGCCGATGGCCACGTTGAAGCCCTTCAGGGCTCCGCCGTCGGCGACGGCGATGAAGCCGAGGTCCTGGCTGTAGACGTCGATGTCGTTGCTCGGCGGGATCGCGAAGCCGATCTTGAACTTCCGCGGCATGTACGTGCGCCCGTAGAACGGCTCCTCGGGGCCGTCGGCGGGCTCGCGCTGCTCGCCGTACCAGATCTCCCGATAGGCGCCGGTCCGGTGGAGGGCGTGGTCGCTGGCCTGCTTGGCCAGCGCGTAGACCTGTGCGTGCAGGCTCGACAGGTTGGGGTTGACCGTGCACATGACGCCGCGGGTGTCGTCCCCGCAGGCGGCCTTCGTGTCGAGCAGCACGTCGCGCAGGCCGCGCATGACCGGGCGGAGGTCCTGCTTGATGATGTGGTGCAGCTGGAACGTCTGGCGCGTGGTGAGCCGGAGCGTCTCGCCGCCGTGGGCGCGCGCGAGCTCGTCGAGCTTCAACCATTGGCTCGGGCTGCACACGCCGCCCGGCAGGCGCACTCGGGCCATGAACGAGAAGGCCGGCTCGAGCTTCTGGCGCCGGCGCTCGTCGCGGATGTCGCGGTCGTCCTGCTGGTACAGGCCGAAGAACTTCATGAGCTTGGCGTCGTCGCCGGCCACCGCCGCGGTGATCTCGTCGAGCAGGCTGTGCTCGATCGTCCCGCGCAGGTAGTCGCTCTTGGCCTTCAGCGTCTCGTCGGGCCCGAGGTTGTCCAGCGGCTGCGAGACGTCGCGGCTGCGGTCGGTCTGGTCGGTGGTGCTCATCGGGTCCTCAGTACACGTCGAGTCGGTAGCGGCGGTCGCGCTTGAGCGCCGCCAGGTAGTCGTCGGCGCCGTCGCGGTCCAGGCCGCCGTGCTCGGCGACGATGTCGGCCAGCGCGTCGTGGACGTCGCCGGCCATGTGCGCCGCGTCGCCGCAGACGTACAGGCAGGCGCCGTCCTCCAGCCAGGCGTAGACGTCGCGGCCGTGGCGGCGCAGCCGGTCCTGGACGTAGGTCTTCGGGGTCGCGTCGCGCGAGAACGCGAGGTCGAGGCGGCTGAGCACCCCGTGCTTGAGCAGCGCCTGCCACTCGACCTGGTAGAGGAAGTCGGAGCGGAAGTTCCGCTCGCCGAAGAACAGCCAGGAGCGGCCGGTGGCACCGCGCGCCTCCCGCTCCTGCATGAACGCGCGGTACGGAGCGACGCCGGTGCCCGCGCCGATCATGAGCAGCGGGGTGTCGTCGTCGGCCAGGTGGAAGTGCTCGTTTCGCTGGATGTAGACCGGGACGGTCGCGTCGGTCTCGGTGCGCTCTGCCAGGTAGCCGGACGCCACGCCGGTGCGCGGGACGTCGTGCAGGGCGTAGCGCACGGTGCTGACCGTGAGGTGCGCCTCGTCGGGCGCGGCGGCGAGGCTCGACGCGATCGAGTACAGCCGCGGCTGCAGCGGCCGCAGGCCGGCGACGAACCGGTCGGCGTCGATGCCGGGCGCCGGGAACCGGCCGACGAGGTCGAGGACGTGGTGACGCTGCAGGAACGCGGTGCGCGCCTTGCTCTGCTCGGGGGCGAGCAGCGCTTGCAGCTCCGCGGCACCGGTGATCTCGGCCCAGTGGTCGAGGAAGCGCGGTGTGGCGGCGGTGATCTCCAGCGTGCCGGCCAGTGCGTCGCCGAGCGTCGTGTCCTGCTGCTTGATCGTCACCGGCGTGTCGCCCGGCAGCCCGAGCTGGTCCAAGAGCGCGTCGACGAGGGCGGGATCGTTGCGCGCCACGACCCCGAGCGCGTCGCCCGGCTGGTAGGTCAGGCCGGAGTCCTCGAGCGACAGCTCGACGTGGCGCGTCTCCTTCGTCGAGCCGCGGCCGGTCAGCACGACGTTGTCGAGGACGGCGGCCGCGAACGGGCGGCGCTTGTCGAACGCCGCGGGCACCGCGACGGGGGCCGTGCCGGCGGCGGCCGTGCCGGCGGCGGCCGGGGCCGGGCCCGGCGGCGCGGCCGAGGGCGCGAGCGCGCGTGAGACGGCCTCGATCCAGCCGGCCGCGTCGTCGTCGTAGTCGACGTCGCACTCGACGCGGTCGACCAGGCGCTGGGCGCCGAGCTCGGCGAGCCGCTCGTCGATCCGCCGGCCGGCGGCGCAGTAGTGCTCGTAGGTCGAGTCGCCCAGGGCGAGGACGGCGTAGCGCAGCTGCGGCAGCTTCGGCGCCTTGCGGCCCTCGAGGAACTCGAAGAAGTCCATGGCGGTCTGCGGCGGGTCGCCGTCGCCGTGGGTGCTCGTGATGACGAGCAGGTCCTGCGTGTCCTTCAGCGTCCGCGGCCGGTACTCGGCCATGTCGGCGACCTTCGCCTCGATGCCCTGGTCGCGGGCGGCCTGGGCCAGCGAGGTGGCGAGCTCCCGGCTGTTGCCGGTCTCGCTGGCGAAGAGCACGGTGACCACGCGCGCCGTCGGGCCGGCGGGCGCCGGCGCGGGTGCCGTCGGCGGCGTCGACGCGACAGCGTCGCCGCCCGCCAGCACCGGGCTGCGGGCCTGATGGCTGAGCCCCGCGAGATAGCCGCTGATCCACAGGGCCTGGTCGTGGGTGAGCGAGGTCGTCAGCCCGCTGACCATCTCCCATTGATCGGTCGTGATGATCGAGCCTGGATGTTCCATCGTGGCCAAGTGTGTTTCCGCTTCCTCGTGCAGGGTGATGCCGTCAGACGATAGGTATTAAACCCGATCGGGTTTCGGATGTTACCTGTCGCCGTCGTGGCTTCAAGGAACCCCGCCGGGTGCCGACCACCCGAAAGAGGTTCCATGACCGAAGGGATTGCCGACGACATGACGCAGGTGGCCGAGCGGTACCGGCTGGTGACGCGCTCCGACTTCGACGGGCTGGTGTGCGCCGCCCTGCTGAAGGAGCTCGGCATCCTCGACGACATCAAGTTCGTCCATCCCAAGGACATGCAGGACGGGCTCGTCGAGCTCACCGAGCGCGACATCACGACGAACCTGCCCTACGCGCCGGGCGTGCACCTGAGCTTCGACCATCACGACTCCGAGACCGTCCGCGTCCAGGACTCGCCGGCCAACCACGTCATCGTGCCGGGCGCGAAGTCCGCCGCCCGCGTCGTCTACGACTACTACGGCGGCGCCGACACGTTCACGCTCATCGGCGAGGACATCATGACGGCGGTCGACAAGGCCGACGCCGCCGACTTCAGCCGCGACGACATCCTCGAGCCCAAGGGCTGGGACTACATCTCGTTCATCATGGACCCGCGGACCGGCCTGGGCCGCTTCCGCGAGTTCCGGATCTCCAACTACCAGCTGATGATGCAGCTCATCGATCACATCACGACGATGTCGATCGAGGAGATCCTGCAGACGCCGGACGTCGCCGAGCGCGTCGACCTCTACCGCGAGCACGCCGACGCAGCGATCGACCAGGTCGCCCGCTGCGGCACCGTGCACGACAACCTCGTCGTCCTGGACTTCCGCGACGAGGACCCGATCTTCGCGACGAACCGCTTCACGGTCTACGCGCTGTTTCCCCAGTGCAACATCTCGATCCACGTGCTCTGGGGCCTCAAGCAGCAGAACACGGTGTTCGCGACCGGCAAGTCGATCCTGAACCGGTCGAGCAACACGAACGTCGGCGACCTCATGCTCGAGTACGGCGGCGGCGGCCACAACGCGGCCGGCACGTGCCAGGTCGCCAACGAGGACGCCGAGCGCGTCCTGGGCGAGCTCATCGCCAGGATCAACGCCGACGGCTAGCTCCGGTGCCTGGCACGACGGTGCCTGGCACCATCTAGCGCGATGCCCATCCGCGAGGTCCGCAGCGAGGAGGTCGACGCGCTCGCCGACGTCCTGGCGCGCGCGTTCGACGACGACCCCGTCACGCGGTGGGTCTACCCGCGCGACGCGACGCGCCCGAAGTACAGCGCGCGCTTCTTCGCCTGGCAGCTGCGGCGCCTGCTGCCCCAGGACGTGACGTGGACGACGCAGACCGCCGAGGGCGCCGCGATCTGGGCGCTGCCCGGCCAGTGGCGCGAGCATCCGCGCGACACGCTCGCGCTGTTTCGCCAGACGGCCCGCGGCCTGCCCAAGCGCCGCGTCCTGTCGCTGCTGCGCGGCCTGGCTCGGGTGGAGGCCCGCCATCCGCCGCGCCGCCACCTCTACCTCGCCGTGCTCGGCGTCGAGCCCGGTCGCCAGGGGCAGGGCGTCGGCTCGGAGCTCATCCGGCCGGGCCTGGAGCTCTGCGACCGCGAGGGCCTGCCCGCCTACCTGGAGACCGCGACCGAGCGCAACGTCGCCTTCTACGGCCGGCACGGCTTCGCGGTCACCGAGGAGCTGCGCCTGCCGAAGGGTCCGCCGATGTGGCTCATGTGGCGCGAGCCGGGCGCTCGCTAGCCTGCCCGGCGTGCCCGCCCCCGCCGCCGTCATCTTCGACAACGACGGTCTCCTGCTCGACACCGAGGAGGCCTGGACCCGCGCCGAGGAGCGCCTCTTCGCCCACCACGGCGGCGTGTTCACGTTCGAGCACAAGCGGGAGATCATCGGCTCGTCCCACACGATCGCCGCCGGCAAGCTCGAGCGCATGCTCGACCGGCCGGGGGAGGGGCTGGCGCTCATGGCCGAGCTGCACGATCTCGTCATGGAGGAGTCGCGCAAGCCGGTCGCCCCGCGGCCGGGCGCGGTCGCGCTCGTCGACGCGCTGCGCGAGGCGGGCATCCCGATCGCGGTGGCCAGCAACTCGCCGCGCGACTTCCTGGACCGCGTCCTGCGCAACGCGGGGGTCGCCGACCGCTTCGTCACGACGGTCGCCGGCGACGAGGTGCCCAACCCGAAGCCGGCGCCCGACATCTACCTGGAGGCATGCCGGCGGCTCGGCGTCGACCCGGCCGACGCGGTCGGCCTCGAGGACTCGCCGACCGGCGCCACCGCCGCGAAGGCCGCCGGCCTGTTCGTCGTCGGCGTGCCGTACCTGGCGGACATCGAGGTACCGCAGGCCGACCTGCTGGCCGACTCGCTGGCCGATGCGGTGGTGCTCGAGGCCTGCGGCCTCGTACCCTCCGCGATGTGACAGCCCCGGCCACGATCTTCTCCGACGTCGGGCACTTCTTCGACGCGGTCGGCAGCTTCGTCGACCAGCTCGCGAGCCTGCGCTGGGGGCCGCTGCTCATCGCCCTGGCCTGCTTCGTCACCTACCTGTCGATCCGGGCGCGGGCGTTCTTCCACGTGCTGCGCGCCGCCTACCCCGGTGAGCGGATCGAGTACCGGCGGATCTGGGGCGCCTACATCGCCGCCTACGGCTTCAACAACGTCGTACCGGCGCGCGGCGGCGACATCATCAAGCTGTTCCTGACGAAGACGTCGGTGCCGAACTCGACGTATCCGGCGATCGGCGCCGCGTTCCTCGTCGAGGCCGGCTTCGACCTGAGCATGGGCGTGCTCATCCTCACGTTCGCGTTCACCCAGGGCGTGTTCCCGAAGCCGCCGGACTTCTCCAAGCTCCATGCGTTCGACCTGAGCTTCTTCGCGTCGCACCCTCGCTTTCTGCTCTTCACGCTCACCGTGCTGGCGGTCGGCGGGCTCGTCGCGTTCGCGCTGCTGAGCGCGCGCGTCAAGGCGTTCTGGGCGCGCGTGCGCCAGGGCCTGACGATCGTCTTCGACCACCGCCGCTACTTCCGCGAGGTCTGGCTCGTGCAGCTCGCCGGCTGGTGCTTCCGCTTCGCCGCCTTCTGGTTCCTGCTGGAGGCGTTCCACATCGGCGGCTCGGTGCGCAACGTGCTGCTCGTGCTGGGCGTCAACGCGGTCGCGGCGGTCGTCCCGTTCACACCCGGCGGCGCCGGCGTGCAGCAGGCGTTCCTCGTCAAGGTCTTTGCCGGAAGCGCGGCGGGGGCGACCGTCGCGGCCTACTCGGTGGGCCAGCAGATCGCCATCGCGACCGTGTCGCTGAGCGTCGGCTTCCTCGCCCTGATGGTGATCTTCCGGTTCCGGTCGTTCAAGGAGGTCATCGCGGCCGGCCGCGAGCATCGGGCCGCCGAACAGGCGGCACGGGAAACCCGCCCGCCCGCGGTACTCTGAGGCGCATGGAAGGCTTCGGAGGGCTGTTCGGAGACCCGGACGAGCTGCAGCGGCGGATGGCCGAGTTCGCCGAGCAGATGCAGGGCCAGCAGCGCCTGGCCTGGGCCGACAACGCGATCGGGTTGGCGGTGCAGATGACCGTCGCGGCGGTCAACCGCGTCAACATCCAGGGAACGCCGGAGGAGCAGGCCCAGCAGATCCGCTCCGTCATGGCGACGGTCTTCCCCGAGGCGGTGACGCTCGTGCGCGAGGCGCGGCAGGGCCTGCAGTAGCCGGGTCCGGCTGACCGCGGCACCGTGAGCCCGGGAGCTACGATGACCGTCGTGGCCCACCTGTCACCGACGCAGCGGCGCCGGCGCGGGCGCATCGAGACCGGCATCCGGTTCGCCGCGCCGTTCCTCGACCTCCTCCTCTTGGCCGGCGACCGGTTGTCGCGCGCCGTCGACCGGGAGGATCCCGAGCCGCTGGCGGTGCGCCGGCTGAGCCCCGACCTGCAGCGAGCGCTCGCCCATGGCCGCCGCGACTGAGACCAAGCCGGCCGCGGCCCGGCCGGCCCCCGACGCGCTCATCGAGCGCGAACGGCGCGAGCGCCCGCGCGCGGCGCTGGCCGCCGTCCTCGCCTCGATCCTGGGGCTGGCCGCCTGGATCCTGCCCCAGGGCATCTACAGCGACTATCCGCGCGTCACGCTCATCAGCGCGCTGCAGGACGCCGCCGGCCAGCGCGCCGGCGAGCCCGGCCTGGCAACGCCGCGGCTGCTGTTCCTGCACGACAAGGCCACCGCGCTGCTGGGCATCGCGATCCTGCAGTCGCTCGCCGTCGTCGGCCTGGGCTGGCTCATGGTCGCCCTCTTCCGCGCGGCCCGCGACCGCGGCTCGACGGTCCCGAGGATCTCGCACCTGCTGGCGATGTTCGGCGCGGTGGCGGGCACGGTCGGCGCCCTGGGCATGCAGATCGCGGTCATGGTGAAGCTCTCGGACTTCGTGAGCTCCGACGACCACACGACGGCCGCGGCCCACGACGCGCTGCGCAGCAACGCCATCAGCGGCATGCAGGCGGTCGGCCAGATCGGCATCCTCGCGCTCGCCGCCGCGGTCATCTTCATCTCGCTGAACGCGATGCGCGTCGGGCTGCTCACCCGGTTCCTCGGCGTGCTCGGCATCATCGTCGGCGGCCTCATGGTCCTCTTCGGGCCGGCGGGCCTCGGCGCGCCGCCGTTCCTCGTCCAGGCCTTCTGGCTGTTCATGGTCGGCCTGCTGCTCGTGGGCCGCATGCGGGGCGGGCTGACCCCGGCGTGGCGCTCGGGCGAGGCGGTGCCATGGCCCAGCCAGCAGGAGCTCCTGGAGGCTCGCCAGCGCGCCGCGTCCGCGCGCACCGGCGGCAGCGCCGGTGACGACGATCTCGCGGCGCCCGCCGACGGTGGCGGGGCCGCCGCGACGCTGCCCTCGCCGGCGGCCTCCAAGCGCAAGCGCAAGCGCCGCCGCTGAGCCGGTCAGCTCCCGAACCGGGTGCCGTCCGGACTGGCGCTCGGGCGGGAAGGACTCCCGCGCAATGACATTCCGGGGCGTGCGCTGACCCCTGTCTGAGCCGGCTGCCACCTCGGGCGAAAGGGGAGTCCCATGGAAGCCTCGGCAGCAGGTTCGGCCCGGTTCGCCGCCGGCGAGCGCACGCGCGACCCGATGGCGGGCACCGACGCCACCCGCGTCGTACCGACGATCAAGATCGCCGACCCCGGGCCGCTCGGCCTCGCGGCGTTCGCGCTCACGACCTTCGTCCTGAGCATGTTCAACAGCGGCCTGATGGGGTCCGGGGGCGAGCCGGTCGTCTTCGGCCTGGCGCTCGCCTACGGCGGGGCCGCGCAGTTCGCGGCCGGCATGTGGGAGTTCCGCACCGGCAACACGTTCGGTGCGGTGGCGTTCACCTCCTACGGCGCGTTCTGGCTGTCGTTCTGGGCGTTCGTCGAGTTCTTCGAGAAGAGCGTGCCGGCCGCCGACGCCGGTCATGCCGTCGGGCTCTACCTCATCGCCTGGGGGATCTTCACGCTCTACATGACGGTCGCCGCGCTGCGCACGACCGCGGCGATCACGCTCGTCTTCGTCCTGCTGACCGTCACGTTCTTCCTGCTGGGCATCGGCAACGCGAACGACACCAAGGGTCTCGTCCACGCCGGTGGGTGGTTCGGCCTCGCCACGGCGGCGGCCGCGTGGTATGCCTCGTTCGCGGCAGTGACCAACTCGACGTTCGGGCGCACGGTGCTCCCGGTGGTGCCCCTGTCACGGCCGGAGCGGACCGAGAGCTGACGAGGAGAGACGGCATGGCATCGATCGACACGAACCTCGAGCGCGAGCTCGCCGACCTGCTCTCACAGGAGCGGTTCCCGCCGCCCGAGGCGTTCCGCCGCGACGCGCTCATCACCGACCGCTCGGTCCACGAGGAGGCCGAGGCCGACCCGGTCGCCTGGTGGGCCAAGCAGGCGACCGAGCAGCTGCACTGGTTCACGCCGCCGCAGCGCACGCTCAACGACGACAACCCGCCGTTCTACAAGTGGTTCGAGGGCGGGACGACGAACGCCGCCTACAACTGCCTGGACCGCCACATCGAGGCGGGCCTGGGCGACCGCGTCGCGTTCCACTGGCGCGGGGAGGAGGGCGAGGAGCGCGAGATCACCTACGGCTGGCTGCACGAGCAGGTCCAGCGGGCGGCCAACGCGCTGAAGGCCCACGGCGTGCAGACCGGCGACGTCGTCGGGATCTTCCTGCCGATGATCCCGGAGGTCGTCGTGGCGATGCTGGCCTGCGCGCGGATCGGCGCCCCGCACAACGTCGTCTTCGGCGGCTTCAGCGCCGAGTCGGTCAAGGAGCGCATGGAGTTCTCCAACGCCAAGGCGCTCATCACCGCCGACGGGGCGCGGCGCAAGGGCCGCACCGCCCCGGTCAAGGCGACCGTCGACGCGGTCGGCATGCCGGTGCAGACGACGTTCGTCGTGCGCTCGGTCGGCCTGCAGGACACGCCGATGGGCGACGGCGACGTCTGGTGGCACGAGGCGCTCGAGGCGGCCGACCCGGTCTGCCCGGCCGCCGAGCTCGATGCCGAGCACCCGCTCTACATCCTGTACTCGAGCGGCTCGACGGCGAAGCCGAAGGGCATCCTGCACACGACCGCCGGCTACCTGACCCAGATCGCGTGGACGCACAAGTACGTCTTCGACCTCAAGCCGGAGACCGACGTGTACTGGTGCTCGGCCGACGTGGGCTGGGTCACCGGCCACAGCTACATCGTCTACGCGCCGCTCATGAACGCGTGCACGTCGATCATGTACGAGGGCGCGCCCGACTACCCGCACAAGGGCATCTGGTGGGAGCTCTGCGAGCGCTACAAGGCGACGATCTTCTACACCGCACCCACGGCGATCCGCGCCTGCATTAAATGGGGGACCGGGCACGTCGACGCCCACGACCTGTCGTCGCTGCGGCTGTTGGGGTCGGTCGGCGAGCCGATCAACCCGAAGGCCTGGCTGTGGTACTGGAAGGTCGTCGGCGACGGGCGCTGCCCGGTCGTCGACACGTGGTGGCAGACCGAGACCGGCGGCATCATGGTCACGACGCTTCCGGGCGCCCAGGACGCCAAGCCGGGCGTGGCCGGCACGCCGCTGCCGGGCATCGACGCCGCCGTGCTCGACGACGGCGGCAACGAGCTGCCCCGCGACACCCAGGGCCTGCTCGCCCTGCGCCGGCCGTGGCCGGGCATGCTGCGCACGCTCTACGGCGACGACGACCGCTACGTCGACACCTACTGGTCGCGGTGGGACGAGAAGACCTACCTCGTCGGCGACGCGGCCCGCCAGGACGACGAGGGCTACATCTCGGTCATCGGGCGCGTCGACGACGTCCTCAACGTGTCCGGCCACCGCATGTCGACCGCCGAGATCGAGTCGGCGATCGTCTCGCACCCGAAGGTCGCCGAGGCGGCGGTCATCGGGCAGGCCGACGAGGACACCGGCCAGTCGGTCGCCGCGTTCGTGACGCTCGAGGGGGACCTCGACGGCAGCGAGGAGCTCGTCGTCGAGATCCGCGAGCACGTGTCGATCCGGATCGGCAAGCTCGCCCGGCCCAAGCGGATCATCTGGGCCGCCGACCTGCCCAAGACGCGCTCGGGCAAGATCATGCGCCGGCTGCTGCGCGACATCGCCGAAGGCCGTGAGCTCGGCGACGTCACGACGCTGCGCGACCCGGACGTCATGGCCGAGCTGCAGGGCCGGATCGAGGCGCGGCAGGGGGGCGACGAGTAGCGCGGCCGATAGCCTCAGCGGCATGCTGCCGCCCGACGACCACCACACCGCTGACCGGCGGTCGCTGGCCGTGGGGCGGCTCGTCGCCTCGCGGCTCGACGACGAGGTGCTCGAACGGGCGCGGGCTCGCGTGCAGGCGTGGCTGGACGAGGGCGGTCCGGTGCCGGCGCTGTGGGCGCAGCGGTGGGCGGATGTCCTCGACGACGGCCCGGCAGCGGTTGCCCGCGTGCTGACCTCCGACGACGAGCGGTCACGTGACCTGCGCCAGAACAGCCCGTTCGCCGGAGCGCTCACGCCGCCCGAGTGGCGCCAGATCGTCCGGACGGTCCGCTGAGCCGTGCGACGCGAAGCGCTCGAGCACGTCATCCGCGCCGCGGCCGCCATCTCGGGCGAGGACGACATCGTCGTCGTCGGCTCGCAGGCGGTGCTGGCCAGCGCCCCGGATGCGCCCGACGAGCTGCTGGTCTCCGTCGAGGCAGACGTCTTCCCGCGCGACCGGCCCGAGCGGGCGACCGACATCGACGGCGCGATCGGCGAGGGCTCGATCTTCTTCGACACGTTCGGCTATTACGCCCACGGCGTAGGCCCGGAGACGGCCAAGCCGCCGGCCGGCTGGCAGGAGCGGCTCGTTCCCCTGCGCAGCGACAACACGCGGGGGGCGACCGGATGGTGCCTGGAGCCGCACGACCTCGTCCTCGCCAAGTGCGTGGCGGGTCGCGAGAAGGACTGGGCGTTCGCCGAGGCTGCGCTGCGGCACGGGATCGTCGAGCCCGGCCGGCTGCTCGACGGCGTCGCGCTGCTGCCCGTCGAGCCCCGGCAGCGCGAGCACATCGCGGCGCAGCTGCGGGCGATCATCGGGCAGGTCGGTCGCTGATGCCGTCCTCCCAGCTCGTTCGCGACGTCATCCTGCGCGACGGCGCCGCGCTGCGGCTGCGTTCGCCGACGCCCGACGACGAGCCGATGATCCGGGCGTTCTTCGACGCCCTGAGCTTCGAGAGCCGCTACCTACGCTTCCACGGGGCGGGACGCTCGGATCTCGTCTCGCGCGACTATGCCCACGCCGACGGCGAGGCCCGCGTGTCGCTGCTGGCCCACCTCGGCGATCGGGTCGTCGCCGTCGCCGGCTACGAGCGCCTCAACGACCCGACGGCGGCCGAGGTCGCCTTCGCCGTCGCCGACGAGCTTCACGGGCGGGGCCTGGCGACCCGGATGCTCGAGCAGCTGGCCGAGGTCGCGGCGGCGCGCGGGGTGCGGCGCTTCGACGCCGAGGTCATGGCCGAGAACCGGCCGATGCTCCATGTCTTCACGAACGCCGGGTTCGGCGTGCGGCGGGCCAGCGCGCAGGGCGAGGTGCACCTGTCGCTCGACCTGCGCCCGACGGTCGCCCTCCAGGAGGCGATCGACGATCGCACGCACGCGGCGACCGTCATGTCGCTGCGGCCGCTCATGGCGCCGCAGTCGATCGCGGTGGTCGGCGCGTCGGCGCGCGAGGGCAGCCTCGGCGGGGCGATCTTCCGCGGGATCGTCGAGAGCGGCTTCGCCGGCGTCGCGACCCCGGTCCACCAGGACGGCGGGGTCGTCGGCTCGACCCGCGCGGCCCGGACGCTGGCCGAGATCGCCGAACCGCCCGAGCTGGCCGTCGTCGCCGTGCCGGCCGCCGAGGTGCTCTCGGTCGCCCGCGACGCGGCCGCCGCGGGCGTCCGCGCGCTGCTCGTCGTCGCCACCGGCTTCGCCGACACCGACGAGCCCGAGGGCCGCGCGCTCGAGGAGGCGCTGCTGGCCGAGGTGCGCGCCCACGGGCTGCGGCTCGTCGGCCCGAACGCGCTCGGGGTCGTCAACACCGCGCCCGACGTCGCGTTGCGCGCGCTCATCGGCCAGGTCGCGGTGCGCCGCGGTGGGCTGGCGCTCTCGTCGCAGTCGGGCGCGCTCGGGCTCGCGCTGCTCGGGCACGCCGCCGCGCGCCGCATGGGCGTCTCCACGTTCCTGGCGCTCGGCAACCGCGCCGACGTCTCGACGAACGATGTTCTCGAGTACGTGGCCGACGACGAGTCGGCCAAGGTGGTGGCCTTCTACGTCGAGTCGTTCGGCAACCCGCGGCGCTTCACCCAGGTCGCCCGGCGCGTGTCGCGGCGCAAGCCGATCCTGGCGGTGAAGGGCAGCCGGCGCGCCGAGCCCGACCCGGCCGCCGAGCTGCGCATCAGCCACGCGCTCACCGACGCGGCGGCGACCGAGGCGCTCTTCCACCAGGCGGGCGTGCTGCGCGTCGAGACGACCCAGCTGCTCTTCGACGCCGCCGAGCTGCTTGAGCGTCAGCCGCTGCCGCGCGGGCGGTCGATCGGGGTCGTGACGAACTCGGGCGGCCTGGGAACCGTGGCCACCGACGCCGCTGCCGCGCGCGGCCTGCGGCTCGGCCGGATCTCCGACACGACGCGCGCGCGGCTCGCCGCTGCGCTGCCGGGCGCCGACCGGGTCGGCAACCCGGTCGATCTCGGGGTGCGCGCCGAGGCCGGCGACGAACGCGTCGCGGTCGCGGCGCTGCTCGCCGACGAGGGCATCGACGCGGTGCTCGTCGTCCACGTGGGCCTGAGCGGCGAGAGCGACCCGGTGGCGCGGCTCAACGCGCTGGAGAGCGCCGTCGACGGGGTCGACAAGCCCGTCGTGGCCTGCGTCGTCGGGGCCAACGGCGAGCTGCCCGAGCGCGACGTGCGCCGCGTGCCGAACTACCGGTTCCCGGAGGCGGCCGTGCGGGCGCTCGGCATCGCCGCGGCGCGCAGCGAATGGCTCGGCCGCCGGATGGGCCAGGTCCCGGTCGTCGACGGCTTCGACCCGGAGGCGGCGCGGGCGCTGGCGGCCGGGTTCGGGGACGGGTGGCTGGCCGACGCCGACGCCGATGCGCTGCTGGCGGCCGTCGGGCTGCGGCGCGGCGCCGACGGCGGTGGCGGCGGCGGCCAGGATGCGGGTTCCGACGTCGAGGTGCTCGTCGGGGCGGTCAACGACGCCGAGCTCGGGCCGGTCGTCGGGCTCGGCCCGGGCGGGGGCCGACCGCTGGTCGCCGGCGACGTCGGCTACCGGCTGGCGCCGCTGACCGACGCCGACGCCGACGACCTCGTGCGCAGCTCCCCCACGGTGCGCGCCGGGCTGGCGGCCGGCGACCACGACGCGGCCGCGCTGCGCGACGTCGTCCTGCGTCTCGGCACGCTCGCCGACGCGGTGCCCGAGCTCGCCGAGGCCGAGCTCGACCCGATCGTCGTCACCGCCGACGGGGCGGCGCTGCGCGGCGTGCGCATCCGCCTGGCCCCGCCGCCCGAGCGCGCGCGCCCGAAGACCTGGTAACCGGGGTCAGACCCGTTCCGTTGCACTTCGCTGTCGTTTCGCGGTCACCGCGGCGCGACGATCGTGCAACGGAACGGGTCTGACCCCGGTTACTCGGGTGTCGCCTACTCGTAGACGACGACGTCGGGGCGGGGACGCAGCGCCATCACCTGGCGCGGGGTCATGAGGCCCGCGTCCTCTTTGTAGAAGAGCTTGAACCCGTTGCCGACACGCGGCGTGCGGCGGGCGAACGCGTGGTACTTGGCGACCTTCACCTCGCGGCCGCCGAAGCCGTCGACGTTGACGACCGTGCGCACCCCGGGGAAGTCCTCCAGCCGACCGTCGCGGGCGATCATGTTGTCGGTGAACCGGTGCACGAGCAGCAGCTTCTCCGGCAGGTTGCGCTCGCGCACGATCTTCGACAGGTAGGCCGCCGCCGCGTTGACGTTGTCGGCGTCCATCGAGCCGATCGTGCGCCCGGGGATCTCACCGGGGCCGACATGCCACTCGGGGTCGAGCGCGAGACCGACGTCGGGCTCGCGCAGCCAGCGCCCCAGCCGCTCGATCTCCGGCCCGAACGGCCCGCGGCCCGGCTGGATGTCGAGGATGAGCAGCGCCTTGATGCGCCGGGCGGCGGTCAGGTAGCGACGGATCATCGACGCCGGCGCATGGTCGCGGTAGAGGCCCGAGGGCCCGGGGGCCGCGGTCGCGACCGTCGTGATGAGCTCCATGGCGGGCAGCACCGGACGGGTCTTGCGGCTGTACGGCCGCGCCTGGCGCAGCAGCTTGCGGCCCGCCGCGGCGGGCGTGCCGATGCCCAGCGCGCCGAGCTCGTCGTCGCGCGGGTTGCCGTAGAACGCGACAACCCGCCGGTCGGGGAAGAGCCGCCGGCCGCCGCCCGGCAGCTGCGTCGGCGCGGGCCGGTCGACCTGCGCGCCCGCCGCGTTCGTGTCCGCGCTGCCGGACTCGCCGCCGTCGCCGGACCCGCACGAGACGACAACGACGGCGGTGATCGCCGCGCCCGCGGCGAGCACCCCGAGGGCGGTGAGCCGCCGGCGGCGGATGACGTGGGCGTCGACCACGGGGTCAAGCATGCCCGATCCGGCGTTCGGCGGCGGGTTCAGGCGGCCGCCGACGCGGCACCGAACGGCGCCGCCGCCCGGGTCGACGGGCGCCGCCCACGGACGACGACGACCTCCTCCTCGTCGCGGCCGCGGGCCAGCAGGTCCTCCTGCGCGAGGTAGGCCAGGCGCGCGCGCATGAGCGGGCCGAGCGGACCCCGGTGCCGGGCGGCGACGTCGACGTCGAGGCCGTGGGCGGCCATGGCGGCACACGTCGCCTCGAGGTCGCAGACCTCCGAGTGGACGACGAGCAGCACGCCCCCCGGCTTCAGGTGCGCGGGCGCATCGTCCAGGAGCCGGTCGAGCAGCGCCCGGCCGTCGCGGCCCGCATCCCAGGCGCGCCGCAGCCCGCGCTCGGGCAGGGCGTCGGACGCGGCCGGGACATAGGGCGGGTTGGAGACGATGATGTCGTAGCGGCGGTCGCCGATCGCGTCGAGCAGGTCGCCGCGGCGGGCATCGACCCGCACGCCGTTGAGCCGCGCGTTCAGCCGCGCCGTCAACACCGCGCGGCGCGACACGTCGACCGCGGTCACCTCGCGCGCCCCGCGCAGCGCGGCGGCGACCGCGAGCGCCCCGCTGCCCGTGCAGACGTCAAGCACCGAGGCGCGCGGGCTGACGATCTGGCGGCGCAGGACGCCGGCCAGCAGCCACGTGTCGGAGATCGGCGCGAACACCCCCGGAGGCGTGATGAGACGCATGAGCGGGGAGGTATCCCCCGTGACGATCGCCGCAAACCCCCGGGCCGACGAGCTGCGTGCGCCATTCGACGCGCACCCGTCGGGCTTCACGGTCGGCCTGGAGGAGGAGCTCATGCTGCTCGACGCCGTCACGCTGGACCTCGCCCCGCGCGGCGCGGAGGTCGTGGCGGCGCTCGCCGGCGACGAGCGCTTCCGCACAGAGCTGCCGGCCGCCCAGCTGGAGATCGTCGGCGCGCCCGGGGCCACCGTCGCC
>JBDZVZ010000089.1:0-12408 GCA_040255945.1 Solirubrobacterales bacterium | reverse complement strand
GCGGCGGCCGGGGCGAGCCCCGGCGTGGGCTGCGCGGTCGCGCTGGCCGGGGCGCGCTCGGCGCCCGCCGCGGCCACGGCCGGGGCGGCGGGTGGTGTGAGACCGGCCGCGAGGACGGCGGCGAGCGCGAGCGCGATCCGTCGGCGACGGCTCAGGTGCATGCGGCCACCGCCTCCTCCTCCTGCCCGAGGTAGTCGGGGAGCGTCGCCCACGGATTCGGGAGCTGGCCGGACGTCGCGTAGACGTGGCCCGCACGATTCGCGGCGACCGCCCGCAGCGCCTGGTCGGAGGTGGCGCCGTAGATGAGATGGGCGGTCGCGGTGGCGGGCAGGCGCCCCAGCCAGGCGGGCGGGTGCGCGACCGCCTCGTCGTAGCCGGCGTACGGGCCCTCGTAGGTGACGACGACGTCGGCGACGTCGAAGTAGCCGCGCGCCGGCACGACCCCCGGGTTGAGGACGATGAAGCGCACGCCGGCCGCCCGCGCCCGGCGGGCGAGCTCCGCGTAGTAGCCGAGATGGTCGGCATCGGAGGCCGCCTCGTCGAAGAAGATGCCGTCGACCCCGTACCAGTCGCGATAGCGCTGCACGTCGGCGACCACGTCGGCCGCCGGCCGCGTGCCGTAGCGGGTGTGGACGTAGCCGAGCATCTGCACGCCTGCGCGCCGCGCGGCCGGCAGCGCGGCGCGGAACGCCGGATACGGCTCGGCCCCCGGACCGTTGTGCGGGTTCATGATGACCAGGCGCGGCGGCGCCGAGCTCGCCACCAGCCCGGAGAGCGCCCGGGCCGACACGTAGGCGGGCACGAGCGAGTTGTGACAGCGCGCAGTGCGTGCCGAGCCGCGGGTGAGCGCGACCGCCAGCAGCACGACGGCGCCGGCGATGACCGCGGAGGCGACGAGCACGTGCCGATGCGGGCCGACCGCCGTCACCGGATCCACAGGGTCGTGGCGACCGTGCGCGCCGACCGGGACAGCAGCAGGACGATCGCGGGCAGGACGAGAGCGGCCGCCAGCGCGCCGCCGGCGAGCAGCCCGACCCCAGCGAACGGCTCGATGCGCGCGGCCGCGATGTACGCCTCGGTGCCCGCGGCGGCGGCCACGGCGACCAGCACCCAGCGGCTGCCGCCGAGCGAGTCGAGCAGCCCGAGCAGCAGCGACGCGAGCGCCAGCAGCCCGAACCCGGCGAGCACGCCGGACCCGCGAGCACTCGAGCCGAGCCAGGGGGTCAGGAGGACGAGCGCTGCCGAGAGCGCCGCCGTGAGGCCCAGCAGGCGCAGGACCGCAACGGCGATGACCCGCAGCGCCGGCCGCGCCTGCCCGTCCGTCTCCGGCCCGTCGACCGAGACGCCCGACAGCCCGCGCAGGATCGCGATCTCGAGGTGGCGCAGATGGGCCGCGCCCCAGAGGCCCGCGACCGCCGACGGCAGCAGCGCGAGGGCGGGGACGGCGCCGCTCGTCCAGCTCACCGACCGGTCGAGCACGAGCATGAGCCCGAGCCCGACCCCGATGAGCCCCGATCGCAGGGCGCGGCCGGCGAGATGGGCGCGGCTCGCCGACGGCGACAGCGGCCGCAGCGTCTGGTCGCGCGGCCGCAGCGCGAAGACGACCGCGAGCGTCGTCAGCACGCCGGCGGCGCGGACGACCTCCAGGGCGGCCAGGCCCGTGGCCATCGCCCCCGTCGCCATGAGGATGATGAGGACGTAGGGCACGGGCCAGTCGCGGCGCAGCAGGACCGTGCCGCCGACCCAGGTGACCGTCAGCAGGCCGGCGAGCGTGCCCGCCCGCCCGAGCGCGAGCGACCCGACGAGAACGGTGGCGCCCGGCCCGAGCAGCAGGGCGCCGCGATGGCGCGCGAGCTCGACGAGCCCGCCGGGCTGGTCGAGGAACCGGCTGCGCAGACCCCACTGCAGCGCGAGCGTCAGCGGCAGCGCGATCGTCAGCGCGCGGCGGACGTCGGAGACGCCGAGGCTGTCGGTCAGCGGGGACGCCCAGCAGGCGATCGCGATGACCGTGACGAGGAAGGCGAGCCCGTCGCGCAGCGCGTGCGGCGGGGCGGCCGGCCGCGGCAGTCGGCTGACGCTCACGGTGCGCTCGTCGGGGGCTTCGGCCATGAGCCGCTCGGCGGCCCCGAGTGCGCGCTCGGGTCGGACCCCGGCCCACGCCTCGAGCACGACCGCCGCCTCCAGCATGTCCTGCGGGGTGCGGCCGAGCCGCGCCTCCACGATCGGGGCGGCCGCCGCCGGGTCGAGCTCGGCGCCGTTCATGCCGTGAGCCCCACGGCCACCGCGGCGTCGCGGTCGCCGGGCAGTGCCGCGTCGCCGTCGGCCGCGACCGGCTCGACGGGCACCAGCGGCGCGTCGGTGATCGGCGAGTCGCCCGCCAGGGTGTGGAGCAGCCCCCGGTAGCCCTCGATGCACGAGGACTCGTCGAAGAGGCGCTGGAGGCGGCGGTGCCCGCGCCGGCCCAGCCGCCACGCGAGGTCCGGATTGCGCAGGAGCATGACGACCGCCATCGCCAGCCCGTGGTCGTCGCCGGGCGGCCGGACGACGCCGCATCCGCGGACGACGTCCGGCACGCCGCCGACGCCGGTCGACACGACCGGCCGCCCCTGGCCCATCGCTTCGAGGATCGCCATCGGCAGCCCCTCCGAGATGCTCGTCATGAGCATGACGTCCGCGTCGCGCATCGCGCCGTGCGGGTCATCGGTGGGGCCCATGAAGCGGAAGCGGTCGCCGAGCCGCAGCTGCTCGTGGAGCTGCAGGCAGGAGCGGCCGTAGACCTCCTGGCCCTGCGGGACCGGGCCGTAGTGCAGGAACTGCGCGTCGGGCGCGAGGCGCAGCGTCTCGCCCGCGACGCGCAGCATCGTCAGCGCGTCCTTGAGCGGGTCGAGCCGGCCCACTGAGACGACCGTGCGCGTGCGGGGCGGCGCGGTCGGCGCCGACGGCACCCGCAGGCCGTTGGGCACCACGAGGATCTTCGCCGGGTCGATGCCCAGCCCGACCTCCCAGTGGGCGTTGGCCTCGGTGACCGGCGCGATGACGTCCGCCGCCGCGTAGGCGACGCGGGCCAGGCCGCGCGCGAGCCGGGTCGCGGCGAAGCGGGTGCCCGGCGAGTCGCCGCTGCGGACGGCCGCCAGGTACGCCTCACGCACGTAGACGCCGTGCTCGGTGAGGACGAGCGGCGTGTCGTGCAGCGCGCGATGGACGACCGCCGGGATCGCCGACCAGCCGGCCGCCGTGACGTGCAGGAGGTCGGTCTCCGGGGTCGGGGCGGAGGCGGTGCGGGCGACCCAGTAGAGCGTCTGGTAGAGCGTCGCCGCTTCGAGCAGGTCGAGCGACGGCGGCGTGCCCGCCTCGGGCACGCGCTCGTCGAGCACCTCGCGCAGCGCGGCGAGGAAGCCGTGCCAGCCGGCCTTCGACCGGAAGGCCGGCCGCACGAGCGCCGGATGCTCGCGGCAGTGCCGCCACGCCTCGACGATCGCCTCGGTGCTGCCCTCCCAACCGAGCAGGTGGCGGGTCAGCGTGGCGGGCAGCGCGTCGTCGCCGCCGCGCCGGCGCCAGCCGGGCCGCGGCGGCAGCACCTCGGACCACACCTCGATGCGACCCACCTCGCGGGCGTGCGGGGGCAGCTCGAAGAGCCGCGGGCGCCCGCCGGGCGCCACGACGGGCAGGATCTGCCAGTCGAACTCGGCGAGCCGGCCGATGAGCAGGTCGCACCAGGAGCTCACCCCGCCCATGACGTAGGGGTAGGTGCCCTCGGTCGTCAGCAGGATCCGGTGGCGCGGGGCGGTCATCTCACGCCCGGTCCTGGTCGTGGCCGGGGTCGAGCGCCGCCAGCCGCGCTTCGAACGCGACCATCGAGCGCTCGATCTCCTGGCAGATCTCCAGCAGCGACTCGCGGATGACCATGCTGTCGACGAGCAGCTGCTCGGCGTCGTCGGCCTCGTTGCCGCGGTCGAGCTGGTCGTCGACGAGCGCGCGGGCGCGTCCGACGACGCCCTCGAGGTCGACCGGCTGGTGGCGGGCCGCCTTCAGCCGCGCGTTCTCCTCGCGCAGGAGCAGGACCTCGGCGTGCAGCGCCGCCAGCGCCTCCGCGCCGTGGCCGGCCGCGTCCTCCTTGCGGCGGCCGAAGCGTCGGCGGGGGACGTCCGCGGCCGGGTCGTGCGGGTGCTCGAGCGCGCTCATCGGGCGACCTCCAGCCGCGGGAACGAGCCGCCAGGCGAGTTCCCGCCCGGAATCCGAGCCCCCTGGGCGGGGACTTCCGCGCTCATGGTGCCATCACCCGGAACGTCGTGTGGCGGGCCGCGGAGGGCAGCTTGCCCGCCCGCGCGGTCACCGTCAGCCGGTAGCGCTGCGGCTTCAGCGGGCGGCTGCGGAAGCGGCCGGTGAACTGGACGGCGACGTTGCCCTTCGCCGCCCGACGTGAGAAGGCGGCGACGGTGATCCAGCGCGCCTTGCGGTGGCGGGTGGCCCGGGTGCGCCGCTGCACGCTGAGCCGGACGGTGGCCTTGCGGTTGAGGCGGAACGTGATGCGGCTGCCGTCCAGGCGCGTACCCCGCTGCGGCTTGCGGTGGGCGACGCGGAAGCGGCGCGGCGTCATCCGCAGGTGCGTCAGCGTGAGGCGCGCGGACTGCCCGCGAGTGCGGCCGCTCGCGCCCGAGCCGGTGCTCCCGCGGCCGCCGGAGCCGCCGCCCTGGCCGCCGGGGGTGCTGCCGTTGCCGCTGCCCCCGCCGGCCGGCGGGGGGACCGTGGGCCGCGTGACGGTCGCGGTCGGGGCGGAGGCCGCCTCGCTGACCGACGAGATCCAGTTGCCGGCGCTGACGACGACCCGCAGGCGCGCGCCCTCGTCGCCGCCCGCGATCGCATAGGAGGTGCCGGTCGCACCCGCGATGTTCGTGCAGGTGTTGCCGTTGCCGTCGCAGCGCTGCCACTGGTAGCGGTAGCCGATCGGGTCGGTGCCGGTCCAGGTGCCGCGGGCGGCGGTGAGCGTCTCGCCGACGCGCGCGCTGCCGCTCGTCGACGGGGCCGCGGCGTTGGCCGGGTCGTCGGGCGTGAGCGTCCGGTCCTGCCCGGCGGCCAGCGTGATCCAGCCCGAGCGCTGGCCGGCGTACTTGTCGCCGGCCGTCGTGCCGGTGACCGGCACGTCGACGCTCGTCGTCGCGTTGTTGTCGATGTGGAGCTGGCCGTCCTGGAGGTAGGCGGTGACCCTGCCCGAGGCGAGCGTCGATGCCCACGCGTTCTGCTGGGAGAGCGTCGCGGCGACCTGGCGGCTCGTCAGCTGGATGAGCGGCGCGACGCTGCGGTTGAACGTCGTGTCGTAGCGGTTGAGCAGGCCGCCGAAGACCGCGTAGACGATGCCGCCCTGGGTGTTCGTGTCGCTCTCGGGCAGGTTGGGGTCCCAGCCGGCCAGGTTGCTCTGGTGCACGAAGTGCGGCCGCGGGTCGTTGCCCATGAGATGGCGGAACATGATGGTGTTCTCGCTGTCGACGTACTGCTGCCAGTTCACGGGCGCGGTGCGGCACGTCGTCACGTTCGGGATGGGCACGCACCCGCCGCCGTTGGCCGGCAGGACGTAGATCCAGTTGTACTCGGCGAGCTGCTGGGCCCGGGTGACCACGTTGTAGTACACGTTGCTCGGGTAGCGGGGCACGGCCTGGAAGCCGCTGCCCGGCGGGCCCTCGGTGAACCAGGCCCCGGTCGGGTACTGAGGGCCGGCGACGTTCGTCGGCGTCGTCGGATACGTCTTCGACGCGTCGGTCGCCGTGAAGTGGACGCCGGCGGCGGCCAAGCCGTCGGTCAGCGCCGGGTTCTGCCCGTACGGGTCGAGCGTGGCGGTGTTCGCGGTCCCCGGCGTCGGGGCGGTGACGGTCGCGCCGGTGTCGGTGAGCTGCACCTGCTTGGGGTTCGTGCCGTCGTCGGTCGCCGCGTTCGGGTTCTGCGCGGGGCTGACGGCGACCGGCGTCCACGTCGTCGTGCCGGACGGGGCGCGGTAGAGCGTGTACTTCGTGGCGTGGCAGGTCGCCTCGAACGTGACCTTCACGCTGTTGGTCGCACCCGGGCCGGGCACGGTGACCGCGTCGCCGACCGGTGAGAGCGGCGTGTCGCCGTGCGCCGTGCTCGCGGTGATGCCGTAGCTGTAGCTCCCGGCCGCCAGCGTGCCGCCGGTCGCCGCCGCCTCGGCGTCGTCGACGGTGGGAGGGTCGATCGTGCCCGGGTTGCCCGGCCGCGAGTTCGCCAGGCCGGAGTGCTCGCCGGTCACGAGCTCGGCCGGGTCGATCGGCAGCTTCAGGCTCGGCTGGTTGGCGAAGTTGATGTTGTCGGTGATCTGCTTGGTGATGTAGGGCGCCGTCGAGCAATCGATGTTCGGGTGCGTGTAGGTGTGGTTGATCCATCCGAACGCGTCGCGGGTGGCCGGGGTCTTGAACGCCTCGACGAGCGGGTCGGTCGTGCCCTGCGCCGTGTGGTCGGCCAGCCACAGGGCGCTGCCGCCGCCGTTGTAGGCGAAGTCGAGGCGGATGCCGTTGGCCTTCGACCACGAGACCGCCTTGGCGACATCGGCGGGGGTCATCCGGATCGCCTTGGCCGGGTCGTAGTCGTTGGCGTGGGTGACCGGGTCCCAGAAGTCGTCGGGCAGGAAGAGGTCGTCGACCTGGATCTCGAGGTAGTTGCGCTGGAAGCCGAGGAAGACGCCGCGTGTGACCCAGTTGAGCATGCCGTGGCGCAGCAGCTGCACGTGGCTCTGGTTCTCGTTGCCGGCGAGCGTGTCGACCATCTCCTCGCGCCCGTCGGGGTGCGTGTAGATGCCGAGGTAGGCGGTGTTGCCCGCGCCGGAGACGAGCGTCTGCCAGTCGGCGCGGGGCGCCGGGGTCGCCGCGGTGCCGAAGACCTCGTTGACGGTCGTGTCGTCGTTGGGGATCGGCACCGGGCCCTTGAGGTACGGGAACGCCGCCTTGCCGGCCGCGGTGAGCTGGCCGGTCTGCCCGTCCTGGACCGAGCCGAGCGCCACGTTGAGGCCGTGGGCGGGCGACGGGGCCGTGTTGTCGCTGATCTGGCGGATGCCGAACGTCTGCTCGAACCTCGTCAGGGCCGCCCACTCCGGGTCGGTGAGCGCCGAGACGTAGCTCGTCGTCCCGCCGGTGTTCGTCACCGCGTGGACGAGGTCGCCGTTGGCGAGGATGACGGCGTCGTACTTCGCATGATCGGCGCCGTAGTCGGCGAGCCGCCCGTCGGTGATCGACTGGGCCTTCGTCGTGCCCGAGTAGATCGCGACCGCGTCGTAGGGGACGCCCTCGCGGTCGAGCTGGGCCTTCCAGGCGAGGAAGTTCGCGTCCGTCGACTCGGCCGACAGGAGCAGGACCTTGACGTCGACGCGCTGGCCGGGAGCGACCTGGTTGGGGCCCGCCGCCAGGACGACGGGGACGATGGCCGCGAGCAGGGCCACGACGGCGATCGCCGGCAGCAGCCGGCGGCGGGTCAGGCGCTTGCGCATCGTCACGCGCGGTCGGGGATGGACGGGAGGCGCCGGCGGCACCGCTGCTCGGACTCGGACGCCTGGGTGGTGGCGTCCGGCCACGTGTTGGCGTGCGTGGACGCCTGGCGCGCCCCGCCTGAGTACGACATGCGGTTGTCCCCCTGCGTGTCGGGCCCCGCGGGGCCGTCCCCGTGGCGCGTTCCGGCGCCACACTGCTTCGGAGGGCGACGCTAGAGCAGGGGCGCCCGGTCGCCGTTTGCCCGCCGGTTAAATCCGCGTAGGCCTGCTGAACCTTGGTATGGGATGTCGTGAGGTTCCGCGAGTAGCGTGGTCTGTACCGATGATGCGCGCTCAGCAGTTCCCGGATGGCGAGCTGGCCCGCGACCTCGTCGACGCGTACCCCGACGCGCTGCTCGTCCAGGACCGTGATCGGCGGCTCATCGCGCACAACCAGGCGGCCGAGCGGCTGCTCGACGGGCACGTCGCGCTGCGGGTGGGCGAGGACGTCGCCTGCCAGCTGCTGGGCTGCCGGCGGGTCGGCGGCCCGCTGGAGGGCGTCTGCCTGCACGAGCACGCGCTCGAGCACGAGGGCGCCCGGCCGGCGCTGCGCATCGAGCTGCCGCTCGGCGCGGCCGCCGACGGCCTGCGCGCCCGCGTGTTCGCCATCGGCGGCCCGACCCGGGCGACCGTCACCGAGCTGCGCCCCGACCGGACCGAGGCCGGGGAGGCGGGTTGGGTCGGGTCCGGGTTCCCCGAGCCCCGCCTGTGGGTCTGCGTCCTGGGACGGACTCGGGTCGCCAGCGACGAGGGCCCGCTGGAAGGGCGCTGGCTCGAGCACCGCGCCGGCCAGCTGCTGAAGCTGCTCGTGGCCGAGCGCCACCGGACGGTCTTCGCCGACGAGCTGCTCGCCCGGCTCTGGTCGCCGCGGGCGTCCCCGGACCGGCGCGGGCTGCGCTACTTCATCCACGTCCTGCGCGAGCAGCTCGAGCCCGACGGGGCGCGCGTCCCGCCGTCGTCGTTCGTCGTCGCCGCCCGCGGCGGCTACCGCCTCGACGGCAACCGGGTGTGGGTGGACGCCGACGCGTTCGAGCAGCTCGTCAACGCCGGGCTCGCCGCGCACGCGCGCGGCGACGAGGAGGCCGCCCGCGACCTCGTCGGCCGCGGCCTGGACCTCTACCGCGGCGAGTTCCTCGCCGACGAGCCGTACGCCGAATGGGCGCTCGCCGAGCGCGACCGGCTCCACATGATCGCCAGCGACGGGCTGCGCGCCATGGTCGACCTGCACCACGCCGCCGACGACTTCGCGGGCGCGACCGGCTGCCTGAGCCGGCTCGCCGACCTCGAGCCCTTCGACGTCGACATCCACCGCGACCTGCTGACCGTGCTGCTGCGGCGCGGCCGGCGCAGTGAGGCGCTGCGCCGCTACGAGCGCCTGCGCCGGCGCATGCTCGACACGTTCGAGGAGGAGCTGGACTTCTCGCTGGCCGAGCTCGTCTAGGCGGCTCGGGGCCGCAGCTCGTCGAGCGTGAAGCCGTCGAGCAGGCTGAGGGGTTGCGGGTCGCCGTCGCCGTCGAGGCGGATCGCGCCGCCCGGCCAGTAGGGGTGGGGCGGGCCGACGCCGTGCACGAGCAGCGGCTCGGCCACCCAGGAGCCCGTGTTGGCGATCCGCGTGCCGTCGGGGCCGCGCCACTGGCCGGGGTCGTCGTGCTCGAGCGGGCCGAGCCGGTGGACGTGGCCGAAGAGGACCCAGTCGGCGTCGACGCCCAGCCGGCGCGCGACGTGCGCGATCGCCGGCAGGCTCGCCCGGCGCATCTGGAGGCCGAGCACCCGGGCGGTCAGCGGCGCCATGAGGTGGCCGACCGGCTCGTCGGACGGGCCGGGCATCGTGCCGGCCCGCAGGAGGTCGGCCAGGCCGTCGACGGCCCGGGCCGGCAGGTTCGGCAGCCAGCGGCTCGCCAGCCCCCCGACCCCGCCCGGCGACGGCCGGCGCCGGTGCTCGTAGGCCCGCGGGCTCACGCGGTCGGCGCGCCGCCGTCCGAGCAGGCCGCGGGTCACGCCGTAGGCGCTCTCGGGCGCCAGGTGGCGGTCGAGGTAGTGGCCGTGGGTCGCCCAGATCCGGTCGCCGAGCCAGACGCCCGGATAGCGCACGGTCGTGCGGCCGGGCCCGAGCCAGGACACGACGCGCTGCAGGCGCGGCGTGGCGTGCGCCGGCACGGTGTCGTCGACCGTCGCCGGGCCGCTGCCGCGCCGCAGCCACGCGCGGATGAGCGGCGCGTCGTGGTTGCCGGGCACGAGGACGATCCCGGCATCGCGGTCGAGGCCGCCGGCCAGCGCGCGCAGGACCGGTTCGGCGTCGCGCATCGCCGCCTCGGCGCGGCGCTCGCGCAGCTCGACGACGTCGCCGAGCAGGACGAGCCGGCCCACGCCCGGCAGCGCGGCGCGGAGCGCCTCCAGGGCGGCCGGGCGGCGCAGGACGTCACGGCCGCGGCGCGAGCCGAGGTGCAGATCGGAGATGACGAGCGTGCGCACGGGTGGCTTCCACGATCGCAGGCGCGCGTCGACGACGCGCAGAACGCGGCCGAGGCGGGTAGGGGAGGTGGCGCATGTCCGTGTCGCATGTCGCCCCTGCGCTCACATCGCTGTCGTCCGGCGCGGGCTGCGGCTGCAAGCTCGCGGCCGCCGACCTGCTGCCGATCGTGGCGGACCTGCCGGCGGCGGCCGACCCGCGGCTGCTCGTCGGCACGCCGACCGGCGACGACGCGGCCGTCTTCGCCCTGCGCGACGACCTCGCGCTCGTCCAGACGGTCGACTTCTTCACGCCGCTCGTCGACGACCCGTACGACTTCGGGCGGATCGCGGCCGCCAACGCGCTGTCGGACGTCTACGCGATGGGCGGTACGCCGGTCACCGCGCTGAACGTCGTCGCCTTCCCGCTCGAAGCGCTCGGCGGCGACACGCTCGCGGCGATCCTGCGCGGCGGCATCGACGTCGTCGCCGCGGCCGGGGCGTCGGTCGTCGGCGGCCACTCGATCGCCGACGACGAGCCGAAGTACGGCCTGGCCGTGACCGGGACGGTCGACCCGCGCCGGCTGCTGACGAACGCCGGCGGCCGGGCCGGGGACGCGCTCGTGCTCACCAAGCCGCTCGGCGTCGGGGCGATCGTCACGGCGGCCAAGCGCGGCGCGGCCGACCCCGCGCTCGTCGACGCGGCGGTCGAGGTCATGGTGGAGCTCAACGCCGCCGCGTCGCGGGCGGCGCTGGCGGTCGGCGCGCACGCGGCGACCGACGTCACCGGCTTCGGCCTGCTCGGCCACCTGCACCACGTGGCACGCGAGAGCCGCCTGGCCGCCGAGGTCGACGCGGCCGCCGTGCCGGCGATCGACGGCGTCGAGGCACTGCTGGCCGACGGCGCCGGCGTCTCGGGCGGCAGTCGTCGCAACGCCGACTGGGCCGCGTCGTTCACGACCTTCGAGGCGCGGGTGCCGCCGGCGGTCCGCCGCCTGCTGTGCGACGCCACGACCTCGGGCGGCTTGCTCGTCGCGGTGGCGCCCGAGCGGGCGGCGCAGGTGCCGGGCACCGTCGTGGGCCGCCTGGTCGACGGGCCGGCGGGGACGATCGCGGTCGCATGACCAACCTCATCGTGGAGTGGCCCGGGGCCGGTGCCCCGAGCGGCCTTCAAAGCCGTTGGCGGCGCCCGCCCGGCGCCGGGAAGGTTCGACTCCTTCGCCGCTCCGTCGCATGACCGCCGCCGCGCCGCTGACGCTCGGCACGGCCGGGCACATCGACCACGGCAAGACCGCGCTCGTCGGCGCGCTCACCGGCGTCGACACCGACCGGCTTCCCGAGGAGCGGGCGCGCGGCATCTCGATCGCGCTGGGCTACGCGGCGCTCGACCTGCCGTCCGGGCGGCGCCTGTCGGTCGTCGACGTGCCCGGCCACGAGCGGTTCGTGCGCACGATGGTCGCCGGAGCGTCCGGCATCGACCTCTACCTCATGGTCGTGGCCGCCGACGACGGCGTCATGCCGCAGACGCGCGAGCATGCCGCGGTCCTGGCCGCGCTCGGCGTCGGTGACGGCGTCGTCGCGGTGACGAAGGCCGACCTCGCGGATCCGGGCGCCGCGTTGTCGGAGGCGGCCGAGCTGCTGCCGGGCGCCGAGCGCGTCGTCTGCTCGGCGCGGACCTCCGAGGGCGTGGGGGAGGTGGCGGCGGCGCTCGACCGGGTCGCGGCACGGCTGCCGGGGCGCGCGAGCCCGGGCGCGGCCGCGGGCGGTCCCGTGCTGCACGTCGACCGCTCGTTCACCGTCAACGGGATCGGGGCGGTCGTCACCGGCACGCTGTGGGCCGGCGTGCTGCGGGCGGGCGACGCCGTACGGCTGCTGCCCGGCGATCGCACGGTCCGGGTGCGTGGCCTGCAGGTCCACGACGCGCCGGTGGCCGCGGCGCCGGCCGGACAGCGCGTGGCGGTGAACCTCGCGGGCGTGCGCGCGCGCGATGTGGCACGCGGCGACGTGCTCGTCGGGGCCGACGGCGTCCCGGAGGTCATCGAGCGGTGGGTCCTCGACTGCGCGCTGGCGCTGCGCGGTGCCCGCCACGGCGAGCGCGTCCAGGTCCACCACGGCACCCGCGACGTCGCCGGGCGGCTCGTCGAGCTCGGCGACGGGCTCTGGCAGCTGCGCCTCGAGCGGTCGGTGCTCGCGGCCGACGGCGACCGGGTCGTCGTCCGGCGCGTCGCGCCGCCCGACACGCTCGGGGGCGGGGTCGTCCTCGACGCGGCGGCGCGGCGCCATGGCCGCCGGGCGGAGATCGTGCAGCGGCTGGTGCGCCGGCGCGACGGCGCGCCCGAGCCGGAGCCCGAGCCGGAGGTCGCCGCACCCGTCGGCGACGACGCGGCGGCGGCGCCGGCCTGCCCGCGCGACCCGGCGCTCGTCGAGCCGGCGGC
>JBDZVZ010000020.1:11844-46932 GCA_040255945.1 Solirubrobacterales bacterium | reverse complement strand
GCGGCGCGACCAGCGTCACGACCTGCTCGCGTCGCCGCTGAGCGGCCGCTTGACATCGCTCACACGACGAGGCCGTGGCGGACCGTGTTCTCGGTCACCGCGCGGGCCTCGACGAACTGCAGCAGGTAGTCGGGCCCGCCCGCCTTGGGGCCGGTCCCGGACAGCTTGCCGCCGCCGAACGGCTGGCGGCCGACCATCGCGCCGGTGATCTCGCGGTTGACGTACAGGTTGCCGACCGGGCTGCGCCGCGCGACCGCGGCGATCGTCGCCGGGCTGCGCGAGAACAGGCCGCCGGTGAGCGCGAACGGGCCGGCGTCGACGAGCGCGCACGCCGCCATGACGTCGGGCACGCGCTCGACCGTGAGCACCGGCCCGAAGAGCTCCTCGCGCACGACCTGCGCGTCGGGGTCCGGCCCGAGCACGAGCGTCGGCGCGACGTAGAAGCCCCCGTCCGAGCCCGGCCCGGCGCTTCCCCGTACGACCTCGACCGCCGCCCCGGCGACGGCGCGCTCGAGCCGGTCGCGGGCCTCGGCGTCGATGACCGGCGGCACGTCGGTGGCGAAGTCCTGAGCCGGCCCGACGACGAGCGTGCGCAGCGCGCCGGCCAGCCGCTCGGTGAGCGCGTCGGCAACCGGCTCGCAGACGAGCAGCCGTGACGCCGCCGAGCACTTCTGGCCGGCGAAGCCGAACGCCGAGTCCAGCACCGCGGGCACGACCTCGTCGAGGTCGGCGTCGGCGTCGACGATGATCGCGTTCTTGCCGCCCATCTCGGCGATGACGCGCTTGAGGTGCCGCTGGCCGGGGGCGACCTGGGCGGCGGCCCGGAGGATGTCCAGCCCGGCGGCCGACGAGCCGGTGAACGCGATGGCGTGCACGCGCGGGTCGGCGACGAGTGCCCGGCCGGGCGCGTCGCCGCCCGGCACGAGCGCGAGGGCGTCGCCCGGCACCCCGCCGGCGTGCAGCGCCTCGACGATCGCCCGCGCGCACGCGGGCGCCTGCTCGGCGGGCTTGAGCACGACGGCGTTGCCGGTGGCCAGCGCCGCGGACGTCATGCCGCAGGCGATCGCGAACGGGAAGTTCCACGGCGCGATGACCGCCGTGACGCCGCGGGCGACGTAGCGCAGCTCGTTGCGCTCGCCGGGTGGCTGCAGCAGCGGCCGGCCGCGGTCGAGCTCCAGCGCCCCCAGGGCGTAGTACTCGAGGAAGTCGATGGCCTCGCCGAGATCTGCGTCGGCCTGCGGCCACGGCTTGGCGCACTCGCGCACGGCGAGCGCGGCGAGCTCGAGGCGCCGCTCGCGCAGGTGCGCGGCCGCCCGCTGCAGCGCCGCGGTCCGCTCGGCGGCCGGGGTCAGCGACCAGGCGGTGTGCCCCCGCTCGGCGACGGCCACCGCCTCGGCGACCTGCTCGGCGTCCGCCTCCTCAGCTTCGGCGACGACGCGGGCGGGCGCGCCCGGGTCGACCGACGCGAACCGGCCCGCGCCGCCGGGCGCCTCGTCCCCGCCGACGATCACCGGCACCGACAGCGGCAGCCTCGCGTCGAGCGCGGCCAGCGCGGCGAGCGCGTCGCCGCGCACGCCCTCGCGGCGCAGTTCGAGCGCGGGTTCGTTGACGAACCCGTCGCTCATGGGGAGACCTCCAACCGCGGGAGCGAGCCGCCAGGCGAGCTCCCGCCCGGAATCCGTGCCCCCTGGGCGAGGACTTCCGCGCTCATGGGGCCTCCAGCAGCGTCTCGAGGTCGGCCCCGCTGCCGCGGGCGGCCAGAAACGAGTCGTTGGCCGTGTTCTCCAGCAGCCGCCGCACGAGGTAGGCCATCCCGGCGACGAGGTCGCCGACCGGGCAGTAGGTCCGCACGCGCCGCCCGGTCGCCGCCAGCGCCGCCTGGGTGTCGTCGCCCAGGCCGCGCAGCACCTGGAACTCGACGTCGGTCGCTCCCAGCCCGATCGCCTCCGCGTAGGCGGCCGCGTGGGCGATCGAGCGCAGGTTGTGGGAGGCGACCGCCAGCCGGACGCGCGGGAACGCGCCGAGCAGCCGCCGCGTGAGCGCCTCGTAGTTGCGGTCGCACGCCCCGCGGTCGGTGAAGACGGGCGGCGACCAGCCGTGCTGGGCGGCCTCGACGACCTCGTGGTCCCAGTAGGCGCCCTTGACGAGCCGCACGGTGAGTGGATGGCCGCGCGGGCGGTCGTGTGCCCAGGCCAGCAGCGCGTCGACGTGGGCGGGCGAGTCGACGAGGTAGGCCTGCACGACGACGCCGCACGCGGGCGCGTCGGCGAACTCCGGTTCGGCGAGCAGGTCGAGCGTGAGGCGCTGGACTGCCTCGCGCGTGTCGAAGGACTCCATGTCGACGTGCAGGTGGGCGCCGAGCTCGCGGGCGGCGCGCAGCAGCCGGACGAGGCGGTCCCGGGCGCCCGCCACCCCGCGTTCGGGCGCGACCGCGCGCAGCTGCGGGGTGAGCGCCGAGACCTTCACCGACAGGTTGACGCGCGGCAGCGGCCCGGCGGTGTCGCGTTCCAGGCGGGGCGCCGCCGGCCACCCCGCCGCGGCGGCGGCCAGCGTGCGCAGCGCCTGGTCGCAGCGCGCGGCGTAGCGGTCGGCCTCGGCCTCCGACACGGTCGCCTCGCCGAGCAGGTCGACGGTCGTCGCGACCCCTTCGCGCCAGAGGCGCCCGACCTCCGGCAGCGCGGCGGCGGCGTCCTCGCCGACGATGAAGCGCCGCGCCATGCGGTCGACGGCCACTCCGGCGGCCGCGGCGGCCGGCCGCGACGCCCCCGGGGCGTCGAGCACCCGGGCCGCACGCTGCGCACGGGACGAGCCCTCGGCCTCGGCGAGCAGCTCGCGCAGGTGGCGGGTGACGTCGGCCGCCGAGCGGCACGCCGGGCGCACGTCGACGAAGCGAAACAGGGCGGCCCGCAGCGCCGGGTCGTCCATGAGTAGCTCGGTGAGGTGCTGCTCGGCGCCGGCGGCCGAGACCCGTCGCGCCCGCGGCATCCCTCCCGCCAGCTCGCGCCCGATCACGCGGATCTGCGCCTCGAGGTCGGGCGGCGGCGCGGCGGGCCGGCTGACGGTGGCCATGCCGCAAGAGTGCCCGCAGGGGCGGACCCTACGAACCCTTACGGGTGGGGAATCCCCCACATCACGACGCCGGTCGCCCGCATGGTCGCCGCACCGCCCCGGAGCGATGCTGCGGTCATGACCTCCGCTTCCGCCTCCACCTCCACGTCGCTGGCCGCCCGCGCCGGGCGCTGGAGCACCCGCCACCGCCGCCTCGCCATCGCCGGCTGGCTGGCGTTCGTCGTGCTGGCCGTCGTGGCCGGCGGCATGGTCTCGACCGTCCACCCGTCCAACGACAGCAGCCAGCACGGCGACTCCGCCCGCGCCGACCGGCTCCTCGACGGCGCCTACCCGGACCGCGCCGACGAGCGCATCCTTGTCGAGGGCCATCAAGGCCTCACCGCGAAGGACCCGCGGTTTCGCGCCGCGGTCGCTGACGTCGCCGCCGCCGTCGCCAAGCAGCGCGGGGTGGCCGACGTCGAGACGCCGTATCAGGCCGGCAACGAGGGGCTCATCGCCAAGCGCGGCGACGCCGCGCTGGTGACGTTCAAGATCAACGGCGACGAGAACCTCGCCGAGCAGCGCGTCGCCCCCGTCGAGGACGCGGTGAAGACCGCAGCGGCCCGCCACCCCGAGGTGCGCGTCGGCCAGTTCGGCGACGCGAGCGCCAACAGAGCGCTCAGCAAGGCGTTCAGCGACGACTTCGCCAAGGCCGGGATGCTGTCGATCCCCGTCACGCTGATCATCCTCGTCCTGGCGTTCGGCGCGCTGGTGACCGCCGGCGTGCCGCTGCTACTTGGCCTCACCGCGGTGCTGGCGACGATCGGCCTGCTGGGCCCGGTCAGCCACCTCTTCGCGCTCGACGAGTTCATCAACGAGGTCGTCCTGCTCGTCGGCCTGGCCGTCGGCGTCGACTACACGCTCTTCTACTTGCGCCGCGAACGCGAGGAGCAGGCCCGCGGCGCGACCCCGAAGGACGCCGTGGCGATCGCCGCCGCGACCTCCGGGCGCGCCGTGCTCATCTCCGGCGTGACGGTCATGGTCGCCATGGCCGGCATGCTCATGGCCGGCGACTCGACGTTCACCGCGCTGGGCATCGGCGCGATCCTCGTCGTCGCGGTCGCGATGGTCGGCTCGGTCACCGTCGTGCCGGCGTTGCTGTCGGGCTCGGGCAAGTGGCTCGAGCGCGGGCGCCTCCCGTTCGTCGGCAAGCGCATGGCGACCGCCCGCCGGGCCAACGCCGCCACCGGCTCGCGCGCCTGGGGCTTCGTGCTGGACCGCGTGCTGGCCCGGCCGCTGCTGGCCGTCGTGCTCAGCGCCGGCGCGCTGCTCGTCATGGCCCTGCCGGTCCTGCACCTGCACACCGCCAACAGCGGCGTCGAGGCGATCCCGCGCAGCCTGTCGATCATGAAGACCTACGACCGGATGCAGGCCGCCTTCCCGGGCGGCGAGATCCCTGCCACGGTCGTCCTCAAGGCCGAGAACGTCCGCAGCCCGCAGGTCGTCGACGCGGTCGCCCAGCTCAAGCGCGACGCGCTGGCCACGGGCGCCGTCAAAGCACCGATCGACACGACGGTCGCCCCGGACGGCCATGTGCTGTCGATCGACCTGCCGATCGTCGGTAGCGGCACCGACGACACGTCCAACAAGGCGCTCGCCGTCCTGCGCGACGACGTCGTGCCGCGCTTCGCGCAGCGCGCGGGCACCGACGCCTACGTGACCGGCATGACCGCCGGCTCGAAGGACTTCAACGACCTCATGAAGTCCCGTTGGCCGATCGTGTTCGGCTTCGTCCTCAGCCTGGCGTTCGTCCTGCTGCTGGTGACGTTCCGCTCGATCATCATCCCGATCAAGGCCATCGTGTTGAACCTGCTGTCGGTCGGCGCCGCCTACGGCGTGCTGACCTGGGTCTTCCAGGACGGCCACGGCGAGAAGCTGCTCGGCTTCCACTCGACGGGCTCGATCACGAGTTGGCTGCCGATGTTCCTGTTCGTCATCCTCTTCGGGCTGTCGATGGACTACCACGTGTTCATCCTCAGCCGGATCCGCGAGGCGTTCGACCGCGGCATGTCGACCGAGGACGCGGTGGCCCACGGGATCCGCACGACCGCCTCGACGGTGACGAGCGCCGCCCTGGTCATGGTCGCCGTGTTCGCGATCTTCGCGACGCTGAGCTACCTGGACTTCAAGATGATGGGGGTCGGGCTGGCGACGGCGATCCTGCTCGACGCGACGCTCGTGCGGGCGGTGCTGCTGCCGGCGACGATGAAGCTGCTGGGCGACTGGAACTGGTACCTGCCCAAGCGCCTGGACTGGCTGCCGCGCCTGGATCACGGCGGCGAGGTCGTGCCCGAGCCGGCGCGGTAGATCGTTATCCGTCCAAGTTTCGGGGCATACTTCGCGTCGTGTCGCAGGACACGAGGCGGGGGTCCGACGAAGGTGCCGAGCGCGCACGGCTGGCGTTCGCCTATCACCCTGACTCCTTCGAGATCTTCACCATCGCCGACGCCGCGGCCGGTGTCTGCGACCTCATCTGGGTCGTGGACACCGGCCTGCCGGAGGTGGCCTCCCGGGCGCGGCTGCTGCGACGGTTCGGCGCGGTCGTCGACGTCACCGGGCTGGACGTCGACGAGGCTGCGGCGGCGGTCCGCGGCGTGCAGCCCGACGGGATCCTCGCCCTCGCCGACGAGCTGCTGGCATGGACCGCCGACGTGGCGCAGCGCGCCGGGCTGCCGGGCAACGCGCCGGGCACGGCGCTCAGGCTCTCCGACAAGCGCGCTCAGCGCGAGGCCCTGCGCGAGGGAGGGCTGCTCGTGCCCCGGTTCTGGTCGGTGCCGGTGCAGGAGGGCGGCGACGGGTGGGCGCGCCTGCGCCGGGACGCCGTGTTCCCGGCCGTCGTCAAGCCGCGGCGCAGCCAGGCCAGCCGCCACACGATGCGCGTCGAGTCCGAGGCGCACCTGCGGGAGGTGCTGGACGACATCGCGCGCGAGTCGCCCGCCGATCGCGCCGAGCTGCAGCTCGAGCACTACATCGCCGACCGCGGCCGCGACCCGCACGAGCCGTTCGCCGACTACGTCTCGGTCGAGAGCCTCGTCAGCGATGGCACGATCAGCCACCTGGCGATCACCGGGCGCTTCCCACCAGCGCCGCCGTTCCGCGAGACCGGCTTCTTCATGCCGGCGGCGCTGCCCGCCGACGAGCGCGCGGCCGTCATGGAGACCGCCACCGCCGCCATTCGCGCGGTCGGGGTCGAGACCGGCTTTTTGCACACCGAGATCAAGTTGACCCCGGAGGGGCCGTGCGTGCTGGAGCTCAACGGCCGGATCGGCGGAGGGGTGATCGACATGCTCGGGCGCGGCGCGGGCGTCGAGGTCATGCGGACGGCGATGCGCGTGGCGCTCGGAGCGCACGTCGTCTTCGATCGACCGCCGTCGGTGGACGGCGTGCCGTTCGTGCTGCTCGTCCAGCCGCCCTTGGAGGGTCGCGTGGTGGAGAGCATCGACGGCCTCGACACCGTCCGCGAGCATCCCGGCGTGGGCCGGGTGGTCGTCAACCGCGGTCCCGGCGCGCCCGTCGACTGGCGCGCGGGCACCAACGAGTACGTCGCGCTTGTCGAAGGGTGCGTCGCCGACCACGACGAGCTCGTCGCGCTCGAGCGGTTCCTGCGGCGCGAGGTTGACGTGCGCTACGCCACCGAGGACGCCGCGGCCGCCGCCTCGGGCTGCGCCTGAGCGGCCGTCAGCCGTTCCAACTGAGCAGCGCCGCGTGTCAGGCGACCGGCAGCCGCAGCCGGTGCGTTCGGCCGATCGCCGCCGACTGCTGGGGATCGACCCCGGCGTCGGCGGCGAACCGCGACCATTCGCTCACGACGGACGTGACCTCGGCCAGGGTTCGCTCGGCGCTGCCGCGGCTCATCGACGCGGTCTGCTCGCACGACCGCAGGTCGTCGACGGTGAAGTCGTCCACCCGTCCCGCCACCGACATCTGATGGCGGCTCGTCCAGCGACCCGCCGGGTTGTAGGCGTAGGTCATGTCGAAGGCGGGAGCGAGCGCCCACTCCCCGTGACGGTTCATGAGGAAGGCGATGTTCTTGACGTGGTCGTCCTGGTTGCGGGCGACGATGTTGAACACCATGCGCCGGAACTGCTGCTCGACGGCAGCGTGGGAGAGCCCGAGGCGGCGGATGACGGCGAGCGCCTGCTCGTAGGAGTACGCGCCGGCCTGCATGAAGTCGTAGTGCGCGATCGCGGCCAGCGATTGAAGGTGGAGCTTGGCGTTGCCGACACGATCGAAGCGGCGCGTCATGAAGTGGCGTCGGCCGTTCTCCTCGAGCAGGCGACAGTCCATCATCTCGATCCCCGCGGCGCGGGCCATGTTGGCGTAGGCGTACTCGACGGCGCCGTAGCCGTCGGTGTCGCCGAGCTCGCGGTGGCTGTCGACGCCATCGAACTTCAGCAGCCAGTGCTCGAAGCCCTCCGGGGCGTCGAGCTGTCCTGAGCGGACGGCGCCGGCCTCGGGGTTGAACGCGATGACGGCCTTGGCGCGGGCGCCGCCCGCAGAGGTGCCGACCGCGAGGATGTCGCGCAGCGCGTCGTCCGACTCTGCGGCCAGCGACGTGTCGAGCCCTTGCCGGGCCGCCAGCACCTCGGACGCGAGCTCGACGAGCGCCGCAACCTCGAGGTCCCGACCGGGCGTTGGGGTGGGGCCGAGGCTCGGGACGAACTCCAGCGCCCCCATCCCGCGCGCGCCGATGTAGCAGAGCCGCTCGACCGCGGTGAAGCTCTCGGGAGCGCGGCCCTGCCGGGCCAGCCAGGCGTCGATGACGGCGTTGCCGAACCGGTCGGGCAGGGCGTCGGCCAGGAGTCCGGGCAGACCGCGGAAGCTGATGTCGGAAAGCGCGGGGAAGCTGAACCGGCGCGGTTGCGGACCGCGTGTCGGCATCTGCAGCGGTGCGACGTCGATGCCCGCGCGGGCGAAGTCCTCGGTGTATTCGAAGACCGCCGCGTCGCCGACGCGCTCCTGCGAGACGGCCCCGATGCGGGAACCCCAGAGCTCGACGGAGGCGACCGTCACGGCGTGCCCCACCGCCAGTCGTCGCGCTGCGGATCTGTGCGCTTGCGGCGCGAGCCCGAGGCGCGCTGACGGCGTCCGGACTGGTGTTCGAGCTGTTGCAGCGGGCTGGGGAGCGGCTGGGGCACGAGCGTCTCGAGGCCCTGGAGGAGGTCGAGCGCGCGGAGGACGCGGACGAGCGCGCTGAGCGTCACGCTGTGGCCGGCCTCGAGGCGCATGAGCGTGTGCCGCGAGATTCCGGCCTCGTCGGCGAGCTGTTGCTGGCTGAGATTCCGATCGAGCCTGAGTTGGCCCAGCCGCGCGCCCAACTCGTGGAGGACCGCCTCGTCCGAAAGCCCGGCTTCGAGCTGCATAGAGTTGCATGGTAGCGACCGGAGGCATGACAAGGATGATCTATGTAGCTCGAATACGACTTTCTACTCGGTCCAGTCCCGCAGCGCGCGCGGCTCGTGCTTGAGCCCGAGGCGGCCGACCGCCCCGGTCGCGAGTATGAGCCGCCCGCCGAACGCCGCCAGGTCGGACGGCCACGTCTTTGGCCGCTACCCGACGTCCCGCTTCTCGCCAGGGCATGTTTCCGATCGCCGTAACGGACGAGGACCTGGAGCGCATCGACAACCTGGTCGAAGAGGGCGCTGTCCTGGCCCTTCTCGAGTCCCTTCCTGCCGAGCAGCGGGAAGCGGTCCGGGCCCGGGTCATCGATGAGAGCTCGTATGACGAGATCGCAACCGAGCTTGGAACGTCGGCGATGGTTATTCGCCAGCGGGTCAGCCGCGGGCTGCGGACGCTGAGAACCGAGTCAGAGGGAATGCTATGAACGACTAGCGGGCCGCTTTCGAGCAACAGCTCGTCCAGGCCAGCCGCCGCCTGGCAGCAGACCGGCGGGGGCGACGGCGTCGCTATCTGCGGCCGACGATCGCGTTGCCGGTGACGCTCGCCCTCTTCGCGGGAACAGGCGTCGCGGCAATCACCCATCCTTGGTCTCCGCTGCTCGGCGATCCCACCTTGCCAGGCCCGGCGCCCAAGATCACCTCGGCGTCGCCGCCGGCTGACCAGCTGGCGATGCTCGGTGTGCTTCGACGGCCTGCCGAGCCCCGCGATCGAGATCCGGAGACGAAGTTCAACCTGCGCTTCCTTAGCGGCACGACGACAGCGGGGGTCGAGACGGACTTCATCCGACGGCTCGCGACGCTCCCCGACGGTGCTGCCGTCACGCTCATTCCTGTCCAGTCGTGGCGTCCCGGCGCCGACGAGCGAGCCGTCACCAACGCACTCTGCGTCATCCACCCCGATATCCGAGGTCATGGGGTCGGCAAAGCTTGCTTTGGCTCGGCCGCGATCCGTGCGGGCAATGCCACGGCGTCCATCGGTGACCAGACGTTCGGACTGGTGCCTGACGACGTTCGGGCCATCAAGGCCACATACGCCGACGGCACGGTAGTTCGCGCGCCGGTGCGCGACAACTTCTTCTCCATCTCGCCTGGCGGGTCGCGTGACATCGGCTCCCCCGGCCCGTCACGTCCGAAGCGGGTCGAGGGCCTAGACGAACATGGAGACATGGTCGTCGCACTCACCCCATGACCTGAATAGTCGGGTCCGCTGCACGGACAGGCGACACCTGATCTGACCACGACGAGGTTGTCGCGCTTGAGCGGTCCCTGCGGCTGGAGGTCCAGATGGTCTACGCGGCCGACGATCCCGCGTCATCCGGGTGGACCTGACCGGGCTCAGCCGTTCCAGCTGTGCAGCGCGCGGCGCTCGTGCTCGAAGCCAAGGCGGCAGATCGCTCCCGTCGCGAGCACGAGCCGCCCGCCGAACGCCGCCGGCTGCTCGAGCCAGCGGGCGGCCAGCACGCGCAGGAGGTGGCCGTGGGCGACGCAGGCCACGTCGCCCGCCGGCACGGCCAGCGCCTCGGCGATGACGCGGTCGACCCGGGCGCCCACCGCGTCGGCGTCCTCGCCGGCGGGGCAGCCGTCGCGCCACAGGTACCAGTCGGGGCGCCGCTCGCGGATCTCCACCGTGGTGAGTCCCTCGTAGTCGCCGTAGTCCCACTCCATGAGGTCGTCGCGGAGCGCGGCCCGGTCGCCGAGGCCGGCGAGTTCGGCGGTCTCTCGGGCGCGGACCAGCGGGCTGACCAGGACGCGGGCGAACTCGTGCCCGGCCAGGCGCGGCTTCAGCGCGGCGGCGGCCGCGCGCCCGTCGTCGGTGAGCGGGATGTCGGTGCGGCCGGTGTGGCGCCGGTCGCGCGACCACTCGGTCTCGGCGTGGCGGACGAGCCAGAGCTCGTCCATCAGGACGGCAGCGCGGCGACGTCGGCCATGATGAGCAGCTTGTCGCGGTCCAGCAGCGACGCGGGCGTGCCGCGGTCCGGCCCGGCCATGACGCGGCCCAGCGCCTCGGACTTGCCCTCGCCGGTGACGAGCAGCACGATGCGGCGAGCGCCGTTGATCTTCGCGAGCGACAGGCTGATGCGCTCGGGCGGCGGCTTGGGCGAGTCGCAGACGCCGACCGCGACCGTGTGGGCGTCGAGCGCCCGGTGGTGGGGGAACAGCGACGCGGTATGGCCGTCGGGACCCATGCCGAGGTGGACGACGTCCAGCGGCATCATCCCGAGCTCGCGGCTGTACTCCAGCGCGCCCTCGGCGGGACCGAGCGTGGCCGGCATCGGGTGCCACGTCGCACCGGGGGCGCGCAGGCGCTCCTTGACCTGGCCGTGGTTGGAGTCCGGGTCGTCGAACGGGACGCAGCGCTCGTCGCCGTACCAGAGGTGGACGCCGGACCAGTCGCGCACGGCGCTGTCGAGCAGCTCGTAGCAGCGCATCGGCGTCGTGCCGCCGGCGAGGCAGACGTGGGCGACCCCGCGCTCGGCGCGGGCTTCCGCGATGGCGACGGCCAGGCCGCGCGCGGCTTCGATGGCGAGGGTCTCCGGGTCGGGATGACGGGCGATCTGAACGGGCAAAGCTCTCCCCAGGTCGGCAGGTCGCCCTCGACCGTAGCCGACCCGCGACCCAATCTGGACGCTTTGCGGAACCGCGGGGGTGCGTCCAGGCGGTTGCGTCGGCTCAGCTGGACCGATGGAGATCGGCGGCACAGCCGAGTTCCACGGCGGCCGCCGCGAGGCGCTTGTCACGCGTCCAGAGCCGGTGATCGTCGCTCAGCAACGTCGCCGCGAGGAGCTGGGCGTCGACATAGCCGATGCCGCGCCCATGAAGCTCCCTTGTCTCGATCAACGCCGCGACCTCGTCGTGCGAGGCGACAGGCACCTGTGGGAGATTGGCCAGCAGCGCCAGCACCTCCTCGCGGCGCGAGAGGTGCCCGAGGGAGAGCTCGCCGATGACCCACGGATGGCAGGAGACGCGGGCCTCGTTCAGGAGGCCCACGACGGCGGCATCGCCGCTGCGGAGGTGGTCGACCCAGACCGACGTGTCGAGGAGGATCACGATGACGCGGCGCGGCGACGCGGCGCTGCCCGCAACGCCGGCTCGCTGCCGCCGAGTCGGGCGAGGCGCCGAGCGCTCTCCCGCGCGATCAGCGCGCGCAGCGCCTCGCGCACGAGCGGCCCCTTTTCCCGCGTGCCCGTGAGGCGCTGCGCCTCGGCGACGAGGTCGTCGTCCAGCGTGACGGTCGTGCGCATCAGCTCTGAGCCCGCATCACGGATCGCATCATCCGATGAGGATATCGATGCACGCGGGTGATGTCACGTCAGTACGGCTGGCCGAAGCCCGTGCAGTCCGGTTGGAAGTGCGGGTCGTCGGGCCCGAGCGCGTTGAGGACGAGCTGCATCGTGGGGTCGTCGTCGAACAGGCCGATGTGGCTGGCGGTGTCGGTCGGGCAGAGGTCCTGCAGGAGGATGTTGTGGACGTTGGGGCCGTCGAGGAACTGGGTCGTGTAGGGCGTGACGACCCAGTCGCGGTCCGTGGCGATGACCGTGTACTGCGGCCCGGGAACCGTGTCGCCGTCGCCGAACAGGCGCTGTTGGAAGCGCGAGCCGACGATCTGCTGCGTGAGGCCCGGCGCGGTCTTGGCGACCTGGTCGAGGAACCAGGTTTGGATCCAGGAGCCGAGCTGGCCCCACGCCTGCGGTAGGACCTGCGTGAGCCCGCTGACCGTCGTGCCGTGGTTGGACGGCGCGATCGCCACGAACCGCCGCACCTCGGCGGCGCCGCCCAGCCGCTTGATGAAGTAGTTGGGCATCATCCCGCCCTGTGAGTGGCCGACGAGGTCGACCTGCTCGACGCCCGTGCGGCGCACGACCTTGTCGACGAACCGCTTCAGCGTGCGCGCCGAGTCGGCGATGTCGCCCAGGCCGCCGATGCGGTCGGCCGAGTACGACACCATCCCGTAGTTGAAGGCGTAGACGCAGTAGCCGGCGTTCGCCAGGCGAGGGGAGAGGTCGACCCAGTTCGTGCCGAGGTTGACGAACGTCGCGTGGACCAGCACGACCGGCGTCGGGTGCTCGGCGCTCGGCGTGCACGACCAGTTGTTCGCCCCGGCGACGTGGTCGGGGTCGAAGATGAAGTGGTAGACGGCGTCGTTGAAGCCGCCGATCGGCAGCTGCTGCTGCGGGGCCTGCGCGCTCGCCGTGGCGGCGACCGTGAGCGACAGCGAGAGGGCCAGCGCGGCGGCGACCGCCGCGAGACGACGGGCGAACCTGGGCACCCGACGACCCTACGCCCGCCGCCGCGCGCCGGGCAAGGGCACGTTTCTGCCGCGGTGGCTCGCTCAGCCGAGCATCCGCGCCGCCGCCGCTAGCGCCGGCTGGTACGTCGGGTCGCGCAGCAGCGCCTGGCGGATGCCCTCGCCGAGGATGCCGCCCTCGCCGCGCGACGCGCCGAGGACCGTCCACTCGCGGTCGGTGCCGCGCGGGTGCGTGTAGTGGGCACGCAGGCCGCCGTCGCCGCGGTCCAGCGACATGTGCCGGCCGGTGGCGGTCTCCAGCGTGATGCCGGCCAGGCCGCGCACCGGCATCGAGCGGTCGGGCTCCAGCCGGATCGTCACGTCCTGGCGTCGCCCGGCCGCCTTGCCCTCCAGCGCCTCGCCGCGCGCGACGAACGGGCTCGGCCGCCAGCCCAGCCGCGAGGCCAGCCAGCCGACGAGCAGCAGCCCCGCCATCTCCGAGTCCGGGTGGTGACGCACGGTCACCGCCGACAGCATCGCCAGCTGGCCGCGCAGCGGCTCGGGGTCGAACGTCGCCGCGATCCGCTCCCGCCACGGCGTCGAGCGCAGCCACGCCAGATCGACGACGTAGACCTGCTCGGCAAGCGCCGTCGCCCGCGCGACCGCGTGGGCGGGCACCGGGTCGTCCACCGAGTCCACGAGGACGATCTGGGCGAGCCCGAGCAGCTCGTCGACCGCCTCGTCGTGGCCGTGCGGCGACCACACGCACGTCACGAGGTCCGAGACGACGAGCGGGTCGACGATCCGGTCCAGATGCTTGAGGTGCTGCTCGCCGCAGCGCACGACGATCGTCTCGCGCAGCAGCGCGATCTCCCCGTGGCTCACCTCGGCCGGCGCGCTGAGCGTGGCGACCGCGTCAAGCTTCGCCCGCCCCGGCTCGACCGCGCAGATGATCGTGCGCGACGCGTGGTAGCGCCCGACGCCGCGCAGTCGGTTGGCGATCTCGCCCATGTAGGGCGCGTCGACGATCGCCACGAGGTTGAGCACCCGGGCCGGCACGTAGCAGTTGTTCTCGCGGTGGATGCCCGCGAGCTCGTCGCGCAGCGCCGCGTCGATGTCGGCCGGGGTCGTGTCCTGGCCGTGCCAGACGGTGTCGATGGTGGCCATCGTGCCCGCCCCGGCCTCAGATGGCTCGCCAGCGGTCGTCGCCCTCGAGCAGGTCGTCGGCCAGCGGCGGTCCGGCCGTGCCCGCCTCGTACTGGGGCAGTGGCCCGGGCGTCTGCTCCCACGTGCGCACGATCGGGTCGCAGATCTCCCACTGGGCCTCCACCTCGTCGTTGCGGGTGAAGAGCGTCGCGTCGCCGCGCATGACGTCGAGGATGAGCCGCTCGTAGGCCTCCGGCGACTGCGACATGAACGTCGTCCCGTAGAGGAACTGCATGTTCACGGGCCGAATGCGCATGCGCGAGTTCGCACCGCCGACGCCCGGGATCTTCGCGCCGAGCGACAGCGACACCCCCTCGTTGGGCTGCAGCGTGATGATGAGCTGGTTGGGCTTGACGCCCTCCGAGCCGTCCTGCTGGAAGGCGAGGTGCGGCACCGGCTTGAGCGTGATGGCGATCTCGGTGAGCTTTCTCGCCAGCCGCTTGCCGGTGCGCAGGTAGAACGGCACGCCCGCCCAGCGCCAGTTGTCGATCGTCAGCCGCAGCGCCGCGTAGGTCTCGGTGTTGGAGTCGTCCGGGACGCCCTCCTCCTCGAGATAGCCCGGCACGGCGTCGCCGCCGACGGTGCCGGCCGCGTACTGGGCTCGGACCGCCATGTCGCCGATCGTGTCCTGCGTCGGCTTGACGACCGCGTGCAGGACCTTGACCTTCTCGTCGCGGATCTCGTTGGCCTCGAAGCGCACCGGGGGCTCCATCGCCACGTGGCACAGCAGCTGGAGCATGTGGTTCTGGACGAGGTCGCGCAGCGCGCCCGCGTGGTCGTAGTAGCCGGCGCGCGAGCCGATGCCGATGTCCTCGGCGGCGGTGATCTCGATCCGGTCGATGTAGTTGCGGTTCCACACCGGCTCGAACAGGCCGTTGGCGAACCGGAACGCCATGAGGTTCTGGACGGTTTCCTTGCCGAGGTAGTGGTCGATGCGGAAGACCTGGGACTCCTGGAAGACCGACAGCACCTTGTGGTTGAGCTCGCGCGCCTCGGCCAGCGTCGTGCCGAACGGCTTCTCGATGATCGCCCGTACCACGCTGTCGCCGTGCTCCTGCAGGCCGTGCTCGCCGAGCTTGCCGACGATGACGGGGAAGAACGCGGGCGCCGTCGACAGGTAGAACGCGCGGTTGAGCGGGTGGCCGGCCTGCTCCTCGAAGGCGCCCAGGGCGCCCGTGAGCCCGTCGTAGACGTTGTCGTCGTCGAACGAGCCCGAGACGTAGCGGACGCCGGCCAGCAGCGTCTTGAGCACCGACGCGTCGGGCGTGCGGCGGCTGAACTGCGTGATCGCCTCGCCGGCGATGGACGCGAAGTCCTCGTCGGACATGGCCGACCGCGACGTGCCGATGAGGTTGAAGCGCTCGGGCAGCGCGCCCTCGTGGGCGAGGTTGTAGAGCGCGGGCAGCAGCTTGCGGCGGGCCAGGTCGCCGGTGGCGCCGAAGATGACGAGCGTCGTGGGGTGGACGGGCAGGCGCTCCAGACCCTCGACGAGGGGGTTGTCGGGTGCCTCGTGCAGGGTCGTGGTGGCCATGGTCGTCGCTCCTCGGGGCTAGCCGTCCGCCCGGCGCTGGACGGCGTGACCGCCGAACTGCGCCCGCAGCGCCGCGTTGACCTTCGCCGCGAACGCGCCGTGTCCCTGCGAGCTGTAGCGCTCGTAGAGCGCGGCGGTGATGACCGGCAGCGGCACGCGCTTCTCGACGGCGTCCTGCACGGTCCAGCGGCCCTCGCCGGACTCGGCGACGACCGGGTCCAGCGCGGCGAGGTCGTTGCCCTCCTGCTCGAACGCCAGGGCCGCCAGCTCGCAGAGCCAGGAGCGGACGACCGAGCCGCGCATCCACAGGTGGGCGATCTTCGCGTTGTCGAGCTCGAACTCCGACGCGTCGAAGAGGTTGAAGCCCTCCGCGTAGGCCTGCATCATCCCGTACTCGACGCCGTTGTGCACCATCTTGACGTAGTGGCCGGAGCCCGTTGGACCCATGTGACCCCAGCCCGGTCCGTGCTCCTCGTCGGGCGGCGGGGCGAGGACGTCGAGGAACGGCGCGAGGCGCTCGACGGCCTCGTCGGGCCCGCCGACCATCATGCAGTAGCCGACCTCCAGGCCCCAGACGCCGCCGCTGACGCCGACGTCGACGTAGTTGATGCCCTTGCCTTCGAGCTGCTGGGCGCGGGCGAGGTCGTCGGTCCACTTCGAGTTGCCGCCGTCGACGATCGTGTCGCCGCGCTCAAGCAGGCCGGCCAGCGCATCGACGGTCTGCTGGGTGGGGTCGCCGGCCGGGACCATGATCCACACGGTCCGGGGCGCCTCGAGCTTGCCGACGAGGTCCTCCAGCGACGAGGCGGCGACCGCCCCGTGGCCGGCGGCCTGCTCGACCGCCTCGGCGGCGAAGTCGAAGGCGACGACGTCGTGGTCCGAGTCGCGCCTGATGCGGGCGACCATGTTGCCGCCCATCCGGCCGAGTCCGACGAAGCCGATCTGCGCCATGGGTCTAGAGCATCTCCTGGATCTGGCGCACGGTCGCGACCGGGTCGCCGTCGACGACGATGCGCTCGACGGGCAGCCCGTGGTCGCGCAGGACGAGGAGGTCCCCGTCGGCCTGGGCGCGCTTGAGGGTCTCGAAGCTGGAGGGCTCGCCCGGGATGGCGAGGTCCTCGGCGCCGGTGCCGAGGATCTGCAGGAAGCGGCCGACGGGCGGGCCGCCCTTGTGCAGCTGGCCGGTCGAGTGCAGGTACCGGGGGCCGTAGCCGAACGTCGTCGCCATGCGGGTGCGGTCGCGGATCGCGGTGCGCAGCGACGCGACGGCGCCGTCGAGCTCCTCGGACGGCGCGAGGTACGCCTGGATCGCGAGGTACGCGGGCGGGTCGCCGGCCAGCAGGGCGCGCAGCGCGTCGCCCGTCGCGGGCTCGATCTGCGGCGGCGCGCCGGCCAGGACCTCCTTGGTCTTGTCCTTGGCGACCTGCACGTTGGGCTGGTTGAAGGGGTTGATCTCCAAGACCCAGCCCGCAACTGCGGTGGCGAACTCGAAGAGGACCATGATCCGGCCGAGGTCGGCGGGCCCGGAGACCGGGATCGCGATGACCGGCTCGCCGGCCTCCGACAGCCGGCCGAGCACCTCGTCCTCGCGCGGCTGATCCTCGTCGTGCAGATGGAGGAAGACGCGGTCGTCGCCGTAGGCCTCGGGCGCGCCGGGCGGCTCGTCGGCGACCGGCAGGATGCCCCTGCCCTCCTTGCCCAGCGACTCGGCGACGAGCTGCTCCACCCAGAGGCCGAAGCTCGCGATCGGCGGGTCGACGAGGAACGTCAGCTTGTCGCGCCCGCGGCGGGCGAGCTCGCCGAGCACGCAGCCGAGCCACAGGCCGGGGTTGTCGGCCGGCTCGGGGCGGCGCAGCTCGGGCTCGAGCGCCGAGGCGCCGCGCAGCAGCGCGTCGAGGTCGATGCCGGCCAGCGCGGCCGGGACGACGCCGACGTAGGACAGCGCGCTGTAGCGCCCGCCGATGTTGGGGTCGTTGAGCCAGACGCGGCGGAAGCCGCGGTCCCGCCCGAGTGCCTCCAGCGAGGTGCCCGGGTCGGTGACCGCGACGAACTGCTCGCCGCGCCCGCCGGTCCGCTCCCAGAAGTGCTTGAAGGCCGACAGCGTCTCGACCGTGCCCCCCGACTTCGAGCTGACGAGAAAGAGCGTGGCGTCGAGGTCGACGAGCGCCTCCACGTCGCGCACCGCGCCGGCGTCGGTCGAGTCCAGCACGTGGAGCGCCAGCGCGCCCTCACGGGCACCGAACGAGCGCTTGAAGACCTCGGGCGCCAGCGACGAGCCGCCCATCCCGAGGACGACCGCGTGGCGCAGCCCGTCCTCGTAGGCGCGGTCGGCGAACGCGCGCAGGTCCTCGAGCTCGTCGGCCAGCCGGTCGTGAATGTCGAGCCAGCCGAGCCGGTCGGCGACCTCCGGCTGCCCCGCCGGCCCCCAGAGGGTGTCGTCGCGCGCCCAGATCCGCGCGGCGACCTCTTCGTCGACGGCGCGCTTGAAGCGCGCGGCGAGCGCCGCGTCGTCGTGGCGGTCCAGGCGCGCCCCGATGGACTTCGGACGGGTGGTCACGTCACGCCGCGATCGCCTGTCGCTTGCCCTCGATGCTCTCCAGCAGCGTCTCCATCGGCGTGACGAACTTCGCCACGCCGTCGCGCAGCAGCTGGTCGGTGACGTCGTCGAGGTCGATGCCCGCCTCCTTCAGCGCGGCGAGCGTCTCGCTCGGGTCGATCGTCGCCCGCACCTCGGTCGCCTCGCTGTGGTCGCGGGCGGCCTCGAGCGTCGCCATCGGCATGGTGTTCACCGTCTCGGGCCCGGCGAGCTCGTCGACGTACAGCACGTCGGAGTAGGCCGGGTTCTTGACGCCGGTCGACGCCCACAGCGGCCGCTGGATCGGGGCGCCCGCGTCGCGCAGCGCCGCCCAGCGGTCCCCGGCGGCCATCTTCTCGAACGCCTGGTAGGCCCAGCGGGCATTGGCGACGCCGGCCTTGCCGAGCAGCTCGGGGTGACGGTCGCCGAGGCGCTCGTCGACCTCGGTGTCGACGCGCGAGACGAAGAACGAGGCGACCGAGTGGACGTCGAGCGACTCGCCCTTGGCGTGGCGTTGCTCGAGCGCCGACAGCCACGCGTCCATGACCTTCTCGTACTGGCCGACCTTGAACAGCAGCGTGATGTTGATGTTGATGCCGTCGGCGAGCGACCGGGTGATCGCGGGCAGGCCCTCGTCGGTGCCCGGGATCTTGATCATGAGGTTGGGCCGGTCGACGCGCTCCCAGTACTCGCGGGCCTGGGCGATCGTGCGGTCGGTGTCGAAGGCGAGATCGGGGTCGACCTCCAGCGAGACGTAGCCGTCGTGGCCGCCGGTCTCGTCGTAGACGGAGCGCAGCACGTCGCAGGCGCCCTGGACGTCCTCGATGGCCAGGCCCTGGTAGATGGCGCGGGCGTCGCAGCCCTCGCCGGCGAGGCGGCGGATCTGGTCGTCGTACTCCTCCGAGCCGCCGATCGCCTTCTCGAAGATCGCGGGGTTGGAGGTGACGCCGCGCAGGCAGTCCTCCTCGACGAGCCGGCGCAGCTCGCCGTCGGTGATGAGGTCACGGTGGATCTGGTCGAGCCAGATGCTGGTGCCGAGCTCGGTGAGGCGCGCCAGGCGCGCGTTGGCGGATGCCGGAGTGGTCATGGTGGGTTCGCTCTCTCTCGATCTCTCTCTACGTCTGCATCCGATCCTACGACCGGTCTTCCCTGAGGCAAGCTGCACTCAGTCGCGCGGTGCCTCCTGGGCGGCCAGGAGCGCTGCGCCGCGCGTGCCGGCGACCGGCCCGTAGCGCGCCAGGCGGATCACTGTCCGCGTACCCACCCCGGGCAGGACGAACCGCTGTGCCGTCCGCTCGGCCGGGGCCCGCAGCAGCTCGCCGGCGGCCGAGACGCCGCCTCCGATGACGATCTGCTCGGGGTCGAAGACGTTGATGGCGTTGGCGATGCCGACGCCGAGCCGCTCGCCGACGAGCGTGATCGCCTCCAGGGCGGCCGCGTCGCCCGCTCGGGCCGCGGCGACCGCCTCACGCCCGCCGCCGAACCCGCGCTCCAGCGCCAGGGCGTCGAGCGTGCCGCCCATGGCAAGGCGCTCCAGCGAGCCGGGCTGCGGCGCCCGGTCCGACGGTGGAGCGCCGTGTGAGAAGTCCGCGCCGATGAGCTGGTGGCCCAACTCGCCGGCGGCGCCCGTCGCGCCGCGATAGATGCGCCCGCCCAGGACGATGCCGCCGCCGACGCCGGTGCCGACCGTGAACAGGACGAGGCTGTCGGCGACCGGCCGCAGCTCGTCGTCGTGGGCCTCGGCCAGCGCGGCGACGGTCGCGTCGTTCTCGACGTAGACGTGCATGCCGAGCCGCTCGCCGAGCAGGGCGCGCAGCGGAACCCCCTGGAGCGGCACGTTGACCGAGTGGCGCGCGGTCCCGGTCGCGAAGTCGATGACCGAGGGGACGCCGAGGCCGACGGCGCTCGCCGGCCCGAGGCGGGCGACGAGCGCGGCGAGCTGGTCGAGCAGGGCGTCGGTGCTCGTGACGATCGTCGGCTCGACGATCGGCTCGCTCAGCGTCGTGCCCTCGAGCACGGCGGCTGAGACCTTCGTGCCGCCGACGTCGATCCCGATGAAGCGCTGCGCCATGGTCCGGCACCATTTCACGCGGTGGTGACTGTGGGGCGACGCGCGGGGTAGGGCGGTCGCATGCGCGAGGTCGACGTCGTGGTGCTCGGAGCCGGACCGGCGGGCGAGGTGGCGGCCGGACGGGTGGCCTCGCGCGGGCTGGAGGTCGTCATCGTCGAGGACCGGCTCGTCGGCGGCGAGTGCTCGTTCTGGGCGTGCATGCCCTCGAAGGCGCTGCTGCGCCCGGCTCAGGCGCTCGCCGAGGTGCGGCGCGTGCCCGGGGCCGCCGAGGCGGTGACCGGGACGCTCGACGTGCGGGCCGCGCTGGCCCGGCGCGACGAGGTCATCCACGACCACGACGACGCCGAGCAGCTGCCGTGGCTGCAGGAGCGCGGGATCGGCCTCGTGCGCGGCCACGGCCGGATCAGCGGCGAGCGCGAGGTGACGGTCGACGACGAGGTGCTGCGGGCGCGGCGCGCGGTCGTCGTCGCGGTCGGCACCGTGCCGGCGCTGCCGCCGGTCGACGGGCTGGCCGAGGCGCGGCCCTGGACGAACCGCGAGGCCACCGCGGCCGGGACGGTGCCCGGCTCGCTCGTCGTCCTCGGGGGCGGGCCGGTCGGGGTGGAGCTCGGCCAGGCGTTCGCGACGCTCGGCGCCGACGTGACGCTCGTCGAGGCCGGCGAGCGGATCCTGGCGCGGGAGGAGGCGTTCGCCGCCGAGCTCGTCGCCGACGGGTTGCGGGCGGCCGGCGTGACGATCCTCGAGGGGACGGAGGCGACGCGCGTCACGCGTGACGGCGACGGCGGGACGGTCACGGTCGAGCTCGACGGCCGCGAGCCGCTGCGCGCCGACGAGCTGCTCGTCGCCTCGGGCCGCCGGCAGGTCGCCGGCGACCTCGGCCTGGAGGCCGTCGGCCTCGACGTCGACGGGCCGCTGGAGGTCGGCGACGACCTGCGGGTCGCCGGCCACGACTGGCTGTACTGCGTCGGCGACGCCAACGGCCGGGCCCTGCTGACCCACGTGGGCAAGGAGCAGGCGCGGGTGGCGGCCGACGTCATCTGCGGGCGCGACGCGCGGCTGCGGGCACTCGACCCGCCGCCGCGCGTGACGTTCACCGACCCGCAGGTGGCCAGCGTCGGGCACTCGCTCGACAGCGCCCGCGAGGCGGGGCTGAACGTGCGCGCCGTCGACGTGCCCACCGACGGCAGCGCGGGCGCGAGCTTCCACGGCCGCGGCACCGGTGGCACGTCGCGGATCGTCGTCGACGAGGATCGCCGCGTGCTCGTCGGGGCGACGTTCGTCGGTGCCGACGTGGCCGAATGGGTCCACGCCGCGACGATCGCCGTCGCCGGCGCGGTCCCCCTCGACGTCCTCTGGCACGCGGTGCCGGTGTTCCCGACGCGCAGCGAGGTGTGGCTGAAGCTGCTGGAGGCCTACGGGCTATAGGGCGCCGGCCGCGGCGCGGTTCAGACGCGCAAGACCCCATCGTCGCGCGGCCCCTTGCGCGCCAGCAGCGAGGCGTCCGCGGCCGCGACGAGGTCGTCGGCCGTGCCGCGGCCGTCGTCGAGCGCCCAGCCGATCGTCAGGCGCACCGGCTCGCCGTCCGGGTCGCGCACCGTCGCGGCGACCGCCTCCTGCAGGCGCCGGCAGGCCCCGGCGACCTCGCGGGCCGTCGCGCCCTCGAGCACGATCGCGAACTCATCGCCGCCCCACCGGAAGACGCGATCCCTGTGCCGGCAGGCGGCCCGCAGCGCGGCGGCGACGTCGCGCAGGCACGCATCGCCGGCCTGGTGGCCGTGGCGGTCGTTGACCGACTTGAAGCGGTCCAGGTCACCGATGCCGAGCACGAGCGGACGCTCGGCCCCACGGGCGGCCGTGAGCTGGTCGACGATCGTCTCCTCGAACGCCCGCCGGTTCTCGAGCTCGGTGAGCGCGTCGACGCGCGCCTGTCCGGCGAGCTCGAGCCGCTGCCGGCGGATCCGGGCCATGAGCGCCACCCCGAAGAGCGCCAGGGCGCCCCAGAGCAAGAGCATGATGACGACCTCGCCGGCCCGGCCGTGCGTGCCGCCGTAGGCGATCGGCGACAGCGCCGCCGCCACGGTGATGAGCATGAACGGCACGCTGCGCCGCGGCAGGAACGCCAGGCCGACGGCGAGCATGTGCACCATCATGAGCTGGTCGTAGGGCGACGCCCACCCGTCCGCGAGCGCCTGCAGCACCGCCAGCCCGCCCAGATCCACGTACTGGATGGCGAGCAGATGGCCCCAGCGGACCCGGGGCGCGCGCAGGACGAGCCAAGCGGCGTTGCCCGCGTGCAGGACGAGCCAGGCGAGGCACAGCGCCCACGTCGGTCCGGCGCCCAGGGCGTCCGGCGGTGCGATCGCCACCACGATCGGCAGCATGAACACGGCGGCCACCGACATCCCGGCGTAGAAGCGCCGGGCGTTCTCGAGGTTGCTGCCGGTCTCCGCGCCGTTCTCCGCGCGGGCGGGCAGCACGCGCGCAAGCGGGATCGCCGATGGGTCCTTCACGGCCCAGACGGTCGACCCCGGGCCGCCGGCTTTGACCCGTGGTCGGCATCCGTTTGAGCGGCCCCGCGACGGGGGGACCCCACGCTCATGAGCACGCTGACCCCTTCGCACGACGTCGTCGGCCGCGCCGGCCGCGCCGCCCACGAGCTCGGGATCGCGAGCCTGCTCGGCGGCAACCTCTTCGGCCGGGTCGCCCTGCACCCGGCCGTCCGCCACATCAGCGACCCGGCCGAGCGCGGCGAGGTCGTCAACGCGGCCTGGCGGCGCTACGGGACCGTGAACTCGCTCGGCCTGGCCGCCGTCACCGCCGGCTGGGTGGGCGCCCGCAACGACGGGGCCGCCGACGCCGCGCTCACCGGCCGCGAGCGGGTGCTGGCGCGCGTCAAGGACGGGCTCGTCGGCACCGTGCTGGTCACCGGTCTCGCATCGGCGCTGGAGGGCGTTCGGTTCGCCCGCCAGGCGCCCAGCGGCGGCGTGCCGCTCACCGACGGAGCGACCCCGTCGCCGGCCGCGTCGCCGCAGGCGGCGCGGATGAAGCGCACGCTGAACGTCCTCGGCGCGGTGACGCTCGCCGCCGAGGCGGCCCTCGTCGCGGTCGATGCCGCGCTCGACCAGGAGCGCACCCGCCGCCGGCCGCTGCACCGGCGGCTGCTGCGCCGCTGAGGTCAGTCGTCGTCGTGGTCGTCGTCGTGGCCGCGGCCACGGTGGTCGTCGCGTCCGTGGTCGTCGCCGCGGTCCGAGGTCCGGGTCGGAGGCGCGGGAGCCGTCAACGCCGGCTCCGCGTCGGCCGGCACGTTCTCGAGGCCGACGTGCGGCGAGGCGATCCACTCCGCCAGCGCCGTCATCGCCCCGGCGAAGGCGCCCGCCGCGAGCACCGCGGCGACGATGAGCGCGGTCGAGCGCAGGCGGCGTCGCGGCTCAGGCATCCGTGAGCTCCAGGGTCGCACACGCTCCCCGGCCGTCGGCCCGGTTGGCGATGCTCGCGTCGCCGCCGTTGCGCCGGGCGAGCTGGCGGGCGACCGCCAGGCCGAGGCCCGAGCCGCGGGCCGTCGCAGCCGCCGAGCCGCGGTGGAAGCGCTCGAAGACGACCTCCTCCTCACCGGCGGCCAGGCCCGGGCCCTCGTCGAGCACGTCGACCCGCCGGCCGTCGACCGCCAAGACCACCGCCTGCCCGTCCGGGCCGTAGGCGACCGCGTTCTCGACGAGCGCGTCCAGCGCCCGCGCGACGTCGTCGCGCGAGGCGGCGACCGGGGCGCCGGCACGGTCGACGCGCACCGTGATCGTCTGGTCGCGCTGGGCGGCGCGCGCCTCCCAGCGGTCGGCCGCCGCGCGCGCCTCCTCGTCGAGGCGGACGTCGGTGACCGTCGTCGTCGCGCCCCGCTCGCCGGAGAGCACGAGCAGCTCGTCGACCGTCCGCGCGAGGCGGTCGAGCTCGTCGAGCGCGGTCGTGGCGCCCCGGCGCGCGTCATCGAGGTCATCCGCGTGAAGGACGTCCTCGACCTGGAGCCGTGCACCGGCGAGCGGCGTGCGCAGCTGGTGCGACGCATCGGCGACGAAGTCCGCCTGGGCGCCGAGCATGCGGCCCACCCGCTCGGTCATCGCGTTGAACGCGACCGCCAGCTCGCGCTGCTCGCTGGCGCCCTCGACCGGGGCGCGCGCCTCGAGATCCCCGGCGCTCACCCGGCCCACGGCGGTGTGCAGACGGCGGGTCGAGCGGCTCAGCTGGGAGGCGATGAGCGTCGCGCCGGCCAGCCCGAGCCCGAGGACGATCGCGGCCAGCGCCGCGATGCCGAGCGCCGCGCGGCGCGTCGCGGTGTGGACGGCGGCCATGCTCTGCGTGAGCCGGATGGCGCCCGCCGTGCGGTCGCCGTGAACGATCGGCACCGCGGTGGCGAGCAGGTCGGTGCGCAGCGTCGCGGAGTGGCGCTCGAGCTGCACCCGCCGGCCGGTGAGCGCCTGGCGGATCTCGGGGCGCGACGTCAGCAGCGTGCCGACCGGCGTCGAGCCGGCGCTGTCGGCGACGAGCAGCCCGTCGGCGTCGACGATGACGAACCGTCCGTGCGCGCGCCGCGAGGCCTGCTCGGCCAGCGCCTGCACGTCGGGCCGCTCGTCGGGCTCGGCGAGATCGGCAGCGGCGGCGGCCAGCAGCGTCGCCTGCGCGGTGGCCTCGTTGCGGACCTCGGCCCCGACACGGTCGCGGACGTTGAGCGCCAGCGGCAGGGCGAGGCTGAGGACGGCAACCCCGAGCGGGTAGGCGATCGCCAGCAGCAGGCGCGCCCGGGTGGTCACGCCGCCATCCGGTAGCCGACGCCGCGCACGGTCTCGATGCTCGGGCCGCCCGCGTCGGCGAGCTTGCGCCGCAGCGCCGAGATCTGGACGTCGAGGACCTTCGGGCTGCCGTACCACGGGCCGCCCCACACCTCGTCGAAGAGCTGCTCGCGGGTCGTGACCGCGTCGCCGCGGCGGACGAGCGCCGCCAGCACGTCGAACTCGCGACGGGTGAGGTCGAGCTCGCCGCCCGGGGCGGTCGCCCGGCGGCCGAGCGGGTCGACGGTGAGCGTCCCGACGCGGATCGGCGCCGCCGGCGGGGCGCCCGCGCCGGCTCGACGCAGGACCGCCCGCACCCGGGCGATGACCTCCGCGCTGGAGAACGGCTTGACGACGTAGTCGTCGGCTCCGAGCTCCAGGCCGACGATGCGGTCGACCTCCGAGCCGCGGGCGGTGAGCATGATGACCGGGGTCGGCCCGCGCCGGTGCAGCTCGACGCAGACGTCGCGGCCGTCGCCGTCGGGCAGGCCGAGGTCGAGCAGGACGAGCTGCGGCCGCTCCCGCTCGGCGACCGCCAGCGCCTCGGCCGCGCCGGCCGCGGTGATGACCGAGAAGCCCTCGCGCTCCAGCGCGCGGCGCAGCCCGTCGCGGATCGCCGGCTCGTCCTCGACGACGAGGATGGGGTGCGGGGCCATGGGCATGGTCTAGCGGGTGGACCGGCGTGCCGTCCGGCGCTTACCGAACGCTCACCTTCTCCGGGCGTGGCGCTCACCGGGCAGCCCGCATGCTGCCGCCATGACACGACGCACACTGGCCGCCACGACGATGACCATCGCCGCCTTCGCGGGGTTGGGCGCGGTCGCGCTCTCGACGCTGCCCTCGGAGACGCCGTCGGCCGCCGGAGCGCCGGTGACGACGACGATCGCGGCGCCCGCCCCCTCGCAGACCGACGCCGCCTCGCCGGGTGACGCGGTCCGCTCCTACGACGACGATCACGGCGGGCGCTCCGACCAGGAGCACGAGGACCGCTACGAGCACGACGAGCGGGCCGAGCGCATCGACGAGGCCCGTCTGCGCCTCGAGGACGAGCACGACGATGACTGAGCGCCGTCGACCCGCCCCGCTGCGCTGGCGGCCCAAGCCGGCTGAGACGGCCGCCGCGACGTTCGTGGCGATGGCCGCGGTCGCGACGCTGCTGGCGGTCAACGTCGCGCGCGGCCACGACCCGGCGCTGGCGCGCAAGGCCGACCGCCAGGCCGCCGCCGCGCGCGTCGTCGTCGTCGAGCGCTCCGCGGCGCCGACCGCGACCCGGACCTCGGCCCGCACCTCGACCCCGGCGCCGGCGCCGCCCCCGGTCGCCACCTCGCAGTCATGAGCCGTTGGTCGGAGCACACGTTCGGCGTCATGGGCTGCACGGCGCTCGTCCGCGTCCTCGACGCCCGGCCGGGCGACCTCGAGGGCGCCGCCGCGCTGCTCGCCGAGCTCGACGCCGAATGGAGCCGCTTTCGCCCCGACGGCGCGCTCGGCCGCCTGAACACCGACCGGCGGCCGGTCGTCGCCGTCCCGCCGCGGCTGGCGTGGGCGATCGGCCGGGCGCTCGACGCCGCGGTCCGCAGCGGCGGGCTCGTCGACCCGACGCTCGGCGCGCCGCTGCGCCGGCTGGGCTACGACCGCACGTTCTCCGAGCTCGACCCGGCCGGGCGGGCGGCGCGGTCGCCGGCGCGCCGGGCCCGGCCGGCGCGGCCGGCGCCCGACGCGGGGTGGCGGCGCGTCGAGGTCGACGAGCACCTCGGGCTCGTCCATCGCCCGCCGGGGCTCGAGCTCGACCTCGGCGGCATCGGTAAGGGCCTGGCCGCCGACCTGCTCGTCGAGCGGCTCGGCGCGCGCGAGCACGTCGTCGTCTCGCTTGGGGGCGACGTCGTCTGCGGCGGGCACCGCGCGCGCGAGATCCCGCAGGCCGTGACCGTCGACGACCCCCACGGCGGCCCGCCGCTCGCGACGCTGGAGCTGCACGGCGGGGCCGCGGCGACGAGCGGCGTCACGCGCCGCGCCTGGCGCGCGGGCGGGGAGGACCTCCACCACCTCCTCGATCCGGCGACCGGACGCCCGGCCCACACGGGCCTCGTGCAGGTCACGGCGCTCGCGCCCAGCGGGCTGGAGGCCGAGCGGATCGCCAAGCAGGCGCTGCTCGCCGGGCCGGCCGCCGCGCCCGCGATCCTCGCCGCCGGCGGTGTGCTCGTCGCCGACGACGGCACCGTGACCCATCTCGGGCCGGTGCCGGCACGGAGCGCGGCATGACGACGGTGACCCGCGACCCGCTCGACTACAGCTGGTGGCTGTTGTCGCGCTCGGCCGGTGTCGTCGCCCTGCTGGCGTTCTCGCTGACCGTCGCGCTCGGCATCCACCTGGCGGTGCGCGGCCGGCCGCGGCGGCCCGGGCTCGCCGCCGTCATCCGGGCGCTGCACGAGCACCTGGCGCTCGCCGGGCTCATCGCGCTCGGCATCCACGCGGTCGCGCTGCTCGGCGACCCGTGGCTGCGGCCGGGGCTCACCGGGATCCTCGTCCCGCTGGCCATCGACTACCGGCCGCTGTGGGTGGCGGCCGGGATCGTCGGGGCCTTCGTCCTGCTCGTCGGTGGGCTGTCGGCGTATGCGCGCCGGCGGCTCGGCCCGGCGCGGCAGCGCGTGGTGCACCGCCTGACGCTCCTGGGCTGGGCGTTGGGCGTCGTCCACACCCTCGGAGCCGGCACGGACGCCGGCTCCGTGTGGCTGCGCGCCATCGTCCTGCTGCCTGCCCTGCCGGTCGTCTACGGCCTCGTGCTGCGGGTCACGAACCCGGCCCGCCCGGCGCCCCGCGCCCGGCCCGCCTCCTGACACCGCGGGTGGCGGGCCTCGACCCGGATGGGGCTCGCTGGTAGCCTCAACCGACCGTGTCGCAGTACCTCCGTCGAGTAGCGATCGCCAGCGCCGCCTAGCGGCCCGCTTCGTCCGGGTCCGGCGTTGGCCCGTCACGTTCGCTCTCGACCCTCAGGAGGTCTCCGATGCCGTCGCTCGCCGACGACCTGCGGACCGCACCGCCCAGGATCCGGGCGTTTCGCCCCGATCCGATCCAACCCGCCGCGCTGCAGCGCGCCGCCGCCCGCGCCCGGCTGCCGCTCTGGCGGCTGCGCGCCGTTGCGGGCGCCACGACGAAGCAGGCGATTCGCGACGCCCACCTCGCCTGCTGGAACGAGCACCTGCGGGCCAGCGGGGGCCTGCAGATCCTGGCCGCCGACGCCCCCGCCGGCCAGGCCCGCCGGCTGCGAGCCGCCGACGCGTTCGCGCGCCGCTGCCACGAGGCGCCCGTCCACCTCGTCGTGCTGGAACGCCGCAGCGGACCGCTCGGCGCCGGTGCCCTGGACGAGCTGCGGGCCGCGCTGCAGGCCGAGGGCCTGGGTGCCAGCCCGCTGCCGTTCGCCGACCGCGCCGAGCCGCGGCTGCGCGAGCTGCTCGCGCTCGACGACGACCTCACGATCACCGGCGTGCTCGTCGCGAGGCCCTACCGGTGAGCCCTCGGGCCATCGCCGCGGCGCCGCCGGCCGCGGCCGCCCGGCTGCGCGACGTCGCCAGCTCGCCGGTCCGCGAGATCCTCGCCCTCACCCAGAAGCCGGGCGTCATCTCGTTCGCCGGCGGCCTGCCGGCCCCCGAGCTCTTCGACACCGCCGGGACCGCCGCCGCGTTCGCCGCCGTCCTGTCGCACGAGCGCGCCGGTCGCACGCTGCAGTACTCGACGACCGAGGGCGACCCCGCGCTGCGCGCCGCCATCGCCGCCCGGCTGGGCACGCGCGGCCTGCCGACCGACCCCGACGACGTGCTCGTCACCAGCGGGTCCCAGCAGGCGCTGACGCTCGTCGCCGCCGTCCTGCTGGAGCCCGGCGACCGCGTCCTCGTCGAGGAGCCCTCCTACCTGGCGGCGCTCCAGTGCTTCCAGATGGCGGGCGCCGAGCTCGTCCCGGTGCCGTGCGACGACGACGGGCTGGACCCCGACGCGCTGGGCGCGCTCGTCCGCCGCCACCGGCCGAAGCTCCTCTACACCGTCCCCACGTTCCACAACCCCACCGGACGGACGCTGCCGCTCGAGCGCCGCCGGGCGCTGGCGGCCGCCGCCGGCCGGCTCGGCCTGTGGATCGTCGAGGACGACCCGTACGGCGAGCTGCGCTACCGCGGCGAGCCCGTACCGCCCGTCGCCTCGCTGCCCGGTGCCGAGGACCGCACGCTCGCGCTGTCGACGCTGTCCAAGGTGCTGGCGCCCGGCCTGCGGATCGGTTGGGTGCGCGCGCCCGCGCGGCTGCACCGCGCGCTCGTCGTCGCCAAGCAGGCCGCCGACCTGCACACGTCGACCGTCGACCAGGCGGCCGCCGCGCACTGGCTGGCCGCCTGCGACCTCGACGCCCACGTCGCCCGCCTGCGCGCCGCCTATGCGCCCCGCCGCGACGCGCTCGTCGACGGCCTCGCCGACACCCTGCCCGCCGGCTCGCGCTGGACGCGGCCCGACGGCGGCATGTTCGTCTGGGCGCGGCTGCCCGACGGCTGGGACGCCGAGGAGCTCCTGCGCGCCGCCCTGGAGCGCGACGTCGCCTTCGTCCCCGGCTGGCCGTTCTACGCCGGGCCGGCCGACCGCGCGACCCTGCGGCTGTCGTTCACCACCCACACGACGCAGGAGATCGCGAGCGGCCTCGACCGCCTCGCGGCCGCCGTCGGCGCGGCAGAAGGCACCCGCTGAGCCACCGAACTAGGCTCCGGGCCCATGAACGCGACTTCGGGTCCTGACCGCAACCTCGCGCTGGAGCTCGTCCGCACGACCGAGGCCGCGGCGCTGGCCGCCGCCCGCATGGTCGGCCGGGGCGACAAGATCGGCGCCGACCAGGCCGCCGTCGACGCGATGCGGCTCGTCCTCGGGACGGTGAGCATGGACGGGGTCGTCGTCATCGGCGAGGGCGAGAAGGACGAGGCCCCGATGCTCTACAACGGTGAGCACATCGGCGACGGCCACCCGCCGGAGGTCGACATCGCCGTCGACCCGCTCGAGGGCACGACCCTGGCCGCCAAGGGCATGCCGAGCGCGCTGGCCGTCATCGCGCTCGCCCCCCGCGGCACGATGTTCAACCCCGGCCCGATCGTCTACATGGAGAAGCTCGCCGGCGAGGCCGACATCGCCGACCTGCTCGACCTCGACCGGCCGCTGACGAAGACGATCGAGCTCGTCGCCGAGCGGCGCGGGGTGGAGGTCGGCGACGTCATGATCGTCGCGCTCGAGCGCGAGCGTCACGAGAAGACCCTCCAGGAGGTCCGCGACCTCGGCGCCCGCATCCGGCTCATCGCCCACGGCGACGTGAGCGCCGCGATGCTCGCCGTCAGCGAGCGCTCGGCGGTCGACCTGCTGTGGGGCATCGGCGGCACCCCGGAGGGCGTCATCTCCGCGGCGGCGATCAAGTCGCTGGGCGGGGGCTTCGTCGGTCGGCTGTGGCCGCGCGACGACGAGGAGCGCCAGGCGGCGATCGACGAGGGCTACGACCTCGACCGCCAGCTCACCCAGGACGACCTCGTCCGCGGCGAGGACTGCTTCTTCGCCGCCACCGGGGTGACCGACGGCGACATGCTGCAGGGCGTCCGCTACCAGGGCGCGCGCTCGGCGACGACCGAGTCGCTGGTCATGCGCTCGCGCAGCGGCACGGTCCGCCGCATCCAGGCCACGCACGACCGCACCAAGCTGCGCGCGCTGGCCAGCGAGCGCTTCGGCTAGCGGGAAGCGCTCGCGCAGAGCGCTCGGTTTCCTCAGCGAGTGTTCGCCCAGGGGGCGAACCTCGCGGCCGGGTCAGTTCAGGCGTCCCGTCACCGACTCGTCCAGCCGGCGCTGCGCCAGGCGGCGCAGGAAGCCGTGGGTGACGATGACGTGGATGCGCGACTGGGTGTTCGTGTAGAAGAACCGGCCGAAGCGGTTGGCGAGGTTCGGGTAGAAGTTCGCGACCGTCACCTCGACGTGGATGCGCGCACGGTCGTGCAGGTCCTCGGCGACCCGGCGCACCTCGATCTCCAGCTCCCCGTCGCCGCCCCGACCGGCCGGGGCGACGAGCAGGCCGCGGTCGATCCGCCAGCGGACGACGCCGCGGTCGCCGGTGATCTCGTACTCCGGCGCGCGGAACGTCAAGAGCTTCAGCGGCCGGAACAGCAGGCACACGTAGCGCTCACCCGGCGTGTAGTACACCCGGACGAGCCCGAGCGTGCAGGCGGTCAGAAACGCCCAGTAGGTGCGCGCGAGGCGCTCCAGGGTTCCGGGGGTCCACAGCTGACCGAAGAGCTCGTCGGGCAGGTCGATGTCGGCGCCCTGGACGGAGCGGACCGCGCCGGCGGCGTCGATCGTCGTGTCGTCGGTCGGGTCGTGGACCGTGACGCCCGCGAGCTCGCGGCCGCTGGCGAGCAGCCCGCGGACGCCGCCGAAGCGCAACGCGGCGCCGACGAACACGATCACGGCCAGGAGCGCGAGCGCGAGAGCCATCGGCGACGATCCTACGGGCGCCGCGCGCTCAGAGCGCCTCGAGCTGCACCTCCGCGTCCGCCGGCAGCTCGCCGTCGCCGCGCGGGACGACCGCGAGCGCGTCGGCGGCGACCAGCGACGACAGCATGTGCGAGCCCTGCGGGCCGGTGGGGCAGACGCGGCCGTCGGACTCGCGGCGCACCCGGACGCACTCGTCTCGGTGGGGGTGGCGGGCCACCGGGACGGCGAGCCGGGCGGTGGCACGCGCCGCCTGCGGGTCGGCGCCCTGGAGCGCGGCGAGCGCCGGCCGGGCGAACAACACGAACGTCACGTAGGTGGAGACCGGGTTGCCGGGCAGGCCGAGGACGAGCGTGCGCTCGCGGCGGCCGAACCAGGTCGGCTTGCCGGGCCGCAGCGCCAGGCGCCACAGGAGCTCCTGCACCCCGAGGTCGGTCAGCGCGCCTTTGACGTGGTCGTGACGGCCGACCGACACGCCGCCGCTGAGCAGCACGACGTCGGCGCGCTCGAGCGCGGCGGCGATGCGGGCGCGGGTGGCGTCGGCCTCGTCGGGCGCGTGCTGCGCGCTGATGACCTCGGCATGCTCGCGGCGGGCCAGCGCGGCGAGCATCGGGCGGTTGGAGTCGTGGATCTGGCCCGCGGCCAGGGCGCTGCCCGGCTCGACGAGCTCGTCGCCCGTGCTGATGATCGCGACGCGGGGGCGGCGCGCGCAGCGGACCGTCGCCCGGCCGGCGCCGATCGCGACCGCGAGCTCGGCGGGGCCGAGCCGGGTGCCCCCGGTCAGGACGGTCGTGCCGGCGGTGAGGTCGTCGCCGGCGCGGCGGACGTTGCGCCCGTCGGCGACGTCGTCGCGCAGCGTGATCGCGTCGTCGTCCTCGTCGACGAGCTCGAGCTGGAGGACCGCGTCGGCGCCGTCGGGCAGCGCGGCGCCCGTCGAGATTCGCACCGCCTCCCCGGCACCGACGGTCCCGGCGAACGGCGTGCCGGCGCGCGACTCGCCGACGAGCCGCAGGCGCGCCCCGCGGCGGGCGCCGTCGCCGCCGCGCACCGCGAAGCCGTCCATGGCGCTGTTCGCAAACGGCGGGCTGTCGGCGGTCGCGGCCACGTCCTCGGCCAGGACGCGGTCCAGCGCGTCGGCGACGGGCACCTCCTCGACGGCGTCGAGCGCGACGACGTGGTCGAGCAGGAGCCGCCGGGCGGCGTCGATGGACGGCAGCTCGGTCATGGGTGGGGATTGTGACCCGGAATAGAAAACTTGTCCGTCAGCGCGCATTTGTCCTCAGCCGCTGGGATGCTTTCGTTCGCCCATGGACGGTGCTCTGCCTGCACGACGCCCGCGCCCGGTGGCCGACGTGCCGGCCATCGACCCCGTCGCCCTGACGCGGGCGTGGCTCGTCGCGCTCGTCGGCGCCGCCCCGCTCGCCCGGGCCGCGGAGCTTCCCGTTGCCGAGCTGGCCCGCGGCGGTCCGCCGCTGTGCGGGACGCTCCTGGCGGCGATCGGCACCGACGGCGAGCTCGGGCGGCTGCGTGAGCTGGCGTTCGGCGCGGCGCGGATGACCGGCGCCGCCGACGCGGAGGAGGTCGTCGCGGCGGTCGAGGCGCTGCGCGGCGCGACGTGGCGGGCGCTGCGCGCGGCGCTGGGCGACGCCGACCCGGCGGTCACCGGCGACGTCGGCGACCGGCTCGCGCACCTGGCGGCGCTGGCGACCGCCGAGGCCCTCCGGGGTCAGACCCCGCGGGGTCAGAGCACGTCTGACCCCACGGGGTCTGACCCCATGGGGGCAGGGCGCCCGCCGCGGGGGGCGCGGATCGTGGGGTGGGAGGGCCAGCCGACCCGCCCACCGGTCGCCGACCCGCTGACGTCGCTGGCCGACGAGTTGGCAACCGGTCCCCGCGACGGTGTGCCGGCCGCATCCCATGAGCGGCCGACCGACGCCCCGGCCGTGCGCCGGCGCACGGGCGCGGGATGGGACGGACATGCCGCCGCGGCACCGCCGTGGCTGGCGGCCATCGTCCGCCAGTTGGAGCGTCACAGCCAGGACGGTCGCCCGTTCGCCGTCCTGCTCGCCGAGGTCGACGACCTGGACCGGCTCCTGGCGGGCGGGGTGGACCGCGAGGTGGCCGCCGCGGTCGAGGAGGCGGAGCGGGCGCTGACGGTCGAGCTGGCGCCCAGCGACCTCGTCGTCCGCGAGCGCCTCGGGCGCTGGTGGCTGACGACGCCCGAGCGCAACGGGGCCGGCGCCCGGTCGCTGGCGGAGCGCGTGGCGGCCGCGGTCGGCTCCGCCGTCCTGCACGGCGTGCCGCTCACAGCGTCGGTCGGCGTGGCGGTCTGCCCGGAGGACGGCGCGGACCTCGACGCGCTCGCCGGTCGCGCCGACGAGGGCATGTACGCCGCCCGTGCGGCGGGCGTGCCGGTGGCGTAGCGGCGCGCCGGGCGCGGGACTAGCGCGTGCGCTTCGGCTTGGCCGCCTGCGCGCGCGCCCGCGCCGCCAGGTACGGCCGGTACGGGACGGCGCCGACCGTCGTCGTCGCCCGCACGCCCAGCGCGCGCGCCGTCGCCGACGTCAGGTCGTAGCTCGTGCCCTTGCGGAACGGCCCGCGGTCGACGACCGGCACGGTGATGCTGCGGCCGTCCTTGAAGAGGTCGACCGGGGTGCCGCAGGGCAGGGTGCGGTGGGCCACGCCGAGGAGCTTGCGCGTCATGCGCTGACCACAGGCGGTACGGCGCCCGTAGAAGCCGGGGCCGAACCAGGTCGCCACCACGCGGCGGTAGACGGTCAGCGGACGGCCCAGGCTCGGGGCGGCGGCGGTCTCGGCCGCACGGGCGGTGGCGGCCTGGGCGGCGGGCACCGCGCGCACGGCGGAACGGCCCGGCGTCACCGCGCGCCACGACGCCCGAAACCGGCCGTCGTCGCCGATGAGGGTCGTGGCCTGCGTCGTCCAGCCGGCGACCGGGTCGAGCTGCTGGACGACGACGGCCTGGCCGGGCCGGCCGCCGGCGAGCGACCCGCTGATCTCGATGGTGGTCCCGAGCAGGCCGCCGGCGGGCGCGGCGAGCGTGCTGCCGTCGGGCAGCAGCGTGCCGGCCTGCGGGTCGACGTAGGCCATGCCGCCGCTGCTCGGCGCCTCGCCGGCGAACGCCGGCGCGGTGGAGGCGATGGTCAGGGCGGCCAAGGCGGCGCCCAGCTTCACGAAGGTCGTGTGCGTCACGCGTGTAGGTCCTCGTCCAACGGCCTACGGGGTGAGCTGACGGGCTCGCGCCGGACGACGGCGCTACGGACCAGCGGGTCCGATTCGCCCCAACGGACCGCGCACGCGGCCCGCAAGTGGTTCCCCCGCTCTCCGAGGCTGAGGTGCCACGGAGACTCGGCTGACGGCGCGGGAGCATAACAACGTCCCGCGCCGGACCGTCGCCGGCCTACGGCTTCGGCAGCCGCGCGAGCGCCCGCTTGACGGCCTCGCCGCCGACGGCCAGGCCGAGCTCCGCGAGCTCGCCGACCGCCTGGACCGCGGTGCTGAACAGGTCGCGCTCGCCGCCGCGCTCCGCGGGCCGCTCGGGCGCCGGGGAGGCCGCGGGCGGCGCCTCCCAGCCGGCCGCCGGCGGCGTGACGGCCTTCGGCTTGGCGGCGGCCTTCGGCTTGGCGGCGGCCTTCGGCTTGGCGGC
>JBDZVZ010000020.1:0-11744 GCA_040255945.1 Solirubrobacterales bacterium | reverse complement strand
CGGCCTTCGGCTTGGCGGCGGCCTTCGGCTTGGCGGCGGCCTTCGGCTTGGCGGCACTCGCCTTCGACGTCGCCGCGGGCTTGCCCTTTGCCTTCGGCTTCGCCGCGGCCTTCGCCCCGCTCTTGGCCGGTGCGGCCTTCGCCTTGGCCGGCGCGGCCTTCTTCGCCGAGGATGCCGGCTTCGCCGCGGCCGGCGCCTTCGCACCGGGGGCGGGGTCGGCGGCGGCGGTCGCCCGCTTCGCGCTGCGCCGGGTCGTCCGGCTCCGCGGCAGGCTGGTGAGGACGTCGCGATCAGCGGGGCTCATGGCGCCCGACATCCTCGCACGCGCGTGTCCGCGCCCGCACGCTGCTGGCACGGTTCGCGCGCCGACATCGGTCCAGACGGCTCCGAAACTCCCGCATCGCTGCCGATTCTGCGAAACACATGTGGCGGTTCGGAGTACATGAAAACGCAGGGCCGGCGCCGCCGAGCGTCCAGTCCCGGCTGTGACGGCCACCACACGACGTTGTGTCGCTCCGATCCACCGACTACCCTCTACGTACGCTCGGACAGTTGCGTCGCCGTTCCTCTTCTCAGCGCGAGCACGCCAGCGTTCCTCCCCACCCCGATAACCCGCCCGGCGGATCCGTCCCGCCGGTGAACCGAACGGACATCGATGTCAGTAGTTGAACTGCAGGAACTCGAGGAGATCAAGGGGCTCCTGGCCCGCGGCCAGGTCACCGGCGTGCTGACCTTCGCCGAGGTCGCCCATGCGGTGTCCGAGCTGGATCTCGACGAGTCCGACGTCGAGGAGCTCCACGGCTTCCTGGAGAAGAGCGAGATCGAGCTCGTCGAGGAGATCGACCCGGCGTCGACCGCCGCCAACGAGGTCGAGCGGGCGCCCGACAAGCGCGGGCGCCGCACGAAGGCCAAGGCGCTCGACCTGCGCCCGGACATGACCACCGACTCCCTTCAGCTCTTCCTGAAGGACATCGGCAAGGTCCGGCTGCTCACCGCCCAGGAGGAGGTCGACCTCGCCAAGCGCATCGAGCGCGGCGACCTCGACGCCAAGCAGAAGATGGTCGAGTCGAACCTCCGGCTCGTCGTCTCCATCGCGAAGAACTACCGCAACCAGGGCCTGCCGTTCCTGGACCTCATCCAGGAGGGCACGCTCGGCCTCGTCCGCGCCGCGGAGAAGTTCGACTACCGCAAGGGCTTCAAGTTCTCGACGTACGCGACCTGGTGGATCCGCCAGGCGATCGCCCGCGCCCTGGCCGACAAGGCGCGCACGATCCGCATCCCGGTCCACGTCGTCGAGAAGCTCAACAAGATCGGCCGCGCCGAGCGCAAGCTCGTCACCGAGCTGGGCCGCGAGCCCACCGCCGAGGAGATCGCCGACGTCACCGGCATCGATCCGGAGGAGGTCGACTCGATCAAGCGCTCCGCCCAGGCGCCGGTCTCGCTCGAGAAGCCGGTCGGCGACGAGGAGGAGTCCGAGTTCGGCCAGTTCATCGCCGACGAGCGCGCCGAGTCGCCCTACGAGCGGGCCGCCGAGATCCTCACGAAGGAGGCGCTGCGCGAGGCGCTGGAGAACCTCTCCTACCGCGAGCGCCGCGTCCTCGAGCTCCGCTACGGCCTCGGCGGCGAGCATCCGCGCACGCTCGACGAGGTCGGGCGCACGTTCAACGTGACGCGCGAGCGCATCCGCCAGATCGAGAACCAGTCGCTGAAGAAGCTGCAGTCGCTCGCGGAGGCGCAGAAGCTCCGCGACGTCGCCTAGCCGGACTCAGCAGCACCAGCATCGCCCGGTCGAAGACGACCCCGGGAGCGAGCCTCTGGGCGAGCTCCCGGTAAGGCGAACGAGCCCCTGGGCGAGGCTCGCCCTAGCAGAGGGCCCTTCGTCGTTCAGCGATCCGTCCAGCGACCGCGCACGACCCTTCACCCGACCGGGGGAGGTGTCGATCGGCAGGGCGTGTCCTTCGATCTGAATCGTTCCCTGGCCAGGCTCATCGAGCTGCACGGTTCCGACCTCCACCTGAAGGTCCCGTCGCAGCCGCTCTGCCGTCTCGACGGCGAACTCGTCCCGATTCCCGGCACCGAGCCGCTGCGCCCCGCCGACACCGACGAGGCGCTCAAGCAGATGCTCGGCAACGACACGGTGAAGCTCGGCGAGTTCGAGAGCACCGGCGAGGTCGACTTCGCCTACGCCGTCGCCGGCCTGGCCCGCTTCCGCGTCAACGCGTTCCGCCAGCGCGGCTCGATCTCGCTCGTCATGCGCGCGATTCCCTACTCGATCCGCACGATCGAGGAGCTCGACCTGCCGCCGGTCATCCGCGACCTCGCCGACGAGGAGCGCGGGATCGTCCTGCTGACCGGCACGACCGGCTCGGGCAAGTCGACGACGCTCGCCGCGATGATCGACCACATCAACTCGAGCAAGTCGCGCCACATCGTGACCATCGAGGACCCGATCGAGTTCCTCCACGTCGACAAGCGCTCGGTCATCAACCAGCGCGAGATCGGGATGGACACGACGAGCTTCAAGAGCGCCCTGCGCCGGGTCCTGCGCCAGGACCCCGACGTCATCCTCATCGGCGAGATGCGCGACGAGGAGACCGTGCAGACGGCGCTGAGCGCGGCCGAGACCGGCCACCTCGTCTTCTCCACCGTCCACACGGTCGACGCGGCCGAGACGATCAACCGCCTCATCGAGTTCTTCCCGCCGCACATGCACAACCAGGTGCGGTCGATGATCGCCGGCACGCTGAAGGGCGCGGTGTCCCAGCGGCTCGTGCCGACCGCCGAGGGCTCGGGCCGCGTCGCGGTCTGCGAGGTCCTGCGCATGACGGGCCGGGTCAAGGACATGATCATGGACCCGAACCAGACCGGCCGGCTGCCGGAGGTCATCTCCGACGGCGGCTACTACGGGATGCAGACGTTCGACCAGGCGCTCTTCCATCACCTCAAGGCGGGGCGGATCTCGATGGAGGACGCGCTGAACTTCTCCACGAGCCCGCACGACTTCAAGCTGCTGGTCGCCTCCGACGGCCGCCGCGGGACGACGATGGACGACCTCGACCAGGCCGAGGGCCAGCGCGCCGAGCCGCAGGTCGGCTCCGCGCTGCGGTAGCGAGCCACCCACACTCGGAGGTGCGGCCAGCCGCCCTTGCGGCCGGCCGCATCGTCGGGGAGGGTCCGCGGCACGATGCAGACATCGCTGTCGCAGTTCAACGAGACCCAGTCCACCGACACCTTCAGCCTGCAGAACTCCAAGCTGCTGAAGGTCTCGCTCGCCGGGGTCACCATCCAGGCCAAGGCCGGGTCGATGGTCGCCTACCAGGGCGAGGTGGCCTTCGAGCACGCCGGCTCGGGCGGGATGAGCCGGATGCTCAAGAAGGCGGTCACCGGCGAGGGCGTGACCCTCATGAAGATGACCGGCAGCGGCGAGGTGTTCCTCGCCGACCAGGCCCAGGACATCCACCTCATCCGCCTCGAGGGCGAGAAGATCACGGTCAACGGGCCGAACCTGCTGGCGTTCGACGCCGGGATCGACTGGGACATCGAGCGCGTCCAGGGTGCCTCCGGGATGATGGGCGGAGGCCTCTACAACACGTCGCTGCGCGGTACGGGCTGGGTGGCGATCCTGTCGGACGGACCGCCGGTCCTGCTCGACGTCGCGGCCGCGACGACCTTCGCGGACGCCCAGGCGGCGATCACGTGGTCGGAGGGCGTCTCGACGTCGCTGAAGACCGACTTCAAGATGAAGGACCTCATCGGCAAGTCGTCGGGCGAGACGTTCCAGATGGCGTTCTCCGGCCAGGGCTGGGTGCTCGTGCAGCCGTCGGAGGGCCGGGTCGCGGCCGCGGGCGGCAACGGCAACAGCGGCGGCGGCGCGGGCGGTGCGCTGAGCAGCTTCCTGAAGGGCTGAACACCGGGGTCAGACCCGTTCCGTTGCAGCGAGATCGGCGGTGGCCGCCGCGGGGTGCCGCCGCTGCAACGGAACGGGTCTGACCCCGGTGGCCCGTGCTTCATTCGGTATAGTTTTGGTCGATGGCCGGTGATCCAACATGCCCCGTCTGCCGTACGGCGGACATCATCTGCGGCAAGTGGACGCTGCTGGTCATCCGCGACCTCGCCGAGGGTCGCAACCGCTTCTGCGAGCTCGAGCGCTCGCTGCAGGGCATCTCGCCCCGCACGCTCTCCCTGCGCCTGCGGGCGCTCGAGGAGGAGGGCATCGTCGAGCGCACGACCTACCCCGAGGTCCCGCCGCGCGTCGAGTACGTCCTGACCGAGAAGGGCGAGGCGCTGCTGCCGATCATCGAGGACATGCGCTCCTACGGCGAGCGCTGGCTCGGCGCCGAGTGCGCCACGCCCGCGGTCGCCTAGACGCTGCGGTATCGACGGCGGCGGGCTCTCCGCTCCCGCCGCCGTCGCTCTCTCCGCGCTCCGGTGTACCCCTGCTGGGCCCTGACCGGAAGCTCGTCCGGACGGCACCAACGCGGACCGGTCCCGAAACTTGCGCCCACGTCCCGCGTTGTCTGCCTCGATGGCTCCGCCGGCACGCTCCCATGCACGCCTTGCGCCCGCCGAGGGCGCGACTACCCTGAGCGCGGTGTCCGCCAGGCCGCTCACGCGCCGGCGCGCGCTCGCCCTCGGCGCCGCCGCCGGCCTCTCCTCGCTGCTGGCCCGCAGCACTCCGTCGTTCGCCCGGCCGTCCGTCCGTGGCGCCGATCCGCGCAGCTTCGGCCTCGACATCGAGGCGGGCGCGTTCGGCGCCGACGGTCGCACCGCGGCCCTGCGCGCTCCGCGCCGCTTCGACCTGCTCGGCCTGCGCGGCGACGGCCTGCACGGGCGCGGGATCGAGGTCCGGGTCCGCCGCCACGGCGGGGCCTGGAGCCGCTGGGTGCCGGTCGGGCCCGGCCGCGACCACCGCCCTGACACCGGCAGCGGCGCCCACGCCTCCGACCCGGTCTGGGCGGGTGGCGCCGACGAGCTCCAGCTGCGCGCCGCCCGTGCGCCCGGCAGCGCGCTGCGCCTGCACTTCGTGACCGTGCCGGCGGCCGCCAAGCGCCGGGGTGCCCGCGCGGCCCGCGCCGCCCGCGCCCACGCCAGCCAGCTGCCCGCCGGCGCCCCGACGATCATCCCGCGCGCCGCCTGGGGCGGCGACGCCGTCAGGCCCCGCGCGACCCCGGAGGTCGGCGACGTCCAGATCGCCTTCGTCCACCACACGGTCACCGCCAACGACTACGGCCCGGGCGACTCGGCCGGCATCGTCCTCGGCATCGCGAAGTACCACCGCGACGTCAACGGCTGGAACGACCTCGGCTACAACTTCCTCGTCGACAAGTACGGCCAGATCTTCGAGGGGCGTGCGGGCGGCGTCGACCAGGCGATCGTCGGCGCCCAGGCCCAGGGCTGGAACAGCCACTCCACCGGGATCGCGAACCTCGGGACCTTCCAGGACATCCCGGAGACCGACGCGGCGCTCGACGCGATGGCCCGGCTCATCGCGTGGAAGCTGCCGTTCCACGGCGTGCCGGTCAACGGACAGGTCGTCGTGCGCTCGGCCGGCGGGGCGAGCAACCGCTACCGCGCCGGGACCGACGTCACCTTCGAGCGCATCTCCGGGCATCGCGACGGCTGCTCGACCGAGTGCCCGGGCAACGCGCTGTACGCCCAGCTGCCCGAGCTGCGCACCCGTGCCGCGCGCATCGCGCCCGCGGGCGCCGCGCGGGCACGGGCCACGCTCGAGGCACCCGGCGGCGCCGAGGCCGCCTACGGGGCGCCGCTGGCGATCAGCGGCGCGGTGGCACTCGGCGACGGCAGCCCGGTCGCCGGCCAGGCCGTCTCCATCCAGAAGCGCGGCCGCAGCGGACGGTGGGTCACCGTCGCCCGCGCCCAGACCGACGCGCAGGGCCTCTGGACGGCGCAGGTGACGTGGCGCGCCAGCGGTCAGCTGCGCGCGCACGTGAAGGTGCCGGGCACGCCGACGGTCGTCTCGGCCGCGCTGGACGCGACCTGCCTGCCGGTCCTCGAGGCCGCGGTGACGACGAGGCGCGTGCGCCAGTGGCGGCGCGTGCCGATCACGGGCACGGTTCGGCCGATCGCGCCCGTGACCGTGAAGGTGGAGCGCCGCGGCAGCGACGGCCGCTACCGCAAGGTCGACACGGTCACGATCAAGCCGAGGCAGGGGCGGTTCCGGGCGAGCATCCCGCTCGGGCGCGCCGGGCTGTACCGGCTGACGCCGACGACCGGCCGCGGCGGCGCGACCGCCCGCGCCGCCTCGCAGTTCGTGCGCGCCGTGCGGCGCTAGGACGATCGTCGGCGCCCGTCCGCGCCAGGCCGTACCGTTGCGCCAGGCCGGCAGGGTGGCCGGTCGCCGTCCTGGAGGAGACCCATGAAGCGCCGTCGTCCCGTCCTCGTCATCGCCGGCCTGATCGCCGCGCTCGGGCTGCCCGCCGCGGCCGCCGACGCGCGTCGCTCCGCCTGCACCGACCTGCCGCAGCGCGGCTGTCTGCTGCCGTTCCCCAACGACGCGACGCAGACGGTCCGCGACCGCGACACGTCGACCGGGCTGCGCGTCCACATCTCGCCGAAGGTCGCGCCGGTCAACCAGGACGGCAAGCGGATGGCGCTCGCCGACCAGAACCGCGCCGACGGGTTCAGCCCCGGACAGTCGCTGCTGTTGCGCATCCCGGGCGTCAACACGCCGAAGGCGTTCAAGCGCACCGGGCTGCCCGACGCCGGGCACATCGAGCGCTCGACGACCCGCCGCAGCCGGCTCGTGCTCGCCGACGCGCGGACCGGCGAGCGCGTCCCCGCCTGGGCCGACCTCGACGTCACGGTCGCCCAGAAGGCCTCGGCGCGGCTCGTCGTCATCCACCCGGCGCGCAACCTGCGCGACGGGCGCACCTACGTCGTCGCGCTGCGCGACATCGGGGTCCGCACCCCGCCGCGCTTCGCCAAGCTCGGCCGCAAGGCCGCGATCTTCCGCACGCTGCGCCGGGCGGGCGTCAAGCGCGACCGCTCGCTGTACCTCGCCTGGACGTTCACGGTCGCCTCGACGAAGAGCCTCGCCGGCCGGATGCTGCACATCCGCGACGACGCCTTCGCCCAGCTCGGCGACACGAACCTCGCCGACGGCGTCGTGGTCGGCCGCGCGCCCGGCTACGCGATCACGAGCGTCACCGAGCTCACGCCGGACGAGAACGCGAACATCGCCCGGCGGATCGCCGGCACGATCACCGTGCCGTGCTACCTCGACCAGGCCGGCTGTCCGACCGGTGCGAAGTTCCACTACAAGGGCAAGGGCACCGACGCGTTGCCCGCCCAGCTGCCGGGCAACGTCACCCAGGCGCCGTTCGTCTGCAACATCCCGCGGGCGGCCACGCCGGAGACGCCGGCGCACCTGTCGCTCTACGGGCACGGGCTGCTCGGCAAGCCGACCGAGATCAACGCGGGCAACGTCGAGGCGATGTCCCAGGAGCACGACTTCGTCTTCTGCGCCACCCCGTGGGCGGGCATGGCCAACGAGGACATCCCGACCGCGATCGCCGCGCTGTCGGACCTGTCGAAGTTCCCGGCGATGGCCGACCGCCTGCAGCAGGGCTTCCTCAACGCCCTGTACCTGGGCCGGCTCATGCACCACCCGGACGGGTTGGCCAAGGACCCGGCCTTCCAGCTGGGCGGGCGCAGCGTCGTCGACCCGTCGGCGCTGTACTTCGACGGCAACAGCCAGGGCGCGATCGACGGCGGCGCGCTCACCGCGCTGGCTCCCGACTTCCGCCGCGCGGTGCTCGGGGTGCCGGGCATGAACTACGCGACGCTGCTGCCGCGCTCGGTCGACTTCGACATCTACTCGAAGGTCTTCTACCCGGCCTACCCGGAGCAGGAGCAGCGGCTGCCGGCGCTCGCGCTCGCCCAGCTGCTGTGGGACCGCGGGGAGGCCAATGGCTACGCCAACCACATGACCTCCTCGGCGCTGCCCGGCACGCCGACCCACAGCGTCCTGCTGCACCCGGCGGTCGGCGACCACCAGGTGTCGACCTGGACGGCCGACGTCATGGCCCGCACGATCGGGGCCAAGGTGTACGCCCCGACGTTCGACCCGGGCCGCACCCTGGCGGCCGAGCCGGCGTGGGGGATCGACCGGATCGCGGCGTTCCCGTACCGCGGCTCGGCGATGGTCTACTGGGACTCGGGACCGGGCCACAACCCGCCCGCGCCGATCGCGATGGAGCCCCAGCGTGGCGGCACCGACTCGCACGAGTCGCCGCGCGCCACGCCGGCCGCCCGCGTCCAGAAGGCGCGCTTCCTGCTGACCGGCGAGGTCGTCGACGTCTGCGGCGGCACGCCCTGCCACAGCTTCGACTGGACCCCCTGAAACCGGGGTCAGACCCGTTCCGTTCCCTTGCCCACGCAACGGAACGGAACGGGTCTGACCCCGGTGTGGGGTGCAAGGGGTGGTGCGGCGAGAAGGAGGGCGGGGGCATGACCCGAAACGCGGGTCATGCGCAACCGCCAGCTCCACGCCGCGCTCACGGCCTTCGCTGAAGAGGCCGCCTGGCAGCTGGCCGCCGACACCGCGGAGGGCGCCGAGGTCCCGTTCGAGGTCGTCGAGGTGGCCGGCCGCCGGCGCGAGCCCTCGCTCTACTGCTACCGCCCGCTGACCGCCGACTTCATCGACGAGCGCCGCTCGATCATCGGGCGCCTGCCCAGCTACCTGCCCGCCGTCCACGCGCTGACGGCCTGCGGCGGGCTGGACGCCTACCTCGTCGCGTGCGGCGCCACGCGCGTCGGCGGCACGCCGCGCGCCCGCGCCGAAGAGGTCCTGCGCTGCTTCCTGGCCCGCGTCTTCGAGGACTCGACCGACTTCGTCCTGGCGCCTGAGCGGCTGACCCGCGTCTACGAGGAGCTCGAGACGGCGGTCATGGACGGCCGCGCGCTCACCGAGGTCGTCGCGCCCGTCCTCGGCCTGGCACTGTGCTCCGACGAGGTCGAGCTCGGCGACGGCCTGTCGCTCGTCCGGGCGCCGGCCGCCGACGACGCGCCCGCCGACGCGCTGCGCGAGCGCGAGGACGGCCACGCCATCGTCCTGGCCCGGCTGACGTGGGAGGCCGCGCCCGGCGACGAGGCGCCGCTGCGCCACGCCCAGGTCCGGCTGCGCCGCCTCGTCACCGCGCTGCGCCTCTACGACGCGGCCGGCTTCGCCCTGGCCCGCACGGCCTGGACGCGCACCGGGGGCGGCAGCTGGCAGCCGTTCGCCCTGGGCACCGGCACCCCACCGCGCGGGGTCTGCGTCGTGCCCGCCCAGCAGGAGGACGAGCTGCGCGCGTTCCTGTCGCTCGTGGCCCGCCGCACGCCGCGGGCCGGCGACCTGGCGTGGGCGCTGCGCCGCTTCGAGCTGGCCTGCGACCAGCCGCGCCCGTCGGAGGCGCTCACCGACGTCCTGCTCGCGCTGCGCGCGCTCGTCGAGCCCGAGGGCGCCCATACCGGCAAGCTCGCCGGCCGGGTCGCCGCGCTGTGCGCGATCCCCGAGCAGCGCGCCCAGGTCACCGAGCGCATCGCCCACGTAGCGGCACTCGAACGCTCGGTCGTGGCGGGCGTCGCGCCCGAGGACGAGGCGCTCGTGCCGCTCGTCGACGAGCTCACCGGCTGGCTGCGCGCGCTGCTGCGCGACGTCCTGTGCGGGCACCTCGACTCCGACCTGCGAGCGGTGGCCGACGAGCTGCTGGCCGAGGAGGACCGGCGGCAGCACACGATCGCGTAACGGACGCTCAGCCCGGACGGAGCGCGGCGCGCGCCCGCGCCGCCACTCGGGCCACGACCTCGCGGGCGAACGCCAGGCCCGCCCCGTCGCGGTCGGCCGCCGGATCGTAGGCCGACAGGCAGGCGGCGACGACCTCGCCGCCGTCGAAGGCCGCATCGACCGCCTCCAGCACCTCGCGCGTCGACGGGCCGCCCAGCGCCGCGTAGCGGTTCATCCGGGCCTCACGCGCGTCCACGACGTCGAGGTCGACGTGCAGGTAGCGCCGTCGCGGCAGCGAGGGGATCGCGCCCGCCCCGGTCCGCACGCCGGACGCCGCCAGGCGCGCCCGCTGATAGGGCGCCAGGTCGCGGGCGCCCACGAGCGCCACGTCGTCCTCGGCGACCGGCCGGAACCCGTCGATGCGCGCCGCCTGGGCGCCCCAGCACGCGCCGGTCAGCACCGACAGCGCCATGACGTCCAGCAGGCCGGACGCGTTGTCGTCGGGCGTGTCGAGGTCGGCGTGCGCGTCGAGCCACACGACCCCGAGCGCCCCACCGCCGCCCGGCCGCGCGCCCGCCACGGTCGCCGCCGCCGTCAGGCAGCCGCCGGCCAGCACGAGCGGGAACGCGCCCCGGTTCACCGCGCGGCGCACGTGCCGCGCCAGCTCGCGCAGCAGCTCGAACTGGCGAGCGATCTCGGGCGCTTCGGGATCGACCCCGGCGACCCGCTCGACCGTCGGCGCCCAGCCCGCCGCGCGCAGCGCCCGCTGCACCCCGGGGTCGCCGGCCAGCAGCGCTGCTCCGGCGCCCATGCCGCGGTCGGGCAGGCCGTGCTCGTAGGGCCAGGCGATGAGCGCCAGGGACGGCGCGCTCAGAACGCCGCCTCCGTCAGCAGCGCCACCCGCCGCCGGCCCGACGCGAAGAGATGCCGGTGCACGGCCACCAGGCCCTCGACGTCGTGGACGTCGCCGGCCAGCTGGGGCACGAGGATCGGGTCGTCGTCGCCGACCTCGCCGCGCAGCCGCTCGATCGCCTCGGCGTCGCGGTGGGCGAGCACGCGCAGCTCGCCGAGCGTGCGCAGCGCCTTGCGCGCCAGGCGCACGTCGCCGTCGAGCTCCGCCGCGACGGCGTCGAGGTCGACGTCGTCGCCGTCGGCGGCCAGCGGATGGACGCGGTTGACGATGAGCCCGCCGAACGGCATGCCCGCCTCGTGCAGCTTGCCGCGGAAGAACACGGCTTCGGCGGCCGGCTCACGCTCCGGCGAGGTGATGATGAGAAACGTCGTCGCCGGGTCGGCGAGCAGCGCCTTGACCCCGGCCGCGCGCTCGCGGAAGCCGTCGAGGACCTCGCCGAACGCCCCGAGGAACCCGCGCAGGTCGCGCAGCAGGTCGACCCCGGTCAGCCGGCCCAGCACCGAGAACGCGAGGCTCGTGCCGCGGCTCATGACCTTGGCCGCCAGCCCGGTCGAGCCCAGCAGCGCGCGCAGCGCCCGGCCCTCGAGGAAGCCGGTGAGCCGGTCGGGTGCGTCGAGGAAGTCCAGGGCGTTGCGCGACGGCGGCGTGTCGAGCACGATCGTGTCGAAGGCGCCCGACCGGTCCAGCTCGTAGAGCTTGGCCACCGCGGTGAACTCCTGCGAGCCGGCCACGGCGCTGGAGAGCTCCCGGTAGATCCGGTTGGCGAGGATCTCGTCGCGGGCCGCGGCGTCGGGCGCCAGCCGCCCGATGAGCTCGTCGAACGTGCGCTTCGGGTCGAGCATCATCGCCCACAGCTCGCCGCGCAGCTCGATCCCGTGGCCCGCGAAGCGCGCCGGGTCCACGCGCGCAGGCTCCGAGCCGAGCTCGTCGATGCCCAGCGCGTCGGCCAGCCTGCGCGCCGGGTCGATCGTCACGACCGCCACCCGCCGGCCCTCGGCGGCCAGTCCCATCGCGATCGCCGCCGACGTCGTCGTCTTGCCCACCCCGCCGGACCCGGCGCAGATGCAGATCCGCCGGCCGTCCAGACGCTCCGCGACCGTCATG
>JBDZVZ010000088.1:0-12615 GCA_040255945.1 Solirubrobacterales bacterium | reverse complement strand
CACTGGTTGCCGCCGGCGACCGCCCGGTACGACTGGAGGCCGAGGCGCCGGGCCGCGGACGGCCGCCCGAGCCTTCCGGCCGCCCGGCCGAGGCGCAGGCGCAGGCGCAGCTGACATTCGACCTCGACGCCGCCCCGGTGGCGCCGGCCGCCGCCCCGAGCCCGGGCGCCACCCCTCGGGAGATGCGAAGCGCCGCCGCGGCCACCGTGCCCGGCGCGCTCTCCTACAGCCAGCTGGCCGCCTACGACCGCTGCGCCTACCGCTGGTATCTCGAGCGGCGTCTCGGCCTCCCGCGCGACGCTCGCGACCCGCTGCTGGAGGCCGGCCGCGGGCGCGAGCCGGACGCCTCCCCGCCGGTCGAAGGGCTCGACGCGCGCCTGCGGGGCACCATGGCCCACGAGCTGCTCGAGGAGCTGCCCTTCGCCGCCGCGACGGTTCCCGACGACGCGTCGATCCGCGCGGTGGGCGCCCGTCACGAGCTCGCGCTCACCGACGCCCAGGTCGCCGACCTGCGGGCGCTCGTCGCGGCGTTCGCCGGCAGCGCGCTGCGCGAGCGGCTCGCCGCGGCGGCCGACGTCCGGCGCGAGCACGGCTTCGTCGTGACGCTCGGCGACGAGGACGCGCCGCTGCTGACCGGGATCGTCGACGTCCTCGCGTTCGAGGATGGCGGCGGTTCCCTGGTCGTCGACTACAAGTCCGACGTCATCGCCGACGGGGCGGACCTCGAGGCGATCGTGGAGGCCCAGTACGGCGCCCAGCGGCGCATCTACGCGCTCGCGGCCCTCGGGGCGGGGGCGGTCGACGTCGAGGTCGCCCACCTCTTCCTCGCCCGGCCCGACGCGCCGGCGGTCGCGGTCTACGACCGCGGCGACGTCGAGCGGCTGCGGGCCGAGCTGCGCGCCCGCATCTCGGGCATCGTCGAGGGGCGCTTTGCGCCCTCGCCGCTGCCGTGGCGCGGCCTGTGCGCCGGCTGCCCGGGGCGCCGTGCGCTCTGCCACCACCCGCCAGAGCGCACGGCGCGACCCGATCCGACCGCCGAGAGCTAGACGCCCCTGCGGGCGCCGATGCCGTAGCCGCCGGTGCCGATGCCGCTGATGAGGACGAGCAGCGCGGCGACGATGCCGATGATCGCCGGGAGGCCGAGCGCGACGCAGATCCAGTAGACGATGGCCGCGAGGATGATTGCGATGAGGATGCCGATCATGGTGCGGGCGTTGTTCCCCGCATGACTGGTTCCATGCGCTCGCGGCCGGACAGTGCTAGCCGCGGCCGTCGCAGACCGTGACGGCGACCGCGACGACCGTCCGGTTGGTCGACCGCGCGTGGCTGCGGATGCGGTCGAACGCCTCACGGTCGTCGATGCCGTGACGCTCCATGAGGATGCCCTTCGCCCGCTCGATGAGCGCCCGGCGCTCGATCGCCGACTCAAGCGCGCCGACCTGCTGCTCGAGCCGCGCGTGCTCGGCGTGGCGGCGCACCGCCACCTCGATGGCGTCCCGCAGGCCGGCGGCGTCGGCCTCGCGCACGCAGGCGTAGATCCCGCGGTCGGCGGCCCGCCGCGCGAACGCCGAGTTCGGGTCGCTGACCAGGGCGATGACCGGCCCGCGGGCGAACGCCCCGATCTCCTCGATGAGCTCGAGCGCGTGCTCGTCGTCGTCGTGGGCGACGACGACGGCCAGGTCGGGGTCCTCGCGGGCGATCGCCTCGGTCGCCTCGGCGAGGTCGACGGCGGAGGCGGTCACCTCATGGCCGAGCTCGTCGAGGACGGCGACCGTGCGAGCGAGCGCGGCCTCGTCCTCGTCGGCGGCGATGACCCGCAGTCCAGAGCCCTGGTCCACGCGGGCTATAGTAGCCGCGGGCCTTCACCCGGCCCGACCGCCTCCAGCGCCCCAGCCCCCCGGCGCGTGCTTCGGATCCACCCGTGCAGCACGACGCCGACCGCGACGAACGTCGCCTCTTCCACCGCCTCGTCGCCGACCGCGACCCCGCCGCGCGTGCGGCGCTCGTCGAGCGCTACCTGCCGCTCGCCCGTCAGCTCGCGCGCCGCTATCAGCGCCAGGACGAGCCGATCGACGATCTGCTCCAGGTCGCGTCGCTGGGTCTGCTGAAGGCGCTCGACCGCTTCGACCCGGACCGCGGCATCGCGTTCTCCAGCTACGCGGTGCCGACGATCATCGGCGAGCTCAAGCGTCACTTCCGCGACCGCACGTGGGCGGTCCGGGTGCCGCGCGACCTCCAGGAGCTGGCGCTGCGCGTCGACCGGCTCGTCGGCGACCTCTCGCGCGAGCTGCATCGCCAGCCCTCGGTCGACGAGCTCGCCCGGCGGGCCGGGGTCCGGCCCGAGGAGGTGCTCGAGGCGCTCGAGGCGGGCGCCGCGCACCGGTCGACCTCGCTCGACGCGCCGCGCGCCGGGCAGGACGACGACCCGGGGGAGACGGTGGGCGAGGCGCTCGGCGGCGCCGAGGACGGGTACGAGCGGGCCGAGCAGCGCGCGACGCTCGACCAGCTGCTGCAGGCGATCGGCCCACGCGACCGGGAGGTGCTGCGGCTGCGCTTCGAGGAGGACCTCACCCAGGCGGAGATCGGGGAGATCGTCGGCGTCTCGCAGATGCAGGTGTCGCGGATCATCCGCCAGGCGATCTCGCGTCTGCGGGTGGCGGCCCAGGTCGAGGTCGCGGACTGATCGCCGCCTGCAGCTCCCGCACGAGGCGGTCACGCAGGATCGCGAAGCCGAGGCCGGCCGACAGCCCGGCCAGCAGTCGGCCTGCACCCGTGTCGTAGGGCACCCGCTCCTCGTAGACGAGTAGGACGAGGCCGATGACCTCGCCGGCGACGGCGACCGGCACGGCGGCGATCTGCTGCTTGCCGGCGACGTCGAGGGCGGCGAGCGTCGGCGGCTCGAGCCAGCCGCCGGTGACGTCGCGCAGCGCCCGGCCGACCTCGGGGTGGGCGGCCACCGTGAGCGCGCCGCCGGGGAGCGTGCGGCGGCGGGTTCCGTCGAGGATGAGCCGCCCGCCGGCGTAGTTGGCCAGACCGGCGTCGACGGCGCGGGTGTGGCGGATGAGGATGTCGAGCGCGGCGCCGACGACGTCGGGGTCGGCGGCGTGCTGGAAGACGCCGGCCATCTCGCCGAGCGCGGTGAGCCAGCGGTCCTGCCGGGCGCTGCGCGCGCGCAGGGCGGCGAGCTCCTCCTCGGCGGCGGCCAGTGCCCGCCGTGCCTCGCGCTCGCCACGGGTCTCGTTGCCGACGAGGGCGACGAGCGGCGGTTCGCCGGGCCCGCACGGCAGCCGGTAGGCGAGCGAGCGCGCGCCCGGGATGCTGCGGACGCCCCAAGCGACGTGGTGCAGCTCGACGGCGGGCAGGTCCTCGGCGAACTGGCGCCGGAGGATCCGGACGGCGTGGTCGCCGAGCTCGTGGGGGCCGAGCGTCGAGCCGGGCGTCGCGGCGCCGGGGGCGGAGCGCAGCACGGCGTTGGCCCAGGCCAGGCGCAGGGGCTGCGGGCCGGCGATGAGCGCCACCGGAACCGGCGCGAGCTCGACGGTCGATCGAAACGCCGCCTCCGGCGTGCGGTCGTCGCCGGTGGCGTCCTGGGCTGCGGCGATCGCGACCGCCAGCGGCGTCCCGTTCTCCGCGGCGAGCCGGACGGCGACGACGCGGCCGACGTCGGCGGCGGCGTAGCGGCGCCGGCCGCCGGCGACCCGTACGGGCACCGGGAAGCCGTAGCGCCGTTCCCAGGTCCGCAGCCGGTCGCGGGTGACGCCGGTGAGCGCCGCGAAGCGCGTCGCCGCGATCGTCTGTCCAGCTTTGTCCGTGTTTGTCACGTGCGCGAAACCTCCCTGGATTCGAACTGTCCCACATTGTCCACCTTGCGGTGGCGTCCCCAGAAGTGACGATGGGGTCGCAGGGATGGGTACGGATCGCAGACGGGAGGAAACGGAGCCGATGGACCTCAGCACGCCCGAGCGCGACGAGCGCTGGCTGCTGCGACGCTGGCGCACGGAGGGAGACCGTGCCGCCCGCGACGAGGTGATCGCGCGCATGATGCCGCTGGCGCGCAGCCTCGCCCGCCGCTACGCGAACCGGGGCGAGCCGATCGACGACCTCGAGCAGGTGGCCTGCGTGGGCCTGCTGAAGGCCGTCGACGGCTTCGACCCCGATCGTGACGTGCGGTTCGCCAGCTACGCGATCCCCACGATCGCCGGCGAGATCAAGCGCCACTTCCGCGACCGCGGATGGATGATGCGCGTGCCCCGGCATCTCCAGGAGCTCCACGCCCAGGTGGCGGGTGCCCGCGAGCGGCTGCGCGACGACCTGGGCCGGCCGCCGACGATCGCCGAGCTCGCCGCCGTCGTCGGCGCCGACGAGGAGCGGGTGCTCGAGGCACTGCGCGCCGCCGACGCCTACCGGGCCCTGTCGCTCGACACGCCCGCGCGCGACGGCGACGAGCCGCCGCTGGAGGCCGCGGTCGGCAGCGAGCGCGACTATGAGCGCGCCGAGGCGCGAGCGATGCTCGCCGGTGGGCTGCGCGACCTGCCCGACCGGGAGCGCGAGATCCTGCGCCTGCGCTTCGTCGAGGGCCACACGCAGCGCGAGATCGCCGACGCGCTCGGCCTCTCCCAGATGCACGTGTCGCGGCTCATCCGCCGTACGGTCGAGGTGCTGCGCGAACGGATCCTCGTCCCCGAGGCCGCTTGACCGCACCTCGGCGCGGGAAGACCGCGCTGACGTGAGCCCCACGAAGACGACCGGTCTGCCCGCCGCCATCCTCGACATCGACGGGACGCTCGTCGACACGAACTACCAGCATGCGCTCGCCTGGTTTCGGGCGTTCCGCCAGCACGGCCACGTCGTGCCGGTCTGGCGCATCCACCGCCACATCGGGATGGGCGGTGACCAGCTCGTCGCCGCGCTGCTCAGCGAGGAGGTCGACGAGCGCGAGGGCGACGACATCCGCGCCGCCGAGAAGGCGCTCTACCTGGCGATGATCGACGAGGTCGAGCCGCTGCGCGGCGCCCGCGCGCTCATGCAGGACCTTCGCGATCGGGGCGGCCGGATCGTGTTGGCCTCCAGTGCGAAGGCCGACGAGGTCGACCACTACCTCGACCTGCTCGACGCGCGCGGCCTGGCCGACGCGTGGACGACGTCGGCCGACGTCGAGCAGACCAAGCCGGCGCCGGACCTCGTGCTCGCCGCGCTCAACAAGGTCGACGGGCCGCCCGCGATCATGGTCGGCGACTCGGTGTGGGACTGCGAGGCGGCCAGGCGCGCGGGGATCACGTCGATCGCGGTGCTGACCGGCGGCTTCTCGGAGGAGGAGCTCACCGAGGCGGGCGCGTCGGCGGTCTACCACTCGATCGACGACCTGCGCGTGCAGCTCGACGAGACACCGTTCTCTTAGCGCGCCCGCCGGCCGGGTACGTCGGTGGTCATGAGCATCACCGACAAGATCACCGGACGTTTCAAGAAGGCCGCGGGCGACCTGACCGGCGACGCGTCGATGCGCCGGCAGGGCAGCCGCGAGGAGCGCAAGGGCGAGGCCAAGGAGCAGCTCGACCGCGCCGAGGAGAAGGTCGAGCGCAAGGCCGACGAGGTCGCCGACCTCGAGCGCCGCAGTTGACGGCCCTGACCCTCGAGGTGCCGCAGCCGGGCGAGCCGGCGACGCCGGTCGTCCCGGAGACGCCGGGCACCCCGTCCGAGCCGGTGACGCCCGCGGTGCCGCCGGAGCCGGCCACGCCGACCGAGCCGTCGCCCGGCGTGCCGGAGGTGCCCACCGAACCCGACACCGACCCGAACCCCGAATCGGGGTCAGACCCGTTCCGTTGCACGGCAGTGCGTTCTGGACGCCGGCGCGTGCTTCGTGCAACGGAACGGGTCTGACCCCAACAGAGAGGATCCCCATGGCAGGCAAGCTGGACGGCAAGAAGATCGCGATCCTGACGGCCAACGAGGGCGTCGAGCAGGTCGAGCTGACCGAGCCGCGCCAGGCGCTGCTGGACGCGGGCGCCACGGTCACGCTCGTCGCGCCGGAGGCCGGCGAGATCCAGGCGTTCAACCATCTCGACCAGGGCGACACGTTCACCGCCGACCGGGCGGCCAAGGACTGCAGCGCCGACGACTTCGACGCGCTCATGCTGCCCGGCGGTGTCGCGAACCCCGACAACCTGCGCACGCACCCGGAGGCGGTGAGCCTCGTGCGCGGGTTCTTCGAGGCGGGCAAGCCGGTGGCGGCGATCTGCCACGCGCCGTGGACGCTCGTCGAGGCCGACGTCGTGCGCGGCCGCACGCTCACCTCGTGGCCGTCGCTGCAGACCGACCTGCGCAACGCGGGCGCCACGTGGGTCGACGAGCAGGTCGTCGTGGACCACGGCCTCGTCACGAGCCGCAAGCCCGACGACATCCCGGCGTTCAACACCAAGATGGTCGAGGAGTTCTGCGAGGGCGTCCACGCCGAGCAGAAGCCGGCGCGCTTCGAGCGCGAGGGCGCCAAGACCTGACCCGCGGCGGCGGCGCGGGCGGCGCCGTGGGCACCTGGTGGGGTCATCTGCCCCACCAGGTGCCAACGGTGGCAGGATGCGACGTCCGTGCCCGCTGCCGTCTCGCCGCCGAACTTCCAGCCCGCCCGCCGGCCCGACCCGGCCGCGCGGCTGACCGGCCGCCGCGTTCGGCTCGAGCCGCTGGACGCCGCCCGCCATTCCGGCGACCTGTATCTCGCAGCCCAGGGCGCGGGCGCCGACCCGCACATCTGGGACCACCTGTCCTACGGCCCGTTCGCCGACGCCGGCGAGCTCGCCGGCTGGGCGGCGGCCCGGGCCGGCTCGACCGACCCGGTGTTCTACGCGGTCGTCGACGCGGCGACCGGCACGGCCGGCGGGGTGGTCAGCCTGCTGCGCATCACGCCCGAGCACGGCGTCATCGAGATCGGCCACATCTGGTTCGGCGCCGCGCTGCAGCGCACCCCCCAGGCGACCGAGGCGGTCTTCCTGCTGGCCCGCCACGCCTTCGACGAGCTGGGCAACCGGCGCCTGGAGTGGAAATGCGATGCGGCCAACGCCCGCTCGCGCGCCGCCGCGCTGCGCTTCGGCTACACCTTCGAGGGGATCTTCCGCCAGCACATGGTCGTCAAGGGCCGCAACCGCGACACCGCCTGGTTTGCCATCGTCGACGGCGAGTGGCCGGCGCTGCGCGCCGCGTTCGAGGCGTGGCTGGCGCCCGAGAACTTCGACGCCGACGGCCGCCAGCGCCGGGCGCTCGCGGACCTGCGCTGATCGCAACTTTCGCTGCGGAATGTGGGCAAACCCCGCCGAGTCGGGCACACTCCCCAGTCCATGCCCCGCTCGATCTGGACCGGCGCCATCAGCTTCGGGCTCGTCACCGTCCCGGTGAAGCTCTACAGCGCGGTGAACCGCAAGACCGTCCGCTTCAACCAGCTCAACCAGAAGACCGGCTCGCGCATCCAGCAGCAGCGCGTCGACGCGTCGACCGGGGAGGAGGTCGCCTACGAGGACCTCGTGAAGGGCTACGAGATCAGCCCGGACCGCTATGTCGTCATCGACCCGGCCGAGCTCGAGGCCGTCGAGCCGCGCAAGACGAAGACGATCGACATCGAGGACTTCGTCGACCTCGACGACATCGACCCGATCTTCTACGACCATCCGTACTACCTCGCGCCGGCGGCTGGCGGCGCCAAGCCCTACCGGCTGCTGCTCGAGGCGATGCGCGAGACGAACAAGGTCGCGATCGCCAAGGTCGTCATCCGCTCGAAGGAGAGCCTCGTGGCGATCCGGCCGATGGGCGACGTGCTGGGCATGGCGACGATGCTCTTCGCCGACGAGGTCGTCGACCCCGACCGGATCGACGACCTCCCCGAGGCCGACGACGTCGACACGAGCAAGCGCGAGCTCGACATCGCCAAGCAGCTCGTCGAGTCGCTGGCCGGCGACTTCGAGCCCGACAAGTACCACGACACCTACCGCGAGGCCGTCCTCGAGATGATCGAGAAGAAGGCCGCCGGCGAGGAGATCGCCGTCGCGCCGGAGCCCGAGGAGGCCGCCCCGGTGCCGGACCTCATGAGCGCGCTGAAGGCGAGCCTGGACGCGGTGCGCGAGAAGACGGGCGGCGACGGCGACGGCGACGGGGCCAAGCCGAAGCGCAAGCGCAGCGGCACGGCGTCGTCGTCCGGCAAGAAGGCCAGGGCGAAGTCGCGCAGCTAGCGCCGGGCCGTCGCCGGGTACGCCCGCCGACGATGGCCACGAGCACCCCGCGTCTGCGCAAGGTCGACTGCACCGGCCCCGGGTTGCGCCGGGTGCGCCGGGGCCGCGGCTTCAGCATCGTCGACGGCGACGGCGAGCGGGTCGAGGACCCCGAGGTCCTCACCCGCGTCAACGAGCTCGTCATCCCGCCCGCCTGGCAGGACGTGTGGATCTGCCCGTATCCCGGCGGCCACATCCAGGCCACCGGCGTCGATCAGAAGGGCCGCAAGCAATACCTCTATCACCCGCGCTGGCGTGCGCGGCGCGACCAGCAGAAGTTCGACGACATGGTCGAGTTCGCCCACACGCTCCCGGCCCTGCGCGAGCGGGTCGCCGCCGAGCTGGAGCGCGGCGACTTCTCGCGCGACCACGTCCTGGCGCTCGCCACGCGCCTGCTGGATCGCGGCTTCTTCCGGATCGGCTCCGAGGACTACGCGGTGACGAACGACACGTACGGGCTGGCCACGATGCGCAAGTCCCACGTCAGGGTCGACGGCGACCGGCTGCTGTTCGACTACCCGGCCAAGCACGGCAAGCGCCGGGTGCAGGCGGTCGTCGACCCGACGGTCGCCGCGGCGGTCGCGCACCTCAAGCGCCGTCGCGGCGGCGGCGACGAGCTGCTCGCCTTCAAGGCCTCCAACCGGCGCTGGACCGACGTCCGCTCGCCCGACATCAACGCGTGGCTGAAGGAGGCGACGGGCGCCGACGTCAGCGCCAAGGACTTCCGCACCTGGGGTGCGACGGTCCTGGCCGCCGTCGGCCTGGCGGTGAGCCCGGTGCCCGACACGAAGACCGCGCGCAAGCGGGCGATGACCCGGGTCGTCCGGGAGGTCGCCCACTACCTCGGCAACACGCCGGCGGTCGCTCGCGCCTCCTACATCGACCCGCGCACGTTCGACCGCTACCAGGACGGCATCACGATCGCCGGCACGTTGCCGCAGCTGGCGGTCGAGGGGGAGGGGACCGCGATCCAGGGTGAGGTCGAGGCGGCGGTGCTCGAGCTGCTGACCGGCGAGGACGGTCCGGCGCTTCAGGTCCCGGGCGGCGTGGGCCTCGCGGAGGCCGCCTGAACCGCGCGGCGCCGATGCCGCCGCCGGAGGGTCCTACGAGGCGGGCGCCTGCTGCTCGTCGAGCGCCGCGACGGCCTCGTCGCGGGTGCCGCGGATCGTGAAGATCTGGTCGAGGCCGGTGATCTCGAAGGTCTTGGCGATGTTGCCGTCGACGTTGACGATCGTCAGCCGGCCGTCGCGCGAGCGCAGCCGCTTCACGGTGCCGATGAGGACCCCGAGCGCGGTCGAGTCGAGGAACGTCGTCTCGGTGAGGTCGACGACGAGGCGGTTGCAGCCGCCTTCCATCGCTTCGCCGAGCGCCGTCTTGAGCTCGGGGGCGGTGAAGAGGTCGATCTCTCCTTCGACGGCGACGACCTGCGTGTCGTCGTCGACGGTGTGATGGGTGAGGGCGAATTCCGCTGGCATCGGTTCCCTCCTAGTGTGACGGGTCGGCGGCGGTCCGGAAGGCGAGGTGCAGCTGGAGCTCGTCGTCGTGGGGGCGCACCTCGGAGGCGACGCGCTCGAAGACGTTGCCCACGCCGGGCAGCGCGGCGGCCGCGACGAGCGCCTCGGCCCCGTCGCCGGCGAGCCGCCCGATGCTCAGGGTCAGCCCTTCGCGTTCGGTGGAGACCCGGACGGTGACGGCGCCGTCGGCCGCGTGGGCGGGCGCGTGGGCGGCCACCGCGTCGGTGAGCAGCAGCGCGTCGTCGAGCCGGTCGATCGGGCATTGCGCGCGTGCCGCGAGCATGCCGACGACGCGGCCGAGGATCGGGGCGAGCAGCTCCTGGCGCCGGACCGTGACGGTGGCCTCGGCGGACGTCGGCATCGCGTCGGCCATCATGCGGTCTCGTGTCCGGGCATGCCGTCGAGATCGAACGTCATGCGGACTTCGGTCTCGTCGCGCTCGTTGGTGCCGAGCTCCAGCGAGGAGGTGAGCGTGGCGATGAGCGGCAGGCCGAGGCCGAGCCCGGGGCTGTCGGGACGGGGCAGGATGCCGCGGCCCTCGTCGCTGACGGTGACGGTGAGCTCGTCGGGTCCGACCTGCGCCCGGACGGTCATCGGCCCGGGCTCCTCGTCGGGGTAGGCGTGGACGACGACGTTCGTGCACGCCTCGGTGACGGCGAGCTTGACGTCGGCGAGGGCGCTGTCGGGCACGTCGAGCGCGTCGCCGAGCCCGCCGACCGCATGCCGCACGACCGCGACGTTCTCGGCGCGGGCCGGGAGAATGAGCTCGAAATCGGGCGTCGGGGGCTCCTGCAGGCGGTCGGCCCGGGGCATCCGGGCCCCAGGGTCATCGGGTCGCATATGCCCGCCGGGTCGAGGTCCTAGTCGTCATCTCGTGTGGCCCCCGCCGCGGGGGGAGTCTATTGCCCCGCATGACGGTGAGCTGCGACGTTGGTCATGGAACCGGTCCTGACGCACGTCGAGCCACCCTGGAGGTGGCTCGACGCGTGTGGGGGAGGTCATCGCATCGCACCGAGGCAGGGTTCGGCGCTTGTCCGTGACGCGATATGGGCGAGGGCGGGTTGTGGCCCTCGTCGCAGGTCGGTATGCCTCGCTCTCGGGCGGGCCAAACGGGATTGCCGTTTCGCGTTTGCGCACGAACAGTTCGTGCCTCCCCGCCGAGCGCTGTACGTGATCGCATACGTTTGTTGATCTCCACGGTCGGCTGATACGCTCTGCGCCCACCTCGCGTGCCCCCGACTCCACCCCGGGACACCTCATGACTATCTCTGCTTTGCCTCAGGCCGACGGCCTGTACGACCCACGCTACGAACATGACGCCTGTGGCGTCGCCATGGTCGCCCGGCTCGACAACCGCCCCGACCACGGCGTCATCGAGCGCGCGCTCACGGCGCTGGACAACCTCGAGCACCGCGGCGCCGAGGGCGCCGACATCCGCACCGGCGACGGCGCCGGGATCCTCACCCAGGTCCCGGACGCGTTCTTCCGCGCGGTGCTCGACGTCGAGCTGCCGCCGCCCGGCGACTATGGCGTCGCCGTCTGCTTCCTGCCTCAGGAGCCGTCCCAGCGGGAGAAGATCGAGGAGCTGCTCGAGCTCAACGTCCGCATCGAGGGCCAGCGGGTCCTCGCGTGGCGTGACGTGCCGGTCGACACCGACCACGTCGGCCAGACCGCCGAGCGGTCGCGGCCCCACATCCGCCAGCTCTTCATCGGCGCCGGGGAGGAGCACGCCGGCGACCAGGACGCCTTCGAGCGCAAGCTGTACGTCATCCGGCGGATCGTCGAGCTCGCCGCCGGCCCCGACTTCTACGCCCCGAGCTTCTCCTCGCGCACGTGCGTGTACAAGGGGATGCTCATCAGCCACCAGCTGCAGGACTTCTACCCGGACCTCAAGGACGAGCGGTTCGCGACGGCCCTGGCGCTCGTCCACAGCCGGTTCTCGACGAACACGTTCCCGTCCTGGGATCTCGCCCATCCGTTCCGGGTCATCGCCCACAACGGCGAGATCAACACGCTCATGGGCAACGCGAACTGGATGCGCGCCCGCGAGTCCCAGCTGGCCTCCGAGCTGTTCGGGCTCGACCTCCAGAAGGTCCTGCCGGTCATCCGGCCGGGCGGGTCGGACTCGGCGTCGTTCGACAACGTCCTCGAGCTGCTCATGCTCGCCGGGCGCTCGCTGCCGCACGCGATCATGATGATGATCCCGGAGGCCTACGCCGACCGCGACGACCTGCCCGACCACCTCAAGGGCTTCTACGCCTTCCACGCCTGCCTCATGGAGCCGTGGGACGGCCCCGCGTCGGTGTGCTTCACGAACGGGACGGTCGTCGGCGCGACGCTCGACCGCAACGGCCTGCGGCCGGGGCGCTGGGTCCAGACCACCGACGGCTACGTCATGCTCGGCTCCGAGACCGGCATGCTGCCGGTGGCGCCCGAGGAGGTCGTCCGGCTCGGTCGCCTGGCGCCGGGCAAGCTCTTCCTCGTCGACCTCGAGGCCGGCCGCATCGTCGCCGACGAGGAGGTCAAGGAGCAGGTCGCCACCGCCCGGCCCTACGGCCGCTGGTTCGACGAGAACGTCGTGCGCTTCGACGACCTGCCGCCGCGGGAGGGCCGCGCGCTCGACCAGCCGCTGCGCAACCTGCAGCTCGCCTTCGGCTTCAGCCAGGAGGACCTCAAGTACCTCCTGACGCCGATGGCCAAGGCGGGAGCGGAGCCGATCGGCTCGATGGGCAACGACATGGCCCTGGCGGTGCTCTCCGACCAGCGCCCGCCGCTGTTCACGTACTTCAAGCAGCTCTTCGCGCAGGTGACCAACCCGCCGATCGACCCGATCCGCGAGTCGATCGTCATGT
>JBDZVZ010000087.1:0-12677 GCA_040255945.1 Solirubrobacterales bacterium | reverse complement strand
GCAGGCGCGCCGGCAGATGCTGTTGGCGACCGTCGCCTTCGCGGTCTGCTTCTTCGCGTGGTCGCTGCTCGGGCCGCTAGCGCCGGACCTGCAGAAGGGCCTCGGGCTCTCCGACGTGCAGAGCTCGGCGGTCGTGGCGGTCCCGGTGCTGCTCGGGTCGCTCATGCGGATCCCGCTCGGGTGGCTGAGCGACCGCTACGGCGGCCGGCTCGTCTTCTCCGGCCTCATGGCGTTCACGCCGCTGCCGCTCATCCTGCTGGCGTTCTTCCACACGTCGCTGGCCACGCTGCTGGCGTTCGGCTTCCTGCTCGGGTTCGCGGGCGCGTCGTTTGCGGTGGGCGTGCCGTTCGTCAACGGCTGGTATCCCCCCGAGCGCCAGGGCTTCGCGCTCGGCGTCTACGGCATGGGCATGGGCGGCACGACGATCGCGGGCCTGCTGGCGCCCCGGATGGGCAGCGTCTCGGCCCCGTTCTGGGTGGCGACCGGCCTGCTCGTCGTCACCGGGGTCATGTTCTATGCCTTCGCGCGCGACGCGCCGCGGGCGGCCGCCGCGGTGGGTGGGCGGGATCGAGTCGGCATGTTCGCCTCGCTGGCGATCTTCCGGACGTCGGGGCGGGCGTGGGCGCTGACGCTCTTCTACTTTTTGGCGTTCGGCGGCTTCGTCGCGATGTTCCTCTACCTGCCGAAGCTCCTGACCGGCGTCCACGACCTCACGAAGGCCGACGCGGGCGCCCGCGCCGCTGGCTTCGCCCTGCTGGCGGTCGTGGCCCGGCCGACCGGCGGCTGGCTGGCGGACCGCATCGGCGCCGCACGCGTGCTCGCCGTCTGCTTCGTCTCCGTATCCGCCCTGGCGCTCGCGCTCGCCGCCACCTATGAGCACATGGTGCCGCTGACGATCGTCTGCCTGACGATGGCGGTCGCGCTGGGCCTGGGCACCGGGGCGGTGTTCAAGCTCGTGCCGGAGTGGTTCCCGGACCGGGTGGGGGCGGTCACCGGGGTCGTCGGCGCCGCCGGCGGGCTGGGCGGCTTCTTCCCCCCGCTGGTCATGGGCGCGGTGAAGTCGGGCACCGGCGGCTACGGTCTGGGCTTCGTGCTCATGGCCGCCGTCGCGCTCATCTGCCTGGTCGTCCTCGCCGCCCTTCAACGCGGGGGGCCCGCGCGGGCATGAAGCGCTCGGCCGAGCTCACGGGGCTCTCCCACGACCATCACACCGCCCTCTTTCTCGCGATGCGGCTGCGGCGGTCGGAGGTCGCCGACGTCGACGACGCGGTCGCCGCGTTCGCCGACTACTGGGCGACGACCGGCGACCATCACTTCGACGAGGAGGAGCGGGTGCTGCTGCCCGCGCTGCCGGCCGACTCGCCGGGCTGGAAGGAGGCGTGCGCGCGCGTGTGCGCCGAGCACGCCGACCTGCGCGCCCGCGCCGCGGCCCTCGACGCCCTGCGCGGCGAGCAGCGCGTCGCGGCCGCCCAGGAGCTCGGCGCGCGGCTGAGCGACCACGTGCGCTTCGAGGAGCGCGAGCTCTTCGTCATGCTCGAGCAGCGGCTGACGCCCGAGGCGCTGCGCGCGGTCGGCGAGCAGCTCGACCACTGACGTCACCGGCGTGACCGGCCGTCCCGCGCCGGGCGAGCGCGGGGTGACCATCCTGGTGTGGTCGTCCGTCGCGTCACCGGTTCGGTCGGCGCCCTGCTCGTCGGTGCCGCGCTCGCCGTGGCCGCCATCGCCGGTCCGGCCCGCGGGGCCTCCGGGGGCGCGCGCGGGGCGCCCGTGCACCGCGACGGGGCCGCCGGCCCCGCGCAGCTCGTCGGCCTCGCCGGCGGCGACACCGTCACCGTCGACCTCTGGCGTCGGGCGGGCGCCGGCGAGCCGCAGGTCCTGCACGTCATCGGCGGCCGCGTCGTGGCCGGCACACTGCGCGGGCGGATCGACTGCCTCGATGCGCTGCGCGTCGGGCATCGCACGGCGCGCCACGTCGTCGTCGACACCCGGGCCGGGACGATCACCGGCACGGTCGACGGCCGCCGTGAGGTCGTCCTGCGCTTCGACGCCGGCACGTTCTCGTGGGGGCCGCCCGACGGCGGCGTCTTCGAGACCTGGGACGTGCCGCTGACCGTCGGCGGGCGGCTGGCCGGGGACCTCGGCATGCGGGTGTCGGCCGCATGACAGCGCCGTTGACGCGGCGGTCCGGCCGGGCAGGCCCGAGCCATGCCCCGTCGTCGCTCCCGTCCGGTCCATCTCGCCGCGCTCGCCGGCGGCACGGCGCTCGCCGCCGTGGCCGCCCTGCCGTCGGTCGCCGCCGCCAAGATCAGCGAGGTCAAGCGCGGCGCGTCCGCCACGCCGCTGGCCAAGGCGATGGCGCGCGACCCCGACCTCGTCCGCCGCGCGGTCTTCTCGGCGCTGCCGCCGAGCTCCAAGCCTGCGGCGATCTCGACGACGCCCCTCGCCGGCTTTCCGACCAGCGGCAAGACCTACACGATCCTGTCGACCGGGAACGCACGCCGCGCCGACGACCCCAACGACGCGCCCGACACCGGCTCGGAGTCGCGCGGCCCGGCGATCCGGGGGGCGCGTGACGTCGTCATGCTGCGCCTCGACCTGCGGGTGCCCAAGGGCGCCAACTGCCTGAGCTTCGACTTCCGGTTCCTGTCGGAGGAGTTCCCGGAGTTCGTCAACGACATCTTCAACGACGCGTTCATCGCCGAGCTGGGCCGGTCGACCTGGAACGCATCCGGCAAGAGCGACCCGACGATCAGGGCGCCGCGGAACTTCGCGGTCACCACGAAGGACCAGCCGATCCGCGTCAACGCCGTGGGCGACACGACCGTGCGCGCGAAGTACGCGAAGGGCACGACCTACGACGGCGCCACCCGCCGCCTGCGCGCCTCGACGCGGGTCAAGCCGGGCAACCGCCGCCTGTACCTGTCGATCTTCGACCAGGGCGACCGCATCTACGACTCGGCGGTCTTCCTCGACAACCTGCGCACGTCGAAGGCCAAGCGCTGCGAGACGGGCGTCCGCGCCGCCTCCTAACCGGGGTCAGACCCGTTCCGTTGCAGCGACGTCCCTCGGCCGGCGGTCGGGGGTGTCGCGGCTGCAACGGAACGGGTCTGACCCCGTAGCGTGTGGGGCATGCAGCTCGGACTCGCGACGTTCGCCGACCTCGCCTCCGGCGTCAGCCCGCAGCAGCGCATGCGCGAGCTGCTCGAGGAGGCCCGGCTGGCCGAACAGCTCGGCCTGGACGTCTTCGCCGTCGGCGAGCACCACCGCGCGGATTTCCTCGTTTCGTCGCCCGCGGTCGTCCTCGCGGCGATCGCCGCCCAGACCGAGCGCATCCGGCTCTCGAGCGCTGTCACGGTCCTGAGCTCGTCGGATCCGGTCCGGGTCTTCCAGGAGTTCGCCGAGGTCGACCTCGTCTCCGGCGGCCGCGCCGAGATCATGGCCGGCCGCGGCTCGTTCGTCGAGTCCTTCCCGCTCTTCGGCCTCGACCTCGACCACTACGACGAGCTCTTCGCCGAGAAGCTCGACCTCCTGCTGAAGCTGCGCGCCGACACGGCGGTCACCTGGTCGGGCCGGCACCGGCCGGCGCTGCACGACCAGCCCGTCTACCCGCGGCCCGTCCAGGACCCGCTGCCGGTCTGGGTGGCGGTCGGCGGCTCGCCGCCCTCGATCGTCCGGGCCGCCACGCTCGGGCTGCCGCTGACGATCGCGATCATCGGCGGCGGCCCCGAGCGCTTCGCGCCGCTCGTCGACCTCTACCGCGAGACGTGGACGGCCGCCGGCCACGACCCTGCGCAGGCGACGGTCGCGATCAACACCCACGCCTTCGTCGGCGCGACCTCGCAGGAGGCCGACGCCGCGTTCGCCGCCCCCTACCTCAACATGATGAACAAGATCGGGCGCGAGCGCGGCTGGCCGCCGTCGGGCCGGCGCGAGTACGAGGCGCTGCGCTCCCCGCGCGGGGCGGTCGCCGCCGGCTCGCCCGAGGAGGTCGCCGAGAAGCTGCTCTTCGAGCACGAGCTCTTCGGCCACCAGCGGTTCCTCGCCCAGATGAGCGTCGGCGCGGTCGCCCACGCCGACGTGCTGACGTCGATGGAGCTGTTCGGGACGAAGGTCGCGCCGGTCGTCCGCGAGGAGATCGCCCGGCGGACGGCCGGCGGCGCGCCCGCTCAGCCGGCGACGCCCTGAGCCTCCAGCGCCGAGTCGACCGCGTGGTCGAACGTCCGCTGGATGCGCTGCGCCGCGTCACGCTCCTGCTCGGCGATCCGGCGGGCCAGCGCGGCCGTGTCCTCGTCGCCCAGGCGCGCCGCCGTCCGAGCCAGCAGCTCGTAGCCGGCCATCTCCAGGTGCTCGAAGGCGAACGCGAAGACCGCGAGCTTGCCGGGCGTATCGGGGTGGCCCTGGAAGAACGCGCCCCAGTTCAGCGAGCCCATCGTCATCGCCGCATCCTTGAGCTTGGAGGTCGAGCCGCCGAGCGCCTCCAGCCGCTGTTCGAGCTCGGCCTTCTGCCGGTCGGTCTCCTCCAGGTGCGCCGCCATGACGCGCTCGAGCTCGCTGTCGCCCGCTTTCCTGGCGCCGAGCTTCAGCAGCCCGGTCGACTGCATCTCCAGGGCGTGGGCGTCGGCGAGGTAGCCGACGATCTGCTCGGTCGGGTCGTCCTTCTGGTGGGCGAGCAGCGAGGCGGTCACGGCGCGGTCGAAGAGGTGCTCGAGGCGTTCGCGCATCGCGTGCTCCTCGGCCCGGATGTCGCGCGCCAGCTGGGCGGTCTGCTCGTCGCCGGCGCGCACCGCGACGCGCTCGAGCATCTCGTAGGACGCCTGCTCGAGCGCCTCGTAGGAGGTGGCGTGCGCGGCGAGCTTGCCGGGCGTGTCGGGCTGGCTCTTGGCGAACCAGACGAAGCCCTTGCCGCCGAGCTCCATGACGATCTTCTTGAAGCGCGAGGGGGCTCCGCCGCGGGCCTCGAGGCGCTCGCGGACGCGGCGCAGGTGACCCTCGGTCTCGTCGAGGTGGGTGCGGAAGGCGGCGGCGAGCTCGTCGTCGCCGGCGAGGTCGGGCGCCGCGCGCATCTGCACGAGCGCCTGCTCCTCGATGGAGTGCGCGTCGGCGAGGTAGGCGTTGAGCTGCTCGTCGAGGGTGCTGGTCGGCATGACCGACGGCTACCCGGGACGGGGCGCCGTGACGCGACGGTCCGCGTTCCGACGTCGGCGGTGGCGCCCGGGCGCCGCGGCGCCGATCTCCGGGTGGATGTCGCTCCGCCACCGCTTCTCCCTGCTCGTCTGCGCTGCCGCATTCGCCGCGGCCCCGGCGCCGGCGCTCGCCCAGCACACGCACTGGCACGACGACGACCCGTCGGCGGACTGGTCCGGCGAGACGACGATCGACACGGTGCCCGGCACCCCGGACGTGCCGCCGCTGCCGCCGGTGCCCGAGCAGCCGGAGGGCGACGACTGGGAGCCGGGCGACTGGCAGCCGCCGTCGCGCCCGGCGCCGCGGCCCAAGCCCCAGCTCCCGTCGCTCGCCTCGTCCAAGCAGCCGATGGTCAAGGGCCGGGTGGCGCGCCTGCGCACCGACGGCCGCGCTGCGATCCCGCACGACGCGCCGAAGCAGATCCGCAACATCATCCGCGCCGCCAACGAGATCGTCGGCAAGCCCTACAAGTGGGGCGGCGGGCACGCGAAGCTCGTCGACCGCGGCTACGACTGCTCGGGCTCGGTCGGCTACGCGCTCATCCGCAACGGCCTCATGAACGGCCCGATGGTGAGCGGGCAGATGGCACGCTCCTGGCGCGCGAAGGCCGGCCGCTGGATGACGATCTACGCCAACAAGGGCCACGTCTACATGGAGGTCGCCGGGCTGCGGTTCGACACGAGCGCGGTCGGCGACTGGTACTCGCGTCGCAGCGGCCCGCGCTGGCGGCCGGCGATCGGCAAGCGGCCCGGGTTCCACGTCCGCCACCTGCCCGGCTTGTAGAGGAACTCCGTTGGGTATGGTGAACCGAGACGAGACGCCCGGCGCCGCAAGTCTGCGCGCACGTGTCCGTCGAGAAAGGAGGTCCGCATGAAGCGGATCCATTGCCTGCGCTGTCTGCGGCTGTGGCCGTTCGAGCGCGTCGCCGATCGGGCGAGCTGCCCGTATTGCGGCGGGGCGCTGAACACGGCGCCGCGATAGCCGATGGACTCCCGGGGGGCGATTGCCTCGCCGCCCGGGAGGTTCATCAGGCCGGGCTCGAAGCCCCACCGGTCTGACAGGGTGTCAGCTACGCTACGGCGCCCATGACCAAGGTCGTCATCGTGGGCGCAGGCTTCGGTGGGATCGCCGCCGCGATCGAGTTGCGCCGCCACGGCATCACGGACATCACGATCCTCGAGAAGGGGCCCGACCTCGGGGGCACCTGGCTGTACAACACGTACCCGGGCGCGGCCTGCGACGTGCCCAGCCATCTCTACTCGTTCTCCTACGCCCAGCGCCGCGACTGGGAGCGGCTGTGCCCGACGCAGCCCGACATCCTCGCCTACGCGCACGCGGTCGCGCGCGACCACGGGGTCGACCGGCTCGTCGTCGTGAACACGACGGTCACCGCGTGTGCGTTCGACGACGACCGCGCCCGCTGGACGGTGAGCACCGAGGGCGGCGAGACCCACGAGGCCGACGCGGTCATCATCGCCACCGGCCAGCTGCACCAGCCCGCCGCGCCACGGCTGCCGGGCGCCGACGCGTTCACCGGGCACACGTTCCACTCCGCCGAGTGGGATCACGACTACGACCTGGCCGGCAAGCGCGTCGCGGTCGTCGGCACCGGCGCCAGCGCCGTGCAGTTCGTGCCCGAGATCGCGCCGAAGGTCGGCGAGCTGCACGTCTTCCAGCGCACGGGCAACTGGTTTCTGCCGCGGCGCAACCGCCGCTACCCGCGGCCGGTCCGCTGGGCCATCGAGCACGTGCCCGGCCTGCAGGCGTTCCGGCGCCGGTTCGTCTTCCACTACGGCGAGCTGCTCACGCGCGGCATCCGCGACCCGCGGCGGCTGGGCCGGGTGCTCGGCCTGCGCTCGGCGATGTTCATGCGCTGGCAGCTGCGCGACCCGGAGGTGCGGCGCAAGGCCTGGCCGGACTACACGTTCGGCTGCAAGCGCGTGCTGTTCAGCTCGGGGTTCCTGCCCGCGCTGCAGCGCGAGAACGTCGAGCTCGTCACCGACCCGATCGCGAGGCTGACGCCGACGGGCATCGTCACCGCCGACGGGCGCGAGCGCGAGATCGACTGCCTCATCCTCGGCACCGGCTTCAAGACCAACGACTTCATGTTCCCGATGGAGGTGCGCGGCGCGGGCGGCCGCGACCTGCGCGACGCATGGGCGGGCGGCGCCCACGCCCACCTGGGGATGATGGTTCCCGGCTTTCCGTCGATGTTCCTGCTGTACGGGCCCAACACGAACACGTCGGGCGGCTCGATCCTCGTCTACCTCGAGGCGCAGGTCGCCTGGGTGCGCCAGGCGCTGCAGGCGGTCGCCGCCCGCGGGGCGGCGGCGATCGACGTCCACGCCGAGGTCGAGGCGGCCAGCGACGTGGCGGTCCAGGCGCGCTTCCGCGGAACCGCCTGGACGGACTGCGACTCGTGGTACCGCAACGAGAGCGGCCGGATCGTGGCCAACTGGCCCGGGTTCATGGCCGAGTACGTCGAGGCGACGAAGCGCCTGGACCCGGCCGAGTTCGCGTTCGTCCCCGCGCCCGCGACGGTGACCGCGGCATGAGCATCACCATCAACGACCACCGGGCGGGCGACCCGGCCGCGCCGCCGCTGGTCCTGCTGCACGGCATCGGCCACCACTGGCAGGCGTGGCGGCCGGTCATGGACCTGCTCGCCGGCGAGTTCTCGATCGTCGCCTGCGACTCGCCGGGCTTCGGCCGCTCGGCGCCGCTGCCGGCCGGCACGCCGCTGACGATCCCGTCCTACGCCGACGCGTTCGCGGGCTGGCTGCGCGGCGAGGGGCTCGAGGGCGCTCATGTGGCCGGCAACTCGATGGGCGGTGCGATCGCGCTCGAGCTCGCCCGCCGCCGGGTCGTCTCGTCGGCGACTGCGCTGGCCCCCGCGGGGTTCTGGAGCGCGGGGGAGCGGCGCTGGTGCCAGGGCCTGCTGAGCAGCCTGCGCATGATGCCCGGTCCGGTGCGGCCGCTCGTCGAGCGTGCCGCCCGCACGACCGCCGGGCGGGTCGCGCTGTTCAACCTGCTCTACGGGTTTCCGTCGCGCCTGCCGGCCGACGAGGCGGTCGCCAGCCTGCGCGACGCGTGGGGCGCCCCGGCGTTCGACGGCGCGCTGCGCGCCTTCGACGGGTACGCGTTCTCCGGCGGGGACGAGCTGCGCGGGGTGCCGGTCACCGTCGCCTGGGGCGATCGCGACCGGCTGCTGCCTTACGGCCGCCAGGCGCCGCGCGCCCGCGCCGCGCTGCCGTGGGCGCGCCACGTCACGCTCGGCGGCGGCCATCTGCCCTACCACGACGACCCGGCCGCGGTCGCCGAGGTGATCCGGCAGACCGCGGCCGCCGCCGGCGCTACGACACCAGCCGCACCGGCAGCGTCTTGAGCTGGTTGGCGAACGGGTTGACGACGGCGGCCGGCGTGCCCGCGAGCGTCATCTCGGGGTAGCGCGCGAGCGTCTCCTCGAAGAGCACCTTGAGCTCGAGCCGGGCGAGCGCCATGCCGAGGCACGTGTGCCGGCCGCCGGCCCCGAACGCCTGGTGCTCCGGGTTGCGGTGGACGTCGAAGCGGTCGGGGTCCTCGTAGCGGCTCTCGTCGCGGTTGGACGACGGGTACCACATGACGACCTTGTCGCCCTCGCGGATGTGGGCGCCGTTGAGCTCGACGTCCCGCGTGGCGGTCCGGGCGAAGTGCGCGAACGCCGGGAACATCCGCAGCGCCTCCTCGATGGCGCTCGGGATGATCGACGGGTCGTCGACGACCATCTGCAGCTGCTCGCGGTCCTCGAGCAGCGCACGCATGCCGGAGCAGAACGTGGCGCGGGTCGAGTCGTTGCCGGCCGCCATGAGCAGGAAGAACCCCATGACGATCTCGTGCTCCTCGAGGCCGACACCGTCGAGCTCGGCATGGACGAGGACCGAGGTGAGGTCGTCGGTCGGGTGCTCGCGCCGATCGGCGATGAGCGTCTGGCAGCGCTCGAAGATCTCCGGGATGGACTGCTCCATCACCGCCTCCGGGCCCTCGGGGTTGAGGTCCGGATCCCCGGCTCCCAGGACGCTGTTCATGAGGTGCGCCCAGAGCGCGTCGTCCTCCTCGGGCAGGCCCATGAACGACCCGATGACGCGCGAGACGACCGGCTGGGCGACGTCGTGGACGAGGTCGCAGTGCGTGCGGCCCTCGAGCCGGTCCAGCACGCGGATGGTGATGTCGCGGATCGCCGGCTCGTGCTCGGCGATGCGCTTCGGCGTGAAGCCGCGCTGGAAGAGCGTCTTGAGCCGGTCGTGCTTGGGCGGGTCCATCCCGATGAACATCGCGCGCTGGAGCTCGAGCGGCAGGACGGAGTTCGCCCCGGTGATGCCTCCCCGCTCCGAGGAGAACGTCTGCCAGTCGCGCGTGACCGTGAAGAGGTCGTCGGCGGTCGTGATCGACCAGAACCCCGGGTCGTCGGGGAACTCCGTCAGCCCGCTCGTCCAGTGGACGGGGCACTCGCTGCGCAGCCGCTTGAAGAGCTCGTGGGGCGGCCCGTCCTCCCAGTGCTCGCGGTCGCCGACGCGGACGTTCGCGAGGTCGTCGGGGGTGGTGGTGCCGGGGTCGATCGCCATGGCGCGCAGGGTACTTGACAGGGTGTCAGGAAGCTAGGGCGAGCTCCGGCTCGGGATCGCGAGTCAACGCGAGCAGTCCCTCGACGGCGAGGCTGAGGTCGTAGCGCAGCTCGTCGGTGAGCGGGACGAGCCCGTCGCGCCGCAGCCGCAGGTCGTCGGCGCGGGGCGGGTCGTCGGGGCCCGGCGCCGGCAGCGGCGGGACCTCGACGAGCCGCTGGCCGCCGGGGTGCAGCACGACGCACTCGCCGTGATCGTCGAGCCGCAGCTGCCAGCCGCACTCGTGGACGAGGCGGTGGTGATGGCGGCAGAGGTGGACGAGGTTGTCGAGGTCGGTGCGGCCGCCGTCGGCCCAGTGCCGGACGTGATGGGCGTCGAGCCAGCGGGTGCGGTTGCAGCCCGGAAAGCCGCAGGTCGGGCGGCGCGCCCGCAGTGCTCGGCGGATCGACGGCGGGATGGCGCGGGTCCGCCGACCGACGGCGAGCGTCGCGTCGCCGTCGGTGACGATCGGTACGAGGCCGGCGTCGCAGCACAGCCGCCGGGCGGTCTCGACCGCCAGCGGCGCGCCGGCGAGCGGGGGCGGACGCGCGATGCGTCGTCGTCGCTTGCGTCCTCGGGCGGCTCCGGGGTCAGCAGCCGCTCGACGTGCTCGAGCGCCCGGGCGAGCCGCGCGCCGTCCTCGGACGGAACCCGCGCGCGGATCGAGGCGGTTCCATCGTCGTGATACTCGATGTGGACGAACCGGTCGTCGATCGCCGCCGCGGCCTCGTCGCGCGAGACCCGGCGGGTGACGGCGATCATCCGCTCGAGCTGCGCGGCGGTGGCGTACCGGGCAAGTTGGAGGACCTGCTCCTCGTCGTTGATGTGGTCCAGCCGCGTGATCGCGCGCACCTTCGAGTAGCTGAGCTCGGCGCGGGACAACGCGTCAGCGATGATCGGCAGCTCGGCGAGCCGCCGCGCGACCCGGACGTGCTCGCGCGCGGTCGCGGGCGAGATCGAGCATCGCCATGCCAGCCACTCGGCACACGACGACATCCCGGCGTCCAGCCAGCCCTCGCGCGCGTCGAACTCGGCGACGAGCGACAGCCAGCGGGCGAGCATGGCGGTGAGCCGGCCGGCGAGCGTGGCGATCTCATCACCGACCGCTTCGAGCGGGCGGGGATCGGGAGCGGCGGAGGAGGAGTCGATGAGCACGAACACATGTTCGCACCAGGGGCGGACGGCATTCGCCCCCGAACGTTTCTGCGGAAACGTGACCACGCGCCGATCTCACCGCGGCGTCTGCTGGTGGAAGGCCAGCTTCCAGCCGTCGGCGCGCCGGGCGTAGAGGCTGCTCATGAGCGCCGAATACGCCTGGCCGTCGCGCTCGGCCACCGCGGCGTATGCGACGAGCGCGGCGTCCGGCGTCAGCTGCACGCACCGGAGGTCCGCCAGCTCGTAGCGGGTCCAGGGCGTCCCCGACATGGACGCGACGATCGCGGCGCGGTCGTCGAGCACCGTCCCGCCCGGCAGCAGCATCACCGGCCGGTCGTCGAGAACCTCCTCGTAGAAGGCGCGCGCGGTTTCCCCGTCCGACGAGAGCGCCTCCCAGCCCCGTCGCTCGAGTGCCGTGACGTCGGTGTCGCTCATGCCCATCGGCTCTTCCACCGGGCGCTTCCGCGGAAACGTCCCCGCGGACCCGCGCGCCCACCGCGGAAACGTCTCCGCCCCGGGTGAGAGGCTTCCCGGTGTCAGACCATGCCCGCCCACCGCGACCCGCCGACCGTGGTCCGCCACGACGCCGAGCACCTCCGCCGCTTTCTCGCCGCCCGCCGGGCCGGCGACGCGGCGGCGATGCGGCGCTGGTGGGAGGCGCTCGTCATCGACGTCTTCGACCGGGTCGACGGCCTCGTCGCCGCCACCCACCGGGGACGGCTGGACGACGACGAGCACGAGCTGGCCGTGCAGCTCGCGCTCGTCCGCATCTCCACGAACCTCATGACGACCTACGCGGGCACCTCGATGGGCGAGCTCGTCAACGCGATCCGGACGCTGTGTCACGGCATCTGCATCGACGTGCAGCGACGGTCCCAGGCTCGCCGCGCGCGCGAGCGCCTCGAGCTCGACGCCGGCTGGAACCTCGACCGCGACGCGGCGCGCGGCGCCCAGCCGTGGGCGGAGGGCGACGAGGCCGTGCGCCGCCACGAGCGCCAGCAGCAGCAGCGCGAACGCGAGGACTTCCTCGACTGGGCGCTGCCCCAGCTCAACGGCAACCGCGGCGAGGTGCTGCGCATGACGCTCGACGGTGTGCCGCTCGACGACATCGCCGCCACCCTCCAGACCTCCCGCGACAACGCCTACCAGCTGCGCTCGCGGGGCATCAAGGACCTCAAGAAGCTCAAGGAGCGGTACGACGGATGAGCCTCCACGACCAGGTCCTCAGCGACTTCATCGACGCCTGGAACGCCGGGCGCCGCCCGCGCGTGCGCGAGTACCTCGCCCGCGTGCACGACGAGCGCGCCCGCGACGCGCTGGCCGACGCGATCGCCGACTGGCTCGAGCTCGCCCTCGCGCCCGCGCTCGACGACGCGGCGCGCGCCGACGTCCGCCGCGAGCCCGCCCTCGATGCCGTGCTCGGCGGCGTCGAAGCCGGCGCCGGGCTGTGGCCCGAGCTGCTGCCGCAGCTGCGCGAGCGCCGCGGCCTGAGCGTCGACGACCTGGCCGCCCGGCTGGCGGACCGGTTCGGGCTCGGTGCGCCCCAGCGCGAGCGGACCGCCGGCTACCTCGACCGGCTCGAACGGGGCGCGCTCGAGCCGGCCCGGGTCTCGCGCCGGCTGCTCGACGCGCTCGGCGACCTGCTCGGCCTCAGCGGCGCGTCGCTGGCCGACGCGGGCGGCTTCGGCGCGCGCCTGCGCC
>JBDZVZ010000086.1:0-12838 GCA_040255945.1 Solirubrobacterales bacterium | reverse complement strand
TCATACCCACCAACAGACCAGCTCCCGCCCTTCGCGACCTCGTCGTCGGGGAAGCTGGCGGCGCGCGACGCCCGGCGGACGGCGGGCCCGGACGGCGTGATGCGCCGCAGCGCGTCGGTGATGGACTTGCGCAGGCCGGCGGACGGCAGCTTGTCGCGGCCGTCGAGCCGCAGGACGAGCTCGTCGACCGACTGGGTCTCGGACGTCATGGGAGCCCAGCGTACCTCGCTACTGTGCGGGATTCGTGCGCATCCTCGTCACCTCGACGCTGTTTCCACCGGTCGCGCTCGGGGGCTATGAGCGGGAGTGCGCGGTCGTCGTCGACCGGCTCCGTCGTGACCACGACGTGCTCGTGCTCACCAGCGACGCGACGGTTGACGGCCCGGCCCCGCCGCCTGAACCGAGGGTGCGCCGCGAGCTGCCCGCGCTCACCCAGGACGCTCGCGGATCGCTGCGCGCGCCGTTGGCCAGCCGGCGCGCGGTCGCGGTCGCCCACCGCGCGCTCGGCTGGCGGCCCGACCTCGTCTACGCGTGGAACGGGACGAGCATCCCGCAGGCGGCCCTACGCGTGCTCGCCGACAGCGGCACCCCCGTGGCGTTCCGCGTCTGCGAGCACTGGTTTGGCCGCCTGTTCCTCACCGACCAGTTCCTGCGCGAGCTCGCCCCTGCGCAGCGCAGCGTGCCGCGCCGCGCGTGGTCGCTGGGCTGCCGGGCGTTCAACCGGCTGCCCGCCCTGCGGCTGGACCCGGCGCGGCGCTTCCCCGCCGCGATCTCCTGGAACTCGGAGGCCATCCGGCACATGGCCGGCGTGCCGCCGTCCGTCGAGCCGGTCCTGGAGCGCGTCGGGCACTCGGTCCCCTACCACGGCGAGGTCTACGAGCAGGTGGAGCGCGCGCCGGCCCCCGAGCCGGAGGTCGCGTTCGTCGGGCGGGTCACGCCGACCAAGGGGCTGCACATCGCCATCGAGGCCCTCGCCCAGCTGCGCGACCGGTACGGCCTCACCGTCCGGCTCGTCGTCGCCGGACCCGAGGACGACGACCACGGCGCCGAGCTCCACGCGCTGGCCGCCCGGCTCGGCGTCGGCGGGCAGGTCGACTGGCGCGGCGCGCTGGATCGCGAGGGGGTCGCCGCCGTGCTGGCGGGTGCCCACGCGCTCATCGTCCCGTCGGTCTGGCAGGAGCCGTTTCCGCTCGTGACGATCGAGGGTGCGTTCGCGCGCGTGCCGCTCGTGGCCGCCGACGTCGGCGGCATCGGCGAGGGCATGCACGACGGCGAGCACGCGCTGCTGTACCCGGCGCAGGACGCGGCGGCAGCCGCCGACGCGGTCGCCCGCACGCTGCGCGAGCCCGAGGAGACAGCCGCCCGGGTCGCTCGTGCGCACACGCGCGCGCAGGAGTTCCGTCTGGCGCCGTACCTCGAGGCCCAGGCGCAGTTCGTCCTGGATGCGCGCGAGGCGCTCATCGCCGCTCAGGTCCGGGGCGGGGCTGGCCGATGACCCGGGAGATGGACCTCGAGGTCCCCCTCAGCGACCGCTTTTCCCGGCCGGCCGTCGTCCACGACTGGCTGACGGTTCCCGGCGGCTCCGAGAAGGTCGTGCTCGAACTGCTCGGGCTGCTGCCCGACGCCGAGATCTACACGTCCGTCTATGACCCGGAGCCGTGGCGGGAAGTGCTCGCCGGTCGCCGCGTGCACGCGTCGTTCCTCGACCGCCTGCCGGGCGCGCGCCGCCAGTACCCGAAGCTGCTGCCGCTGATGAACCGGGCGTTTGAGTCCTTCGACCTCGGCGCGTATGACCTGGTCGTCTCCTCGAGCCACTCGTGCGCGAAGAACGTCGTGACCGCCCCCGACGCGCTGCACGTCTGCTACTGCCACACGCCGATGCGGCACGCCTGGGAGCCGGCGCTGCTGAAGGGCGAGCTCGGCCGCGTCGGGCGCCTGGCCGCCGGCGCGCTGCTGCCGCGCCTGCGCCGCGACGACGTCCTCGGCGCGCTGCGCCCCGACGCGTTCGTGGCGAACTCGTCGTTCGTCGCCCGGCGGATCAAGAAGTTCTACCGGCGCGAGGCGACCGTCGTGCATCCGCCCGTGGAGATCGACGCCCATCTTGCCCGGCCGCGCAATCCGCGGGACTACTACCTCGTGCTCGGGCGAGTCGTGCCCTACAAGCGCGTCGACCTGGCCGTCGCCGCCTGCGCGCGGCTGGGCCGCAAGGTCAAGGTGGCGGGGACCGGTCGCGCGCTGGACGCCGCCCGGGCGTCGGCCGCCGGCGCCCCCGAGGTCGAGTTCCTCGGCTACGTGCCCGACGACGAGCTCGGCGACCTGCTGGCCGGGGCGCGCGCCCTGCTCTTCTGCGGCCTGGAGGACTTCGGGATCGTGCCGGTCGAGGCCCAGGCCGCCGGCGTCCCGGTCATCGCCTACGGCGCGGGCGGCGTGCTCGACAGCGTCGTCGACGGGGAGACCGGCGTGCTGTTCGGCGAGCAGAGCGTCGCCGCGCTGGAGGCCGCGATCCTCGCCTTCGAGGAGCTCGAGCTCGACGAGGCGGCCATCCGCGACAACGCCCGGGGCTTCGGCCCGGAGCGGTTCCGGCAGGAGCTTGCCGAGGCGGTGTTGGACGCCTGCGAGCGGTCGTGCGCAGCGTCGGTTCCCGAGAGGTCGCCCCTATGATCGTGCGCGTGGGAGCACCCGCATGATGTCGCCCAAGTACACGCCGACGGGCCTCGACGAGACGACGACTGAGGCCGAGCGAACCGTCTCGCCGTTCGAGCTCTTCCGCGCCGTCTGGCGGCGGCGTTTCCTCGTGGTGCTCATCACCGTGCTCTGCACGTCGGTGGCGATCCTTCTTGCCGTCCGCTCACCGAAGGAGTACACGTCCTCGGCGTCGCTCCTGTTCCGCGATCCGGGGTTCGCGCGCACGCTCTATGGCAACGACCTCTTCGACCCCGGTGCCGACCCGCAGCGTGCCGCGCAGACGAACGTCGACGTGGTCGCCTCCAGCAGCGTCGCCGCGCAGGCGCGCCAGATCCTCGGAACCCAGGAGCCGGTCGAGTCGCTGTTGAAGTCGATCACGGTCACGCCAAGCTCCCGATCGGACGTCGCCACCGTCGAGGCGACACGCTCCAACCCGCGCGACGCCGCCGCGGTGGCCAACGCGTTCGCGCAGGGCTACATCCGGTACCGCCGCGAGACCGACCGGCGCACGGTCGCCAGCGCCCAGGACCTCGTCCGCCAGTCGCTGCAGACCGCACAGGGAACCGAGCGCGAGGGGTTGCTCAACAGCCTGCGCCAGCTCGACGTCCTGCGCACGCTGCAGACCGGCAACGCCGAGGTCATCGCCAACGCCACGCCGGACAGCAACCCGACCGCGCCCAAGCCGCGACGCAACGCCATCTTCGGGCTGCTCGTCGGCCTGATCTTCGGATCCGGCTTCGCGCTGCTGCTGAACTTCCTCGACCGGCGCCTGACGACCGCCGACGAGATCGAAGAGGCCTATTCGCGCTACCCGGTCGTAGCCACGGTCCCGCAGACCCGGCGGGACGTCATGGGCCCCGAGCTGAGCGGCCGTGTCGGTGAGGCCTACCGGATGCTGCGCGAGGGTCTTCGCTTCCTGGACCCGCAGCACAACATCGCCTGCCTCGTGGTCACCAGCGCTGAGGAGAGCGAGGGCAAGAGCACCGTCGCCCGCCACCTCGCCACGAGCCTCGCCGCGGTGGGACAGGAGGTCGTGCTCGTAGAGGCCGACATGCGTCGCCCGACCTCGGGCAAGAAGCTCGGCGTCGTACGCCACTCCCGTGGTCTGTCCGACCTGCTCGCCTCCGACGATCGATCCATCGACCTGCTCGTCACCCCGTTCGGCACCGACTTCCCACTCGAGCTGCTGCCGAGCGGCACGATCCCGCCCAACCCCGCCGACCTCCTGCGCACGCCGCGCGCCGGCGAGATCCTGGGGGAGCTGCGCAACATCTCCCAGATGGTCATCGTCGACGCGCCGCCTCTGCTGCCGGTCGCCGACACCCGCGTGCTCCTTCAGCTGCCGCAGGTCGACGGCGTCATCATGGTCGCCCGCGTTGGCACGACCCGCCGGGACCACGTCCGCGAAGCCGAGCGCGTCCTCGACCAGAGCGGCCGGCGCGTCCTCGGGCTTGTCATCACCGGCGACCCGGACTTCGTGACGAGCAGCTACTACGGCGAGACGTCGGCCAACGGGTCCACGCCAGGGCGGCGCCTGCGCTCGCTCATCGGAACACGATCCTGACGCCGCGACGCGAGCGCGCGCCGGCGGGCCGTCGCGAGAGCACGCCGCCCATGGCGCCCAGCAGCAGCGCAAGCTGCGCCCAGTAGAAGCTGTCGTAGAAGATCGTCACGAGCGCAACGCCGATGATGCCCAGGACGAGCGCAAGGTCCTCGCCGGGGGGGCTCGTTCCCATCCAGAGCCAGCGCCCCAGCCGGCCGACCGCCACCGCGATCGGCGCGGTCACCGCGAGCAGCCCGACGAGCCCAAGGTCGACCCAGCTCGACAGATAGCCATTGTCGACAGCGCCGATGTCGGTCTCCTGGGCGGCCTGCTCGGCTGAGTAGCCGGGATAGCCCGCCCCGAAGATCGGGCGTTGCTTGATCTGCTCGGCGGCGTACCCGTAGCTCCACGCCCGGTGGGTGACGGAGTCAGACATGCGCACGTCGGCGCTGAGCTTGCGCTCGACGACGCCCTTCAGCGCGTCGGTCTGGGCGAGTGCCGCGCCGACAATCGTCAGCACGATGGCGAGCGTGCCGAGCGCCCTCCAGCGCCCGAGTCGCATGAGCAGCACGACGACGATGAGCACGACGCCGGCGATCGCGATCCATGAGCTCCGCGACTCGCTGAGGATCAGCGCGGCGGTCGCGCCGACCGCCAGCCCCCCGGCGAGCACGGGTGACCGCCGCAGCGCGAAGCTGATGGCGAGCGGCAGCGTGCCCATGATGAGCGCGCCGTAGGTGATCGGGTAGCCGGTGAAGTAGCCGATCCGATTGCCGGGATCAGCGGCGAACGCGAGAAGTCCGAGCAGCAGCAGGACGACGACGGCGCCGAACCCGGCGGTCTCCCATCCCGCCGTCCGTCCGAACCGCCGCGCCACGAGGAACGCCAGCCCGCCGAAGATCAGCCCGAAGGTCCCGGACTCGATCATCGGCTTGATCGCGCCCACCGAGCTGGCGATCATGATCGTCATCAGCAGGACGAGCAGCCCGTAGAGGAACGGGAAAGCGCGCGGGCGGTGACCCGAAGAGCCGCGGGCCAGCGACCAGAGCCACGGCACGACAACCGCGGCGGCGATGACCGCGCAGAAGATCCGCTGCGGCACGAGTGGCGGCACCGCGGCTGTCGAGATGAACGGGTACCAGGGAAGGACCGCGACCCCGACGATGGCCACCGGGAAGGCTCGATCATCGAGCATCACCATGCCGACGACCAGCAGGATCGCGGCAGCGACCGCCAGCGCCTCGAGCGGCCGGGCGGCGGCGATCGCCCCGCCAACCAACCCGACGAGCGCGGCTGCCGCAAGCGTCGTCGACCGGGTTCGGGCCAGCGCGGTCATGGCGTTGCCGCCCGCAACGGGGCGAGCAGGTCGACGAGCTGGGCGGCCTGCCTCCTCGCGTCGTAGTGTGCCTCGCAGCGCCGTCGGGCCGCCTGTCCGAGCGCCTGCCGCCGCGTCGGGTCCGCGAGCAGCGAGCGGATGGCGGTGCCCAACGCCCGGACGTCGTCGTGGGCGACGACCACACCGGCCTCTCCGTGGCCGAGGAGGTCGGGGATGCCGCCGACATCCGACGCGACGGTCGGGATGCCGCAGGCCATCGCCTCGAGCACCGCCCACGGAGCCGCGTCGGCGGTGCTGGGCAGGCAGAAGAGTGCCGCCTGGCGGCGCAGCTCGAGGAGCTCCGGGTCCTGCGGGCCGAGGCGGTGGATCCGGATGCCGGGACGCGACGGCACGTCGGCGGGAGTGACGAGATCGAGCTCGACGGTCCTGCCGAGATCGTCGCTGAGCGCGTCCAGGAGGCGGCCACCGCCCTTGTCCTCGAAGCGGCCGCCGATGAAGAGGACGCGCGGCAGCTCGGGCTCGCGGCGGGTGCCTGGGGAGAAACGCTCCAGATCGATGCCGGGATGATGCTCGACGACGCGTGCCTCGGGGCAGGCCGCCAGCACGGAGGCGGCCGCCCACGGTGTCCACGCGAGCACGAGCGCGGCCTGCCGGAACCGTCGGCGCTCGGCGGCGCACACCGGGACGAGCTCGGCGGACGCCCACGGGCGCTTCGGGCGCCAGGCCGGCATCATCCGCCAGTCCCGGATCGTGACGTCGACCGACAAGGCCGTCGGCACCCGACGCATGACGCCCCCGAGCCCGAGCGCGATCGAGTGGCTGTGCAGGTGCAGGATGTCGGGGCGGAAGGCCTCGACCTCGGCTCGCACCTGTCGGCGCGCCCGCGTCGACTGGACGGCGTGCCAGCGCAACGTCTTGGCGTCCAGGGACTCACGCGAGAGCAGCGGCCGGGTCCACGTCGCCGCCGCATGGGCCCATCGACCCTGCTCGGTGAGTCGGGCAAAGCGAGCCTCGGCGCCGTCCAGGTGCTCGATCGCGGTGCGGAGGTTGGCCTCGACCTGGTCCTGGCCGAGGATGAAGGTGCCGAGATTGCCCTCGTTGAAGAACAGCAGCCGCACGAACGATTCACCGTAGATCATCAGTGGTGTCCGCCGGGGTGGACCGCGCGCTCCTTCCGGGCGCGCCGGGCGGGCGGCTACGGGTTCGACGTCAGGAGGCGTTGGACCTCCGCGGTGTAGTCGCCCTTCGGTGTCTTGTCGCTGTGCAGTGCGCCGAAGTAGTGCTCGCGGTCGGTGCTCTCACCGGGCGCCCGCTGGTCGCGCGCCTGGTAGAGGTAGACCTCGGCCAGCCGGCTGCCGTAGCGGGCACGCATGCCCTCGATCGCCGTCCGCAGGGTCGTGGCGGCGTCGCTGTAGGTCATGCAAGGGTTCCAGCCGTAGTTGTTGCTCAGGCAGCGGCCGTTGTCGGTCGTCAGCCCCCACTCGGTGATGTAGACCGGCCGGTCGGGCGCGCCGTGACCGCGAGTGGCGGCGATCATGTTGTCGATCGGGGTCTTCCACTGCGGCCCGTACGGGTGGACGGTCCAGCCCTCGACATACGAGCCGAGGTCGGGCACGGCCTGGAACATCGAGTCGACCCAGGTCGTGTAGCCGCTGTACTGGTCGCCCACGGCGAGCAGTCCGACGCTCGGGTTCGCCGCAGCGATCGCCTGATGAGCCTCCTTGACGCGGAGCGCGTACGTTCGCGCCCGCTGCAGGAAGGTCGGATCCTTGTACCAGTCGTCGCCGTAATTGCGGTCGTACTGCCAGGGGTTGTTCGTCTCGTTGCCGAACTCGATGTTGGCCACGGCGACCGAGGCCGGGAAGCCCTTGCCCTTCCAGAACGTGCCGCCCGGGCCGTAGGCGGCCGCCCACGATGCGACGTTGCGGGCCTCGTCGCTCGTGGGGATGCGGGCGTTGAAGCCGGCGAGCAGCAGCGGCTGGATGCCGGCCCGGGCGTAGGCCTCGACAACCGGGGCCAGATCTGTGGCCGGCGTCGAGATGTCGAACTCCATGCGGGCATGCCGGGCGCCAAGCGTCTCGATGAACGAGAGCTCCCACTGGACCGCCGACCCGCTGTTGATGCCGACCCGCAGCGGGCCGTCGGCCGGCTTCGGCGTGGGCGCGGGCGCTGGGGTCGGCGTGGGCGCCGGCGTGGGCGCGGGCTGCGTGTCGTCGCCGGACGACGGGGTGGGAGCGGCCGGAGCGGGCGCCGGTGCAGGCGTCGACACGACCGGTGCCGTCCCATCGGCCGGGTAGCTGACCGAGACCTCGCGGGCCCAGGCCGAGCCGTCGACGTTCGTGCGGGCGCTGTAGCGGACCGTGGCGCCGGGGACGGCCGGCGGGGTGAGCTTCGTGGCGCGGACCGTCGTGTAGGCGTCGGTGCGGCCTGGGACCTTAGTCACGAAGACATAGTCCTTGACGTCGGCGACCTGGCCCCAGCTCAGCGTGGTCCCGCTGACGGTGATCGTCGGGGCGGCCTTGCGCCGGTCGGCCAGGCGGGCGAAGTACTCGACGAACGCCGACCAGCCGGATCCGACGACCGCGGTGCGGACCGCGTAGCGGACCTTCTTGCCGCGCACCGAGCGGGCCCGGGTGCTCGTGCCGCTGACGACCGCGAAGCGGTCCTTGCGGCCGCTGACACGGCGCATGACGAGGTAGGAGGAGACGCCGGCGACGCGGTTCCACGTCAGCCGCGAGCCCTTGAGGTTGACGTTCGGGGCGGTGCGGCGGCCGCTCTGACGCGCCTTGGCGGCGCGGGCCGTGCGGCCGAGACGGCGCTCGGCGGCGGTCAGGCGCCGCCCGGCGCGCTGCAGCGCCGACGAGAGGCGCGTGCAGGAGCGGGCGCGGTGCGTGCGCTGGCATGCGGCGAGCTTCGTGGCCGCCTGGACGACCGCGCGGTCGGCACGCTGGTAGCTCACCGCCGAGGCCGACGCCGAGGCTGCACCAGCCGTAGCGGGCGCCAGGGCGAACACGGTCAGGACGGCGGCGATCAGCGCGGGCCAGGCCATGCTGCGGCCGGACCCCTGGGGGCGGGGGGTCATGCGGGGGAACTCCTTCGGAAGCTGGGCGATCTCGAGCGAGACCCCTGGCTTTGCGAACCCACCTCGCGGTGGGGGTGCCGTTGACGGGAGCCAGCGGCCGGGCGCCCCTGGGGCGGCGACCGCTGATCACGACCTGCATCGGATCTTGCAGCCGTCGACTGGCGTCAACCGGTCAACCGGTGGACGAACGTCCAGGCCCCGCCTCCCCCCGACGGGGGACGTCGCCGCTGGACGGCTGTCCGTGCTGGTGGGCGCGGGTAGGGTCGGTGCAGCGTGCGGAGCTCGGCTGACGCGGTCCGGATCGAGCTGCTCGGGGACCTGCGGGTCGATCTTGGCGAGCGGACCGTCGATCAGCGCGGCTGGCCCGCCCGGCGGGCCTGGGAGCTCGTCGCGCTGCTCGCCCTGGCCGACGGACGCCGGCTGGCGCGCGACCAGGTTCTCGAAGCGCTCTGGCCGCACCTCGACGCCCGCGCCGGGGCGGCCAACCTGCGCAAGGCCGCACACCACGCGCGGCGCGCGCTCGGGTTCAGCGCTCGGCGGCGGCGATCGCCTCGGCGATCTCCGCCAGCCGTGCGTCCCACGAATGCGCGGCGGCCGCCTGCGACCGGGCGGCCCGCCGCTCCGGGGACCCGTCGGCGAGCGCCGCGTCGAGCAGGGCGGCGATCCCGGCCGCGTCGGGCGCGGTGGTCACCTCGGCGACCTCGGCCAGCGCGGGCAGCGGCGTCGCGACGACCGGCAGCCCCGCCGCCAGGTACTCATACACCTTCATCGGGAAGACGCTGCGGGTCAGGTCGTTGATCCCGTAGGGGATGAGGCCGGCGTCGGCGCCGCGCAGGAGGTCGGGTAGGGCGGCGTGCGGCCGCCGGCCAAGCAGGTGGACGTTGGGCTCGGCGCGCAGGGCCGACACGTCGGTCGACGGGTCGCCGGGGCCGACCGGCCCGACGAGCGCGAAGGTCCAGTCGCGGCGCGCCCGGGCCAGCGCGACGGTGAGCTCGACGTCGAGCTTCGTCGCGACGACCGCGCCGGTGAACACGATCCGCGGGTGCGGCAGCGCGTCGAGCGCCGCGTCGACCGGGCCGTCCTGCAGCGCGCGGGCGAACGCCGCCGTGTCGGCGACGTTCGGCGCGTCGAGCACCTCGACGCCCATGCCACGCAGCCGCCGGGCGAGCGCGGGCGCGCTGGCGAGCACGAGGTCGGCGCGGGCGGCGAAGCGCGCCTCGGCGGCACGGAAGCTCGCCGCGTCGACGCCCGGCTGGGCGGCGATGTCGTCCACGCAGTGGTAGACGACCAGCGACGGGCGCAGCACGTCCAGCAGCACCTCGGCCTGCGGGACGTAGGCCCAGAGGATCGGCCGCTCGAACCCGAGCCGCCGCGCGGCGCGGCCGACGAGCGCCGGCAGCAGCTGCGCGTTGAGCGCCCGGACGGCGCGGTTGCGGTGCAGCGGCAGGACGAGCGGCGAGAGGACCTGGACGCCCTCGCGGGTGGCTCGGGGTGGCGCGACGCCGCGGCGCAGGCGGCGGGCGATGCGGGCCAGGTCGCGGCCCGCGAGCTGCGGGCGGCGCAGCCCGAGCGACTCGACGAACAGCACGCGGTTGTCGGCCGCCAGCCGCGACATGAGGTGGTGCTGGTTCGTCCACAGCTCGGTGTCCCAGTCGGCGAAGCCGACGCAGACGATGTCGCGCCCGCGCAGGCGCTCGGTCGCGTTCATGCGGCGGCGTGCTCCGGGGCGAGAAGGCGGGTGAGCGCGGCGACCGAGTAGCGCTGCTCGACGAGCGTGCGCCCGCGGGCGGCGCGGGCGGGGGCGTCGGCGTCGGCGCCGCTGACGAGCTCATGGAGCGCGGCCGCGAACGCGTCGGCGCCCTCGGCGATCCGCAGGTGCTCGCCGTCGCGGACGTCGAGCGCGGCCGCCGCCTGCGGGGTGGCCAGGACCGGGACGCCGTAGGCGAGCGCCTCCAGCAGCTTGAACGGCGTGCCGCCGCCGGCTCGCAGCGGGACCAGGGCGCAGCGGGCCGCGGCGTACTCGGCGGCGAGGTCGTCGACGCGCCCGCGCACGAGCACGCCCGGGGCGTGGCGGACCGGGTCGTCCTCCAGCCCACGGCCGACGAGCCGCAGCGTCGGTCCGCCGCCGCCACCGCCGAGCGACCGGGCGCGCGGCAGGACGTCGTCGAGCAGGAACGCCAGCGCGTCACGGTTCGGGGCGTAGGTGAAGTCGCCGACCAGGAGCGCGTCGCCGCCGCCGGCGCGGGCCGGGCCCGGATCGACCGGCGCGATCGCGCCGGTGTCGACGACGTTGGGCACGACGCGCACGCGGGCGCCGGGCTCGAGCTCGCGGGCGCCGGCCGCGTCGGGCTCGCTGACCATCCACGTCTCGGCGGCCGCCGCCAGCAGGCGACGCTCGGCCGCGCGCAGCGTCCGCGCCGAGCCGAGACGCTGGTCGTCGAGCCCGGCGCGGAACGCCGACTCGAGGTTGTGGGCGTTGTAGATGACCGGCCGGCGGCGAGCCAGGCCCATCAGCGCGGTCATGACCGCGGGGCCGTCGGCGATGACGCGGTCCACCTTCGCGGCGGTCGCCTGATGCGTGGCGACGGCGACGAGCTCGGGTGAGATCGACCGTGCCCAGCCGTCGGGCGTGCCGGCCAGCCGGCGGCGGGCATAGGTCAGCGCGCGCCGGGCGCCGCGGCTGGGCACGACCTCGCGCAGGGTCACCGCCGGGTTGGCCGCCAGCGACGGATCGGTCGCGTCGGCGCCGAAGCGGGCGAAGACGACCGTCACGTGCGATCCGGCGGCGGCAAGCGCGTCGACGAGCGTGCAGACGCGCAGCCCCTGGCCGCCGCGGCGGGTTGGCGTCTGCTGGGCGACGAGCACGTCGTGGGGGTGGGGCGCGGCCACGGCCGGATGATCCCAGAGCGAACACCGGTACTCTCGCGCCGTGGCGCCCGACATCTCCGCCGATGTGCGGCGCGTCCTCGTCGTCGAGCAGGGGGGACGGGGCGGCGTTGCCGACTACACCGCGGCGCTGACCGCCGCGCTCGCCCAGGCCGGCGCGTCCGTGACGCTCGCCACCGCCGCCGACCACCGTTACCCGCCGGCCGACGGGGTGCGGGTCCGGCGCGTCTTCCGCTACGTGCGCGACACGACCGCCGCCGGGCGGCTCGTGCGGCGGCTGCGGCTCGGCCGGATCGCCAACGGGCTGCTGTTCCTCGCCGCGGTGCCTCGGCTGGTCGTGCTCGCCCGGCGCGCGGACGTCGTGCACACCGAGGGCTGGGAGGACCTGCGCCTCGGGGTCGTCGCGGTCGCGGCGCTGCGGGCGGTGGGCGCCGTCGTCGTGCAGACCGAGCACAACACGTTCGAACGCGCCGCCTCGCTGGAGCGCACGCGGCGGCTGCTCGCGCGGCTCACCGCGCGCACCGTCGTCCACGCCCGCGCCGACCTCCCGCGCGCCTATGCGGCGCGGCGCGGCGCGGCGGTCGTCATCCCGCACGGCGAGTACGGCTCGCTGGCCGGGACCGGCGGCGAGGGCGACCGGGAGGCGGCGCGCGGCGCGCTCGGCGTTCCCGACGGCGCCCCGGCCGTCCTGCTCTTCGGCCAGTTGCGCGCCGACAAGGGGCTCGCCGACCTGCTGCGGGCCGCGGCCGACGTCGAGGGGCTGCACGTCGTCATCGCCGGGCAGGACACCGGCGGCCTGGCCGAGGTGGCCCCGCTGCTGGCCGACAGCACGCTGGCGCGGCGCGTCCACGTCCGGGAGGGCTTCGTGCCGATCGACGAGGCGGCCGATCTCTTCGCCGCCGCCGACGCCGTCGTCCTGCCCTACCCGCGCGCCAGCCAGAGCGGCGTGCTGTTGTTGGCCTACGGGTTCTCGCGGCCGGTCGTCGCCTACCCGGTCGGCGGGCTGGCCGAGGCGGTCGTCGACGGCGAGACCGGCTGGCTGTGCGCGCGGCCCGACGTGGAGGCGCTCGTCGACGCGCTGGGCGCCGTGGTCGACGCCGGGGCCGCGGAGTGCGCGCGCCGCGGCGCGGCCGGCCGGGCGCTCGCCGACGAGCGCTACGCGTGGGACGCGATCGCGCGCCGCACGCGCGCCGTGCACCGCGACGCCGTGCTGGCCCCGCGCGACGCGGAGGCGCTCGGCACCGCGCGCCTGGTGTTCTTCGACCGCGACGTGGTGCCGGACCGGGCGACGCTGCGGGCGCCGCGG
>JBDZVZ010000019.1:0-48609 GCA_040255945.1 Solirubrobacterales bacterium | reverse complement strand
TAGAGCACTTCACTCGTAATGAAGGGGTCAGCGGTTCGAATCCGCTCGTCGGCTTGGTCCTCGTTCCGGCGTCGGGGCCGACGTCGCGCGGCGAGGCGCGATGTCGCCACGCCCGACGCGGGCGTCCGCGGGGCGTTCTGGGGGTGCCTTGCCCGTCGCGCGGAACCTTCCTTGCGCTGAGAGCAAGGAACGTTCGGCTTGATGATCCGCGGCGGCACGACCTATCGCTTCATCAGCGACGAGCGCGGAAGCCCGCGCCTGGTCATCGATTCCGCCACCGGCGAGATTGCCCAGCGGCTCAACTACGACGCCTACGGGCGGGTCGTCGAGGACACCAACCCCGGGTTTCAGCCGTTCGGGTTCAACGGTGGCCTGTATGACCGCGACACGGGCCTGACGTTGCTGGGCCAGCGCCAGTACGACGCGCGGACGGGGCGCTTTACGACCAAGGACCCGGCGGGCTTCGGGGGTGGGGACACCAACCTCTATGCCTTTGCTGCCGGTGACCCGATCAACGCCGTCGACCCGACCGGCCAGAGCATCTTCGGCGACGCGGTCGGCTTCATGGGTGACATCGTGGGTGGTGCTGGCAACGTCGCCTCAAGCGTCGGCAACGTCGTGACGACGGCGGTCAACGCGGCACCTGATGCCGCGGCGGGGACGCTGCATGGGCTGTCGGGCGGCATCAGCACCAAGATCGCCGGGCGGTGTTCGGGTTTGATCCGTCGTGTGCGGACTTCGGCACCGCGGGGCGCATCGGTGAGGGCTTCGGCTTCGCCGGCAGCATGCTCTACGGCGGAGGAGAGCTCAGGGCCGGAGCGAAGGTCCTTGGTGAGACGGGCGAGCTGGCCACAGAGGCCACTGGCACAGCCTCGATCATCAGCAAGACCATAATGGAGCGGCCCGAGCCTGGCCGCGACGGTGGGCTTTCGAGGCACATCATCGAGCGGTCCGATGGGGAAACGATCTCGGTCACGCATCAAGTGACCGTTGACGGGAAGGTCGTCCATCAGCATCAGACGCACGTCGGAAAGTACGGGGGCCGGCGTCAGTTCCCGAGCGAGTGGGTCGAATATCCACCTATTCCATGACAGAACGAGACGAATTCGAACGTGCTGCGCTCGCGGCTGTCCAGGAGGCTGTCGTAGATGCGCTCCCCGGCCTCGCCGAGCGGGGTGTGGATGTCAGCGAGGTTGAACTGGCGCGAACAGGGACTGGAGCCGCATATCAGTCTGAACTCAGACTCTACGCCTATCGCAGCGGGCAACTCTGTGACGCACTCGAAGTCCATGTATGGCGGCAGGGGCACCCGGTCGCCACAGCGCAAGAACTAGGCGCTTGGTTTCGCAATGAGCTTGCCGACTTGGGGTAGGGGGCCTGTATGACCGCGACACGGGCCTGACGTTACTGGGGCAGTGCCAGTACGATGCGCGGACGGGGCGCTTCACGACCAAGGGCCCTGCGGGCTTCGGGGGTGGGGACATCAACCTCTATGCCTTTGCTGCCGGTGACCCGATCAACGCCGTCGACCCGACCGGCCAGAGCATCTTCGGCGACGCGGTCGGCTTCATGGGTGACATCGTGGGTGGTGCTGGCAACGTCGCCTCAAGCGTCGGCAACGTCGTGACGACGGCGGTCAACGCGGCACCTGATGCCGCGGCGGGGACGCTGCATGGGCTGTCGGGCGGCATCAGCACCAAGATCGCCGGGCGGGTGTTCGGGTTCGATCCCTCCTGTGCGGACTTCGGCACCGCCGGGCGCATCGGCGAGGGCTTCGGCTTCGCCGGCAGCATGCTCTACGGCGGGGGAGAGTTGGCGGCGGGCGTGAAGGTCATTGCCGACCGCGGTGGGAGCAGGATCTTGCGTGGGATCGCCGACCGATTCGCCGACGAGAGAGGCTCGTTCGGTGGCGGCAACAGCATCACCACAAAGCTGCGGCGCACGCCGAGCACCGATGGGTCCGAGTCCCTCGTCATCCGAGAGCGGACGCCCGGGGGGGGGCAGACGGTCCAGGTCGTGCACCAGGTCGGCAAACCGTTGCCCGGCGGCGGTGTCTTGATCACACACAAAGACATCAAGCACGGACCGCTTCCCGGCTCGCAGTTGCACTTCCCCGAGGTGAACCCATAACGCCGTCGGACGCCTTCGAACAGATTGAGGAGTGCATCCATACGTTGATGCGGTGTGCCTTCGATGCGAGACGCGCAGATCTCGACGCGCTGTGCTTGTCAGTCGAGCTAGACCCGATTGCTCGCCACGGTAAAGGGAGCCATTACACCTCGTCCATCGAGGCGACCCTTCGCTGGCCCGACGCCAACGTGCACGACGTGGTGTTTCTCAACGTCGTGGACCAAGGACGGCTAGTCATCAATATGGAGACGATCGACTTGTGGATTAGGGAGACCATCGATGAAACCATCGCGGAGGCGGGCGTATGTGAGGACCAAGGGACAGCCGACTAGCCCGGATCGGGCGTGAAACAGGCGCGGCCTCGGTGGTCGGGGCAGATCCCCCTGTCCACGCCGACGGGGGGAACTCCACACGACCAGTCGGTAGTGATCGAACGACGCCACGGGCCATGTGATCCACGCGGGTGGCCCAGGGTTCAAGTACGGGCCGGGCAGCGGAGGTCTCCCGTGACGCTCGCCGAGATATTTGTCCGGCCGCTTGATGAGAACGTGGACGTCTGGCGGCCTGTCAAGGCCCAGCGGGTCGCATCGGACCGCTTCCGGATCGTGGGGCAACCGTATGACCGGCGCGTGGAGCGATGGGAGTTCGAGCCAGGCGATGAGGTGATGTGTGAACTCGTCGCCTCCGACGATGGGACCTTCCTAGCTATATGAACGGACAGGGCCAGACCCTCCATCCCTTTACTGGCCAAACCATCCCCCCGACCGATCCGATGGCTCATATCCTCGAGCCATGAGCCGCGCGCAAAACATCAACTCCGTCTACGACCTTGTCGGTGAGGCGGTGGATACGGTGTGCTTCGTCGCCGACTACGTTGAGCTGAACTTCACCGGCCCGACGTTGCGGGTCCTCGTCTATCCGGTGACTGTGGGTCGAAGTGGCCATCAGGTGAGCTTTCCAGGTCCAAGCTCGCGAGACGCACTGTGCTCGCTCATCGGCTCCGTGATTGCTCGAGTCGAGCTCGGTGACTCGGCTCTCATTCTCGAGTTCGTGAATGGCGCGTCGCTGACGGCTCGGATCGATGAAGCCGACGAGCGAGGTCCGGAGTCAATTCAGTTCGTCCCTTGGGAAAACGGAGCACTGAATGTCGCCGCGATGGAAGCCTGGTAGCCGCGTGGTGCGGGGAACCGTCGGTCTGGTGGCCACGGACGAAGGCGGCAGAGTGCGGGCGATCCAGTCCGGCTACAGGAGCCTGATTCGGTTCGACGGAAGCGACATCGACTTCGGAGCCGAGCTGGAAATCGACGAGCCCCCGCTGGCGCCGGGCGCAAGCTGCACTGTCCTCCTCTCGTTCTGGGCTGTTGATGAACTGCCTGAACTTGCTGCCGGGCAGCGTTTTGAGCTCCGCGAAGGAACGCGCGTCGTGGGGCACGGGACGGTCGATGATCCAGATGCGGCGCGGTGACCACCGCCCCCGGAAGTAGGGCCGGCGAGTCATCAGGCCGGGCAATCTGGTGGCGCCCGGGGACGAGGCGCTTCAGCGCACATGCGAGGAGCTGGAAGCGGCCGGAGGTGCCCTCCACGCGCCGCTCGCGCGGCTGCTCCTCGACTTCGCTTAGGAACTCCGCTCGGATTCTTGAACGCTGAGCTGAGCGCCGACGTCCACGTCGTGTCGGCGCTGACGAGTTGCGCGCCGACCGCCCCTGGGCACACCGCTCCACGGGCCGGAGCGCCCAGCGGAAGTCGGTGACGCCGCGCAGCTACAGCGAGATGGACTACCTGCGCGGCATGCGCGATGACCTCCGCCAGGGCGCGCTGCGGTTCGGCAATCCCGACGCCGGCGCCTACCTGGCCCGGGAGGACACGGGCGTACCGCACCCCTTGCAGCTGCAGGAGTTCCTCGGCCCCGACCACCGGGGCCGCGCCTGTTTCATGGACGATCCGGGCTGGTTGGTCGCACGGACTACAATGCAGGAAATGTCGCGCACGGCATCCCGGACATACATCATCACATTTACGAATACGGTCCGGGGTACGGTAACGGTCGCGAAGTTATCCCGCACGCCCCCCGGAGAGTGCAGACCATGAGCGGCCCGATCGACGCATACTTGGCGCTGACGCCGACAAGTTTTCCCTACCTTCGAAGCTTGACCGTAACCCACCCGGAGGGAGATATCGAACCAGGAGTGGGGGTCACTCTACTCTTCTACGGGGCTGGCAGCACGCACCTTCGCGTCTGGTGTTCTGGGGCCCGTGAGCTGATCTTCCGGCAGCCGTTTACCGACGAAATGAAGTTACACGGATTGGAGGTCCGGGATATCTCGCCGGCGCAGTTGGAGAATCTGAACTTCGAAGTACGCGATGTCGAAGACGAGTGGTTGGCGTTTAAGTGTCATACCTTCCATGCGGCGCTTGATGAAGGCTGAGGCGGCCGTGGCCCTCGGCCGGGCGTGTCCCCCCAGATGACGCGAGACGATCGCCACCCCGACCGACACCCAAGCCGACGACAGCCAGGGCCCCCTTGGCGCGACGCTCGCGTGGCTGTCGCCCTACAGTCACGCCCTACGGGCTCGGCCTCCGCGACGACAGCCACGTGAGGAATAGTGCGCTCCACACTGGTGCGTTCACTCGCTACCGTGGACTCACCGATACCCCGGGGTTGCGACGACGGCTTGAGTCCGAACAGATGCACCGGGTCGCAGTGGATGGCAAAGTCGTTCATCAGCACCAAACGCACATCGGTAAGTACGGCGGCCAGCGGCAGTTCCCAGACGATTGGGTCCAGTTCCCGAGGGTCGGGTAGCCGTGGGCGAGCGTCTCAACCTGAACCATGAGGTTCACGAGATCGCCGTCGAGCTGCTCGAGCGGCGTCGGGTGACGCTCGACGACCTGGGACTCCATGCGACCGTCGAGATGAAACAATGGTGCAAACGAGGCCGATACAATTCGGAGATTCGGATCGCGTTCTGGCGCGGCACCAACTTCGTGGACGTCATCGAGGACTTCCTGATCGAAGACGGTCGGCCGGCCGCATCCATCGATGAGTTCAGGCTGTGGCTGGAGCAGAGCGTTGACGGCGTCGTGGAGGAACACCGCGGACGATGACCGCGAGCCTGCAAGCGGGGGCGGGCAACGGAGATCTCTCGTGACACTTTCCAAGATCTTCGTCCGGCTGCTTGACGAGAACGTCGACGTCTGGCGGCCTGTCACGGCCCAGCAGATCGCATCGGACCGCTTCCGGATCGTGGGTCAACCGTATGACCGGCGTGGAGCGATGGGAGTTCGAGCCAGGCGATGAGGTGATGTGTGAGCTCGTCGCCTCCGACGATGGGACCTTCCTCGCTGCGACCAGGCGGCCGTGAGATCACCGGTGAGTCATCAGGCCGCACATCCGCTGGACCTCGAGGATGAGGCGCTTCGCTACGCACGCGAGGAGCTGAACATCGCAGGCGGCGATCTCGACGGGCCGCTCGCGAGGCTGCTCATCGATCTGCCGCTTGGCACTCCGTTCGGCTTCTTGAAGGCTGAGGCAGCTACACGGGTGCAGGACCTCCGCCGGGGCGGCGTTGATGACGGCAGCTCCGATGAGCACCTCGCGGCCGGGATCAGCCGATGGCTTGCCAACGCGCCCAGCGGCACGACACGCGTTCTTGTTCTCGAGGATCCGCTCGCGCGACGCACTGATGCAGCGGCGGCCGACGACGTACTTCACGTCGGCGAGCGCGTGTACTTCGCCGGCGTCTCGGGTGAGGCCCCCGATCGCATCGAGCGTGTCCTCCGACGACCCGCCGGCTACCCGGGCATCGGCGTCCTCAGTGAGCTCGCGGCAGGATCGTGCGACTCCGCCGACGTGACAGAGCAGGCGCTGCACTCGCTTGCGTCCGACGCGTCGGCGGTGTTGGTCCGGGCATGGGACGACGAGGCGTTCATCGTGGTCCCGGTCGGCCAGCGACTCACGTGCCGCGATCTTCGACCTTGACCGTCGCCGAATGAATCCGGCGAGCCCGTGGTTGGCAGATGATGCGAACTTGCGAGCCCGCAGGTCGCTCGGCGATGCTGCTCGCCCATGAAGCGCATCGGCCTCATCGGCGGCATGAGCTGGGAGTCCTCGGCCATCTACTACCGGCTGCTCACCGAGCTGGTCCGTGAGCGGCTCGGCGGTCTGCACTCGGCCGACTGCCTGCTGCGCTCGGTCGACTTCGCGCGCATCGAGGAGCTGCAGCGGCGCGGGGACTGGGAGGCCTGCGGGGAGCTGCTGGCCGCCGAGGCCGCCGCGCTCAAGGCCGCCGGCGCGGAGCGCGCGCTCGGCTGATGGATCGGCGGATGGATCGGCTGGCCGGCCAGCCCACCGCCGGTTAGGCTCGGCCCCATGGCGACCTCGACGGCCCCCGAGCACGACGTGGTCATCATCGGCGCCGGCTTCTCGGGCATCGGCGTCGCGATCCTGCTCGACCGGGGGGGCTTCCCTGACTACCTCGTCGTCGAGGAGGGCGACGGGGTGGGCGGCGCCTGGCACTGGAACACGTATCCGGGCATCGCCGTCGACATCCCGTCGTTCAGCTATCAGTTCTCGTTCGAGACGCGCGGCGACTGGTCGCGGGTCTACGCGCCGGGCGCCGAGCTGAAGGCCTACGCCGATCACTGCGTCGACAAGTACGGCGTGCGTGACCGGGTCCGCTTCGGCACGCGGATCACGAAGGCGACCTTCGACGAGGCCGACGACCTGTGGCGGCTGGACACCGCCGACGGCGACACGCTCACCGCCCGCCACGTCATCAACGCCGCCGGCGCGCTGTCGCAGCCGCAGTACCCCGACATCGCCGGCCTGGAGGACTTCGCCGGCGACACGATGCACACGTCGCGCTGGGACCACGACCTCCCGCTGGCCGGCAAGCGCGTCGGCATCATCGGCACCGGCGCCTCGGCCGTGCAGGTCATCCCGTCGATCGCGCCCGACGTGCAGAAGCTCACGGTCTTCCAGCGCACGCCGATCTGGTGTTTGCCCAAGCCCGACCGGCCGCTCGGCCCGCGCGAGCGCTGGCTGCTTCAGCGCGTGCCCGGCACCCGGCTGGCCGCCCGGCTGCTCAGCCAGTCGTTCGTCGAGCTGAACTTCCCGCTGGCGGCGCACTTCTACGGGATCCTGCCGCTGGCCGACCGCGGCGAGGCCGTCGGCCGGGCGTTCCTGCGCAAGCAGGTCCACGACCCGGTCGTGCGCGACCAGCTCACCCCGCGCTACGGCCTGGGCTGCAAGCGGCCGAGCTTCCACAACGAGTACCTGGCGACGTTCAACCGCCCCAACGTCGAGCTTCAGACCGCGGCGATCGAGCGCGTCACGCCGGCGGGGGTGCAGACGACCGCCGGCGAGCACGAGCTCGATGTGCTCATCCTCGCCACCGGCTTCAAGATCCTCGAGGCGATCTTCCCGGTGCACGGCGTCGGCGGCGTCGAGCTCGACGCCTGGTGGGACGAGCACCGCATGCAGGCCTACGAGGGCGTCAGCGTCCCGAACTTCCCGAACCTCTTTCACATCATCGGCCCGTACGGGTTCAACGGCGCGTCGTTCTTCCTGCTCATCGAGACGCAGATGCGCCACATCACCCGCTGCCTGAAGCGGGCCCGCGAGCGCGGCGCGACGCGGGTGGAGGTCACCGCGGAGGCCAACGAGCGCTGCTGGCGCCAGATGCTCGCCCGCCGCCACAACCAGATCTTCTTCCGCGACACCTGCGCGACGGCCAACAGCTACTACTTCGACCGGCACGGGGACGTGCCGTTCCGCGCCAGCCCGAGCCTGGAGACGATCTGGCGCAGCCTGCGCTTCGACCTCGACGACTACCGGTTCGAGGGACCCAGGGGCGCCGGGCGCCTCTCGTCCGCGTCCGTCGCCTGATCCTCAAGCGCGCGGCCCGTCGGCCGACCGCATGAGGGTGACCACGTACGCCGCCGCCTTCCGCCGTCGCGTCCTGACCGTGGTCGTGGGCTCGATGTTCGGCGCGGCGTCGGCCTCCGGCCTCTACGTCGCCGTCACGTGGGAGCAACCTCACCGCACCCTGCTGGGGCTGGGTACCGTGGCCGTCCTGCTGAACACCGTGGCACTGCTGGTGCTCGGCCGTCGGCAGCTGTTCACGCCGGAGCGCACGAACGCGGTCGTCGCCGCCATGGCGGTGGGCTACGTCGTCACGCTGTCGGTGGCGTGCGTGTTGGACGGCGGAGTCACCAGCCCCTACGCGTTCACGCTGTTCATCATGATCGCGCTGGCCGCGGTCACGCTCGACGCCCGGCTCGTCCTGGGCTTCGCCGGCCTCGCGCTCGTCGCGGTCGTGGTCATCGGCGTCGGCCAGCCCGACCACGACGGCTCCACGCTCACCGGCCTGGTGCTGCTGGGCACCGGCCTGGCGGTGTCCGGCGCCGTCGGTGCCACGGTCGTCGGCGACCGCGCTGCCCGTGCGGAGCACGTCCGCAGCGTCAAGCTCGAGATCGTGAGCCGCCTGACCGCCGTCGTCGAGCATCGCGACGACGACACCGGCCGCCACATCGAGCGGATGAGCGCCTACTGCGAGGTCATCGGTCAGCGGCTCGGGCTCACGCCCCGCGTCTGCGCGCACCTGCGCCTCGCCGCCACGATGCATGATGTCGGCAAGGTCGCGATTCCCGACGCGATCCTCCGCAAGCCCGGCCCGCTGACCGACCAGGAGCGGGCGGTCATGCAGCGCCACGCCGAGGAGGGCCACGAGATGCTCGCCGGGTCGGGCGTCGACACGCTGCAGCTCGCGGCGGTCATCGCCCTGCATCACCACGAGCGCCACGACGGCGCCGGCTACCCGCACGGCCTGGCCGGCGACGCGATCCCGCTCCCGGCCCGCATCGCCGCAGTCGCCGACGTCTTCGACGCGCTGACCAGCGACCGCGTCTACCGCCCGGCGCTCCCGCTGCAGGAGGCGCTCGAGCTCATCCGCGCCGGGCGCGGCAGCCAGTTCGACCCCGAGGTGGTGGACGCGTTCTTCGCCGGGCTGGCCGACGTCGAGCGGATCCGCGCGACGCTGTCGCCCACGGCGGCCGACCGGCGGTCGACCCTGGCGCGCGTCGCCTGAGCTCGCGGCGAGCCCACGCGTCGGCGCGGCTACACTCGCCCGATGCCGGACGCTCCACCCGCCGGCGTGCACACCCACCACGCTGACGCCCGGTTCCGTGACCGGGACCTGCTTCGCACTGTCGCCGAGGGCACCGCGGGCGCGGTCGGCGACGAGTTCCTGCGCTGCCTGGTCCGTCATGTGGCGCTCGCGTTCGGCGCGAGCTTCGCGTTCGTCGCCGAGGCGGTGGACGGCGACGGCGGGCACGTCCGGGTCATCAGCGGCTGGTACGAGGGCGACTGGATCGACGAGCCGTTCGAGTACGACACGCCCGGCACGCCGTGCGCCCTGATGGTCGAGCAGGCGGTCGTCCTGTTCCCGGAGGCGTTGCGCGCGCGGTTTCCGCAGGCCGGCCCGGCGCGGGAAATGGGCCTTGACAGCTATCTGTCGGTCTGCCTGCGCGCCGCCGACGGCACCCACCTCGGCCACATGGCGGTCATGGACGCGGGTCCGATGCAGCCGGGCGACGACGACGTGGCCGCCATGCGCATCTTCGCCTCGCGGGCGGCCGCCGAGCTCGAGCGCCTGCGGCAGGCGGCCGCGCTGCGCGCCTCGCGCCGGCGGGTGATCGAGGCGGCCGACGCGGAGCGCCGCCGGGTCGGGCGCGACCTGCACGACGGTGCCCAGCAGCGGCTCCTGGCCGCCGCGACCCTGCTCACGCTGGCGCGGCGTCAGCTCGGGGACGGCAACGAGGCGGCCGAGGTCGTCCGCCGCGCCCACGACGAGCTCATCACGGCCAACGGCGAGCTGCGCGACCTCGCGCGCGGCCTGCACCCGGTCGCGCTGGCCGAGCGGGGCCTGGGCGCGACGATCGAGTCGCTGACGGCGACCTGCGAGATCCCGGTGTCGCTCGACGTACGGGCCGGCGACCTGCCCGAGCCGGTCGAGCTCGCCGCGTACTTCATCGTCTCCGAGGCGCTGGCCAACGTCACGAAGTACGCGCAGGCCGAGACCGTCGCGATCCGCGTCGTCCGCGAGGGCGGAGCGCTGCTCGTCGAGGTCGTCGACGACGGCCTCGGCGGCGCCGATACCGGATCGGGCACCGGCCTGCGGGGCCTGGCCGACCGCGTCGACGCGCTCGGCGGGACGTTCGAGCTGCACAGCTCGCCGGGGGCCGGTACGCGCGTCGTCGCGCTGCTGCCCCTGCCGGCCGCCGGCTGAGCCGCGCCTCCCGTCTCAGGCGGCGTCGGTCGCCCGCCGGCGCCGGCGCCGCGCCTTGGCTTCATACATGCGCGCGTCGGCGAGCGCGAGCGCCTCGCCGACGGTCGCCGAGTCGTGTGGGTGTGGGCTTCGCCGACGCTGGCGGTGACACCCCGGTCGCCGGCGATGCGTGCGATCCCCGCCTCGACGCGTTTGGCCAGGTCGGCCTCGTCGTCGGGCGGCGGCGGTTGCGCAGGCCGGTGAGCGGGTCGTGGTCGGCGAGGTGGCGCAGGCGCACGGCGTGCCGGCGCGCCTCACTGAGCAGCAGGCGCCGCGAGTGCGCCAGCAGCGCGAACATGAGCGAGATCGTCGCGACGAGCGCGATGATCCGCCCGGCGCGCGCGATCGCGGCGGCGCGGCTCGCTCGTCGCTCCTGGGTGTCGGCGACCGCGTCGGAGGCGGCGTTGATCTGGGCGGCGCCGATCCGAAGCAGCCCGGTGCCGCCGACCCGCGGCAGCGGCCGGTCGACCCGGCGGCCCACCCAGGCCACCGTGGCGCGCAGTCGCTCCACCTCGGGGCCTTCGGCGATCCGCTCGAGGCTGTCGAGGTGGTGGAGCTTCGTCCGGACCATGCGCTTGACCGTCGGCGGGTAGACGAGCGCGAAGTCCCGGTGCGGCAGGCGGGCCGACAGGTCCTCGAGCCTGCGCACCGTGTCGTCGACCGCGATCGCGACCGCGTCGGCCCGCGCGTCGCGCGCGTGCTGCTCGCGCTCGTCGAGGGCGCTCGTCAGCAGGACGCCCGGCAGCGTCGCGACGAGGATGGCGAGCATCCAGGGCCAGCGGCGGACATGGGGCAGGGGCAGCGGTTTGGGGGACATCGGTCGCCAGTCCCTGGGATCGACCGGCCATGTCGGGCGGTTGAGGCGGCGTGTCAGGCGGTGGGCCGCCGGACCGCTGCTGCTCGGTGCGCCCAGCGACATCGGCGTTCCCCGCGCCCCGCTCCGGTATCTTTGACATGGTGTCAACCGCCGCCACCGACGTCGTCGACCGCATCGACCGCATCCCCGACCCGGGCGAGCCGATCCCGCCCGTCGCGCTGCCGACGCTCGCGCTCTTCGCCGGCGCGCTGGGGCTGTGGGGCGCCTCCACCGCCCTGGCGGCGACCGGCACCTGGCCGTGGCCGCTGACGACGGTCGTCAACGCCGTCGCCGCGTTCCTGCTGTTCACCGTCTCCCACGACGCCGCCCACAACGCTGTGTCCACCAACCCCCACGTGACGAGCTGGATGGGCCGGGTCGCGACGATCATGTTCGCCCCGCACGCGGGCTTTCGCACGTGGCGCTTCATCCACATGCAGCACCACCGCTTCACGAATCACGACGACGGCCGCGACCCCGACCACTACACCCATGACGCGCCGCGCTGGCAGCTGCCGCTGCGCTGGCTGACGGTCGACCTGTACTACATGGTCTTCTACCTGCCGAAGCTGAAGACTCGGCCGCGTGCCGAGCGCGTCGAGCTGGTGGCCACCTGGGCGGTCGTCGCCGCCGGCATCACCGTCGCCGCTGCCACCGGCCACGCGTTCATGCTGCTCGTCGCCTACCTCGTGCCGGTCCGCCTCGCCGTCATGCTGCTGGCGTGGTCGTTCGACTACCTGCCCCACCACGGCCTCGAGGAGCACACCGCCCAGTCCAACCGCTTCCGGGCGACGCGCAACCGGGTCGGGCGCGAGTGGCTCGTGAGCCCGCTGCTGTTGAACCAGAACTACCACCTGGTCCACCACCTGCACCCGGTCATCCCGTTCTACCGCTACGTCCGCGTGTGGCGCCGGCGCGAGGAGGACTACCTCGCGCGCGAGCCGGCGCTCAGCGACGTCCGCGGCCGGCCGCTGACGCCCGACGAGTACCGCCGTCTGCGCGCGATGGCCGTCGAGCACCGGGCGTGAGGATCCGCCCGCCGTAGACTGCGCGCATGGCACGAGTCGCAGACATCTCGGTGGGCGCGTCGCAGTTCGACCCGACGTTCCTGGGCATCCTCGAGGCGAGCAACCTCAAGCGCGACGAGTTCGAGGACCTCGACTACTTCACCTGGCTGCCGCTCTTCGTCATCGCGGGCGCGTCGGTCACGCCGAAGATCCAGGTCCACGGCGACCACACGCATTTCGAGGGCGCCACGCTCGACGTGCCCGACGAGCAGCTCGAGCTGTTCTACGGCATGTTGCCCGACCTGCTCGCGCGCGTCGAAATCGGCTGAAGCGGTCGATGACGTTCCGGCGCACGATCGAGCGGGGGCGCTGACCGTGCGCGCCGTCGTCTGCCACGAGCAGGAGCTCACCGTCCAGGACCTGCCCGAGCCGGAGCTGGCGCGGGGACAGGTGCGGCTGCAGGTCACGCGCTGCGGGATCTGCGGGTCGGATCTCCACGCCCGCACCGGTCTGGACGACTGGGCCGAGCTGGCCGGCGAGGTCGGCTACGACCGCTTCGGCCGCTCCTCGCAGCAGGTCGTCTTCGGCCACGAGTTCTCGGGCGTCGTGGCCGAGCACGGGCCGGGCTGCCGCAAGGAGCTCGCGGAGGGTACGCCGGTCGTCGCCCTGCCGTTCATCCGCAATTCCGACGGCGTCGACCTCACCGGCCTGTCGGCCTTCGCCCCCGGCGCCTACGCCGAGCAGGTCGTCGCCCAGGAGCCGCTCATGATGCCGGTGCCCAACGGGCTGCCGGGCGAGATCGCGGCACTCACCGAGCCGATGGCCGTCGCCTGGCACGCCGTCCAGCGTGGCGAGGTCCGCAGGCGCGACGTGGCGATCGTCGTCGGCTGCGGCCCGGTCGGCCTGGGCGTCATCCTGTGCCTGAAGGCCAAGGGCGTGCGGACCGTCGTGGCCAGCGACTACTCGCCGACGCGCCGCGCGCTGGCGCAGCGCTGCGGCGCCGACGTCGTCATCGACCCGGCCGAGGGGTCGCCGTTCGACGGCGGTGCCGAGCGCGGCCATCTCGTCCGCGCCGATTCCGGCATGGACATGGTCGTCGACGCGCGCGAGAAGCTCGGCCGCCTGCCGGTCGGCTGGTGGCACGCCTGGCGGCTGGCCGACAAGGTCGGTGTGACGATGCCCAAGCGCCCGGTCATCTTCGAGTGTGTGGGCGTGCCCGGCGTCATCGAGTCGATCGTCTCGGAGGCGCCGCTGTTCTCGCGGGTCGTCGTCGTCGGCGTCTGCGTCGGCACCGACCGGTTCCGGCCGGCCATGGCCATCAACAAGGAGCTCGACCTGCGGTTCGTGTTCGCCTACACGCCGCTCGAGTTCCGCGACACGTTGCACATGCTCGCCGACGGCAAGCTCGACCCGCGGCCGCTGGTGACCGGCACGGTCGGCCTCGACGGGGTCGCCGACGCGTTCACCGCGCTCGCCGACCCCGAGCAACACGCGAAGATCCTCATCGACCCGCGGGCGTAGGTTGGGCGCGCGACGCGCTCAGGCGGCGTGCCGGGGGGCTGCATCGCGCGCCGGGGGCTCGGCGACGACGACCCGGTCGCGGCCGGCGCGCTTGGCCTCGTAGAGCGCGGCGTCGGCGCGAGCGAAGACGTCGTCCCACACGAACGGCCGGCCGTCCTCGGAGGCGGCGACGCCCAGCGACGCGCGCACCGGCAGGTCGGCGATCGGCGCGGCGGCGACCGCGTCACGCAGGCGCTCGGCCAGCACGCGGGCGGGCGACAGGCCGCGCGCCGGGAGCACGACCACGAGCTCCTCGCCGCCGATCCGGTAGGTGGCGTCGTGGACGCCGGTCTCGCGGCGCAGCAGCTCGCCGATCCCGCGCAGGACCTCGTCGCCGCGCGTGTGGCCGTGCGTGTCGTTGACCAGCTTGAAATGGTCGAGGTCGAGGACGACGAGCCCGACCGGCTCGCCGGTGACGCGCGACTGGTGCTCGAGCTCCTCGATGCGCGCGTTGAGCGCGGTGCGATTCAGCAGGCCGGTGAGCTGGTCGACGACCGCGGCGCCCCGGCTGGCGAGGTCGGAGTCGCGGTGGACGGTGCAGGCCGTCCAGACGGCGATCAGCGCGACGGGCGGCAGGGTGACGTCGATCGGCGACGTCCAGAGGACCGACGGGTCGGGCGCGATGATCGCGATCTCCATGGCCACGGCGGTGATCGCGACGCTGATCGCGACGACCCGGTCGTTGAAGCGCCCGGCGATTCCGCAGATCGTCCAGGCGCACAGCAGCAGCGCGGGCGAGCGGGCGGTGTCGTAGGCGGCGAGCGCGACGACGATCATGACGACCGAGCCGATGAGCCCGAAGAGGACGAGGACCTCGGGGCGCGACATCCGTTCCCCGATCCGTTGGACGGCGCCGAAGAACGCGACCCCGCCGAGGGCGGCGAGGATGGCGATGACGTTGTCGGTGGTGACGATCGCCGGCGCCATCGCGACGACGATCACGAGCAGCATCTTCGAGTTGATCGGGACCAGACGCGCGTGGATCTCGCGGAAGCGCTGCCGCTCCGCCTCGTTGCGGATGATCCAGGACGTGCGGGTGCCGTTGGCCTCGGCGCTCATTCACCCGTGTGGTCGGCGCATGCCCACGCCCCTTGACGGCGCGGGTCGGGCCGGGGACGCCGCGGTCAGGCCTCGGCTGCCGCCAGCGCCTCGCCGAGCGCCGTCAGCGCGTCGGGCGGCAGCGTGCGCTCGATCATCGGAAAGAGCTGGCGCTCCTCGAGGCGCACGTGGGCGGTCAGCAGCTCGCCGAGCTCGTGGAGCTCGTCGGGTGCGGCCTGCGCCGATTCCAGGCGGGCGGCGTAGCCGCGGATGCGGACGTGGTCGCCGAGCGCCTTGAGCACGACCGGGTCGTACGGGTCGCCGTGGGCGGCAAAGGCCGGCAGCAGCACCTCCTCCTCGATGCGGAAGTGCGGTGCGCAGTGCTCGTGCCAGAAGTGCAGGAAGACCGTCCGCTCGGCCTCGGCGGTTGCGTCCTCGGCGCGGCGCAGCCGCATGCCGGCCACGAGCGCGTCGTGGTGGTCGTGCGACAACGACACGAGCTCCGGGGCGCGCTTGCCGCGCACGCGATCCTCGGGAAGGCCGGAGCTGCTCATCGGTCCATGGTCCCACGCCACGTGCGCGCGGCGCGCTCCCGCGCCCCGCTACATCCGCCGGTCGAGCGCCGCGAACAGGCGCGGCATGAGCGTCGGCGCCGCCCGCACGAGCAGGTCGACCGCCTTGGCGTCGTTGCCGACCAGCACCCGGGCCCGGTTCTTCTCGACCGCGTCGACGATGATCTTCGCCGCCTTGGCGGGGTCCATCTTCAGCAGCTTCTCGTTGTAGAGCTTGCGGCGGCGCTCGTCGGCCTCGGTGATCTCCTCGCCGCGCGCGCGGGCGCTCTCCATCGCGTGGTCGGCGATCTTCGTCTTGATCCCGCCCGGATGGACGACGGTCACGCCGACCGGGTGCCCGTTGCCGGCCATCTCGACCCGCAGCGTCTCGGTGAAGCCGCGCACGGCGAACTTCGTCGTGCAGTAGTGCGACATCTTGTTCTGCGCGAGATAGCCGTTGAGGCTCGAGATGTTGATGACATGCCCGTCGCCCGACGCGATGAGCTGCGGCAGGAACGCCTTCGTGCCGTGGATGACGCCCCAGAGGTTCACGCCGAAGACGCGCTCGTAGTCCTCGAACGTCGACTCCTCGATCAGCCGCGAGAACGCGACTCCCGCGTTGTTGTAGATCTGGTGGACGACGCCGAAGTGCCCCGCCACGACCGACGCGTAGGCGTCGAACGCGTCACGGTCGGCGACGTCGAGCGTCTGCTCGTGGACGTCGACCCGCGCGCCGACCAGGCGCCCGGTCTCCGCCAGCCCCTCCGCGTCGACGTCGGAGATGGCCAGGCCCCGCGCACCCCGCGCCGCCAGCTCCAACGCCAGCGCGCGCCCGATGCCCGAGCCTGCGCCGGTGACGACGCAGACCTTCCCGCGGATGGCGGTCAAGCCGCCACCGCGACGTCGCCCGCCCGCTCCGCGGTCCGGGAGAAGAAGCGCACCTCGCCGTCGTCGAGCGCGGCTCGGCGCAGGTTGCGGGCGTCCTTGAGGTAGTTCATCGCCAGGTACCAGGGCTCCTTGGTGCCCTGGCGCGGCAGGTCGTTGATCGACCGCATGACGTAGCCGGCCTCGAAGTCCAGCAACGGCCGCGTCTCCATGCCCGGGTCGGTCGGCTCGGGGACGACAGCGTCGACGCCGCGACGATCGAGCTCGCCGATGAGCCGGCACAGGTACTCGAAGACGAGGTCGACCTTCAGCGTCCACGACGAGTTCGTGTAGCCGACGGCGAAGACGAAGTTCGGCACGCCGCTGAGCATCATGCCCTTGTAGGCGATGGTCTCCGGCGGCGCGACCGGCTTGCCGTCGACGGTGACGTCGATGCCGCCGAACAGCAGCAGGTTCAGGCCCGTGGCGGTGATGATGATGTCGGCCTCGAGCTCACCACCGGACTTCAGCTTGATGCCGTTCTCGGTGAACGTCTCGATCTCGTCGGTGACGACCGACGCCTTGCCGGACTTCAGCGCCCGGTAGAGGTCGGCGTCGGGCACGGCGCACAGGCGCTGGTCCCACGGGTCGTACTTGGGCTTGAAGTGGACGTCGACATCGACGCCGGACCCCTTCAGCGCCTGCTCGTTGACTTTGCGGATGATCGCCCGCATGGCCTTCGGGAAGCGCTGGCAGAGGTGGTAGAGCGCGAGCTGCCGGAAGACGTTCTTGTAGCGGGTGATCGTGTAGGCGCGCTTGTCGCCGATGAACTTGCGCAGCGTGTTGGCGATGACGTCGCGCTCGGGCAGCGGCAGCACGTAGCTCGGCGAGCGCTGGAGCATCGTGATGTGCTCGGTGTCGCGCGACATGGCGGGCAGGAGCGTGACCGCGGTCGCGCCGGAGCCGATGACGACGACGCGCTTGCCGGCGTAGTCGAGGTCCTCGGGCCAGTGCTGCGGGTGGATGATCGGACCCTGGAAGCGCTCGCGGCCCTCGAAGTGCGGGGTGTAGGCCTCGTCGTAGCGGTAGTAGCCGCTGGCCGACACGAGCCAGCTCGACGTCAGCTGCACGGTCTCGCCGGTGTCGGTGCGCTGCACGGTGAGCGTCCAGCGGGCCGTGGCGCTGTCCCATGCCGCGCCGAGCACTCGGTGGTGGAAGCGGATGTGCCGGCGGATGTCGTTCTCGTCGGCGGTCTCCTCGATGTAGGCCTTGATCGCCGGGCCGTCGGCGATCGCCTTCTCGTTCGTCCAGGGCTTGAAGGCGTAGCCGAAGGTGTGCAGGTCGGAGTCCGAGCGGATGCCCGGGTAGCGGTGGATGTCCCAGGTGCCGCCGATGGCGTCGCGCGCCTCGAGGATCGCGTAGGTCGTGCCGGGCTGCTTGTCCTGCAGGTGGTAGGCGGCGCCGATGCCGGAGACGCCGGCGCCGACGATGAGCACGTCGACGTGGTCGGTGGCCTGGTCGGCGGCGGTCGGGAGAACTTCGGTTGCCATGGGTGATCGTCCCGGGGAGGAGGTGGGTGCCCCACGGATGATGCCCGTTCGACAGGGTGTTGGGAAGGGCGATGTGCCTACGGTCACACTTGTCCGGTGGGCACACCGCCTACGGTCGGATGAGGACCTTCAGCGCTTCGCGGTCGTTCATCGCCCGGTAGCCGTCGGGCACCTCGTCGAGGCCGATCGTGCGGTCGAAGACCCGGCCGGGCTGCACGCGGCCCGAAAGGACGTCGGGCAGGAGCTCTTCGATGTAGGCGCGCGCGGGGGCCACGCCGCCGGTGATCCGGATGTTCTTCTGAAACGACGAGCCGCCGGGGATGTCGCCGTCCTGCGGCACGCCGACCCGGCCGACCGCGCCGCCCGGGCGGGTGATGGCGATCGCGGTGCGCATGGAGTCGGCGAGGCCGACGCACTCGAGGGTGGCGTGGGCGCCGAAGCCGCCGGTGAGCTCGCGGACGCGCTCGACGGCCTCCTTGCCGCGCTCGGGCACGACGTCGGTGGCGCCGAACTCGCGGCCCAGGTCGGTGCGGGCGCGGTGGCGGCCGAGCAGGATGATGCGGTCGGCGCCCAGGCGGCTGGCCGCGAGCACGCCGCACAGGCCGACGGCGCCGTCGCCGACGACCGCGACCGTGTCGCCGGGCATCACGCCCGCGGAGACGGCCGCGTGATGGCCGGTGCCGAAGACGTCGGAGAGCGTCAGCAGCGACGGCATGAGCGCATCGTCGGCGGCGACGTCGAGCTTGACGAGCGTCCCGTCCGCCCACGGGGCGCGCACCGCCTCGCCTTGGCCGCCGTCGGTCGCCCGGCCCCAGAAGCCGCCGTTCGGGCACGAGGTCTGAAGCCCGGACCGGCAGAACTCGCACGTCCCGTCGGAGTAGGCGAACGGGGCGACGACGACGTCTCCGGGCTTGACCGTCTCGACCTCGGCGCCGATCTCCTCGACGACCCCGATGAACTCGTGGCCCATGCGCACCGGGTCGTCCATCGTCGGCAGCTTCTTGTAGGGCCACAGGTCGCTGCCGCAGATGCAGGCGCGCGTGATGCGGACGAGCGCGTCGGTGGGGTCGCGGATGGCGGCGTCGGGGACGTCCTCGACGCGGACGTCGCCGGCGGCGTACATGAGGGTCGCGCGCATGGGGTGGAGGGTAGGGGCCGCCTCAGCGCAGCCGCGCGCGGCCCGGGCGGAACGTGTCGCCCGCGTCGACGCGCACCGCGCGCGAGGTCGAGCCGCGCGCGACCCGCACGACCGCGCGGCCCCGCGCGTCGGTCGTCGCCCGCGCCCGGCCGATGCGCACGATCGCGCCGGCGACCGGCCGCCGGTCGCCGGCGATCGCGGCGGTGACGGTGACGACCGCCCGCGCGCCGCGCGCCCGAGCGCTCACGTGCACGGCAGACTTGCGCGGCGTGTCGGCGTTGCAGGCGCCGAGCTTCGGCAGCGGCGGCGCCGTCTTGCCGTCGTAGGTCGCCGTCACGTTGCCGGTCATGACGGGCAGGCCGTCGGGGCCCGGACCGCTGATGACGATGTTGCTCTTCAGCGAGCCCGTGTGGGCGCCGGAGACGCGGAGATCGGCGTCGACGTGCCAGACGCCCTCGCTGTTGCGCGCGGCGCTGAGCGGGCCGTCGAGGACCGTCTTGCCGTCCTCGCTGTAGTTGTTGTAGGTCTGGGTCCAGACGCCGTTGGCCAGGGTGCCCGTGTAGCTGAGCGTCACGGTGCCCGTGCGGCCCGGGATGACGACCGTCTGGTTGGCGTCGGTCGTCCCGTTGTAGGCCTTCGGCGTCGAGGCCCACGCGCCGACGACGGTCTTGACGTTCGGCCGCGGCTTGGTGGCCGTGCGGCGAATGTGCGCGATCGCGACGCGGTTGGGCGTCAGGCCCTTCTGGGCGACGTGCTCGTTGGCGCTCTTGGGCGGGCGGGTCGTCGTGCGCTCCTGCAGCAGGACGCTCGTGCTGTCCGGGCTCCAGAACTGCTGGCCGGAGAGGTTGTTGCCGGGGGTCAGGCCGTTGCCGTAGGTGTTGAGCGGCTGGCCGATCAGGCGCCCGGCGTCGTCGCCGCTGCCGGGCAGCAGCCACGGCGCGAGGTCGCACTGGAAGCCCGGCCAGGTCGAGACGTAGAAGGGCGCGATGGCCGCCGCGATGCCCATGGCGTTGAAGCTGCGGATCTGCGGGATCCAGCCGAGCGCGTCCATCCGGTGGCGGGTGCGCCACGAGTAGAGGACCTCGAGTGCGCCGTCGCGGGAGGTGGCGCCGTCCTCGTCCCAGTCGGGCAGCGCGGTCATGCGCTTGACGTGGCCGGTGCGCAGGTCGATCTTCAGGACGTCGGTGTCGCCGCCGGGCTCGGCGACGGCGAGGATCGAGCGGCCGCCGTCCACGAACGACTTCAGCTCATACAGCTGCGAGGCGTTGACCCAGTGCTGGGGGTCCTTGTCGTCGGGGCCGGTCGGGCCGGCCGGGTTGACGACGCGCTGGTCGACCGCGACGTACTTGTCGGCCTGACGCTCCAGGCGGGCGACGACCATGATCGTGCCGTCGAGGCGGATCTCGCTCCAGGCGAGGTGGACGCCGTCGGGTGCCAGGTGCCAGGTCCGGCGCTGGACGATGAACTTGGAGCCCTTGTCCTCGGACATGTCGACGGGCAGGTAGCGATGTGTGGCGCAGCGCGTGATGCTCGGCTGGCATTCGAGGATCCAGGCGTCGGCGTCGGGTCCGGAGTCGACGCCGCCGGTGCCGCCGAGCTCGTGCGAGACGAAGAGGCGCTCGTTGTCGGGGAAGGCGTAGGTGAAGCCGCCCTCGATCTTCGGGCGGTCCTTGAACGAGCAGCTGACGCAGCGCGCCTTGCCGCCGCGCGCCGGCACGGTCCAGGTCGTGCCGTCGAGCTGGTTCTGGAAGACGATCGTGCGGCCGTCGGCGGTGAAGGTCGGCAGCCACGGCTGGACGTTCTTCGGCGTGACGATGTGCTGGTGGTCGATCGCGTAGAAGGGCGTCTGGGTCGTGCGGGCCGTGGCGGTCGCCGCCAGCGCCAGCGTCGCCAGCAGCGCCGCGGCGATGATCGTCGTGATCCTCATCTCGTCTCCCCGTATGGTCTGGACCGAAGCGGCGCAAGTCTTACTCATGGGTAAAGCTAAAGTCAACGACGAACCGGCCCGACGTCGTCCGCAGCACAGCGACGAGAAGCTGCTGAGCGCGGCGACGGTCGTCTTCGCTCGCGACGGGTTCGCGGCCGCGACGGTCGCCGCGGTCGCCGCGCAGTGCGGCGCGACGAAGCCGACGCTCTATGCCCGCTATGGGTCGAAGGCCGAGCTGTACCGGGCGGCGGTGCTGCGCGAGCGCGACGTCTTCCTCGGCGAGCTGTTCGGCGCCTACGTCGCGGCGCAGGCCGAGCCGGTGCCGGTCCTCATCGAGCGCGCGGTCCACGCCTGGTTCGACTTCGCCGACCGCCGGCCCGAGGCGTTCAGGTTGCTGTTCTCGGTGGCCGACAGCAGCCCGGCGGGCGCGCTGATCGCCGAGATGCACGAGGCGGTCACGGCGCGGGTGACCGGACTGATCGAGGGTGTCCTGAGCCGGCTGGGTCAAGACGAGCACGTCACCGCCGCCTTTGTCGCCGCGATGATCGTCGGGGCGTGCGTCGACGGGGCGTACCGGGTGCAGTCCGAGCCGTCGCTCACCGCCGCCCGCGCCGCACGGGTGGCGACCGCGTTCGTGCAGGGCGGGGTGTGGGGGCTGAACCGGCCGTTGTTGGAGGTGTAGGGGGCGTCGTCGGGCGCGCATCAGCTGTTGGATCGATCGGCGCCCCTGTCCGGTTCTGCGCCTACGGTTCCCGCTTCGTCGACTTGCGTTCGAGACCTCAGGAGGGGGCGGTGCTGCTGCATGAGCCGGCGATCGACATCACGTCCAACAGCACCCATAACGCGGGCTCGATGACGACGTGGCTGGTGACGCTCGAGTCCCGCCGCGAGGCGATCTTCAAGAAGCTGGGGAACGTCAAGGTCGAGCAGGCACGGCTCTACGGTCAGGACCGCGTCGAGGCCAACGTCCATGAGGCCGTCGCCTGGCGGCTGGCGCACGCCTTGGGCGATCCGTGGGATCAGCTGTTGCCGACCGCCGTGCTGCGCACCCTGGATTCCATCGGTCCGGGCGTGCTCTGCAATCGCCGCGATGGGTGGCCTGATCGCGCCGTCTTCTACAAGGCCAAGACGCAAGCGGCGGCGGCCGCCTTCTGGGACTGCCTCGTAGGGCAGCAGGATCGCCACGCGAACCAGTACCGGTTCGACGCCGGGAAGAGCCGCTTGGCGCTTATCGATCACGCCTTCGTTCGCGCGGCCGGGCGATCGATGCCACGAGTCCATGTTCCTGCGCCGGCGCATCTCCGAGCATGAGGACCGGCTCGCGGCGGCCGAGCGCGCCGCCCTCGAGCAGCTTTGGACGAGGATCTCCACGGCTTGGGCCGCATCCTTGCGACCGACCGTGCCGGCGCCCTCGGTACCCGCGCCGGGCGGATGCTCGAAACCGGCAGGCTCCTCCTGCCCGGCGCCTTCTCGTGCCAACGTCCCGTTCAAGTTCCGCCGGACAATCGTTCGGGTACATTCACCCAAGAGCTTATGTTGCAGCTCCCATCGCCGATCTATGTGGCGATGGTGCCCCTGGTCGAAGGAGTCGCCCCGATGGTCGTCGCTGAAGTGCGGACCCCCTTCTTCAACGAGGAACGTGGCCAGGTGGACTGGCGGTTGCTGGCCCTCGTGCGCGCTGAGGGCGACGAGCTCCATGTCGAGGCCGTGAGTCCCGAAGTCTTCGACGCGGAGATGGCCGTTGTCGACCTTGCTACGGGCCGCACACTCGTGGCACGTGACGATCCCGAGGTCTGGGCGCGCAACCTGCCCCATGCCTTTCGAGCTGGCGACATCGTCATCAGCATCATCACCGACAGCAATCCGGTCGAGGCCGTCGCTGAGGCGCCGGTCCCTGATGAGGAGCTCCCTAGGATTCCGCCGGCAACGGCCCGTCGCGCCGACGGCGCGGCATCAGTCGCGTAGCGATGCCGCGAACTGCGACCAGTGCGCTCGCGTCGAAGGCCATCGGCGATGAGCTTCGCTCCGCGCGAGGTCGCGTGGGCCTGACGCAACGCGAGGTGGCTGAACGGATCGGCACCACCGCTCCGTATCTCTCGGCCATCGAGAACGGTCGGGAGAACCTGACGATCGGGCAAATCTGGGCTATTGCCGAGGCGCTCGACGTCGAGGTGCATTTCGAGCTCCGCGTCCCGCCGCCTGTGGAGCTGCCGGACATTCCGGTTCCGCCACGGCGTCTCAGGTCGTCGCGCCACCCTTGAACGCGGGGACATCAGCCCAGCGCCACCTCCTCGCCAAGCCCCAGTGCCTCCGCCAGCCTCCGGTCGTGCGTGGCGACCACCAGCGCACCCGCCCAGTCGGCGAGCGCCGTCTGGAGGATCTCCAGCGAGGCGATGTCGAGGTGGTTGGTCGGCTCGTCGAGCAGCAGGCAGGCGGCGTTGCGGTGGGCGAGGACGGCGAGCTCGGCGCGCGTGCGCTCGCCGGGTGAGAGCGTGGCGGCGCTGCGGGTCGCGTGGTCGGCCTCCAGGCCGTAGGAGGCCAGGGCGGTGCGCGCGTCGGCCTCGCTGATCCCGGTGAGCGCGCGGACCGCGGCGTGCAGCGGAACGTCGGCGGCGAGCTGGTCGCGGTCCTGGCCGAGGCGGGCGATCGTGGTGTCCGGCGCCGCGCGGCGCAGACCGGAGGCGGGTTCGAGCTCTCCGGCGAGCGCGGCCAGCACCGTGGACTTGCCGCTGCCGTTGGGGCCGGCGAGGCGGATGCGGTCGCCGGGCTGCACGGCGAGGTCGAGCGGGCCGAGGCGGAACGTCCCGCGGGTGAAGACCGCGCGCTCGAGGGCGACGATCGTCCCGCCGCGGCGCAGCTGCGCGCTGAGCTCCAGGCGCAGCGGGCGTGCCTCGAACGGCTTGTCGGGCAGCTCGAGGCGCTCGAGCCGCTGCGACACGACCCGGGCGCGGCGCTGCATGCCCTGGGCGCGCATCGTCACCCACTCCTTGGAGTGCTTGTCGTTGTCGTGGGTGGCGCGGCCGGCCTTGGCGATCGAGCGCTGGGCGCGGGTGCGCGTCTCGGTGACGGCCGCGGTCAGCTCAGTGCGCTTGGCCAGCGCCTGCTCGTGGGCGGCGTAGGCGCGGGCGCGGGCGGTGTCGCGCTCGTGCTCATAGGCGGTCCAGCCGCCGGCGTAGTGGGTGGCGGTGCCGGTGCGCGGCTCGAGCTCGAGCAGCTCGTCGGCCACCTCGGCCAGCAGCGCCCGGTCGTGGCTGACGAGGACGACGCCGCCGCCGCGGGCGCTGAGCAGCTGGGCGAGGCGGGCGAGGCCGTCGTCGTCGAGGTGGTTGGTGGGCTCGTCGAGCGCGACGACGTCGAAGCGCGCGGCCTGCAGCGCGGCCAGCCCGGCGCGGGCGGCCTGGCCGCCGGAGAGCGTGCGCAGCGGGCGGTCGAGCAGCGCGGCGGGCAGGCCGAGCTCGTCGGCGGCGGTGGCGATCCGGGCGTCGGCGTCGGCGCCGCCCAGCGCTAGCCAGCGCTCGAGCGCGGCGGCATGGGGCTCGACGGCGTCGAGGTCGCCGGACGTGAGGCGTTCCTCGAGGGTCGCGAGGGCGCGCGCGGCGGGTGCGACGCCGATGCGCTCGAGGATCGTCTCGCGCGTCGTGGCGCGCGCGTGCGTCGCCTCGTCGGCGAGCTGCGGGAGGTAGCCGACCGTGCCGAGGCGGCGGACGCCGCCGCCGTCGCGGGGCTCGACGCCGGCGAGGATCCGCAGCAGCGTCGACTTGCCGGCGCCATTGGGGCCGATGATCGCCAGGCGACTGGTGGCGTCGACGCGGACGTCAACGCCGTTGAGGACGGTGCGATCGCCGTGATGGCGGGTGACGCCGACGGCGTCGATGAGCGGGGCGGGCATGCGCGCTCCTTCCGGATGCGAGGGGCGGGTCGGAAGGACAGCCGCGCCGCGGGCGCGCGTGAGCGCGGGCGGTGGGTTCGTGGCGGCTGTCTAGCGAGCGATGCGCATGGGGTGGCCGTGAGGCCGCGGGGGAGGGTAGCGCGTGTGACGCGCCACCCGGTGCGATGAAGAGAGAGGCAGAACGAGGTTGGGCGGAGTGGCCTGGTAGTTCATCCGCCGCGATCGTCCACCAGGCACAGGAAGTTCACCAACCGCATGTCCTCGACCGTCGAGCACCGCGCACTCAGCAGCTTCGGCGAGCACACCACCACGGCCAGCGCCTGAGCCCTTGAGATCGCGACGTTCAGCCGATTGCGGCTGAAGAGGAAGCTCATCCCGCGCGACACGTCCTCGCCGCTCGACGTCGCCATCGAGAAGAAGACCACCGGCGCCTCTTGGCCCTGGAACTTGTCGACCGTGCCCACGCGGGCGCCCGCCGGCAGCTTCGCCCGCAGGCATCGGACCTGCGCGTTGTAGGGCGCGACGACAAGGATGTCGTCGAGCGTCAGCGGCCGGCGTCGACCCTCTCGATCAACGAACTGCCCGCCGTCGAGCAGGCGGCGGATTTCCTGGGCGGTGACCTCGGCTTCCTCCTCGGAGCGCCCGCGGTTGTCGGTGTGCTCGACGCCGATCATCCGGAGCCCCGTCCCGCCAGGTGCACCCTCCGGCGCCTCAACCCGCTGCGCCGCGCAGCGCGCCTCGGCTTGCAGCCGACCGTCGTACATCGTCTCCGACACGAAGGCGCAGACATCGGGATGCATGCGCCACGACTGCTCGAGTAGCACGCCGCGCTCGGGATCGACGGTCACCCGCTCGCCGAGCAGGTGCTGCAGCACCGAGGCGCCCGAGCCGCGCAGGTGCGTGCCCTGGGAGACATGCGCGAGCTGCTGGGGGTCGCCGAGCAGGACAACGCTCGAGGCGCCCTGCGCCACCGCGATCGCGTCGGCGAGCGAGACCTGGCCGGCCTCGTCGATGAACAGGACGTCGACGCGCTCGATGTCGTCGCGAGCCCAATGCCAGGCCGTGCCCGCATGAAGCAACACCGGGCCGTCGCTCTCGTCTGGCGCCGCCGCGCAGGCGATCCGCGCGCTCGCGTAGCCGTCGTCCGGGTCGGTCGGCGCCTTGCGCCACCCACGGAACGTCGCGCCGGCCTCATCAGCTGCCTCGTCGAGCGCGCGCAGGAAGTTGTTGATGGCCTTGTGCGAGGTCGCCATGACGCCGACCCGGACACCGTGCTGCATGAGGTCCAGCGCCAGGCGCGCGCCGGTGTAGGTCTTGCCCGTGCCGGGCGGACCCTGGATGACCAGCGCGCCGCGGTCGAGGCCCCGCACCTGCTCGCACAGTCGATCGAGCGAGAACGGCTCGTCGCGCAGCGGCGGGCTCCCGGCGGCGAGCCGTGGCGGGCGGCGCAACAGAAGATCGAGCCCGGCCTCGACGCGGTCAAGCCCCTGGTCGGCGACCCGCTCGGCGAAGCGGAAGACCGCGTCGACCTGCGCGTCGGTCGAATAGGGCGGTCCTGGGGCCAGTGCCTCCGGCGCCGCGTCGCCCTTGGCCTTGCCGCGCGCGACGACGACCGTGCGCTGAGCTTCGTCGACCGAGAGCACCCGCACGCCACATTCGGCGATCGGATCGTCCGCGCCGCCCGGCCCCAGCTTGAAGTCTTGATGCGGGAACCGCAGCGTCCACTGCCACGAGTTCTTCACCGACTCGCAGGCGACGACCTCCAGTCCGCCGATCGCCTCGCTGTCCTCGTCGCGCAGCTGTTCGACTGTCCGCTCGCGCCGCGCGAAGAACTCCCAGTAGGCGGGCTTGCTCTCGCGCGAGTGGTAGCCGACGAGATCGAACGCCACCCGGCGCGCGCGCTGCAGCTCGTCGTCGAGCGTCTCATCGTCGGGCAGGCCGGCGAGCAACCGCTCGCGCAACGCCTCGGCCCGCTCCAGGCGCAAGCGCGCCTTGTCGGAGAGCTCCTTCGGCGGCTCGGGCTCCAGCGTGCCGAGCTCGACGTTCCACTCGCGCTCGACCTCGGGCCGTAGCCCGCGCAGCCAGTCGTAGAGCGCGAGCGTGCTGCGCACGTCGTCCTGGTTGTAGAGCGCGATGTCGCGCAGATGGGCGGGATCGCCGTCCTGCTGGAACTCCTGCCAGTGGCGCATCGAGCCGATCGCGCCCTTGAGCTCGGCGGTGCGCTCGAACCCGAAGACCGGCTCAAGCGCCTTGAGGCTGTAACCCTCGGTGCCGGCGCGCACCGCCTGTCGCGTGATCCCGTAGAGGTCGACGAAGACCTTGCGGCGCAGCAGCTCGTCGAGCTCGTGCTCGCGCGTGCCGTAGCGCGCCATAAGCTTCTTCAGCGCGACGGTCTCATACGAGTTGTAGTGGAAGACGTGCAGGTCGGGGAAGCGCGCGAGGCGCCCGGTGATCCAGTCGATCCACGCCTCGAACGCCTGCTGCTCCTCGGCGCGGCTGTGCGCCCACAGCGGCCAGTAGGTCCACTGCCCGTCCTCGTCGCCGTACAAGGTCCCGAACAGGTACTCGAGGCCGTCCTCGCCCCAGTACTGGTCGCCTTCGAAGTCGAAGTGGACGTCGCCGGGCGACGGCTCGGGCAGGCGACCGAGGCCGCGGTCCCACTCGGGCTGCAGAACGCGGTAGAGCGGCCGGTCGAGCCCGCGGCTGCGCAGCTGGAGGCCGGCCTGGTCGGCGAGGACGTCGAGCGTCGAACGGGCAAGGCGCGGAACGACGACGTCGTCGGTGACGTCGGCAAGCGCCGCGACGTCGTGGATGCCGGTCGCTTCGAGCCGCAGGCCCTGGCCGTGCTGCAGGCCGGCGACGAGGCAGAGATGGTCGTCAGCGCGCCTGCGGGCATCGCAGACGTGCCACCAGTGGCAGAACTCGCAGGCGCCCACCGGATAGGGATAGGCGGGATCCGGTTCCGGGCCCGCGAGCTCGGCGAACCGCAGGTCGAAGTCGGCGCGGACGTTGGCGGCGTAGGCGGCGAAGTCGTCGGGGTCGAACGACGGCGTCTCGCCGGTGCCGAGCATGAGGTGCATCCGCCTGGGGCGAACACCCTGCAGCCGCTCGAGCTCGTCGTTGTAGAAGAGCAGCTGGAAGATGTGGTCCGGTCGGGCGTGGGCGCCCATCTTCGCGTCGTGGACCTCGTAGGACCACTCGCCCAGCTGCGATCGAACGTCGTCGACGCGGATGAGGAAGTCCGGGTAGCCGACCCAGCCGTCGCTGGCGAAGCAGCCTTGGTGGAGGACCTCGCGGCCTGCGCGCATCGCCTCGAGCGTGCGCTCGGCCCGCTCGGCCGGCGTCGCATCCGGAACGTCCAGCGCGACGATGTCGCGGCCCGCGGCACGCATGGCGTCCACGACGCCCACCTCGTGGCGCTCGCCGCGCTCGAAGAGCAGCTGCATCCGGGGCGGCCGGCGCTCGGCGTCGAGCTCGCCGCGCTTCTCCAACAGGTCGAGGTAGGTGCGGTGCTCGCAGCCGAGGAAGCGGTTGAGCGCGCTGGGGGAGTGAACCGCGGAGGTGGCCATGGAGCGGGAGTCGTTCCGGGTCAAGGGGCTCTGACGCGGTGATCGGTCACGCCGCGAGGAAGCGCTGGTAGCGAACGTCCAGCCGCTCACGATCAGGACGGTCCTCGGGCCGGCGCGGCAGGGCGATCCGCTGCTGATGGAAGCTCTGCAGCCCCTCGCGGAGCATCGGACCGTCGTGCTCGTTCAGGAGCCGCGACGCGATGTGCACCACGCCGTCTGGGTCGATCCCGAGGACATGGCGATCGTAGGCGAGATGGTGGATCGCGCAGAGCGCCAGTCCGTTCCGCACCACGGCGACGCCCCGCTCGTCGGCGTCGTCGACGATGTGCGCCGCTTGGAGCAGCGACTGCTCACGCAGCGCGCAGATCGTGCAGCGCCGGCGATAGGCCGCCAGGACCTGGAAGCGGAACTGGTGCTGGTGCAGTCGGTAGCGGGCCTCACGCAATGCGTAGCGGCGGATGTCGACATCCGAGCGCAGCCCGTCCGGCGTGAGGTCCGTCGCGCGTGTCCCGATCTGCACGAGGACGCCGCGCTCCGCGGGACGGTCCTCGACGACGTAGACCGGTGCTGCCAGTGAATAGACCGAGGGCGCAACGCCCATGAGGTAGATGAGTGGCACCTGCTGGACGACCGCTTCACGCAACGCCCGGTTGTCCGGTCGGTCGGTCGGCCCTTCCCGGTAGCTGTAGAAGATCGTCCCGCTCGCCTCGTCGAACGCATCCTCGTACGGCGGCGGCTTGTTTGGCTTCGGCGGCGCCGTGACGAGCGTCAGCGCCGCCGTGCCACGGAATCGGCGCGGCCGATGGATCCCCGACTGCGGGTTGACGAGCGGATAGGCCATGCCGTCGACTTCAAGGTTGCGGAGCAGCTCGTCGCGCGGGATCAGGTCGTCGTAGCGCCGCGAGAGCGCGTGGAGGTGGCTGATGGCCGCGACGCGAACGTGGAAGTCGGGATCCACACCGGCACCTTCTCCGGTCAAGCCGTCCGGGGCAAGAGCTCGGCCGAAGGGAAATCGAACGGGCCATCGCGGATGCCGTCGAGATTGACGACCTTGCTGCGGTGGGCAGATGAGCTCTGAAGGTCATAGGCAACGTCTCAAGGCCAATGCCCGGGATCTATCTCAAGCAAGGCGACCTCCTCATTGCAATGCGCGAGGCGCCGTACAGCGCTGAGACCGTGTTGCAGGAACTGGTCGCCCGTCACCCCGAGGTGCTCGCCGGCGACCAAGACGATGGCCGCCTACTGCTGGTTCGTCGGGAGGCCAGTGTCTCTGACGAGGCGGCTGGCGCAGCGCGCTGGTCGGTCGACCACCTCTTCCTCGACGGGGACGGGGTGCCGGTGCTCGTGGAGGCCAAACGCTCTACGGATAGCCGGATCCGCCGCGAGGTGGTCGGGCAGATGCTCGACTACGCCGCCGGCGCCGCACACTGGACTGTCGACGAGCTCCAGGGGTGGCTTGCCGAGCGGTGCCTGCGAGACGGCGCTGAGCTCAACGAGCTGCTCACCGCACACACCACTGACGTCGACGCATTCTGGGCCAGCGTGGGGACCAACATCGGCGCTCGGAAGCTCCGGCTCGTGTTCGTCGCTGATGTCATCCCGCCCGAGCTGCGCTCGGTGGTGGAGTTCCTCAATGAGCAGATGACCAACTGCGAGGTCGTTGCGGTCGAGGTCAAGCAGTACCTCGACCATGACGCGCGCCACACGATCGTCGTGCCGACCGTTCTTGGCCAGACCGAACGGGCGCGTGCGGTGAAGGGCATCCGCGCCAAGCCGCTTCCTTGGAACCTCGAGACCGTGCTCGACGCCACCGCCGACGTCGCCGGCCAGCGACCAGCCGATGTCGTGCGGGCCGTCGCTGACTGGGTGGTCGGACAGCCTGATCTACGGCTCGGCTTCGGCCATGGCACCACGCGCGAGTGGGGATCGATGCAGGTAGTGCCCGACGATGCCCGCAACGTGAGCCCATTCATCTTCTGGACGAGCGGCGGCATCGAGATCGCGTTCCAGTACATGATCACGTCTCACTGGGCTCCCTTCGACGAAGAGAGCGGGCGGCGTGAGCTTCAGCGCCGGTTGAACGCAATCCCTGGTGTGGATGTGCCCGATGAGCGTCTCGCTCGACGACCGAGCATCTCGATGGGGGTCGTGGCCAGCCACCTCTCGAAGTTCCTTGATGTGATGCGTTGGACCTTCGATCAGGCGCGAGCTGCGCCGACGCGGGGCGGCGTCGGCTGATCGGTCCTTGCGGGCTACGCCGGTTGCTCGGAGAACCCCGCCTCCCGCAGCATCTCGTCGTCCTCGGCCAGCAGCTCCTGCGCCAGCTCCCGCAAGCGCGCCTGCAGCTCCGGGTGCTCCTCCGGGTTCCATCCCGCCAGCAGCTCCGACAGCCCGGCCCGCCGCGCCTCCACCAGCCGCGCCGCGGCCTCATCACCCCGCGGCGTCAGCACCAGGCCGCCCGCACCGCTTCCGGTCGCCGAGGCCACATAGCCCCCGGCGGCCAGCGCCCTCGCCGCCGGCGCCACGCGCGCCACATCCGCCCCCAGCCGCTCCGCCAGCGTCTCCACGTCCGGGCACGGATGCCGGACCAACCGATACAACAACCAGCAGGCCCGCGGCTCCAGCTCCAACCCCGCCCGCGCCGCCAGCCGCTGGTACATCGCCCGCCGCTCCTCGCCCGACACCAGCGCCGTCAGCGCCCGCTCGACCTCCTGCAGCGACGTGCGCTCGGTCGGCATGCCGAACGTCTCGCCCGGGTCCACCGCGCGGGTCGTCGCGCGCAGCGGCACCTCCGGCAGCAGCCACGTCAGCAGGAACGCGGCCGCCGCGATGGGCACCGCCACGAGGAACACCGTCCCCAGCGACTCGGCGTACCCATGGACGAACGCGGCATGGATCGGCGCCGGCAGCCGCTCCAGGGCGGCCGGGTCCGCGCCGCCCTCACCGACCCCCGGCGGCAGCGCGCGCCCGCCCAGCGCGCTCATCAGGTTGCCCGTGAGCTGGTTGGCGAAGATCGCCCCGAACACCGCCACGCCGAACGAGCCGCCGATCGAGCGGAAGAACATCGCGCCCGAGGTCGCCGTCCCCAGCTCCTCGAACGGCACCGCGTTCTGCACCGCGATGACCAGCACCTGCATGACCGCGCCGATCCCGAACCCGAACACGAACATGTACACGCTCGTCAACCACGTGCTCGTCGTCTCGTCCATCAACGACAACAACCACAGCCCGAGCGCCATGATCGCCGTGCCCGCGACCGGATAGACCTTGTAGCGGCCGAACCGGCTGATGAGCTGGCCGGTCCCGATCGACGTCAACAGCAGGCCGCCCATCATCGGGATCAGCCGGAAGCCGGACGCGGTCGGGTCGACGCCCTGGACCACCTGCAGGAACAACGGCAGGAACGTGATCGCGCCGAACATCGCGAAGCCGACCACGAACCCGATCGCGCTCGCCGTCAGGAACACCCGGTTGGCGAACAGGTGCAGCGGCAGGACCGGCTCGGCCGCCCGCCGCTCGACGAACGCGAAGGCCACCAACAACGCCAGCGCGCCCAGGACGAACGCGATCTCCGGCGCCGAGTTCCACGCGTAGGTCGTCCCGCCCAGGCTCGTGAAGAGGATGAGCAGCGTCGCGGCGCCGCCGAGCAGCACCGTGCCGAGGTAGTCGATGGACCGCTCGACGTGCTCGGCAGCCTTCGGCAGGAACAACGCGCTGGCCAGCAACCCGCCCGCACCCACCGGCACGGTCACGTAGAAGCACCAGCGCCACGACAAGTGCTCCACCAGGAAGCCGCCCAGCAGCGGCCCGAGCACGCTCGACACCCCGAAGACCGCCCCGAACAACCCCTGGTACTTGCCCCGGTCGCGCGGCGCGACGACGTCGCCGACCAGCGCCTGTGACGTCACGATCAGCCCACCGCCGCCCAGGCCCTGCACCGCCCGGAACGCGATGAGCGTCCCCATCGACTGGCTGACGCCCGACAGCGCCGAGCCGACGAGAAACAGGACGATCGCCGCCTCGAAGAACCGCTTGCGCCCGTAGAGGTCGCCGAGCTTGCCCCACAGCGGTGTCGAGGCCGTCATTGCCAGCAGATACGCGGTGACGACCCACGACAGATGGTCCAGCCCGCCGAGGTCGCCGACGATCGTCGGCAGCGCGGTCGAGACGATCGTCTGGCTGAGGGACGCCAGCAGCATCCCCAGCAGCAGCGTGCCGATGACCAGCCGGACGTGGCGGCGCTGGGCATGGGCGTCCCGCTCCGGCGCGTGTGCCACGGTGACCGACACGGGGTGCGGTGTCTCCGCGGTGGGCGGGTTTCATCCCAGGTCGATGACCTCGATGCGGCAGGTGGGCCCTGGCGCGTCGGCGAGCCGGCCATCGGTCGTCACGAGCGTTGCATCGAGTGCCTCGGCCAGCGCGACGTACATGGCATCCCATCCGCGGACGTTGTCGCGCAGCTCCCAAGCGCGCTCCATGAGGAGCTGGTGGCCGAAGCGTTCGCCGGGCCACGTCCGGAGGTCTTCGACGGCTTGGGTCGCCGCCGTGCGGTCCAGCTCGCCCTGGAGGTACTTGTCCCGGATGACGCCGAACGCCTCGACGTCGACGATCTGGGGTGCGGCGAGATCGCCGGCGGCCACCAGGCGCGCGCGGACGCGGTCCGCACGGGGCGTGCTCAGCAGCACCTCGCAGAGAGATCCCGCGTCAACGACCAGCATTCGGCCACGGGCCACGGTGCTCGTCGAGCGCGGCGATGATCTCCTCGCGACTGATGTTCGAAGAGCGCCGCCGGGTGCGCTCCACCCATGCCTCGATGCTCGGCCGGGCAGCGATGCGGGTCGCTTCGGCGCGAAGCAGTTCGGGCACGCTGACGCCGGCTTCGGCGGCGCGGCGCTGAAGACCGGCGTAGACGTCGTCGTCGAGGTCCCTGATCTGCACGGTCTTCGGCATCGCGGCGGACCATAACATGCAGATGTGCATCGGTTGATGCGAGATTGCATCAACCTTGCCACGCGGCTGTCGCCGAGTACGGTCCAGCCCAGCGATGGACGCCGTCGACCAAGACGACCCCGACACCAACCTCGACCGTCCCGAGCGCCGCAGGCGCCTGCGCGAGCTCGCCACGCCCGAGCGCCGCGAGGCCGCCCGCGCCGCCGGTCGCCGCTTCGCCAGCGCCGTGCGCCGCGCGAACGCCAACCCGCGGCTGGTGGCCTCCACCCAGGCGCTGCGCGCCCGCCTGCCCGGCGACCCGCGCTTCGGCGACACGCTCTCGACCGGCGGCCCCGAGCGCGCCCAGCTGCTCGCCCGCCGGCTGGCCGAGCTCACCGGCGAGCAGCCCGGCGTCCTACGCGAGGCCGGCCTCGGCGCCCTGCAGGTGTGGGAGGGCGCCTCGCGCGCTCAGGGCCGGGGCCGCGGACCGCAGGAGCTCGCGATCCTCTTCACCGACCTCGTGTCGTTCTCCGAATGGGTCCTGACCGCCGGCGACGAGGCCGCCCTGGAGCTGCTGCGCGCGGTCGCCGAGGCGATCGAGCCGCCCGTCGCCGCCCACGGCGGCCGTGTCGTCAAGCGCCTCGGCGACGGCATGATGGCCACCTTCCTCACGCCCGAAGAGGGGGTCGCCGCCGTCCGCGACGCCTCCGACGCGCTCGCCCGGATCGAGATCGACGGCTACGTCCCGCAGATGCGCGCCGGCCTGCACATCGGCTATCCGCGGCGCATCGGCGGTGACTACTTCGGGCTCGACGTCAACGTCGCCGCCCGCCTGACCGAGCAGGCCAAGCCCGGCGAGCTGCTGCTCTCCGGCGCCGCCCAGCAGCGCCTGGCGCTCGCCGACGCCAAGCGCCGCCGGCGCTTCAAGGTCAAGGGCGTGCCCGCAGACGTCGAGGCCTACGGGCTGGCCCTGCGCTGATCCGGGCGCCTACCGGCGCGCGGTCACCCGCACCCGCAGGTTGTGCGCCTTGCCGGCCCGGTCGACGACCCGCAGCCGCAGCGTCACCCGCCGGCCGACCTTCAGGCCGGACCCGCGCCGCAGCGCCCGGTCGGCGAGCCGCAGCGTGATCGCGCCCGTCGGCCGCGCCGAGCGGGCGGTCACCGTGCGCTTCGTGTGGCGCAGATACGTCCTGCCGCGCTTCAGCGGCTTGCCGCCCTGGAACACGCGCCCGCCGCGCAGCAGCCGCTTGGCGTTCAGCCGCAGCTGCTTGGGCAGCGTCACGCGCACCGAGCGCAGCCCGTTGCCGCGCACCCGCAGGCGCAGCGACGGCGTGCCGCCGCGGCGGGCGCCGCTCAAGCGGGTCGAGACCCGGATCCGCGCGCTCGACGCCGCCGCCAGGCACGGGCCGTTTGCCACTGTGGCGGTCGTCGACGACGTGGCACCCGTGTAGCCGCTGAACACCGCGTCGATCTTCGGCGTGCCCTTGCACAAGGTGTCGCGGTCGCTCTTGAGCAGCCCGCCGCTGGCGAGGTCGAGCGTGAACTCGCTCAGCGGCACGTCCGGGATCCCCGTGACGATCGAGCGCAGCCGCCCGTTCGCCGACTCCGTGTTCGCCTGTACGTGGACGTTGAGCACGCCCGACAGGTCGATCATGAGGCTCGGCAGCGTCTGGCCGGCCACCTTGACCAGCCGCACCGGACCGGTGAGCGGGATCGGGATGAGCGGCGACAGCGCGGTCGCGCTGCCGACCGTCGACTTGTCGGGGCACTGGCCCGCCGCGTACTGCTCGGGCAGGCAGGTCTTCGCCAGCGCGTTCAGGTCGGCGCCCACCTGGGTGGGCAGGGTGAGCTGCGCGCCGGCGATCGTCGACTCGCCCGTCGACGCGTAGATCGTCGCCGACAGCGACGGCTGCTCGACCGTCCCGCCGAACTTCGCCCGCAGCGCCGGCTTGAACGCCACGTTCTCGCAGCCGGTCGGCTGGTAGGGCGCTGCCGCGCCGGCCGTCGCCCCCTCCTGGCTCGTGAACTGGGCGGTGATCTGCTGCGCCGAGCACGACGACGCGTTGAACAGGAACCCGGGCCGGTCGAGCGACAACTGCATCGAGCGGATCGCCATCGGCACGCCACCGACGATGCGCGGCAGGTTCGTGGCGGTGACGTCGATGCCGACGTCGGGCCGGATCTTCAGCGCCGCGAGCACGACGACGTTGCCCAGATCGATCGGCCCGACCTTCGCGGGCACGACGATCGCCATGCCGGCGATGCCGTCACCGACCGGGCCGGTGAGATAGATGGGGCCGGTCAGCGACGCGGGCGCCGGGCCGGTCCCGGCCGCCGCGGTGACGGTGCCGACCTGCGAGGAGGCCGGGCAGTTGGCGGTGCGCGCCGCGTCGACCGGGCACGGCGGCACGTTGCCGAGGTAGCCGAGCAGCCCCGGCGGCAGCGAGGCGTTCATGCCGTCCAGCAGCTGGTCGGCGTCGGTGCGCGCGACGGTCATCGTCATCGCGGTCAGGGCGGACGCCTGGGGCGGCGACACCGAGGCCGACAGCGTCGGGGCGAAGCGCGCGCTCGGGCAGTCGACCGTCGCGAACGTCGCCGTCGGCTTCGCCGTCGTCGCCGGCCGCGCGTAGGGCTCGAGCGTCGCGGTCGCCGTATGGTCGGCGCAGTTGCGCGGCGCCTTGAGCACCGCGTTGGGCCCGCCGCGGAACGTCAGCGTGAACGCCGTGAACGGCACCGGTGGCAGGTCGGTGAACACCGTCGTGATCTGGCCGGTCTGCGGGTCGGGCAGGACCCGCCCGGCGAGCTTGACCGTCACGTCGCCCTTGGCCGCGTAGACGAACAGCCGCAGCGGCGTGTCCGGCGTCGGCTCGCCGAGGAACGCGTCGCCCTGCAGATCGCCCAGCAGCGGCGTCGAGAACGTCACCGTGCCGATCTTCGAGGCGGCCGGGCACGCGGGCGCGCCGGGCGCGTCGGCGGCGAACTGGGCGGTCGTGCACGCCTCCAGACCCTGGGTGCCGACGCCCGCCGACAGCGCCGTGCCCGGCGGCAGGACGATCGTCGCGTTGCGGACGTGCGACTGCGCCAGCCCGCCCGTGTCGGTCGCGGGGAAGCCGATCGTCGCGCTGAACTCGGTCGGCTGGTCGGCGGCCTGCTGCTTGGGCCCGACGTCGAGCGACGGGGTGAACGGCACCTGGTCGCAACCGCTCGGCGTGTAGGCGATCGACGTGCGCGTGAACGTGCCCGGCGCGCTCCACGGCGCGGCGTCGATCGTGATCGGCGCCGACGTGCACGAGGTCGGGTTGACGAGGAACGTGCCGTGGCCGGCCGGCGGCGTGCCGTAGAGCGTCATCGACATCGACTTCAGGAAGATGTCGAGCGTCAAGGGCAAAAAGCCGAGGACGTTCGCGGTCACCGTGCGGGGAACGTCGGTGAGCGTCGTGTCCAGGCCGTAGTCGCCGGGGGCGCGCAGCGAGATGGGCGCCTGCAGGTCGATCGGCGGCATCGCCGCCAGGCCGCTGAGCAGGCCGAGCAGCGGATTGTCGGCCGGGTTCAGCCGGATGCCCAGGCGTGCCGGCTCGCCGCCCTGCGGGGTCAACACGTAGATCTTGCCGGGCACGTCGAGCGGGATGCCGAGCGCGACCGCCGTCGAGCTCACGACGCCCACCTGCGCGGTGGCCGGGCAGCCGGCGGTGCTCGAGAACTCCGTTGCCGTGCACGGGGTCACCGCGTTCGGGTTGCCGAGCAGGCCGGGCGGCAGATGCAGGGTGAGGTTCTTGAGGTCCTGGGCGTCGTCGGTGAACGCCAGGTCGACCTTCAGGTCGCTGTGGGCGCCGGCAGCCGGGTTCGTCGGGCCGCCGGAGGCGGTCAGGCCGAACGCGGCCTGCGCCGACGAGCTCGTGGCGGCGAGAACGACGACTGCGGTGGCCAGCGTCAGCAGCCACGTTCGCATCCTGCTCATGCTTCCCCGCTCCTTGTCTCCGCCCGCGCGGGCGGGTCGACCTCCGCGCGACGTTCCCCTGGCCACAGCGAAGTGCCGATGAGCCTAGGGACGGGCCCGAACCGATGTCAACGTCGAACCGGTGGGTTTGCGCTGAGGGCGGCGGGTACGGTCGGCGCATGGCCGGTCGCGAGCCCACGTTCTCGTCGCTCATGGGGACGCTCGACTACCCCATGTTCATCGTCACCGTGCGTGCCGCCGACGGCGAGCGCGGCGGCTGCCTCATCGGCTTCGGCAGCCAGGTGAGCATCCACCCGCCGCGCTTCCTGGCGTGCCTGTCGGTCGAGAACCGGACGTTCCGACTGGCCTGCGACGCGCAGCGGCTGGCCGTCCACGTGGTGCCCGCCGAGGGCGACGGGCCCGCGCTCGCCGAGCTGTTCGGCGGCGACACCGGCGACGACGTCGACAAGTTCACGTCCTGCCAATGGTCCGAGGGCCCGCACGGGCTGCCGATCCTCGCCGGCTGCCCGCGCTGGTTCGCCGGCGTGGTGCTCGAGCGGGTGACCTTCGGCGACCACGTCGGGTTCGTGCTCGAGCCCGAGGCGGTCGCGGTGGGGCAGGACGGTCCGGCGCTGCCGTTCCAACGGGCCAAGCGCATCGAGCCCGGCCACCCGGCCTGAGCGTGGAACGGGGGCGGCGGCGGAGTAGGGTCCGCGGGCATGGTCGAGCGCAGCCGTCCCGCCCGTGGCGCCCCCGAGGGGGCCATCGTCCTGCTGCACGGCCGGGGCACCGACGAGAACGACCTGCTGCCGCTCGCCGACCTGCTCGACCCCGAGCAGCGGCTGCACGTCGTCACGCCGCGCGCACCGCTGACCCCGGCGGAGATCGGCGAGCCGGGCGGGCCGGGCGCCCACTGGTACGCGCTGGGCGGGATCCCGACCCCGCACGTCGAGACGTTCACGTCGACGTTCGCCGCGCTGGGCGCCTGGCTCGACGAGCTGCCGGAGCGGATCGGAGTGCCGTGGGAGCGCACGGTCCTCGGCGGCTTCTCGCAGGGCGCGGTCATGTCCTATGCCATGGGCCTGGGTGCCGGGCGCCCGTCGCCGGCCGGCCTGCTGCCGTTCAGCGGGTTCCTGCCGGTCGTGCCCGGGTTCGAGCTGTCGCTCGAGGACCGTCCCGAGCTGCCGGTCGTCATCTCACACGGCACGCTCGACGAGGTCATCCCGGTCGGCTTCGGCCGCCAGGCCGCCGAGCGCCTGACCCGGGCCGGGCTCGACGTCGTCTACCGCGAGTCGCCGATCGGCCACGGCATCGACCCGGGCCGTCTCGGTGAGCTCGCCGGCTGGGTGGAGAAGGTCGTCGCGCGCGGATGATCGCGGCGCGGCGAACCTTGCTTGCGCACCTCAGCGGTGGCTGAGGACGTTGAGAACCTTGCCGTTCGGGTCGCGGACGAAGAAGCGGCGCACGCCCCACGGCTCGTCGGTGAGGGGGTGGACGATCTCGGCGCCGTGGCGCTGGGCGGCCTCGTACGCGGCGTCGACGTCATCGACCTCGATCGAGACGTCCGGACGGGTCGGCGCGCTCGCGTCGTCGCGCATGACGCTGAGCTGCGCGACCGGGGTGCCCGGCGCCGCATACGTCGCGATCCAGCCGTGGTCCATCACCGGCTCGAGGCCGAGGACGTCGGCGTAGAACGCGGTGCCCGCGGCCGGGTCGTCGGCGTGGAGGTTCGGCACGATGCGTCGGACGGCCATGACCCCCATCGTCTCAGCCGCGGACGACGCGCAGGCGCGCGCCCGCCAGGTCGACGACCGCCCCGGCCCGGTCGGCGAGGACGTCCAGCGGCCGGCGCAGCAGCGGCGTCCACAGCAGCAGCGCGACGAGCGTGCCGAGCACCGCGCCGGCCAGCACGTCGGACGGGTAGTGCACGCCCATCCCGACCCGGCCCACGGCCAGGACGGCCGCGGCCGCCAGCGTGATGAGGCCCCAGCGACGGTCGCGCAGCAGGATCGCCACCGCGATCGCGAAGCCGGCGGTCGCGTGGTCGCTCGGGAAGCTCGCGTCGGCGGCATGGGCGGCGAAGAGGTGGATGGCGCCCGGGTCGGCGACGAACGGGCGCGGCCGGTCGACGAGATGCGAGACGACCTGGCCGACGAGCAGCGCCAGCCCGGCGCTGGCGCCCGCCGCGACGGCGGCACGCCGCAGCACCGGGCGCGCGAGGCCGCGGCCGAGGACGAACAGCCCGGCCAGCAGCGCGAGGAACAGGACCTCGGCGACCTTCTCGTAGGTGACCACCGGATCCTCGACGACGTCGTGGTGGAAGAGGAAGCCGTTGAGCGCGTGCAGGATGACGTGGTCCATGCCTCCGCACAGGGTAGGGCGATCGCATGGCCCAGAAGCCCCCTGCCGCCGATTTCGCCATCTCCAGCCCCGCGTTCGAGGATCAGGGCCGATCGCTTCCGGCCTGACGTTCGTTGCGCAACGCGGTGCAAACGTCAGCGGCATGGCACGCGCCGCGCCCGGCTCGTATGCTCGCCGCCGTGGACGCAGGGACCACCACGCTGAGCGGTGCGCGGGCGCGTTTCGCCGGCGGCTGGCGCGAGGTGGGCCCGCGCGTGTGGGCGTGGCTGCAGCCCAACGGCGGCTGGGGCGAGGCGAACGCCGGCCTGGTCGCCGGCGAGGACGCGTCACTGCTCGTCGACACGCTCTGGGACGAGCGCCTCGCGCGCGCCATGCTTCGCGAGGGCGCCCGGCTCGGCGCGCCGCCGATCGCCACCGTCGTCAACACCCACGCCGACGGCGACCACTGGTGGGGCAACGCGACGGTGCCGGTCGAGGCCGAGATCGTCACCTCCGCCGCGGCGGCCGCGGCGATGCGCGAGGAGAGCTCCCCGCAGGAGCTGGCCCGCCTGGCGCGCCTGTCGCAGCGGGCCCACTGGCTGCCGGGGCGGGCGGGCGCGCTGACCTCCTATGTCGCCGGCATGCTCGCCCCGTTCGACTTCGCCGACGTCAGGCCGCGCCACCCCGACCGGACCTTCACCGGCACCGACACGCTGACCGTCGGCGGGCGGCAGGCGCGGCTGCTCGAGGTGGGGCCCGCCCACACCGTCGGCGATCTCGCCGTCCACGTGCCCGACGCGGCCGTCGTCTTCGCCGCCGACGTCCTGTTCGTCGGGGTCGTCCCGGTCATGTGGCACGGGCCGATCGACGGCTGGGTCGCCGCCCTGGACCGGCTGCTCGAGCTCGACGCCGAAACCTATGTGCCCGGCCACGGGCCGCCGTGCGACGCCGACGGCGTGCGCCGGGTGCGCGACCTCATGGCCTGGACCGGCGAGGCGGCACGCGCCCACCAGGCCGCCGGGCGCTCGCCGCTGGAGACGACGCGCGCGATGCTCGCCGACGACGCGTTCGCGCCGTACCGCGACTGGGACGGGCCGGAGCGGCTCTACATCACGGTCGCGGCGATCCACCGAGGCGCGCCGCTGTCGACGGCGCCCGCCGGCCGCGCGAAGGTCCTCAGCGTCGTGGGCCGGCTCGCCCGTGAGCTGCAGCGCCGCTGACGGACCGGCGCCTCGACAGCACGGGCGAGGTATGTAACGCTTCCGTAGCTACGGAAGCGTAACAATGACCGAGGAGCCCTCTTGCCGATGATGTTCCCGTTGGCTCAGGCCGACCCTGCCGGGGGCGGCGCGCCGCTCGACGAGCTCGCGCTCATCGCCGGCATCACCTGGACCCTGACCGCGCTCGTGATCTGGATGTCGGTCGCCTATCGGCGCGGCGGTGCCCGGCCGCTGCGGCGCCTCGAGCACGCCGTCGAACGGCTCGTCGGGCTACCCGGCTGGGCCGCGCTGCCGGGCGCGGGCGCCGTGCTGTGCGCGACGGTGACGATCATCGGCGCGACCTGGGACATCGGGCTGCACATCGACGTCGGCCGCGACGAAGGTCCGCTCGGCACGCTCGCCCACTACCCGCTGCTCTTCGGCCTGTTCACCTCGTTCCTCATGGGCGTGCTCGCCATCGGCATGGCGCCCGAGGACCCGCGCCGCGCCAGCCCCGTCGCCTACCGCCTCGCCGGCGTCGGCCCGGTGCCCGCCGCCGGGATCCTCCTGCTGGCCGGCTCGGCGTTCGGGATGATCGCCTTTCCGCTCGACGACTTCTGGCACCGCCTCTTCGGACAGGACGTCACGCTCTGGGGCCCGACCCACACGATGATCATCGGCGGCACGCTGGCCGCCGGCGTCGGCGGGGTCCTGCTGCTCGTCGAGGGCGCGCGCGCCACCGGACGCGACCCGTTCCGCGGCCGCACGCTGCTGCACCGTCCGCTGCCCGCCCTGCTGGCCGGCGTCTGCCTCTACCTCTGGGCGGCCACCACCCACGAGTTCAACTGGGGCGTGCCGCAGTTCCGCCAGATCTGGCACCCGCTCCTGCTGACCTTCGGCGCCGCCCAGGCGCTCATCATGGCCCGGCTGCTGGCCGGCCGCGGCGGGGCGCTGGCCGCGCTCGTCGTCTGGCTGCCGCTCCAGCTCGGCATGACGCTGGCGATCGGCGGCCCGCTCGGCGTGACGATGCCCGCCATGCCGCTGTTCGTCGGCCAGGCGCTCGTCGTCGAGCTGCTCGCCGCCCGCCGCGACCCGGCCAACCCGCTCGCATTCGGCGCCGTCGCCGGGCTCGGCATCGGCACCGTCGGCTTCGCCGCCGACTACGGCTGGTCGCACGTCGTCATGCCCTTGCCCTGGGAGCCGAGCCTGCTGGCCGAGGCGATCCCGGTCGCGATCGTCGCCGGCCTGGCGGGCGGCCTGCTGTCGGCGCTCACCGCCCAGGCGCTCACCGGGACGCTGCCGTCCGGGCGCCGGCCGCTGACGATCGCCATCGCCGCCGGGGTGGCGGTCGTCGCGCTCGGCGTCAACGCCGCCGACACGAAGAACCCGAAGGACGCGCGCGCCGCGATGGCGATCACCGACGTCCGCCAGGGCGCCACCCCCAACCACGACGAGCCGCAGCGCGTCGGCGACGTCGCCGTCCGCTTCTCGGACCCGTCGATCGCCGACGACGCCAACTGGGTCTACGTGCTCGGCTGGCAGGGCAAGGGCCGCTACGTCAACCACCTCGTCAAGCGCGCCGACGGCGCCTGGCACACGACGAAGCCCGTCCCGCTCGACGACACCTGGAAGACGATGGTGCGCGTCCATTCCGGCCGGACGATGCTCTCGGCGCCGATCCGCTTCCCCGCCGACCGCGCCATCGCGTTCCGCGGGTACGCTGAGCGCCCGCAGGTGACCCGGACCATGGTGCCCGACACGAAGCTCATGCAGCTCGAGCGCAAGGGCGACGCCCCGATGTGGGCGTGGACGCCGGCGACGGTGCTCGTCCTCAGCACGAACCTCCTCATGGCGATCTTCATCGGCGTCGTCTGCGTGCGGCTCGGCCGGCTCGCCGGCGCGCCCCCGACGACCGCCCCGCCGGCGGGCTCGCTCGTCGAGGGCGCAGACCGGTTGACGGCCCTGGCGGGCGCCGCGACGTGACCGCGGGCCTCCTGCTCGCCCTCGGCGCGGTGAGCGCCGGGGCGGCCGCCAACGCGCGGTGGCCGCGGCGCTCGTTCCTGCTGGTCATGCCGAGCTGGCTGCTGGCGTTCCTCGTCGTCGAGCTCGCGCCGCACCTGCTCGTGCTCGGCACCGGGGCAGTCGTCGCGCTCGCCCTGCTCGGCGCGCTTCACGGCGTGGTGGGCTGGATCGGCCTGGCGCTCTGGTTGATGGCCGTCGCGTCGGCCATCCCCTACGGGCGGTCGTCGCTGCGCACGCGCCTGGACGTCGACGGCTGCCCCGAGGACCTCGAGCTCGGCGCGGGCGCGCCGCGCCTCCCGTGGTACCTCATGGCCTTCCCGCTGCTGGGCTGGTGGCGGCACGGCGTGCAGGTCGAGCGCGGTGTGACCTACGGCCGCGTCGACGGGCGGCGCCTCAAGCTCGACGTCGTGCGCGCGCGGCGCAGGGCGGACGGCGGGGACGACTCACGGCGGCCCGCGATCATCCACGTCCACGGCGGCGCCTGGTTCTTCGGCTCCCGCCACGAGCAGGGCCTGCCGCTGCTCAACCACCTGGCCGCCAACGGCTGGATCGGGTTCAACATCGACTACCGCCTCAGCCCGCAGGCGACGATGCCCGACCACGTCGAGGACGTCAAGCGCGCGATCGCCTGGGTGCGCGAGCACGCGGACGAGCTCGGCGTCGACGAGCGCTTCATCGCGCTCACCGGCGGCTCGGCCGGCGGGCACCTCACCGCGCTGGCCGCGCTGACGGCCGACGACCCGACGCTGCAGCCCGGCTTCGAGGGCGCCGACACGCACGTCGACGCGGCCGTCCCGTTCTACGGCATCTACGACCTGACCGACCCGCGCGGCCAGCACCTCACGGCGCTCAGCCAGATCCTCGAGTGGATCGTCGTCAAGGCGCGTCTGGACCGCGAGCCCGAGCGCTACCGGCGGATGTCGCCGATCCACCGGGTCCACGCAGGCGCGCCGCCGTTCTTCGTCGTCCACGCCGACGCCGACACGCTCGCCCCGGTCACCGAGAGCCGCGACTTCGTCGGGGCGCTGCGCGGGGTCAGCGACGAGGCTGTCCTCTACGCGGAGATGCCGGGCGGCCAGCACGCCTTCGACGTCTTCCCGTCGTGGCGCAGCGCGCCGGTCATCCGGGCGATCGAGCGGTTCCTGGCCGCGCGCTACGCGGAGCGCTGCGGGGTGGAGCAGCCCCCGCTCGCCACGGCAGGACGCTGAGAAAGCGCGTCACGCTGTCGACGAGCCGCTCGCGCGGGAACGCGTCGGGCTCGGTGAGCGTGAGACGGCCGAGCTCCTCGCCGACCGTGAGCAGCAGGCGCGCCAGCAGGTCGACGTCGAGGTCCTCGACCGGCGCGTCGAGCCCCTCCAGCCCCCAGGCGACGAGCGGGCGTAGCCGGTCGGCGAACGAGGCGCGGCGGCGGGCGACCATGCGCTGCAGCGCCTTCGGCGCGCTCTCCGGACGCTGCAGCGCGACCCGCCACGTCATCGCGTCGGTCGTCACGGTCTCCAGGAAGCGGGTCAGCGCGCCGGTCAGCAGCTCCTGCGGCGTCGCGTCGCCCGGCGTGTCGGGTACGAGGCCCTCCAGCTGCGTGCGGATCCGACGGCTCTCGCGGCGCAGCAGGGCCAGCAGCAGCGCCTGGAGGTTGCCGAAGCTGCGGTAGACGACGACGCGGCTGACCCCGGCGCGGCGGGCGAGCGCCTCGATCGTCAGCGCGTCGAAGCCCTCGTCAGCCAGGATCGCCAGCGCGTGGCCGAGCAGCTGCTGGCGGCGCTCGGCCATCGGGATCCGGGCGCGCCCGCTGGTCGACGGCTCGACGGGAGGCGGCACGATCCCGGCCACGACGTCTGCCCGCGGCTCCACGTCGAGCAGCAGGGGCGCCGGCAGCACGCCGCCGCGCGGCACCAGCGAGGCCAGCGTGCCGGTCGCCGCGGCGAGCCGCGCCGGCGAGTACCGGCGCGGGTGGGCGACGACGAGCCGTGCCGCGTCCTCGCCGATCGCGACGACCATCCGGCCCAGCAGGTCCACGTCGACCCCGGCCGGGCCGCCGCGGCGCTCCACGCCCCAGGCGACGAGCTCGGTCACGCGGTCGACGATGCGCCCGCGGCTGGTGTCGACGCGCGCCCGGAAGTCCGGCGAGCCCGCGTCCGGCGGCATGAGGATGATCCGCCAGGTCGTCGGGGTCTCGTGCACCGCCTCCAGGAAGCGGCGGACCGCGTCGACGAGGAACGTGTCCGGGTCCTGCTCGTCGGGCACCGCCTCGACGATCGCCAGCAGCGGCCCGAGCGCCCGCTGCTCCTCGCGGTCGATGAGCGCCACCAGGAGCCCGTCGAGGTCGCCGAACTGGTCGTAGATGACCGGGCGCGTCACGCCGGCGCGCTGCGCGACCGCCTCGACCGTGACCGCCTCGAAGCCCTCTTGGGCCAGCACGTCGAGCGCGGCGTCCAGCAGCTGCTGGCGGCGCTGCTCAGGCGGCAATCGCGGCGTGCGCGCAGGGCGGGTGGGCATCCGCCTCCTAGCCTGCCAGCTCGCCCGCGCCCGCGTCGAGCACGGGCTACTGCCGGAAGCGCTCGGCCTCGGCGCGCCGGAGCTCCAGGCCGAAGCCCGGGCGGGAGCGGTCGGGCTTCAAGCGACCTCCGTCGGGTTCCAGCGTGCCGTCGAAGAGCATGGACTCGATGCGCACGTGGTCGTGGAAGTACTCGAGGTGGACGGTCGTCTCGCAGGCGGCGAACACGTGGGCGCTGAGCGCGGGCGCGCAGTGTGCCGAGATCGGGGTGCAGTGCGCCTTGGCGAGCCCGTCGGCGTGACGGACCCCGGTGGCGCCGCCGCAGCGGGTCGCGTCAGGCTGCAGGACGTCGACCGCGCCGGCGGCCAGCAGGCGCTCGAAGTGGAAGACCGACGTGCCGTACTCGCCGGCGCTGATCTCCATGCCGGGCGGTGCTGCGGCGCGGACGCGCGCGAGGCCGTCGTGGTCGTCGGAGCTCACCGGCTCCTCGAACCATGTGACGCCGTGGTCGCGGTAGGCGCCGTGGGCGGCCTCCAGCGCGCGGGCCGGGGTGGGGAACGCGCCGTTGGCGTCGACCATGAGCTCGACGCCGTCGCCGACGACGCCGCGGACGACGTCCAGGCGGTGGCCGTCGGCGGCCGGGTCGCGGCCGACCTTGAGCTTGACGTGCTGGGCGCCGATCGCCATCCAGCCCTCGGCCTGCGCGCGCAGCTGGTCGTCGCTGTAGGACGTGAAGCCGCCCGAGCCGTAGATCGTCACGCCCTCGTGCCAGCGGCCGAGCAGGTCGGCGACCGAGACGCCGAGCAGGCGCGCCTTGAGGTCGTGCAGGGCGAGGTCGACGGCCGAGATGGCCATGCCGCACAGCCCCGAGTTCAGCGAGTTGCGGACGGCTTCGGACATCGCCGCCCAGGCCGTCTCGGGCGCGAGCGCGTCGACGCCGCGCACCACCGATGCGAGCTGGTCGGCGACGATCGCGCCCGCGGGCGCCGCCGCGTACGTGTAGCCGAGGCCGGTCTCGTCGCCGCCGTGGGCCTCGACGAGGACCATCGTCGTCGCGTCCCACGCCAGCGTCCCGTCGGACTCGGGCGCGTCGGTCGGGACCGCGTAGACGCTGACGTCGAGGCTGCGGACGGGCGTGTCGACGCGGGCGGCGGTGGCGGCCATGCTCTTGCGCTACCCCGCCAACCGGGGTCAGACCCGTTCCGTTGCAGCCAGATGCGCGTGCGGTCAGCCCGATGGCGCATCCCGCTGCAACGGAACGGGTCTGACCCCGGTGCGGAGCTGGCGGGCGATCTCGAGGTCCTCGCGCGCCGTGAGCACGTGGGTGCGCACCGGGGCGTCGGGCGCGCTGATGTCGGCGTCGGCGGTTGCCGCCGCGTTCGCGCCCGGGTCGAGCGCGACGCCCAGGAACGCGAGCCCGTCGGCGGTCGCTGCGCGCACCGCGGGCGCGTGCTCGCCGACGCCGCCCGTGAACACGAGCGCGTCGAGCCCGCCGAGCGACGCCGCCATCGCGCCGATCCCGGCCCGCAGCCGGTGCAGGTACACGTCGCGCCCGAGGACCGCGCGCTCGTCGCCGGCTGCGGCCCGCTCGAGGACCTCGCGCAGGTCGGCGCTGCCGGTCAGCCCGAACAGCCCGGCGTCGTGCTCGAGCGCCTCGGCCAGATCGCGCTCGCCCAGCCCGCCGTGCTCGAGCAGCCACAACACGAGCCCCGGGTCCACGCTGCCCGACCGCGTCGCCATGACCAGCCCCTCCAGCGGCGTGAAGCCCATCGTCGTGTCGACCGAGACGCCGTCGCGGATCGCGCACAGCGACGCGCCCGCCCCGAGATGGCAGCTGACGATGCGCGGCGTGCCCGCGAAGCGCCGGGCGACCGCCGCGTGCGACAGCCCGTGGAAGCCGAAGCGCCGCAGCTCCCAGCGCTCGCGCCAGGCGGCCGGCAGCCCGTAGGTCGCCGCGGCCGCCGGCATCCCGGCGTGAAACGCCGTGTCGAAGCAGGCGAACGCCGGCACGCTCGGCAGCGCCGCCGACACGGCCTCCAGCGCGTCCAGCGACTTGGCCTGGTGCAGCGGCGCCAGGTCGCAGAGCGCGCGCAGTGCCGCCTCCACGCCCGCGTCGACCCGCACCGCCGCGCGGAACCGCGTGCCGCCGTGGACGATCCGGTGCCCGACCGCGTCGGCCGCGCCGAGCCCGTGCTCGTCGATCGCCCGCCGCACCGCGCCCTCGTCGATCCGCGCCCTCGGGGCGAGCAGGTCGCAGCCGGCGAGCACCGTGTCGTCGGCCCCGACGAGCCGCAGCTTCAGGCTGCTGGACCCGGCGTTGACGACGAGCACCCGCACGGCCCCGGCCTCACGCCCGCGCGGGCACGGCCGCCCACGTCCAGTCCCGCACGTCGGGCGGGTCGTCGCCGACCTCGCGCGCGTAGCTGCGGTGCGCGAGCCGGGCGTCGGCCATCTCCTGGCGCAGCACGGCGGCGCGCTCGCCGAGCCCGGGCACCCGGTCGATGACGTCCATGACGAGGTGGAACCGGTCGAGGTCGTTCAACATCACCATGTCGAACGGCGTCGTCGTCGTGCCCTCCTCCTTGTAGCCGCGCACGTGCAGCTCGTCGTGGTTCGTGCGCCGGTAGGTCAGCCGGTGGATGAGCCACGGGTAGCCGTGGTAGGCGAAGATCACCGGGCGGCTCGTCGTGAACAGCGCGTCGAACTCCCGGTCGGGCAGGCCGTGCGGATGCTCGTGCTCGTCCTGCAGGCGCATGAGGTCGACGACGTTGACGACCCGGACCCGCAGGTCGGGCAGCCGCTCGCGCAGGATGGCCGCCGCCGCGAGCGTCTCGAGCGTCGGGATGTCGCCCGCGCAGCCGAGCACGACGTCGGGCTCGGCGCCGCCGCCGTCCTCGGTGCCCGCCCACGGCCAGATGCCGATGCCGCGCGTGCAGTGGGCGACCGACTCGTCCATCGTCAGGTAGTTCAGCGAGGGCTGCTTGCCGGCGACGATGACGTTGACGTACTGGTGCGAGCGCAGGCAGTGGTCGGCCACCGACAGCAGGCAGTTGGCGTCGGGCGGCAGGTAGACCCGGATGACCTCGGCCTTCTTGTTGACGACGTGGTCGATGAACCCCGGGTCCTGGTGGGAGAAGCCGTTGTGGTCCTGGCGCCACACGTGCGACGACAGCAGGTAGTTCAGCGACGCGACCGGCCGCCGCCACGGCAGGTCCCGGCTGACCTTCAGCCACTTGGCGTGCTGGTTGAACATCGAGTCGACGATGTGGATGAACGCCTCGT
>JBDZVZ010000085.1:0-12970 GCA_040255945.1 Solirubrobacterales bacterium | reverse complement strand
GGACCCGGCGCAGATGCAGATCCGCCGGCCGTCCAGACGCTCCGCGACCGTCATGGGCGCACGAGCTCCCGCCCGAGCCGGTCGACCTCGCCCGGGCCCAGCCCGGTCGAGAACAGGAACGGCAGCGACCGCAGCGGCACCCCCGGCAGCCCGCGCCGCAGCCGGGCCGCCTGGGCGCGCTGGAGCTTCGCCCGGGCGGCGAGCGTCAGCCCGGCCCGCGCCGCCCGCGACGCGGGCGCCGCCCGCAGGGCCGCGGTCTCGGCCGCCGAGAACCGTGCCGGCAGCATCCCGTTGACGACGACGCCCGCCAGCCGCTGGCCGGGCAGCGTGGCCCGCAGGGCGCCGTCGAGCGCGAGCGTCTCGTTGACCGGCATCTCCTCCGGCCGGGCGACCGCGACGATCGCCGTCCGCTCCGGGTCGGCGAGCATCGCGTGGATGATCGCGCCCTGGCGGGCGACCGGCCCGACCCGCGCTGCCTCGGCGAACGTGCTCGGCGCCGTCAGCACCGCGACCCCGTGCCCGGTGGCCGGGGCGTCGAGGATGACGAGGTCGTAGGGCTCGGCGCCGGGCGTGCGGCGGTCGGGCTGGGCGAGCTCCCAGACCTTGCCGACCGTCAGCAGCTCGCGCAGCCCGGGGGTGGCGGCCGCCAGGTAGGAGAACATCCGGCTCGTGCGCAGCAGGTCGGAGACCCCGCGCGGCAGCTGGTCGTGGAGGTACTCCTCGAGCGCCGACTCGGGGTCGATCGAGATGTGGTGCAGGTTGTCGAGCACGCGTCGCTCGACGAACCGGCGGTCGGGTGGGGGCGGATCCGCTGCGCCGACGACCTGCGAGATGTCGTCGCGGGCCGCCACCTCGGCGACGATCGTCCGGATGCCGAGACCGGCCGCCGCGACCCCGAGGGCGGCCGCCACCGTCGACTTCCCGACGCCGCCCTTTCCGGTGATGACGAGCAGCGGCTTGGCCAGGAGGTCGAGCATTCGACCTGCCGCACCCTATCGGCGTCCAGATTCCGGTGCGATCCATAAAGCGTCCCCCGAACCGTGTCGATGCACCGCGGGCCATGTCCAGTTCACAAGGAATTCCAGCGGAATCGGTGAGCCTGGCCGAGGTGCTCGCGCGACGGACGTTCGAGCGGCCCGTCAGGGCACTCATGGATGAGGACATCACCGACGCGCTCGCCGCCGCCCACAAGGCGCCGACGCAGCCCGCGGTCGTCGCCGTCGCCGCGCACCAGGCCGCGCCTGCCGTGGCCGCCGCCGTCCAGCCGCCCACCGGCGGCGAGGCGACGCGCCAGCAGGAACACCGCCGACAGGAGGCGCGGCCGGCCGTGCCGCCCGCGGCCGGCATCGACGTCACCGTCTGAGGCGACGTCCACCTCGTCCAGCGGCCCGGTCGGCCGGGCCGTAGGATGACCCCTGCTTGTACGACCACGACGTAGCAGGATCCGCGGTGGGGCACGACACCGATGCGCTGCGCCGCGCTGAGCAGCGGTTGCAGCTCGTCCTGGAGGCGACCCAGAACGGGACCTACGAGTGGGACATCGGCACCGACCGCATCCGCTGGTCGGAGAATCTCGGGGAGATGTGGGGCCGCGGCCGCGGGTGGACGCCGTCGACGTTCTCCGAGTACCTGGACACGATCCATCCGGACGACCGCGAGCGGCTCAGCGAGCAGATCCGCGCCACGGTCGAGGAGGGCGCCCCCTACGAGGCCGAGCTGCGCAAGCTCCTGCCCGACGGGTCGACCCGGTGGATGCTCACGCGCGGGTATGTCGTCCGCGACGAGGACGGCCGGCCCAAGACGCTCGTCGGCATCGTCTCCGACATCCACGAGAGCCGGCTCGAGCGTCGTGCCGCCGAGTACCTGTCGGCGGCCAGTGCCGCGCTGGCCGACACGCTGGACCCCGGCGAGACGCTCGACCGGATCGCGAACCTCGCGCTCGCCGAGCTCGCCGACTGGTGCGTGATCCACCTCGTCGCCGACGACGGGACGCTCGAGCAGGTCGCGGTCGCCCACCGGGATCCGGAGATGGTGCGCTGGGCGCGCGAGCTCGAGCGGCGCTTTCCGCCCGACCCGCAGGGCGAGTTCGGCACCCACCACGTCGTCCGCACCGGGCGGGCCCAGCTGCTCGCCGAGATCACCGACGAGATGCTCGCGGCCGCCGCCCGCGACCCGGAGCACCTGCGGATCGCCCGCGCGCTCGAGCTGCGCTCGGCGATGATCGTGCCGGTCGCCGCTCACGGTCAAACGCTCGGCGCCATCACCTTCTGCTACGCCGGGCCGCAGCGCCACTACACGCCCCAGACGCTCGCGCTCGCCGAGGAGCTCGGCCGTCGGGCCGGGGTGGCGCTGACGAACGCCCGCCTGCACCGCGCCCAGCAGGAGAGCGCCCAGCGCCTGCGCCACCTCCAGGCGATCACCGACGTGGCGCTCGGCCAGCTGCCGCTCGAGGAACGGCTCGTCGAGCTGCTGCGCCGGGTGCGCGGCATCCTGCAGACCGATTACGCGGTCTGCCTGCTGCTCGACCCCGACGAGGGCGTTCTGCGCGAGCGGGCCGCCGTCGGACTCGGGGCGCCGCGCACCCATCTGCGGATCCCGCTCGGGCAGGGGATCGCCGGCAAGATCGCCCAGCAGGACGACGTCGTCGTCATCCCCGACGTCCCCGCGGCCCATCCGGCCTCCCGGCAGCTGCGCGGCAAGGCGGCCTCGCTGCTGGGCGTGCCGCTGCGCACCCAGCGGGGAACCGTCGGCGTGCTGCACGTGTCGACCGCGCTGCCGCGCACGTTCACCGAGGCCGACGCCGAGACGCTGCGGCTCGTCGCCGGCCGGGCGGCGCTCATCATCGAGCAGGCGGCCGCCCACGAGCAGGCGCGCCAGACGGCGATCACGCTCCAGCGCAGCCTGCTGCCGCCCGCGATCCCCCAGCTCGAGGGCTTCGATCTGGCCGCCCGCTATCTGCCCGGCCAACGCGGCACGGAGATCGGCGGCGACTGGTACGACCTGGTCGCGCTGCCCGACGGCCGCGAGGCGCTCTGCGTCGGCGACGTGGTCGGCCGCGGCATCGCGGCGGCCGCGATCATGGGCCGTCTGCGCACGGCCCTGCGCGCCTATGTCCGGGTGGGCGGCGGCGCGATGGAGGCGATGACGCTCCTCGACGACCTCGTCGCCTCCGACGGCGAGGACGTCTACGCGACCGCGCTGCTCGTCGTCATCGACCCGGCCACGGGCGAGCTCGAGCTCTGCTCGGCGGGCCATCCGCCCGCCGTGCGGCTCGGCGCGGGGCGGGCCGAGCTCGTCGACATCCCGGTCGGACGGCCGATCGGCGCGCCGCCCGCCGCACGGGAGTCGGCGCGGACGAGGCTGGACCGCGGGCAGGGTCTGCTGCTCTACACCGACGGCCTCGTCGAACGCCGCGATGCCTCGCTCGACGAGCGCTTCGACCGGCTCTGCGAGGCGGCCGGCCGCGGCCCGGCCGACCCCGAGCGGCTGCTCGACCACATCCTGCGCGACATGCTCGGCGACGGTCAGGACGACGATGTCGCGCTGATCGGCGTCTGGCGCCGCGCCGATTGACGCAGGAATCCCGGTCGTCACTGCGAATACCGGGCCCGATGGGTCCGCTGACGACCACCTCCGAGCTTCCCCTGGAGAGAACATGAAGGTCATCGCCTTCGCGAATCAGAAGGGCGGCGTCGCGAAGACGACGACGACCCTCAACCTTGCCGTGGCCTTCTCCGAGAAGGGCCACCGGGTCCTGTGCATCGACATGGATCCGCAGGGCAACCTCACGATGTCGCAGGGCGTCGACCCCGACACCGTGGAGGAGTCGATGTACGACGTCCTCGTCCACGGGGCGCCGATCCGCCAGGTCATCCGCCGGCGTGAGATCGACGTCGCCTGCGCCTCGATCGACCTGGCCGGCGCGGAGATCGCCATGTCGGCGCAGATCGGCCGGGAGCGCAAGCTGCAGAAGGCGCTGGCGGAGATCGCCGACGACTACGACTTCGTCTGCATCGACACGCCGCCGAGCCTCGGGCTGCTCACGATCAACGCCCTGACGGCCGCGCACAAGGTGATCGTCCCCGTGCAGTGCGAGTATCTCTCTATGCGGGGCCTCATCCAGCTGCAGAACACCCTCCAGATGATCCGGGAGAACCTCAACCCGGACGTCGAGATCGAGGGGATCCTGCCGACGTTGATGGACACCCGCACCGTCCATGCCAAGGAAGCCATCGAGATCCTGGAGGAGAACTTCGGCGACCGGGTCTTCGCGTCGCGGATCAAGAAGACGATCCGCTTTGCGGAGGCGCCCGTGAAGGGCATGTCGGTCCTGAAGTACGACCCGGACGGGATGGCTGCCCAGTCCTATCGCGACCTCGCGAAGGAGGTTCTCGCCAATGGCCAGCGGTAAGCGCGCCAGCATGAGGGAGGGTCCGCTCGCGGCGCTCTTCCGCCGGACCGACGAGTTGGAGCCCGCCCACCCCGAGCAGGCCGAGCAGTCCGCCGAGCCGACGCCGACCCACGCGCCGCGCGCGGTGGGCGCCGACCGTGTCCCGGAGCCCGCCGAGCCCGGGCTGCCGCCGGCCACGGCGGCCGGCGCGGCGCGGCGCGAGACCGACCCGCTGCTGGCCGACGGTCCGAAGGATCCGCCCGCGCACCCGCGCGAGACCGGCTACCCGCATCCGTCGCTGGCGTTCGCCGACGACCTGCCCGACGACATCCTCGCGCCCGAGCCCGTCGCGGCGCCCGCGCCGGAGCGCGCGCCCGCGCCGGCGGCCGACCCGTTCGCCCGTTCGACGGCGGACGCGGCCAGCACCCACGGGTGGGGCGTCGGCGGCGTCGCGCAGCCGGTCATCCGCGTCGTGGGAGTCGGCGGGGCGGGCGTCAACGCCGTCAACCGCATGGTCGAGGCGCAGGTCCACGGCGTCGAGTTCCTGGCGATCAACACCGACCTGCAGTCGCTGCAGCAGTCGACCGCCGACATCACCCTCCACATCGGCCCGCAGGTCACGCGCGGGCTGGGCGCCGGCTCGGACCCCGAGCTCGGCCGTCAGGCGGCGATGGAGGAGTACGACAAGATCAAGTCCCTGCTGAAGGGCAGCGACATGATCTTCATCGCGGCCGGCTCGGGCGGGGGCACCGGCACGGGCGCCGCCCCGGTCGTGGCCCGCATCGCCCGTGAGGTGGGCGCCCTGACGGTCGGCATCGCCACGAAGCCGTTCGGCTTCGAGGGCAGCCGCCGCGCCGCGACCGGCGACCAGGGCATCGAGGCGTTGCGCGACGAGGTCGACACGCTCATCGTCGTGCCGAACAACCGGCTGCTCAGCGTGCTCGACAAACGCACGTCGATGGTCGACGCGTTCCGGGTCGCCGACGACGTGCTGCGCCAGGGCGTCCAGGGCATCTCGGATCTCGTGACGCTGCCGGGGATCATCAACCTCGACTTCGCCGACGTGCGCACGATCATGTCCGACGCCGGCCCGGCCCTGCTGGGCATCGGCATGGGCATGGGCGAGCAGCGGGCGATCCAGGCGGCCGAGCAGGCCGTCGCCTCGCCGCTGCTGGAGACGAGCATGGACGGCGCCAAGTCGATCCTGCTGTCGATCACCGGCGGCTCGGACCTGTCGCTGTGGGAGGTCAACGAGGCGGCCAAGGCCGTCGCGGCGGCCGCCCATCCGGACGCGAACATCATCTTCGGCGCGATGGTCGACGAGAAGATGGACGAGAACCAGGTCTGGATCACCGTCGTCGCGACCCGCTACGGCGACGTCCCGAGGCCGCGTCAGCAGCGGCCGCTCGAGGAGCCGGTCGGCGAGCCGCGCATCGAGCGGCGCAGCCCGCCGCAGCGCGAGCGGATCACCGCGAGCCGCGGCGGCGTCGTCAGCGACGTCGACGTGCCCGAGTTCCTGCCCCGCCGCTGAACCCCTCATCGGGGTCAGACCCGTTCCGTTGCACTGGCAGCGGAGCGGGTCTGCCTCGATCGCAGGTCAGTGCAACGGAACGGGTCTGACCCCGGTTGGGGGCCGGTTCCTAGTCGATCGGCAGGCGCGCGGTCGCGGTCGTCCCCGTCCCCGGGGCGGAGCGCAGCGCGAGGTGGCCGCCGATCGCCTCCGCCCGCTGGGTCAGCGACGCCAGGCCCACGTGGCCCGTGCGCGGTGCCGCCTCGATCGCCGCCGGGTCCGCGCCGACCCCGTCGTCGGTGACCTCCAGCATGATGGCGTCGCCGTCGCGGCGGACGCTCATCGCCACGCTCGTGGCTCGGGCGTGCTTGGCCGCGTTGGTCAGCAGCTCGCGTGCGAGCGAGAGCACGAGCTCGTCGCGCAGGCCGGTTGCGTCGTCGGCGACGTCGACGTCGACCGTGAACGCGCCCCGTCGGGCAGCCTCGTCGCCGGCCGCACGCAGCGCCGCCTCGAGGCCGCCGTGCTGCAGCACGACCGGATGCAGCGTGCGGACCGCGTCGCGCAGCTCGGCGACCGCGCGCTCGACCCCGCTGCGCGCGTGCGCCAGCATCTCGGACTGGGCGACCTCGAAGGCCTCGGCCTCCACGAGGTCCTGACGTGCGGCGAGCAGGTCCTGGAGCGCACCGTCGTGCAGCGCCTCGGAGATCCGGCGGCGCGTCCGTTCCTCGGCTTCGAGCGTGTCGGCGACGAGCCGCCCACGCATCCGGGCGAGCTCGGCGACCTCGGCCTCGGCGCGCATGCGCTCGATGGCGGACGCGACGAGCGTCGCGAGCGACTCGAGGAAGACGACGTCGTCGGCGTGGAAGTGGCGGGACCGGCGCGCATGCGCCGCGACGACCCCGAACGGTCCGGCCCGGCCGACGAGCGGCACGACGACGGTCGACCGGATGCCCTGGTCCCGGAGGAACGCACTCGCGTGGTAGCTCTCCTCGTCGTCCCAGTTCTCCACGACCACCGTCCGGCGGCTCTCGAAGGCCGAATGGGCCGGCGAGCCCGCCCGTCGAGGGACGCTGTAGGTGGGGTCGGCGGGTGACAGGCCCGACACGGCCGCGAGCTCGAGCTGGTGATCGTCTCGGACCTCGAACACCGACGCCACGGCGCACTCGACGGTGCGCAGGATGACCGTGCACGCCTCGGCATAGAGGTCGCGCAGGTCGGCATGGCGCAGCGCGCGGATGCCGAGCTGGGCGAGCTCGGCGTGCTGCTGCTCGGGGCGGCGGCGGTCGGTGATGTCCTGGACGGACCCGCGCAGGTGCCGTCCGTCGCCGGCCGTGTAGAGCTCGCCGCGGACCGCATACCAATGCCGGCGCTCGTCGGGCGCGATCCGGTTGTACTCGTACCCGTACTCGCCCTCGCCGCGATCGAGGAGTGAATAGAGGTGGGCCGTATGGACGGCGGCGGCCTCCTCGTCGATGAGATCGAGGTAGTCCTGGCCCACCATCGGCGTGCCCGGCTCGACGTCCATCAGCAGGTACATGCCGTTCGACCACAGCAGCTGCTGGGTGTCGATCCCGTAGTCGTAGCTGCCCAGCAGCGCCAGCCGCTCGGCCTCCTCGAGGCGCTGCTCGGAGAGACGGCGCCGCTCGGCCGCCACGTGCTGGGCCGTGATGTCCTGGACGGTGCCCCAGACCGTCGTGGGCACGCCGTCACCGTCGCGGTCGAAGCGCACCCGGGCCTGGTAGATGCGTGACGGGTCGTGGGCGAAGCGGAAGAACCCCTCGAACGGCTCCCCCTCGCCGAGCGACGTCTCGATGCGGCGCTGGACCCGCTCCCGGTCGTCGGGGTGGATCGCCTCGTAGAACTCCTCGGCGACGAGCGGCTCGTCGCGGTTGGGGTCGAGGTCGAAGAGCCGGAACAGCTCGCGGGTGTAGCGGACCTCGCCGCTGCGCGGGTTCCACGCGAAGCTCCCGATCTGGGCGACGCGCTGTGCCTCCTCCAGCAGCCGGCGGTCGTCCTGCAGGGGGGTCATCGGCTCATTCCAGCAGGCCGGCCCGCATCGCGGCAGCCACCGCGGCCGCCCGGTCGGAGACGCCGAGCTTCTCGTAGAGGCTCTGGAGATGCGTCTTGACCGTCGACGGGCTGAGATGGAGGCGGCGGGCGATCTCCGGCGCAGAGCCGCCGTCGGCGATGAGCCGCAGGATCTCCTGCTCGCGCGGGCTGAGCACCGGGCGGCTCACGGCCTCCCGGAGCTGGATCTGGGCGGCCAGGCCGCCCTGCACCTCGGGCGCGAGCACGGTCTGGCCGCGGGCGACCGCCGCCACCGCATCGAAGATCACCGAGCGGTCGGCCTCCTTGGAGAGGTAGGCGGACGCGCCCATCGCGATGGAGCGGTAGACGAGCTCGGAGTCGACGTGGGCCGACAGGAACACGACCCGCGTGGGCAGGTGCTCACGGACGATCGCGTTGAGGATGTCCGGCCCGCTGAGGCCGGGCATGCGAACGTCGAGCACCGCCACGTCGGGGCTCAGCTGCCGGATTGCGGGCAGGGCGGCGCGTCCGTCGCCGGACGTTCCGACGAGGTCGAGCTCGGGACGGTCCCTGATCGCGCGGACAAGGCCCTCCCGGTACATCGGGTGATCGTCGGCGACGAAGACCCGGACACGGTCCATGGGGCGGTTATATCCGGCTCAGCGATGTGCCAAGAGCCTGCGGCAGATCTCAGCGCGCGAGAGCGCCTTGCTGAGCACTTCGGCGGCACCGGCGTCGCGGGCGGGCTCGACGAGCTCGGCGGTCGGGCCGCCGGTGATCATGACGATCGTCGTCGTGGTGGCGGCGCGCACGCGGCGCGCGACATCGAGGCCGTCCAGCTCCGGCATGCGCATGTCGAGCAGGAGCACGTCGGGGGCGAGCTCGAGCGTCAGCTCCACGGCCTGCACCCCGTCGGTGGCCTCGGCCACGAGCTCGAGCTCGTTCCAGCGCGCGATGGCCCGGGCAAGACCCAGCCGGTAGGCGTCGTGATCGTCCGCCAACAGGACGCGCAGGGGCGCGCTCATCCCTCGAGATGATCGGTGCACTCCGGATTTCGTCCCATCGCCCGATCGGAGGGTTCTGCGGTGGAGCCGGACGACCTGGCAGGATCGCGGCGTGAGGGGCGTCGTGGCCGCTGGTCATCCGGTTTCCGCCGAGGCGGGCGCCGCCGTGCTGCGCGAGGGCGGCAACGCCGTCGACGCGGCGGTCGCCGCCTGCCTGGCGTCCTGGGTGGCCGAGCCGCTGCTCACCGGTCCCGGCGCGGGCGGCTACCTGCTCGTGGCGGGGGCGGGGGAGACGCCGACGCTGCTGGACTTCTTCGTCGCCGCTCCCGCCCGAGGGTCGCGGGCGCCGCTGCTGCCGGTCGAGGTGTCGTTCGGCGACGCCGTCCAGGTGTTCCACGTCGGCGCCGCATCGGTCGGGGCGTTCGGCACGCCGGCCGGCCTGGAGGCGGCGGCCCGGCGATGGGGCTCGGCGCCGCTGTCGGAGCTGGCCGCGCCGGCCGTCCGGCTGGCGCGGGCGGGCGTGCCGCTGAACGCCGCCCAGGCCTACGTGTTCGAGATCCTCGAGGGCATCCTGCTGTCGACCCCGGAGGCGGCGGCCCAGTTCGCGCCGGCCGGCCGCGCGCTGCGGGAGGGCGAGCCGTTTCGCAGCGACGCGCTGGCCGAGACGATCGAGCGCTTCGGCGCCGACGGCGCCGCACCGTTCTACCGCGGCGACCTGGCGGCGGCGGCCGTCGACTGGGTCGCCCGCGGCGGCGGCACGCTGGCTGCCCGGGACCTGGCGGGCTACGAGGCCATCGCCCGCGAGCCGGCACGGGTCACCTATCGCGGGCGCTCGGTCCTCACGAACCCGCCGCCGTCGGCGGGCGGCGCCCTGCTGGCGCTCGCGCTCGGCCGGCTCGACGCGGCGCCCGGCCCGCCGACGGCGGGCGCCCTCGTCGGCGCGATGGCGGTTGCCCAGCAGGCACGGACGGAGGCGTTCGACGCCGGCCTGGCGGAGCCGGGCTTCCTCGAGCGCTTTCTGGCCGCCGAGCTGGGCTCGACGACGCACGTCGCGGTCATCGACGGCGACGGGCGGGCGTGCTCGGTGACGTGCACGAACGGGGAGGGTTCCGGGCTCGTCGTCCCGGGCACCGGCATCCACCTCAACAACGTCATGGGGGAGGAGGACCTCAGCCCGCTCGGGTTCTTCAGCGCGCCTCCCGGACGGCGGATGCCGTCGATGATGGCCCCGACCGTCGTTCTCGGCGAGGACGGCGTCGAGCTCGCGCTCGGCAGCGCCGGCTCGAACCGGATCCGCTCGGCCATCCTGCAGACGATCGTCGGGGTCGTCGACGAGCGCCTCGAGGCCCGCGCCGCCGTCGAGGCGCCGCGGCTGCACCTCGAGCACGACGTGCTCTACACGGAGCCCGGGGCCGAGCCGGGGGCCGCGGTCGACGGGCTGCGCGTGGCGCCGTTCCGCGATCGCAACCTCTTCTTCGGCGGCGTGCAGGCCGTCGAGCGCGACCCGCGCAGCGGACGGCTGACGGGGGCGGGCGATCCGCGCCGGGGCGGGGCGGCGGTGGTCGTCCCATGAGCCGGCGGGTGCTCGTGGCGGGCGTCGGCCTGACGGTCGGTGTCGCCGCGCTGGCCGGATGCTCGAGCCCGGCGCCGGCCGACCTCTTCGTCGTCGACCGCACCGGGTCGATCCCGGGGGCCGAGCTGCGGCTGCGCGTCACCGACGACGGCGGCGCCTACTGCAACGGCGGCCCGCGGCGGGAGATCAGCTCGGCGCAGCTCATCGAGGCGCGGACGCTGCGGCGCGCGCTCGACGGCGACGACGACGGCGACGAGAGGACGCCCGGCCTGGCCGAACGCGCCCTCGACCTGCCGCCGGGGCGCGTGTCGACGCTGCGCTACCGGGTGCGCAGCGAGGGCGGCGTCGTCGCCTTCAGCGACACGTCGCCGCGCCAGCCGCAGGCGTTCTACCGGCTGGCGAAGCTCACGCGCGACCTCGCCAAGGGTCCGTGCGGGCTGCCGCGCTGACCGCCGCGCTGACCGCCGCCGGCGGCGCCGCTCAGCGGTCGGGGCCGGCCCGTTGCGAGACTGAGGCCGATGTCTGCGCGCGCCTGGTCGAACCTCGCCCTGACCGCGGCGCTGTGGGGCGCCTCGTATCTGTTCATCAAGGTGGCGCTCGACGACGACGTCTCGGAGGCCGGGATCATCTTCTCGCGCACGCTGCTGGGCGCCGTCGTGCTCGTGCCACTGGCGGTGCGGGCCGGGGCGGTGCCGGCGCTGCTCGCGCGTCCCGGCTGGACGGTCGCGCTCGCGGTGACGCAGGTCGTCGTGCCGTTCGCGCTCATCACCTGGGGCGAGAACCACGTGCCCACGTCGCTGGCCGGCATCCTCGTCGCGGCCGTGCCGATCTTCGTCGCGCTCGTCGCCCCGTGGCTGGACGCCGACGAGCGCTCGACCGGATGGGGGCTCGTCGGCGTGCTCGTCGGCATGGCGGGCGTCGTGCTGCTCTTCGGGGCCGACCTCGGCGGCGGGGGCGAGGAGCTCGCCGGCGGGCTCATGATCCTCGCGGCCGCGCTTTCGTACGCGGTCGCGGTGCTCATCGTCAAGCGTGGCTTCACCGGGGTGCCGCCGGTGGGCGTCGCGGCCTCCACGATGGTCGTCAGCGCCGCGGTCTGGCTGCTGCCGGCGCTGGTCACGCTGCCCGACCACGCGCCTGCGGCGAAGACCGTGGGCGCGCTCGTCGCACTCGGCGCGGGCGGCACCGGCCTGGCGTTCCTGCTGTTCTACGCGGTCATCGCCGAGTTCGGCCCGGCGCGTGCGTCGATCGTCACCTACCTCGCGCCGGCGTTCGCCGTCCTCTACGGCGTCACCCTGCTCGACGAGACGCTCGGGGCATCGACGGTCGCCGGCCTGGCGCTCATCCTGGGCGGCTCGTGGCTGGCGGCGAGCGCGCGGCCGGCCGGGGCGCCCAACACGGCTCCAACACGGTCTTGAGCGATGGTTTGCCGGCCGGCGCGAGCATCGGCCGGCGATGTCCTCGACCGTCGCGCCATCCGCGCCTGCCGCGGCGACCGACCGCGTGGCCGTCGCGCTCCCGCGCCCGCCGGTCCGGGTGCCCGCGACGGTGGCCGCCGGCACGGCGCTCGCGGCCGCGCTGGGCGCCAGCACCTGGCTCGTGCTCGCCGCGGCGCAGCGCCCGTCGGTGCTCTCGCCGCCGACCCGGCGACTGCCCGAGCACTGGCTGCTCGGGCCGCTGAGCGGGCTCCTGGGGCACCTGTCGAGCGACCCGCACCGCCTGCGCGCCGACCTGACGATCGCCCTCGTCGTGCTCTTCGCCGCCTGGCTGGTGGCATGGGTCGCCGCTCCGGCGCTGCCGACGCGGATCGTCGCCGCCGGGGTGGCGCTCGCGCAGCTCGTCTTCCTGCTCGGCCCGCCGCAGCCGCTGACCGACACCTTCAACTACATCGTCTACGGGCGGATGGCACTCCACGGGCAGAACCCCTACACGGTGCTGCCGGTCCACGCCGTGCACGACCACGCCTGGGCGCTGGCGAACTGGCACCACCTGCCCAGCCCGTACGGGCCCCTGTTCACGCTGCTGTGCGAGCCGCTGGGCGCCCTGCCGGACCCGGCCGCGTTCTGGGCCTGGAAGGTCGTCGTGGTCGGCTCGGTGCTCGGCGGGCTGGCCCTGGTGTGGTGGCTGGCGGTCCGGCTGGGCCGCTCGCCGCAGCGCGCGCTGGCCTGCGCGGGGCTGTGCCCGGTGACGCTGGCGGTCGGGGTCGGCGGCTTCCACAACGACGGGCTGGCGATGCTCGGCGTGTTGGGCGCGGTCGCCTGCCTCGTGCGGGCACGGGACGGACGTGCGACCGGCCGCCTCGACGCGGCGGCCGCGGCGCTGGCGGTGGCGGGCGCCGGCCTGAAGCCGTCGCTGGTCGTCGTCGTGCCGCTCGTCGTCCTCGGCGCGCCGCGGCGCCGCGCCGCATTGGCCGGTCACCGCCGGGCCAGCCGAACCCCTCGGCGGCGATGGACGCGTCCTGCCGGCGC
>JBDZVZ010000018.1:13214-48757 GCA_040255945.1 Solirubrobacterales bacterium | reverse complement strand
CCGAACGGGTCCGAGGCGATCGCGAAGCGGCCCGCGGGCACGTCGATCGGCTCCATGAGCCGCTCGCCGTCGGCCGCGTCGACGTGCTCGAGCGCCGCGCCCACCGACTGCACGCCGAAGGAGACCGCCCAGAACGGTGCCTCCAGTCCCGGGTCCCCCCGCATGATGCCGCCGATCGGCCGGCCGTCCGACCGGATCGACCGGTAGGCGCCGCCGCTGCCCGGCACCTCCTCGATGTCCCACCCCAGCAGCGACGTGTAGAAGCCGGAGACCGCGTCGGGTCGGGTGTCTGGAGGTCGTTCCACGTCCACGCGCCGACCTTGTTGACGACGGCGGCGCCCGGGAACGTCGAGCACTGCCAGAGCCACAGCGTCGCCCCGCCGGGGTCGGCGATGCACGCCGCGCAGCCGGCGTCCTGGACCTCGTGGGGCGCATCGACGACCGCGCCGCCGAGCTCGGCCGCCCGGGTTGCGACCGCCGCCGCGTCGTCGACGGCGACATAGGTGTTCCACGCGGGCCGGCCGCCGGCCGCGAACTCGTCCGCGCTGAGCGGGTCGAGGCCGGCCGCGATCGCCCCGGCGAGCGTGAAGAGGTGGTACTCGGCGTCGGTGCGGGCGTCCTGCACCTGCCAGCCCAGCAGCCGCTCGTAGAAGCGCGCCGCGGCGGCCGGATCCGGCGCGTCGACGTCGACCCAGCAGAACGTCCCGGCCTCGTAGTGCGTCCGCGTCCCCATGCCGCCTCCCTACCCGCTGGGCAGGGCGGCGAGCACGTCGGCGACGAGGTCGTCGGTGTCCTCCAAGCCGGCGTTGAAGCGGATCAACCCGGGCGGGACGTCGTCGGTGGCCCAGCGCCCGCGCCGCTCCCCGGACGCGTGGACGCCGCCGAAGCTCGTCGACTCGATGGTGAGCTCCGACCGCGCCAGGAACGCCTCGGCGGCCGCCTGGTCGGCGAGCGTGAACGTCAACACCGAGCCGAAGCCGGGATAGCGGACGTCGAGAACCTCGGACCGGGCGCCCAGCGCCTCGACGAGCGCCCGCGCGTTGGCCTCCTGGCGCTCGAGCCGGACCGCCAGCGTCGGCAGCGACCGGTGCGCCAGCCACACCTCGAACGGCCCGGGGATGGCGCCCGTGAGCCCGCGCCAGTCGCGCATGCGCGCCGCCAGCTCGGCGTCGCGGGTGGCGACGTAGCCCAGGACGAGGTCCGAATGCCCGGTGAGGTGCTTGGAGGCGCTGCTCATCGAGATGTCGGCGCCCAGGTCGAGCGCGCGGATCCGCAGCGGGGTCGCGAGCGTCACGTCGACGACGAGGCGGGCGCCCGCGGCGTGCGCCGCCTCCGCCAGCCGCTGCACGTCCATGACCGCCATGCTCGGGTTCGACGGCGTCTCGACCCACACCAGCGACGCGCCCTCCATCGCCCCGAGGAACGCCTCGTCGGAGGACGGCACCTGCCGGACCTCGGCGCCGCGCGGGCCGAGATGGCCGGCCGCGATCTGCCGGACGCCCGGGTAGGAGTCGGCGGGCACGACGACGACGTCCCCGGGCGCCACGAGCGGCAGCAGGACCGCGGCGACCGCCGCCATGCCGCTGGCCAGCACGAGCGCGTCGCCGCCCTCGAGCTCGCCGAGCGCAGCCTCGTAGTTGGCCCACGTCGGGTTGCTGAAGCGCCCGTAGCCGCCGGGGCCCATCTCGCCCGACCAGTGCGTCGGCGCCTGGAACTCGGGGCCGGGCAGGAACGCCTCGCCCTGGCGCGGCCCCGGCAGGCCGGCGTGGACGACGCGCGTCGAGTCGCCGCTCATCGACGCGCCTGCGCCGCGGCGCGCGGGCAGCTCGCGAATCCGGTCGTCTTGTGGGTCGCGTCGCAGAAGGGCTTGGTGTGCGACTGGCCGCAGCGGCACAGCGCGATCGACCGCCCCTCCTCGAGCTCGAAGACCCCGCCCTCGGCGTCGACGAGCCGCACGGGACCGGTCACCTTGTAGGGCCCGTCGTCGCGGACCTTGATCTCGACGAGGGGCTCACTCACGTCGAAAACCATACTCGGGGTCAGACCCGTTCCGTTGCACGCAGGCTTCACCGCCCGCATGACGCGCCGCGGCCAGCGGCGTGCAACGGAACGGGTCTGACCCCGGTTAAGCCTGCTCTTTGCGCGCCTCGACGAGCGCGCGCAGGTGCTCGACGACCGCCGGCTCGGACTTCGCGAGCTTGCGGATGTCCCAGCTCGTCAGCGTCATGAGCAGCATCGGCGAGGTCGCCACGACCGTGGCGTTGCGCTGGTGGCGCTCGAGGACGCCCATCTCGCCGATGACGTCGCCCGGGCCGAGGTCGGCGACATGCCGCCCGCCGCGCTCGACGCGCGCCGTGCCCTCCTCGATGGCCAGCACGTCGTAGGAGTAGTCGCCCTCGCGCACGAGCTCCTTGCCCGACGGCACCGACACCTCGGCAGCCAGCGCGGCGATGTGATCGAGCGCGGCGTCGTCGAGGTCGGCGAAGACGGGAATGCGCTTGATGCGTGCGGTGTCCAAGGTGAGGGCTCCTCCGGCGACGGAAGTGGTCGGGACCCGCAACCTTTCAGATCCCGGCCGCGAGCGCCACCCAGGCAACGCCGAGGGGCGGCCCGCAGGCCGCCCCTCGCACATCGATGCGGTGTCGCGCGGAGCGCGCTACTCGACGTCCCCGCCTTCGGAACGGGGCTGGTCGGGCTCGCCGGGCAGGACCTTGTCGTCGGAGCCCTCCTCGAGATCCCCGCCGCCCGCGGCGCCGACGCCGACCGGCTTCGGCGCCTTCTCGGGCGCGACGATGTTCAGCGTCACCTCGGGCTCCTCGCCCTCCGGCGCCCGGTCGACGACGACCGTGCCGCCGGCCACGAGCTCGGCCCGCAGGACGAAGTCCGCCAGCGGATCCTCGATGTAGCGCTGGATCGCGCGGCGCAGCGGCCGGGCGCCCATCGCCGGGTCCCAGCCCTTGTCGACGAGCAGCTCCTTGGCCGGCTCCGAGAGCTCGAGCTGGAGCTCGCGCTCGGCCAGGGACTCGCGAATGCGCTGCAGCAGCAGCTCGACGATCGTCTTGATCTCGTCCTTCTGGAGCTTGTGGAAGACGATGACGTCGTCGATCCGGTTCAGGAACTCGGGCCGGAAGACCTTCTTGAGCTCCCCCATGACCCGCGACTTCATGTCGTCGTAGGTCATGCCGGTCTCCTCGTCGGAGACCGCGAAGCCGAGCGGCGTGTTCCGGGCGATCTCGCTGGCCCCGATGTTCGAGGTCATGATCACGATCGCGTGGCGGAAGTCCACCGTGCGGCCCTGCGAGTCGGTCAGGCGGCCGTCCTCGAGGATCTGCAGCAGGATGTTGAAGACGTCCGGGTGCGCCTTCTCGATCTCGTCGAGCAGGAGCACGCAGTACGGCTTGCGCCGCACGGCCTCGGTGAGCTGGCCGCCCTCGTCGTAGCCGATGTAGCCGGGAGGCGAGCCGACGAGCCGCGAGACCGCGTGCTTCTCCATGTACTCGGACATGTCGATGCGGATCATCGAGTCCTCGTCGCCGAACAGGAACTCGGCGAGCGTGCGGGCCAGCTCGGTCTTGCCGACGCCGGACGGGCCGAGGAACACGAACGAGCCCGTCGGGCGCTTCGGGTCCTTCAGCCCGGCACGGGAGCGCCGGATCGCCTTCGAGATGACCTCGACGGCCTGGTGCTGGCCGATGACGCGCTTGTGGAGCTCGTCCTCCATGCGCATGAGCTTCTGGGTCTCGGCCTCGGTGAGCTTGAAGACCGGGATGCCCGTCCACATCGAGACGATGTCGGCGATCTCCTCCTCGCCGATCGCGGGACGCTCGGCGCCCTCGGTCTCGCCGGCCTCCCACTGCTCCTCGAGCTCGCGCTTCTTGTTCGTCAGCTGCCGCTCCTTGTCGCGGAGGTTGGCGGCCTTCTCGAACTCCTGGGCCTCGATCGCCGACTCCTTGGCGCGGCGCGTCTCCTCGATCTCCTCCTCGAGCTCCCGGTAGATGGGCGGCGAGGTCATCGACTTGATGCGCATGCGCGACGCGGCCTCGTCGATGAGGTCGATGGCCTTGTCGGGCAGCTGGCGGTCGGAGATGTAGCGGTCGGCGAGCTCCGCCGCGGCCTCGAGGGCCTCGTCGGTGATCTCGATCTTGTGGTGCTGCTCGTAGCGGTCGCGCAGGCCCTTGAGGATCTGCACGGTCTCCTCGGGCGAGGGCTGCTCGACGCGGATCTGCTGGAAGCGCCGCTCCAGGGCGGAGTCGCGCTCGAGGTACTTGCGGTACTCGTCGAGCGTCGTCGCGCCGATCGTCTGCAGCTCGCCGCGCGCCAGGGCCGGCTTGAGGATCGACGCGGCGTCGATCGCGCCCTCGGCGGCACCCGCCCCGACGAGGTTGTGGATCTCGTCGATGAACAGGATGATGTCGCCGCGCTGGGTGATCTCCTTCATCACCTTCTTGAGGCGCTCCTCGAACTCGCCGCGGTACTTCGAGCCGGCGACGAGGGCGGCGAGGTCGAGCGTGTAGATCTGCTTGCCCTTCAGCAGCTCGGGCACGTCGGCGTTCGTGATCCGCTGCGCCAGGCCCTCGACGACGGCGGTCTTGCCGACGCCCGGCTCTCCGATGAGCACCGGGTTGTTCTTCGTGCGGCGCGAGAGGATCTGCATGATCCGCTCGATCTCGTTCTCGCGGCCGACGACCGGGTCGAGCTTGCCGTCCTGCGCGAGCTTCGTGAGGTTGCGGCCGAACTGGTCCAGGAGCTTGGAGGACTTCTTGCCCTCGCCCCCGGCCGCGCCGGCACCGGCCGCGGCGCCGGACTGGCCACCCTGGCGGCGACCGCCGGGGCCCGACAGCATCCGGATGACCTCGTTGCGGATCTTCTCGGAATCGGCGTCGAAGTCGAGCAGGATGCGCGCGGCGACGCCCTCGTTCTCGCGGACGAGGCCGAGCAGGATGTGCTCGGTGCCGATGTAGTTGTGGCCGAGGCTCAGCGCCTCGCGCAGCGCGAGCTCGAGCACCTTCTTCGCGCGCGGGGTGAAGGGGATCTGCCCGGAGGTCACCTCTTCGCCGGAGCCGACGATGCGCACCACCTGGGCGCGCACGCGCTCGACGGTGATGTCGAGGGACTCCAGGACGCGGGCAGCCAGACCCTCCTCCTCACGCAGCAGGCCGAGCAGGATGTGCTCGGTGCCGATGTAGTTGTGCTTGAGCGTCCGCGCTTCTTCCTGCGCGAGAACGACCACCTGGCGGGCGCGCTCTGTGAATCGCTCGAACATCGTGGGGAACGTCCTTCCTGCTGGGCGGGGGTTCGCTTAGAGGTCGGTCGAGGGGATGGTCTGGATGGCGGTCGACGGTGGATACACGGTCCACGACGTACCCGGTCTACCCACCTTCTCGACCGCTGGGGTCAGGAGCATGAGTACAACGGGTTCTCTACGGCGGCCATGACCCACTCTACCGCAGCGTTTGCCGGACTCCTGCCGGGTGACAGGAGTCCGACCCTCACGACTTCATGGCCGGAAACAGCACGATCTCGCGGATCGAGTGCCTGCCGGTCATGAGGAGCACGAGGCGGTCGATCCCGATCCCGATGCCGCCGGTGGGCGGCATGCCGTGCTCGAGCGCCGTGACGAACGACTCGTCGTAGGGCTGGGCCTCCTCGTCGCCGGCCTGCGCGAGCCGGACCTGGGCCTCGAAGCGGGCGCGCTGCTCGTCGGGGTCGTTGAGCTCGGTGAACGCGTTGGCGATCTCCATGCCGCCGGCGAACGCCTCGAAGCGCTCGACGAGCCCGGGCTTGGAGCGGTGGTCCTTGGCGAACGGCGACAGCGCCTTCGGGTAGTCGCAGACGAACGTCGGCTGCACGAGCGTGGGCTCGACGACCTTCGAGAAGAGGTCGTCGGCCAGCGCCGGCCATTCCAGGCCCTCGGTCGGAATGTCGATCTCGGCGGCCTCGATCGCCGCGGCGAGCTCGGCCCCGGTCGCGTGGGCCATGACGTCGATCCCGGTCGCCTCGCGGATGACGTCGACGAACGCCACGCGCCGGTACGGGGTCGCGGCGAAGTCGATCTCACCGGCGTATCCCGCGGCCGCGGCCACAGTCGGCAGCAGCTCCTCGACGCGGCGCATCATGTCCTCGTAGTCCGCGTAGGCCTCGTAGAACTCGACCATCGTGAACTCGGGGTTGTGCTTGTAGGAAACCCCCTCGTTGCGGAAGTCCTTGCCGAGCTCGTAGACCCGCTCCAGCCCGCCCACGATGAGCCGCTTGAGATAGAGCTCGGTGGCGATGCGCAGGTAGAGGTCGCGGTCCAGCGCGTTGTGGTGGGTCGTGAACGGGCGGGCCATCGCGCCGCCGTAGAGCGGCTGCAGGACCGGCGTCTCGACCTCGACGAAGCCGTGGTCGTCGAGGTAGCGGCGGACGGACGAGACGATCCTCGCGCGCGTGAGGAACAGCTCGCGGCTCTCCTCGTTGGCCATGAGGTCGAGCTCGCGCTGGCGGAAGCGCGTCTCGACGTCCTGCAGGCCGTGGAACTTGTCGGGCGGCGGGCGCAGCGCCTTGGCCAGCACGGCGTAGTCGTCGATGCGCAGGCTCAGCTCGCCGCGGCGCGAGACGAACACCGTGCCGTCGACGCCGACGAGGTCGCCGAGGTCGATGTCGTCGAGCAGCCGCTCCATCCGCTCGGCGCCCAGGACGTCGACCTTGGCCTGCAGCTGGAGGCGCCCCGAGCGGTCGACGAGGTCCAGGAACGCCATCTTGCCCTGGCCGCGGCGCTGCCAGAGCCGCCCGGCGACGCGGTAGCGCGCCTCGGTCTCGGCGCCGGCCTCCAGGTCGCCGTGGGCGGCGCGGACCTCGGCGATCGGCACGACCCCCGGAAACTCGTGCGGGAACGGGTCGACGCCGGCGGCGCGCAGCCGCTCGAGCTTGCCGCGCCGGACGGCGACAAGCTCATCGTGGGTCTCCGGCTGCGCGCTGGGCTCGTCGCTCATCGAGCGACGGAGCCTAGAGGCCGACGTCGATCTTCGTGATCTTGAACGAGCGGGCCGGGCCCTTGGGGACCTCGACCTTGACGATCTCGTTGCGCTTGCGGCCCATGAGGGCACGGCCGACGGGCGACTCGTTGGAGAGCTTGCTCTCGGCCGGGTTGGCCTCGGCCGAGCCGACGATCGTGAACTTCTGCGACTTGCCGGTCTTCTCGTCCTTGACCGACACGATCGAGCCGATGCCGACGATGTCGGAGCTGACCTCGTCGGGGTTGACGACGGTCGCTGCGCGGATGCGCTCCTCCAGCTGGGCGATCTTCGCCTCGAGCATCGCCTGCTCGTTCTTGGCGTCCTCGTACTCGGAGTTCTCGGAGATGTCGCCGAACTCGCGCGCCTCCTTGATCCGCTCGGCGATCTCGCGGCGGCGCTCGCCCTGGAGGTACTCGAGCTCCTCCTTGAGCTTCGTGAGGCCTTCGGGGGTGAGGATGACGTCTCGTGGCATTGAGGCGAGAGGGGGGTTCGGCGGTCCGACGCAGGGGCGACCGGCGGTCGGCCCCTGCCCCAGCGAGCGCGGCAGTATAGCCAGTGCCGACGGACGCTCTCAGACGGCCGTCGCGAGGTGCGCGTCGATCGCTGCGCAGGCCTCCTCGACGGTGCCCGTCCGCTGCAGGGCGTCGTGCAACGCCTTGCCGCCGCCGAGCCGCTCGACATACCACGGGTGGAACTTGCGCAGGTAGCGCCCGGCCCGGTCCGGGCCGAGGTGCTCGACCGCCCGCTCCATGACCCAGCGCCACTCCGCGACGATCTCCGCGGTCTCCGGGTCGGCGTCGCGGCGGCCCAGCAGCTGCTCGAAGAGCCATGGGTTGCCCAGGCTGCCGCGGGCGAGCATGACGGCGGTGGCGCCGGTGCGCTCGAACGCCTCGCGGACCTGCGCGGGCGTGTGCAGGCCGCCGGTGAGGATGACGGGGGCCGGCAGCGTCTCGACGAGCCGGGCCGCCAGGTCGTAGTCGGGGGTGCCCTTGTGGTGGACCTTCGCGGAGCGCGGGTGGAACGTGATCGCCGCCACCCCGGCCTCCTCGACGAGCCGGTGCGAGAGCTCGTAACCGGAGGTCGTGTCGCCGGGCACCGAGCCCGAGCGCAGCTTCACGGTCACGGGCTTGCCGCTGCCCTCGCGCGCGGCGCGCGCGACGGCCACCGCGGTGTCGGGGTCCTTGAGCATCGCGGCGCCGGCGCCGGTCTTGCAGACCTTCGGCACCGGGCAGCCCATGTTGAGGTCGATGACGTCGACCTGGGGGACGTGCTCGGCGACGTAGGCCGCGGCGCTGTGCATGATCTCCGGATCCTGGCCGAAGAGCTGCAGGGCCGTGGGACCTTCCTCGGGGTGGACGCGCAGCAGCTCGGTGAGCGTCTTCTCGTTGCCGTAGTGGATGGCGAAGCTCGAGACCATCTCGCTGAACGCCATTCCGGCGCCGTGACGGGCGGCCTGCAGGCGGACGAACCAGTTGCCGATGCCGGCCAGCGGCGCGAGCAGCACGCGGTTGGGGACGGTGATCCCCTCGAGCTCCCAAGGGTCGGTCAGGGCAGGCGGCACGGGACCTCGAGGATAGCCCGGGCCCGGCGGCACGAGCGCATCCGCCACGGCCTGACCGCGCGGTCGACCCGGATCGTCGCGCCGTGCTCGTCGAGCCAGTGGAGGTCGAGCGGGAAGCGCATGAAGCACGTGTGGACGCTGCGGCAGGGGCTGAGCTTCAGCGCGTAGGGCGGCGGCTCGCGCAGGAACATGAGGCCGCGCAGGCGCTGCCGGGGGGTCGAGGCGGTGCGGATCTCCATGTCCCATGTAGGGCGCGGAGCGTCCGGGTTCGCCCCCCACCGGGGTCAGACCCGTTCCGTTGCAGCGGCCGGACGCCGGCGGGGAACCGTTGCGCCTCGCTGCAACGGAACGGGTCTGACCCCGATTACGCGTTGCGCTCGTGCAGGAGCTTGAGGCCCTTGAGCGTCAGCAGGTCGTCGATCTCGTCGATCGTGTCGCAGAACGGGATGATGTGGCCGGCCAGGCCGCCGGTGGCGATCGTCTCGGTCTCTTCCCCCAGCTCGGCGCGCAGCCGGCCGACGATCGCGTCCACCTGCCCGGCGAATCCGTAGATGACACCCGAGCGGATCGCGTCCGCCGTGTTCTTGCCGATGAGCGTCCGCGGCGGGCCGAGGTCGATCTTCGGCAGCTTCGCGGCGCGCGAGAACAGCGCCTCGAGCGAGATCTCGACCCCGGGCGAGATGATCCCGCCGAGGTACTCGCCCTCGCGCGAGACCGGGTCGAACGTGATCGCCGTGCCGAAGTCGACGACGATGCACGTGTCGCGGACCTTCTCGTAGGCGGCGACCGCGTTGACGAGCCGGTCGGCGCCGATCTCACGCGGGTTGTCGTAGCGCAGCGGCATCCCGGTGCGGATGCCCGGGCCGACGACGAGCATCCGGTGCGACAGGTAGCGCTCGGCCATCTCGGCCCACTCGGGCGCCAGGTCGGGGACCGTCGAGGAGACGATCGACGCGTCGAGGTCGGCCAGACCGACCCCGCGCAGCTCGAGCAGGTTGCGCAGCGCGGCGCCGAGCTCGTCGGCCGTCGACGTGCGGACCGTCGCGAAGCGCCAGTGCTCGACGAGCTCGTCGCCGCGGAAGGTCCCGAAATGGGTCTGGGTGTTGCCGACGTCGACGACGAGGAGCATGTGGGCGCAGATCATGCCAGCCGGTATCGTCGGCGGATGGCCACGCGACTCTTCGTCATCCACGGGTCGCACCCGTGTGACACCGCCCAGAAGGCGCTCGAGCTCAAGGGCGTCCCGTTCAAGCGGGTCGAGCTGCCGGCGGGCAGCCAGCCGCTGGTCATGAAGGCGCTCTTCGGTGGGACCACCGTGCCGGGCCTCCGCTTCGACGACGGCGAGAAGGTCCACGGCTCGCGAGCGATCGTGCGAGCGATCGAGGCGCGGGTGCCCGAGCCGGCGCTCTACGGCAGCCCGGAGATCGACGAGGCCGAGCGCTGGGGCGACGAGGTCCTGCAGCCGGTCCCGCGCAAGCTGCTGTGGCCCGCGTTCAAGGCGCACAAGCGCTCGATGCACGCCTTCCAGGACGGCCAGCGCAGCCCGAAGCTGCCGATGCCGGTGGTCCTGGCCGCCGCCCCGGTCATCCTCGCCATCGAGTCGAGGATCAACCACGTCTCGCCCGAGACGACCCGGGCGGCGCTCGCCGCGCTGCCCGGGCTGCTCGACCACGTCGACGCGCTCATCGCCTCGGGCGTCATCGGCGGCGACCAGCCCAACGCGGCCGACCTGCAGATCGCGCCGTCGCTGCGGCTGCTGTGGGCGCTGCAGGACGTGCGGCCGCTCATCGCCGGCCGTCCCGCCGAGGCGTTCACGTTTCGCTGGTTCGAGCCGTTGACCGCCACGATCCCGGCGGGCGCGCTGCCCGCCGAGTGGATCCCGGTGCCGGCGACCCCCGCCGCCTGAGCGGCGCGTACGCTGAGGGCGTGAGCGCGCACGCCCACGCCCACGATCACGGCGACCACGGCCACGGCCACAGCCACAGCCACGGGGTGTCCGCGGACGCCGACCGCGGCAAGCTCGCGATCGCGCTCGCGCTCATCGTCGGCTTCATGGTCGTCGAGGTCGTCGTCGGCCTGCTCGCCTCGTCGGTCGCGCTGCTGTCGGACGCAGCCCACATGCTCACCGACGCGGCGGCGATCGCGCTGGCGCTCGGGGCGATCGCGCTCGGCCGGCGGCCGGCGGCCGGCGCCTACACGTTCGGGCTGCGGCGGGCGGAGATCCTCTCCGCCCAGGTCAACGGCGCGACGCTGCTCGTCCTCGGCCTCTTCTTCCTGCTGGAGGGCGCCCGGCACGTCGCCGACCCGCCGGACGTGGGCGGCATGGCCGTGCTCGTCGTCGCCCTGGCAGGCATCGCCGTGAACCTCGCGGCGACGCTCGTGCTCGCGCGCGCGAACCGGACGTCGCTGAACATCGAAGGCGCCTACCAGCACCTGCTCACCGACCTGGCGGCGTTCATCGCGACGGCGATCGCCGGCCTGATCATCGTCACCACCGGCTTTCACGAGGCCGACGGCCTGGCGGCGATCGTCGTCGCGCTCATCATGATCAAGGCGTCGTGGACGCTGCTGCGCGAGTCGGGCCGCATCTTCCTGGAGGCGGCGCCGCGCGGCGTCGACGTGGAGGAGGTCGGGATGGCGCTTGCGCGGGTCGAGGGGGTCGTCGAGGTCCACGACCTGCATGTGTGGGAGGTCTCGACGGGCTTTCCGGCGCTGTCGGCCCACGTCGTCGTGGCCCAGCACAGCGACTGCCATCGCCGGCGGGCCGACCTGGAGCGGCTGCTGCACGAGCGCTTCGGCATCGACCACACGACGCTGCAGATGGATCACGCCACCGACGAGCTCGTGCAGATCGAGACCGCCTGAACCGGGGTCAGACCCGTTCCGTTGCAGCAGGCCGGCGACGGCCTGCCGCTATGGCTCTTCGCTGCAACGGAACGGGTCTGACCCCGGTTGGAGCAGCGGCGGGCCGGCGCGGCGGACGCCGTCGGTCACCGGCAGCGCCGCGAGCGCGTCCGCCAGGCGGCGGCCGTCGGGCAGCGCGAGATCCAGGTCGAGCTCGAGCAGCGGGATGAGGACGAAGCGCCGCTCCAGCAGGGCCGGATGGGGCACGGTCAGCGCCGCCGACCGGTGCTCGAGCCCGTCGAGCAGCACGACGTCGACGTCGACCGGCCGCGGGCCGTCCTTGACGTAGGCCGGGTCGGCCGGGTCGGTCACCCGGCCCAGCGACCGTTCGACCTCCTTGGCGGCGTCCAGCAGCGCCCCCGGCCCGAGCTCGGTCTCGATCGCGACCGCCGCATTGAGGAACGCCGGCTGGTCGAGGACCGCGCCGACCGGGTCGGTGTCGTACACGCTCGAGCTGGCCAGCACGCGCACCCGGCGCGCCGCGAGCCCCTCGACCGCCGCCGTCAGCTGGGCGCGCCGGTCGCCGAGGTTGCTGCCGAGCGCGAGGTGGCCGCGCATCAGCGGGGCGCCATGAGGATCGCCAGCTGGCGACTCTGGGCCAGCAACGTGCCGTCGGGCGCCCACAGCTCGCCATCCTCTTCGACGAACCCGTCGGCCGAGGTCGTCGACGTGAAGCGGGCGAGCACCGGCGTGTCCGCCGTCAGCCCCGGGTGCGGCAGCGGCGCGCGGAAGTGGATCGTCAGGTCGATCGTCGGCGCCGCCGACGGCTCGGTCAGGCGGGCCATGGCGGCCGGCATCCAGGCGTCGGTGAAGAAGGCGATCGTCGCCGCGTCGGGCGCCTCGGGCTGGGCCAGCCGCAGCCAGCCGCCGGTGAGGCCCTCGTCGCCACCCGACAGCATGCGAGGCCCGAAGACCGGCGCGGTCGCGCAGCGATAGGCGATCGAGGGAAAGCCCGAGTCGGCCGGCGCGGTGCGCAGCTCGCCCGGCGCGGTGCGCAGCTCCTCGGGCGGGGGCGTCGCGAAGTCGAGCGCCGCGTCGAAGGCGACCGCGAACGCCGCCAGCGCGACGACCATCGTCTCGCCCTCCTGCAGCAGCCGGGCACTCAGAGACGTCACCGACCGGCCGGAGCGCTCGACGGCTACGACGAGCTCGCACGGGCCGGGGACGGGCGGCCGCAGGTAGTGGAGCGTCAGCGAGCGCGGGGCGCGCGCCGGCTCGTCGACGACGGCGGCCAGCGCCCGGACGAACAGCGCGGCGACGTAGCCGCCGTTGGGGCCGCGCGGTGCCGACCAGTGCGGCGAGATCGTCGCGGCGAAGCGACCCTCGCCCAGCGGCTGGACGGCGCTGTCACCCGAGAGGGTGATCGTCGACGCCTCGGTCCGCACGGGACTCAGTCCTCGTCCTCGGCCCGCTGGCGCCAGACCTCGACGCTGACCTCCTCGACCGGCAGCGGGATCGGCGGCTCGGGCTTGGCGGCCTTCACCCACACCTCGTCGGCGGAGTACTGCTGCAGCAGCCGGTCGGCGACCGCCGAGCACAGGGCCTCGAGCGTCTTGTAGGAGCGCTGCTGGGCGACGAGCGCGACGGTCGTGCAGACCTCGCCGTAGTCGACGGTGTCCTCGACCATGTCGGTGACGGTCGCGTCGCAGTCGCCGACCTCCAGGCGCAGGTCGACGACGAGCCGCTGGCCGACCTCGCGCTCGGCCGCCGACACGCCGTGATGGGTGTAGAGCGACAGCCCGCGGACCTCGATCGTCACCTCGGTCTGCTCGCTGCCCTCGTCGTCGAAGTCGTCGTCGCCGAGGTCGTCGTCCTCGAGGTCGTCGTCGTCGGGCTCGCGGTCGGGCGCCATCAGAGCGCCAACGTAGCAGCCGCGACCGCCAGCCCCTGGCGCGCTTGGGCGACGTCGTGGACCCGGAAGACGCGGGCACCGCGCTCGAGGGCCAGGACGTTGGCGGCGGTCGTCCCGGGCACCCGGTCGTGCGGGTCCTCCACCCCGGCCAGGCGCCCGATGAACGACTTGCGCGACACGCCGACGACGATCCGGAAGCCGAGCGTCGTGAGCTCGTCGAGCCGGCGCAGCAGCTCGAGGTTGTGGGCGACGGTCTTGCCGAAGCCGATGCCCGGGTCGAGATCGATGCGCTCCTCGGCCACCCCCTCACGGACGGCGAATGCCGCCCGCGCCTCGAGGAACGCCTTGACGTCGTCGACGACGTCGTCGTAGCGCGGGTCGTCCTGCATCGTGCGCGGCTCGCCGAGCATGTGCATGAGGCAGCAGCGGGCCCGGCGGTCGGCGACGAGGCCGGCGAGCTCCGGGTCGTGACGGAACGCGCTGACGTCGTTGACGTAGCCCGCGCCCGCGTCGAGCGCGGCCTCGGCGACCGCCAGCTTCGTCGTGTCGATGGAGACCGTCGCGCCCGTGCGGGCGAGCGCGGCGACCACCGGCCGCGTGCGGCGCAGCTCCTCGTCGGCGTCGACCGGCGACGCGTGCGGCCGGGTGGACTCGCCACCCACGTCGAGGATGGCCGCGCCCTCCTCGACGAGCCGGCGGCCGTGGGCGACGGCGGCGTCGGTCTCAAACCACTCGCCTCCGTCGGAGAACGAGTCGGGCGTCACGTTGACGATGCCCATGATCTCGATGGCGGGCGGCACGGGTCCCAGACCGTAGTCGACGGCGGCTCGATGGATGTTCGAGCGCGAACCCTCCCCCCTTCAGGGGATGCGCGCCCCGGCCGACGACCCGCCCATGGAGAGGGCCGCGCACCACGACGACGGCTCCGACGACGAGGATCGTCGCGCCCTGCGCCGCGCGCAGCGCCGCTGGGGCATGGACCGCCTGCGCCTCATCCACGGCGAGCCCGCGGGCGACGAGCCGGAGGGCGACGAGCTCGAGGACCTCGCCCGCGTCCTGCACCGCGCCCTGCGCCATCAGCCGGTCGTCCTGCTGCACGACCGGCGCGTCGAGGGCGCCTCGGTCATCGACCATCTCGCGATCGGCCCGGGCGGCGTGACCGTCATCGGCGCGACCCGCGAGCTGCGGCCGCCGTTGCGCGTCGCGCGGCTGAGCGGCGTCTTCGGCGCCCGCGCCGAGGGGCTGCACGACGCGGCCGGCGACCAGACCGCCCGGATCGTCGAGCTGCGCGAGCAGGTGTTCGCGATCCGCCGCCACATCGACGACGTCGTGAGCGTCAAGGGCGCGCTGTGCCCGCAGTTCCCGGGCGTGACCGGGATCCTGCCGCTCGACGTGGGCGGCATCCTCGTCGGCGACGCGAAGGCCGTGGCGCAGCTCGCCGGACGCGAGGGCCACGACGCCGAGCTCAACCTCGCCGCGCTCGTCGACGAGATCGACCGGACGCTGGAGCCGGTCTTCGGCCGCCCGCGCTGAACGAGCGACGACGGAGAACGCCGGCCGCGAGTTTCGCCCCCTAGGGCGAACACTCGCTAAGGGAATCCGAGCCCCCAGGCGAGGATTACCCGGCGAGACCCGGCTTTTCCGGCAGGTCGAGGCCGCGGGCCTCGACGCCACCCCCGGCGAGGCCGGGGCGCGGCAGCGGCCGCGGCGCCTCGCGCGGACGCTCGGGCGCGGTGGAGTCGTCGGGACCGGACGAGTCGGAGGTCTCCTCGGGCCCGAAGACCTCCTCGGGCGTCTTGCCCTCCAGCAGCGCCTCGAACTCGGCCTTCTCGATCGTCTCGCGCTTGAGCAGCAGCTCGCTGATGAGCGTCAGCGACTCGCGGTGCTCGGTGAGCAGGTCCTTGGCGCGCTGGTGGGCGCCCTCGACGATCCGCCGGATCTCGTCGTCGATCTCGCGGGCGATCTCGTCGGAGTAGTCGGGCTCGGAGGAGAACTCGCGGCCGAGGAACGGCTGGCCGTGATCGTGGCCGAAGACGCGCGGGCCGAGCCGCTCGGACATGCCGAAGCGCATGACCATCTGCTTGGCGGTCGCCGTGACCTTCTCGAGGTCGTTGGAGGCGCCCGTCGTGATCTCGCCGAAGACGATCTCCTCGGCGGCGCGCCCGCCGAGCGTCATCGCCATCGTGTCGAGCAGCTCCGCGCGCGTCGTGAGGAACTTGTCCTCCTGCGGCATCGAGATCGTGTAGCCGAGCGCCTGGCCGCGCCCGACGATCGAGATCTTGTGGACCGGGTCGGCGTGCTCCAGGTAGTGGCCGACGATCGCGTGGCCCATCTCGTGATAGGCGGTGATGAGCCGTTCCTTCTCGCCCATGACGCGGGTCTTCTTCTCAGGGCCCGCGACGACGCGCATGATGCCCTCTTCGAGCTCGACCTGGGTGATCTCGCGCTTGCCCGTCCGGGCGGCCAGCAGCGCCGCCTCGTTGACGAGGTTCGCGAGGTCGGCGCCGGTGAAGCCGGGCGTCTGGCCGGCCAGCGCGTCGATGTCGATCTCCTTGGCCAGCGGCTTGCCCCGCGTGTGGACCTCGAGGATCTTCGCCCGTCCCTTGCGGTCGGGGCGGTCGACGGTGATCTGGCGGTCGAAGCGGCCGGGGCGAAGGAGCGCGGGATCGAGGATGTCGGGCCGGTTCGTGGCCGCGATCATGATGATGTTGTCCTTCATCTCGAACCCGTCCATCTCCACCAGGAGCTGGTTGAGGGTCTGCTCGCGCTCGTCGTGACCGCCGCCGAGGCCGGCGCCGCGGTGGCGGCCGACGGCGTCGATCTCGTCCATGAAGATGATGCAGGGCGAGTTCTGCTTGGCCTGCTCGAAGAGGTCGCGGACGCGCGAGGCGCCGACGCCGACGAACATCTCGACGAAGTCCGAGCCGGAGATCGAGAAGAACGGCACGCCCGCCTCGCCGGCGACGGCGCGGGCCAGCAGCGTCTTGCCGGTGCCCGGCGGCCCGTAGAGCAGCACGCCCTTGGGGATGCGGGCGCCGAGCGCCTGGAACTTCTTCGGGTTCTCGAGGAACTCCTTGATCTCGTGGAGCTCTTCGACGGCCTCGTCGGCGCCGGCGACGTCGCGGAACGTGATCTTCGGCGAGTCGACCGACATCCGCTTCGCGCGCGACTTGCCGAACGACATGACCTTCGAGCCGCCGCCCTGCAGCTGGCTCATGAGGAAGAACCACAGGCCGAAGAACAGCAGGAACGGCAGGAGGTACGTCAGGGCGCTGAGCCACGCGTTGCTCGTGCGCGGCTTGACGTTGTAGTCCGGCAGCTTGTTGGCGGCCTTGGCGGCCTCGAGCTGTGCCTCGAAGCGGTCGCCGTTGGCGTCGGTGAAGCCGGTCTTGTACTTCGTGCCGTTCTTCAGCGTGACGTCGGCGCTGTTGTCCTTCGTGTCGACGGTGACCGACTTCACCTGGCCGGCGGCCAGCTGCGTCTGGAAGTTCGCCGTCGTCGGCGGATTCTTGTGATCGGCCCCGGAGATGAGGCGGTTGGCGAAAAAGGCCAGCACCACCACGATGAGGATGGGGAAGGCCGCGCTCTTGAAGAACCTGCTCATGATGGATGCGCGGGGGCCGAAGGCATCGTCCGCAAGGGAATCAGCGTATCAGCGTCGCTGACCCCGCTCGGCAGGCTGCCGTGCGAGGCGGCCGGCCCCTCACTCCTGTGCCAACGCGGCGACGTACGGGAGGTTGCGGTGAAGCTCGGCGTGATCGAGGCCGTAGCCGATGACGAACTTGTCCGGAATCTCGAATCCGACGTAGTGCGTGGGCAGCTCGACCTTGCGGCGCTCGGGCTTGGTCAGCAAGGCGCAGACCTCCAGCGAGGCGGGCTCGCGGGCGCCGAGGTTGCGCAGCAGGTACTGGAGCGTCAGGCCCGAGTCGACGATGTCCTCGACGATGAGGACGTCGCGGCCGGCGATCGGCCGGTCGAGGTCCTTGAGGATCCGCACCACGCCCGACGAGTCGGTCGCCGAGCCGTAGGAGGAGACCGCCATGAAGTCGACCTCGCACGGGATCCGGATCGCGCGCATGAGGTCGGCGAGAAAGAAGACGGCACCCTTGAGCACGCAGACGAGCAGGAGGTCACGGCCCTCGTAGTCGGCCGAGATCTGCTCGCCGAGCTCACGGACCTTCTGCTTGAGGGCATCGGGCTGGACGAGGATCTCGCCGATCTGGGGCTCGCGCATCGCGTCCGGCAAGCTAGCGAGTCGGCGTGCGCTCGGCGGTGACGAGGCCGTCGCTGACGCGGATGCGGACGCCGTCGCCGACGTCGAGCGCGCCCTGCCCGAGCGCGAGGACGTCGGCCAGCCGCGTGGCGGCGCGCGGGGCCAGCGCGCCGGTGGCGTCCTCCGCGAGGCGGCGCAGGACGAGGCGGCCGAGCGCCGTCGGCAGGGTGGCGAGGCGGTGCAGCGCGATGGCGCCGCCGCCCTCGGCGAGCGTGTCGGCGACGAGCGCGTCGAGGGCGTCTCCCTCCTCGCGCAGCAGCCGGGCGGTGTGCAGCAGCGTCTGCTCGGCACGCGGATCGACGGCGCGCAGCGCGGGCACGAGCGTCTCACGCACGCGGGCGCGCGCGTACGCCGCGTCGGCGTTGCTGACGTCCTCGCGCCAGGCCAGCCCGCGGGCCCGGCACCACGCCGCGGTCTCGTCGCGCGTCACGCCGGCGGCCAGCAGCGGCCGCACGATCCCGTCGCGGACCGCCTCCATGCCGCGCAGGGCCCGCCGGCCGGGCGACGTGGCCAGCCGGTAGAGGATGGTCTCGACCTGGTCGGTGGTCGTGTGGCCGGTCGCGACCGGCGCGCCGAGCGGCTCGGCGACCCGGCGGGCGGCCGCATAGCGGACGTCGCGCGCCCACGCCTGGAGGTTGCCGCCCGCGCCGTCGTCCCGGCGCGCCCGGTCGACCTCGAGCGCGACGCCGAGCCGTTGCGCCAGCGAACGGCAGTGCGCCTCGTCGCCGTCGGAGTCGGCGCCGCGCAGGCCGTAGTTGACGTGCATCGCGTGCACGGCGCCGGCGCCGGCGAGCTGCACCGCGACGTCGAGCAGGCACGTCGAGTCCCGGCCGCCCGACAGCAGGACGACGACCGGGGCGCCGGCGGCGATCAGGCCGGTCGCGGCGACGCGCTCGCCGAGGTCCATCGCGGTCACGCTCCCGCGGCGAGGAAGAGCTCGGTCGGCTCGGAGAACCCCTTCAGCCGCACCGCGCCCAGACGCTCGAAGCGCAGCTCCGGCCCGGCCGCCTCGACGACCGGTCGGGTGACGACGACCTCGCCGCCCGCCGCCCGCGCCGCGACGCGCGAGGCCTGGTTGACCTCGCGGCCGAAGTAGTCGCCGTCGCGGTAGATCGTCTGGCCGTAGTGGATGCCGATGCGCGGCAGCGGCCGCTCGGCGACCTCGCGCTGGAAGTCGACCGCCCAGTCGACGAGCGCCCCCGCGTCGGTGCCGACGACCATGACCTCGTCGCCGATCGTCTTGATGACGCGCGCGTCGTCGGGCAGCGTGACCTCGACCTGCTCGACGAACCGCTCGACGGTCCCGACCGCCTCCTCGTCGCCGAGCTCCTCGGTGAGCCGCGTGTAGCCGGCCAGGTCCGCGAAGGCGATCGCGACGCGCAGCCGGCCCAGGTCGGCGCCGGCGCCGTCGACGGTGAGGTCGGCCTCCATGTGGCCGATGACGTCCTGCTCGATGAAGTGCTGCAGGAACCGCTGGTGCGCGTGTTCCATCATCGGGGTCGCGAGCGGCAGCATCTCGCGGACCATCCCCTGCATCTCGGCCGCCATCTCCCAGCCGGGCACGCCCTCGCGGATGAGCGGCTCGTGGACGTAGAGGTGAAAGAGGCGCACCTCGGCGTCGGCGATCTGCGACATCGCCTGCCCGTAGACCCGGACGAGCTGCAGGAAGGCGACGAGCGGTAGGCCGGCGTCGAGCACGGCTGCGGCGTAGCGCAGCATCTGGACGTCGGCGTCGGTGAGCCGCTGGATGCTCGCGCCGAAGCCCATCGACGTGTAGATGCGCTCGATGAGCGCCGGCTCCAGCCCGGTCTCGCCGGCGGCCGCCTCGACGGTCCAGGGCGCCTCGGTCTCGGCCGTGACGCCCTCGATGTAGCTCGAGGCCAGGCGCCCGCTCTCGGTGGCGTCCTGGATCGATCGCAGCGAATGGCCGCGCTCGCGCAGCCGGGCGACGACGCGGGCGTGGGCGATCGTCGCCTCTGCGGCGTCCCCCTCGGTCCCGACGGGCACGACCCCGGCGTCGATCCAGCGGCGCAGGGTCGACCCCGAGACGCCGGCGCGCCGGGCGAGCTCGGCGATGCTCGGGCCGTCGGTCATCGCGGCGCCTTCACGACAGCGGCGGAACCTCGGTGGAGATCCCGCCGCTCGCGGGCACGGCCCGCGACGTGACCGGCGGCGTTCGTCGTCTCGGCAACGGCGCCTTGCGGATGGGATCGAGCCACCCACTCTCCGGTCGTCTGCGGTCTAGGGGTAACGGGCTCGGCCATGGCTGTCAATCGCGGCTGTCCGCGAACGTGGAGGTTCTCATACATCATCAGCGGGCTATCCTCGCCGGCCGTGTCGGCCGCCCCACAGACGATCCATCTCCATCCGGTCGCCGCGCTCGCCGACCGGGCCATCCTGCCCGGCGACCCGGGACGCGCGCTCGCGCTCGCGACGGCGCTGCTCGGCGACGACCGCAAGATGTTCAACCACCAGCGCGGGCTGTGGGGCTACACGGGTACGGCGGCCGACGGCCGGGCGCTGACGATCCAGAGCACCGGGCTGGGCGGGCCGAGCGCGGCGATCGTGCTCGAGGAGCTCGCGATGCTCGGCGTGCGCACGGTCGTCCGGGCCGGCACCGCGCGCGCGGTGGACGGCTCGCTCGGGACGGGCGACCTCGTGGCGGCGACCGAGCTGCGCGGCGACGACGGGGCGGCGCGGGCGCTCGGCGGGCCGGGGCACCGGCCGCTGGACGCCGAGCTCGTCGCGCTGCTGGCCGAGGGTGCCGACGCCGCCGGCCCGCTGGGCTGCACCGACCTCTTCTACGACCCGGAGCCGCAGCGGCGCGCGGCGTGGACGGACGCCGACGTCCTGGCCGTCGACCTGCAGAGCGCGGCGCTGGCGGCCGTCGCGGCCCGTCACGAGCTGCGGTTCGCGACCGTCGTGGCGATCACGGCCGATGCCGCCGGGACGCGGCTTGCCGGCGAGGCGCTCGAGGCGGTCGGCGAGGCGGTGGGCAGGGCGGCATGCACCGCCCTGCTGGCCTGCGGCTAGCTCGGCTTGTCAGCTGGACTTCTTGGCCGCGGTGCGGCGCGGCGGGCTGGCGGGCAGCTTCTTGCGCAGCGCCTCGACCTCGTTGCCGAGCTTCTCGAGCGCCTGTTCGATGCCGGCGAGCCGATCCTGGGCGGTGGAGGACGACAGCGACGACAGCTTCTCGTCGACGCGGTCGACGCCGTCCTCGATGCCCTCGAGCCGCTGGCTCAGCGAGCGCACGCGCCGCGTGAGGCGTTCCACGTCGGCCGCCGAGGGCAGGTTGAGGGCGCCCATCGCCGCCTCCTGGGCCTGGACGGCGCGCTCGCGCGCCTCGAGCGCCCGTGCGAGCGCGCCGTGGACGAGCGGGCTCTCGAGGAGCTCCTGGGCGAGGCGGCCCAGCGCGTCCTCGCCCTGGCGCTGCAGGCGCCCGCGCAGTCGATCGTTGCCTTCCTGGTCGGCCATGGCGTGAACGCTACCGGTCCGTCGAGACCCGCGACGGAGCCGCCCCAACCCTCGACCTCAGGTCGAGCTTCATGGCCCGGACGGTGGGTTCAGCAGCGGACCGGTGGGGCAACGAGTGACCGACGACCGCGGCCGGCGCTTCAAGTCCGCCCGGGCCCCGGCCGATCCTAGGGCCAGTGCAGCGGCTCCTGCAGCCCACGGTTGCCGTTTGCGCTCTGGAAACCATGCAAGTAGCGTCCTGCATTCCCCGACGTACCGCCCTGGTAGGGTCCCGCCCGCCCTGGTGCGGTGCCACGCGTCCGGGTCGCGGGAGGAGTCGCACCCTTACATGAGAAGGCGCAAGCTGCTGATCGGTCTCGTCTCCGCCGGAGCCTTCTCCGCGGGGTTCGGGGCTGCCGTCTTCCCCGCCGCAGCCGAGCTGCGCACGATCACCGTCACGCTGCTGGGCGGTCAGACCGTCACCGTGCAGGTCGACGGCTCGGGCTCGACGGGAACCGCACCCGCCGCCGCACCGACGACGAGTGCGCCGGCCGCGCCTGCGACCACGACGTCCTCGACGCCGGCCGCGGCGCCGACGACGAGCACGAGCACCGCGCCCGCGCCCGCCGCCACGACCGAGGCCGCGCCGGCTCCGGCGCCGACGCCCGCCCCCGAGCCCGCGCCCGCCGCGGCAGCGCCCGCCGCCGAGGCCCCCGCGGTGACGCCGACGACGCCGACGACCGCCACGGCCACGACGCCCGGCACCGACGCGCACGCCGAGGACGAGACGCCGACCGTCGCCGCCGGCGGCCAGCAGAAGCAGAAGACCATCGGCAAGACCGTCCGCAAGGACGCCGAGGAATCCGCGCGCGAGATCGCCGAGCAGGTCGACGCCACGCCGGACCCGATCCGCCGTGCCGACGGTGCCCCCACCCCGGCGAACCCCACCTTCTCGGAGGCCCTCCCGGGCCCCGCCCCCATCGGCGTCCCGAACTTCTTCATCGACAAGTTCCGGATCCCGCCGTTCCTGCTGCCGATCTACCAGGCCGCCGGCATCGAGTACGGCGTCCGCTGGGAGATCCTCGCCGGCATCAACGAGATCGAGACCGACTACGGCCGCAACCTCAACGTCTCGACCGCCGGCGCCCTGGGCTGGATGCAGTTCATGCCGGCCACGTGGAAGCAGTACGGCGTCGACGCCAACCACGACGGCAAGAAGGATCCGTACAACCCGGTCGACGCGATCTTCGCGGCGGCGCGCTACCTGAAGGCCGCCGGGGCCGACACCGACATCCGCAAGGCGATCTTCGCCTACAACCACGCGGACTGGTACGTCGACTCCGTCCTCATGCGCGCCCGGCTCATCGGGGGCCTGCCCGCCGACCTCGTCGGCTCGCTCACCGGGCTGACCCAGGGCCGCTTCCCGGTCGACGCGCGCGCCACGTACGCCGACGACCTCACCGAGGCCGCCTACAAGAAGAAGATCGCCAAGGGCCACAACGCCGCCCTCCCCGTCGACGGCAGCGCCACGCGCCGCGGCATCGACATCTACACGAAGTCGGGCGCCCAGACGGTCGCCACGCAGGACGGCAGGATCGTCAAGATCGGCCGCACCAAGCGCCTGGGCCGCTTCATCCAGCTGCGCGACGTCTACGGCAACACGTACACGTACGCGCACCTGAAGAAGATCGCGACGGCCTACGCCGTGCCGAAGGCCAAGGCGGTCTCCAGCGCGTCGGTCCGCAAGGAGCTCGACCTCCCGAAGAAGGACCCGAAGCCCACGCAGGCCGCCAGCGCCGGCCGTCAGGTCAAGGCCGCCGCCGACCAGCTCGCCAGCTCGCGCGCCCAGGCCGCCGAGCCGAAGGTCGAGGGCCAGCCCATCGCCGAGTCCGCCGCGGCCGGCAAGGAGCGCGCCTTCGCCAACCCGTCCCGCACCGAGGCCTACGCCAACGGCGGCGAGGAGCAGCTGCTCAACGGCAGCATCGCCGGCGTCACCGACGAGTACAAGGCGACGTTCGCCAAGGTCCTCGGCCTCGACTCCAAGGACATCGACATCAAGCGCCTGCGCGTCGGTGCCAAGGTCGTGGCCGGCACCGTGCTCGGGCAGGTCGGCGCCACCCAGAAGGGCCGCGCCGCCCACCTGCACTTCGAGATCCGCCCCGCCGGCAAGGGCGCCCCGCGCATCGATCCGAAGCCGATCCTCGACGGCTGGAAGCTGCTCGAGTCGACCGCGATCTACCGCGCCGCGGGCAAGAACCCGTTCTTCGGCCCGGACGCCAAGCACCCGTCGATCGGCCAGATCCTGCTCATGAGCAAGGAGTCGCTGCAGCGGCGCGTGCTCACCGACTCGCGCGTCGAGGTCTACGGCTGCGGCCGGCGCGACATCCGCGCCGGCAACATCGACCGTCGCGTCCTCGCCACGCTCGAGTTCCTGTCCGCCTCCGGCCTCAAGCCCACGGTCACCTCCCTGCAGTGCGGCCACGGCTTCTACACGGCCTCCGGCAACGTCTCGGAGCACTCGTCCGGCAGCGCGGTGGACATCGCCGCGATCAACGGCATCCCGATCCTCGGCCATCAGGGCTCGGGCTCGATCACCGACATGACGATCCGGCGGCTCCTGACGCTCCAGGGCACGATGAAGCCGCACCAGATCATCAGCCTCATGACGTTCGACGGCGCCGACAACACGCTGGCGCTGCCCGACCACGCCGATCACATCCACGTCGGCTTCCGGCCGATGTTCGGCTCGGGGACGAAGGCCGGCCGCCAGGTCGAGGCCGTCCTGAAGCCGAAGCAGTGGATCAAGCTCATCGACCGGCTCGGCAAGATCGACAACCCGAAGGTGCTCGAGACGCCGTCGAAGTACTCGATCGACGTCAAGCGGCGCGATCGGGCGAGCGTGGCGCACAAGGGCGAGTAGGGCGAACCCTCGCCTGGCGGCTCGGGTTCGCTTGCGGTACTCGCCTAGCGGCTCGTACGCGCAGCTTCCGTAGGGTCCGTCCGCTCGTGTCCTCTCCCCGCTTCCGCTTCTGCCAGCTCGAGCTGCCCTGGGCGCTCGGCCCCGCCGACGGGCGCTATGTCGTGCGCGTGCACGCCGGCGAGCCATCGCACGTCCTCGTGCTGCGAACGCTCGGGGCGCCGGAGCGGCGGATGCTGCGCCGCCGGCGCGGGGGCCGCAGCGCACCGGCCGAGCCGGCGCCCGCGCCGGTGACGACGACGCGCGCGACGGTCATCGTCGCCGAGCGCGTCGACGAGCCGACGGCGCAGCGCTGGCTCGACGGCGCCGACCTCGACGCCGAGCTCGCCGCGGGGCTCGCCGTCCTCAACGACGTGCTCGACGCCCAGCGGATCGCGGCAGCCGACCCGTTCGTCCGTGCCGTCTCGCTCGACCAGGCGCTCGTCGCCCGCGTCGGCTACGGCGCCGGCGACGAGGTGGCCGACGGCCGCTGGAGCGCCGCGCGCGAGCTGCCCGCCGGCCCGAGAGGACGGACCCGCCAAGCCCGCGCCCGGGCCCTGCGGCCGCAGGAGCGGCTCTCGGCGCTGCTCGGGGGCCGCGACGTCGCGCTGGCCGCCGAGGAGCTGACGCTGCGGGCGCGCCACGACCTCGACCGCGGCCGCGGCCGTGAGGCGGCGCTGCAGGTGCGGGTGGCGCTCGAGGCGGCGCTGGCCGAGCTGCCGGTCTGGGGCCACCGGCCCGAGGTCGCGAAGCGGCTGGGAGCCCTGGCCGACGAGCGCGAGGCGGTCGCGGCGGCCGCCCACCGCGCGCTGGAGGGCGGCCTGGACGAGGCGCAGCTCGCCGACGTCGAGCGGGTCGTCGCGCGGCTCGAGGCGGCGCTCGCCGCGCGTGTCGCGGGCGGGCTTGAATAGCCGCGGCGCTCAACGGCGATAACGACGTCCACGATGGCCGTCGGAGACGCCAGCCTGCGCCTGCACGCCCCCGTGGTCCTCGCCGACGGGCGGGCCGACCGCGTCGCGGTCGAGGAGCCGCTGGAGATCCGGGCCGCCGGCCGGGCGCTGGCGGTGACGATGCGCACCCCCGGCCACGACGAGGAGCTCGCCGTCGGCTTCCTGCACGGTGAGGGCCTGCTCGCCGGTCCGGTGGTGGCGGTGGGCCCGACCGACGACCTGGCCGCCAACGTCGTCGTCGTCGACGCACCGCTGCGCGACGACGTCCGCGAGCGTCGCTTCACGACCACCTCGTCGTGCGGCATCTGCGGGCGCGGCGCGCTCGACGAGGTCGCGGTGCATGCGCCCATGGCCGCGCCGGGCCCGACCGTCTCGTGCGAGCTGCTCGCCATGCTTCCCGACCGGCTGCGCCAGCCCGGGTTCGACGCGACCGGCGGGCTGCACGCGACCGGCCTGTTCTCCTCCGACGGCGAGCTGCTGTGCCTGCGCGAGGACGTCGGGCGCCACAACGCGATGGACAAGGTCGTGGGGCGCGCGCTGCTGGACGGCGAGCTGCCGTTGCACGACCGTCTGCTGTGCGTCTCGGGGCGCCTGTCGTTCGAGCTCGTCCAGAAGGCGGCGGTGGCAGGGGCGCCGGTCCTCGTCGGCGTCGGCGCGCCGTCGTCGCTGGCCGTCGAGCTCGCCGACGACCGCGGCATGACGCTCGCCGGCTTCGCCCGCGGCGGCCGGGTCAACGTCTACACGGGCGCCGCGCGCATCCGCTGACGCACGCCGAGCCACGCCGACGCACGCCGCGCGTCGAGGGATCACAGACTTCGCCCTGGGCGAAGTCTGTGATCCCTCGACGGGTCAGAGGGCGGCGAGGACCGCTTCGAGCTCGACGACGACGTCGCCGTCGAGCTTGACCGCCGCGCGGTCGTCCCAGGGCGTGCGGCCCTGGGTGACGATCGCGACCTCGCCCCCGGCCCGCCGGGTCACGCCGGGCAGCTGGGCGATCGGATGGACCTCAAGCGACGAGCCGACGCAGAGCAGGACGTCCGCGGCCGCGGCGAGCGCGTAGGCCTCCTCGAGCGCCCCCTCGGGCAGCCACTCGCCGAAGAGGACGACGTCGGGCTTCAGCGGCTGCCCGCAGTCGCAGCCGGGGACCGAGATCGGCGAGTGCGCCAACCGCCGGCCCACCTCGGCGATCGGGTAGCGCTCACCGCAGTCCAGGCAGGAGGACGTGTCGATCGTGCCGTGGACCTCGACGAGCCGCTGCTGGCCCGCCCGGCGATGCAGGCGGTCGATGTTCTGGGTGATGACCGCGTCGAGCTGCCCGCGGCGCTCGAGCTCGACGAGCACGGCGTGGGCGCCGTTGGGCTGCTTGCCCTCGAGCGTCTGGAAGCGGTTGCCGTAGAAGTGCCAGAAGCGTTCCGGATCGGCGCGCCAGGCGTCGATGTGGGCGACCTCCATCGGGTCGACGTTCTCCCACAGGCCCGTCCCCGGCGAGCGGAAATCCGGGATGCCGGACGGCACCGAGATCCCGGCGCCGGTGAGCGCGACGACCGAGCCCGCCTCGCGGATGAGCGCGGCAAGCAGGTCGACGCGGTCGGCGGTGGCGGCGGCGGACGGCACGCCGCTCAGCCTAGCCCGCCCCACCGTCGAGGGATCAAGGACTTGCGCGGAGGTGAAGCTGTTGATCCCTCGACGCGGAGGCGGCGCTACTTGCCCTGCCAGTTCGGGGCGCGCTTGCCGAGGAAGGCGCTGATGCCCTCCTTGGCGTCGGCCGACGCGAACACGGTGGCAAAGCCCTGCTTCTCGGCCTCGATGCCCTCGTCGAGGTCGCCCTTGGCCGAGACCTGCTTGATCTGCTCGACGGCCAGCGGGGCCTGCTCGGCGAGCCTGCGCGCCCACGCCAGCGCGGTGTCGAGCAGCTCGTGGTCGACGACGACCCGGTTGACGAGCCCGAACTCGAACGCCTCGGCGGCGCCGATCGGATCGCCGACGAGGTTGAGCTCCAGCGCCTTGTTCTCGCCGACCAGGCGCGCGACGCGCTGCGTGCCGCCGAAGCCCGGGATGATCCCGAGCTTGACCTCGGGCTGACCGAAGATCGCTGACTGTGCGGCGATCCGCACGTCGCAGGCGATCGCCAGCTCGTTGCCGCCGCCGAACGCCAGGCCGTTGACCGCGGCAATCGTCGCCACGCCCTTCTGACCGAGCTCGCGGAAGAGGTCGTGGGCCTCCGTGATGAGCTTGGCGCCCGACGTCTCGTCGAGCTGGGTGAACGCCTTGATGTCAGCGCCCGCCGAGAACAGGAACGGGTTCGACGAGGCGATGACCAACGCACGCACGCCGTCGGCCTGCGCCTTGTCCCACACCTTGCGCAGGTCCTCGATGACCGCCGGCGCGATCGAGTTCATCTGGCCGTTGGCCAGCCAGGCGATCGCGACCTTGCCGCGACTCTCGAGCTTGACGACCTCGCCGGGCTGCTGCTCGTCGGGCTGCGGGTAGGCGTAGAAGCCCTGGCCGCTCTTCGTGCCGAGGCGGCCCTGCGCGACGAGGCGGCGCAGGATCGTCGGCGGGGCGAACGCCTCACCCCACTGCTCCTCGGCGCGCTCCAGGCGTTCGAGGATCGTGTCGAGGCCCTCGATGTCGGCCTTCATGAACGGCGGCAGCAGGCCGCGGCGCGGGTCGAGGCCGGCGCCGGCCATCATCCCGAAGTCGATGTCGCGGTGGGTGGCGACGCCCTCCTCGAGGACCAGCGCCGCCTCGACGAACGTCTTGAGCGTGAGCTTCTCGACGAGCTCGTCGATGTTCGGGTCGGCGTCGCCCTCGAGGTTCGCGTTGCCCTCGGCGTCGTAGAAGCCGTCGCCGCCGGTCTTGGCGCCGAGCTTGCCCTCGGCGACGAGGCGGCTCATCCCCTCCGGGACGTAGAACCGTTCGCCGTAGGCGTCGCGCAGGTGCTCGGCGACGTGCAGCGCGGTGTCGAGCCCGAGGAGGCTGATGAGGAAGTACGGGCCCATCGGCACGACGTTCGCCGCGCCGACGCCCTCGTCGATCTTCTTGATCGACAGGCCCTGCTCCTCCTGGTCGCGCCAGATCTCGGCGATGCCCGAGTTCAGGATGCGGTTGACGACGAAGCCGGGCACCTCGGCGCAGGTGATCGGCTGCTTCTTGATCGCCTGGGCGAACGTGATCGCCGCCTGCATCGTCTCCTGCGAGGTGTCGTCTGACTCGATGATCTCGATGAGCGGCATGACCGACGCCGGGAAGAAGTAGTGGAACCCGACGACCTTCTCGGGGCGCAGGGTCGCCTCGCCGATCTCGGTGATCGACAGCGACGACGTGTTGGAGGCGAGGATGGCGTGGCCGGGCGTGGCGGCGTCGAGCTCGGCGAAGACCGCCTGCTTGATGTCCATCCGCTCGGGCACGGCCTCGATGACGAAGTCGACGTCGCCGAACGCCTCGTAGGAGGTGGTGCCGGTGATGCGCCCGACGATCTCGTCGACCTGGGCGGCGGCCTGCTCCTCGGTGAGCTTGCCCTTCTTGACGAGGCGGGCGACCTGACCCTGGGTGACGTTGCGGGCCTCGGTGAGCCCGGCGTCGACGAACTCCTGCTTGACGTCCTTCAGGACGACGGGGATGCCGGCGGCCGCGATCGTCTGCGCGATCTGGCCGCCCATGGTCCCGGCGCCGACGACGGCGGCCTTGAACACGAACACGGATGGACCTCTCTGTTGCCTTGTGGATCGGGAGGTGGGAGCGGCGGAGACTACCGGCGCCGCCCGTTCGGCCGCGGCGCCGCGGCTGTGTGTGCTGTCGCACACAGCGACCGGTTGACAGGGTGTCCAATGCGCGCTGTGAATCGCCGGACACGGGTGTTCCTTCGACACTCCCCCGGCCCGACCCCGGGAGCCCCACGATGCGCGCATCCACGTTCTTCGACGGTGTCCAGCAGACCCCCATCCCGATGGACCCGCACGTGCTCGACGTGCCGGTCTTCTACTACGACGGCTCGGCGATGACCGGCGTCTTCCCCGCGCGGCTGGCGGCGCTGCGGCGCTGGATGCCCGACGCGCGCTTCTCTCCCGCCCGGCTGGCGCCCGGCATCGGCGCGGTGACGATCACCTGCTTCGAGTACCGCGACACCGGCATCGACCCCTACAACGAGCTCGCGATCGCCGTCCCGCTCAACGAGCCGTTCTTCCGGCCCAACCTTCCCGGCCGGGCGATGCTCGACGCCGCCCGGCGCGGCCAGTTCGACGTCTGGGTCCACCACCTGCCGGTGACGACCGAGATCGCCTGCCGCGGCGGAGTCGAGTTCTACAACTACCCGAAGTTCGTGTCGTCGATCGACTACCGCGAGGACGCGCGCACGCGGACCTGCCGGCTGGCCGAGGGCGCCTCGCCGATCCTGACCATGACCATGGACAAGCTCGGCGGCGGGTCAGAGCGCAACATCCAGCTCTTCTCCCACCTCTACCAGGACCGCCAGCCGCAGCGCTCGGAGTTCAAGATCCACGCGCCGCGGATGGCGCAGACGCTGCGACCCGGCGCCGCACGGCTGACGCTCGGCGGCGAGCACCCGATCGCCCGCGAGCTCGCCGAGGCGCTCATCTCGCGACGCTCGATCGCCGCCAGCTGGGCGCCGACGATCGAGGGCATCCTCTACGGGCCCGAGGCGCTGTGCCCGACGCTCCAGCAGAAGCTGCTGCCGGCCGCCGCGCAGACCCCGGCGGCCTAGCCCATGGCCGCGCTCGCCGACGAGCTGCCGCTCGAGGCGCAGGCGCCGCGCCTGCACCACCACCCGCTGCTGCGCGGCCGCCGCCGGGAGGCGCTGCAGGCGATCGTCGCCGACACGCGCACGTTCGCCCGGCGGGAGATCCGCCCCCGGGCGCTGGAGATCGACCGGCGGATGGGCGCCGACCCGAACGCGTTCCCGTGGGAGCTGGCGACCCAGGGCGGCCGGCTCGGCCTGCTGAACCTCGTCCTGCCGCGCGTGGCGGGCGGTGACGCCGACCGGTTCTGCCTGCGCACGTCGCTCGTGCTCGAGGAGGTCGCCGCCGGCTGCGGCGGCATGGCGACGCTCTTCGGGGCCCACGCGCTCGGGATCACGCCGCTGCTCGTCAGCGGCGCCGCGCACTGGGACGGCCTTCTGCGCGACCTGGCCCGCTCGGCCCGCCGCGACGAGCGGCCGCTCATCATGGCCTGCGCGATCACCGAGCCGACCGCCGGCACCGACGTCGAGCACCACGTCCACGTCCGCTCGGCGCAGCTCATGAGCCGCGCCGAGCGCGTCGCGGGCGGCTACCGGCTCAACGGGGTCAAGCACTTCATCTCCAACGGCAGCGTCGCCCGCTGGATCACGGTCATCCTCGCCGAGGACCCGCGGCGCCCGTACGAGACGATGCGTGCCTTCCTCGTCGAGCGCGAGAGCCCGGGCTTCGCGGTGACCAAGGTCGAGCACAAGATGGGCCAGCGCGCCTCGCCGGCCGCCGAGCTGACGTTCACCGACGTCTTCGTGCCCGACGACCGGGCCATCGGTCGTCCCGGCGACGGCATCGCGGCGACCGCCGCCGTGCTCGCCGGCTCCCGGCCGGTCGTCGGCGCGATCGGCACCGGCATCGCCCGCGGCGCCTACGAGCGGCTGGCCGACTGGCTGCGAACCGACCCGGCGGCCACCGGCCTGCTCGACCGCCAGCAGGTGCAGCTCGCGCTCGCCCGGATGGAGGAGCTCGTCCACGGCGCACGTCAGGCCTACCTCGACGCCGCCACCGAGTTCGACATGGTCTCGATGGGCCGCATCTTCGGCCTGCCGATGGTCCAGGCGCTCGCGCGGCTGCCGCGTGCCGCCCGCACGAGCCGGCTCGCCCAGCGGCAGATGCGCTCCGCCCGGGCGGCGCGGCTGCTCATGGGCCTCGTCGAGCGCGAGGTCGGCGACGTCGAGCTGACCCGCTCGCTCGGCCTCTCCTCGCTGGCCAAGGCGCAGGGCGCCGACGCGGCGATGGAGGTCACGGGGCTGGCGCTCGAGATCGCCGGCCCCGGCTGCGGCGCGCTGCGGCCCGAGCTCGAGAAGTGCTGGCGCGACGCGAAGCTCTGCCAGATCTACGAGGGCACCAACCAGCTCAACCGGCTCGAGGTCTACGGAGGGCTCGTCGCCCGCGAGGCGATGGGCGTCCTGCCCACGGCCGCCGACACGCAGGAGACGCGGTCATGACCGACCAGACGACGAGGCGCGCCGTCGACCCCGAGGCCTTCGACGAGCTCGTCGCGGTCACGCGGCACTTCGCCGAGGCCGTGCCGCGACGCCTGGCGCCGGCCCTCGACACCGCCGACCCGGGCGCGATCGCCGCCTGCTGGTCCGGGGTCTGCGAGATCGGCCTCGAGCGCTGCCTGGCGCCCGAGCGCTGGGGCGGCATCGACCTGCCGGCCGACGCGCTGCCCGCGCTGCTCGAGGAGCTGGCCGCCGGCGACGCGGGCGTCGCGCTCGCGGTCCTGTTGTCGAACGCCGCGCTGCTCGGGCTGGCCGGTGCGCCCGGGCTGACCGTGCGCGACGACGAGCGCTGCGTGCTCGTGCCCGGCGGCGACGTGCGGGAGACGGCGCCGGCGCGGCTGTCGGGCGAGGTGCCGCTGGCCTACGACGCCGCCGCCGCCGACCTGCTGCTGGTCTGCGCCGGCGACCGCCTGTTCGCCGTCGACCCCGAGGATCGGGGGCTGCGACCGGTCGGGCTCGGCGGTCAGCTGGGCCTCGGCGCGACACCCGCGCTGGCCTTGACGCTGCGCGAGGTGCGCGGCGTGTCGTGCGGCGACGCCGAGGCGGTGACGACGCTCCTGCATGCCGGGGTGGCGGCGATCGCGCGCGGCGTCGCCCGGCGCGCCGAGACGATGGCGCGCGCCTACGCCGAGCAGCGCCGCCAGGGCGGCGGGCCGATCATCGTCCACGGTGCGGTGCGCGACATGCTCGCCCGGATGGCCGAGCGGCGCCTGGGCGGCACGGTCCCGGGCGCCCCACGGCTGGCGGCCGCCCTCGCCGCGCGGATCGGGGCCACGGACGCCGCGGTGGTGACGACCACCGACGCCGTCCAGGTCTTCGGCGGGATGGGCTACATGGTGGAGACCGGCGTCGAGAAGCTCATGCGCGACGCGAAGGCCTGCCAGCTGTATCCGATGTCGAACTGGCTGGCCCGGGAGTGGCTGCTCGAGCTCGAGCGTTGATCAGCCGTCCTCGAGCTCGCGCCGGAAGCGGCTGAGCGTGCGGCGCAGCGCGTCGCGCATCGGCCGGCGCGTGAAGAGGGCATCGACGACCGGCGTGAAGCCGCTGCGCTGCTTGATGCGGTAGTCGAGCGCGAGCGTGACGCGGCAGCCATTGTCGCGCGGCGTGAAGCTGATGCGCTGCGTCGCGGTCATGTGGTCATCCTCGACGGCGAGCTCCTGGCCGACGCGCGCCTCGTAGCGGACGACGCGCTCGACGACCCGTCCGCGGCCGGCGGGCGTGGCCTCCCAGACGACGCGGCCGGCGCGCGGCCAGTCGCCCTCGACGCTGGCGACCCGCTCCAGGCCGTCGACGAACGCCGGCCAGCGCGCGGTGTCGTACCAGAGGTCCTCGGCCACGCTGGCCAGCACGCCGACGTCGATCTGCTCCCGCACCCGCCCCACGACGGGGAATCTAGGGCGCCGGCGTCGCCGCCGTGGACGACCGCCCGTCGTGGACGGTGAGCACGACGACGAGATCCTCCTCGGCGTGGAAGTCGTAGATCAGCAGCATCCAGGGCCAGGGACCGAGGAGGTAGCGCGCACCGTCCCATCGCCCGCCGAGGGCGCGGCCCATGAGCGGGAAGCGGGCCAGCGGCTGCAGGCTCCGGCGCACCCGCCGGCGGGTGTCGGACGGAAGCCCGTGGCTTCGCTCGAGCTCGGCGAGGTCGGCGACGGCCTGCGCCGCCACCAGCACGCGCGTCACGCGCTAGAGCTCGTCGAGCGGGATCGTCTCGCCGCGTCGTGCCTGCTCACGAGCGCGCTGGGTCCGTTCCCAGCCCCCGGGGATCCCGTCCAGGAGCGCGGCGATGTGCTCGGGATGCGGGTCGGCCGCATCGAGCGCGGTCGACAGCAACGACCGGGCCAGCGTCCCTTCCTGCACGTGGGTGCGCTCGGCGAGCGCAGCGAGCTTCGCGGCGTATTCGTCGTCGAGCGTCACGTTGATCCGGTTCACGCCCCCAAGGTACACGGCGCCACACGGGCCGTGCAAGCCGTCCTGCGGCCCACGCTGTCGTCGATCACGCGACCCCGCGCACGACCCCACGCACCTGAAACGGCGACGGGCCACCCGAGGGCGGCCCGTCGTACGACCAGCGAGCGTCGAGGAACGCCTAGGCGGCGGTGGGCTCCTCGATGCGGCGCGGCAGCAGCGTCTCGCGGGCGATGACGAGGCGCTGGATCTGCGACGTGCCCTCGTAGAGCTGCATGATCTTCGCGTCGCGCATGAGCTTCTCGACCGGGTACTCCTTGATGAAGCCGTAGCCGCCGTAGACCTGCACGGCGTCGGTGGCGACCTCCATCGCGGAGTCGGCGGCGAAGCGCTTGGCGTGCGACGACTCGATCGTGTTGCGCATGCCGTTGTCGAGCAGGACGGCCGACTGCCAGGTGGCCAGGCGCGAGAGGTGCACCTTCGTCGCCATGTCGGCGATCATGAACTGGATCGCCTGGTGCATCGCGATCGGCACGCCGAACTGGACGCGCTCCTTGGAGTACTCGGTCGCGAACTCCAGGGCGGCGCGGGCGATGCCCGTCGCCATCGCGGCGACGCCCGGACGGGTGCGGTCCAGGGTCATCATCGCGACCTTGAAGCCCTTGTTCTCCTCGCCGAGGATGTTCGCGGCCGGGACCTCGGTCTCGTTGAAGGTCACGGTCGCCGTGTTCGACGCCCGCTGACCCATCTTGTCCTCCTTCTTGTCGATGACGACCGTGTCATCGCGGGGGACGACGAAGGCGGAGATGCCACGGTGGCCGGCGTCCGGGTCGGTCTTGGCGTAGACCGTGTACCAGTCGGCGTGCGAGCCGTTGGTGATGAAGCACTTCTGGCCGGTGATGACGTACTTGTCGCCCTTCTTGACGGCGCGGGTGCGCATCGACGACACGTCGGAGCCGGCGCCCGGCTCGGTGAGGCAGAACGAGGCGAACTTCAGCTCCTCGCAGAGCATCCCGAGATACTGCTTCTTGACCTCCTCGGAGCCGGCCAGGATGACCGGCGCAGCGGCCAGGCCGTTGGCGCCCAGCGAGGTCGTGATGCCCGAGCAGCCCCAGGAGAGCTCCTCCTCGATGAGACAACCGTCGAGGTAGGACAGGCCCGGCCCGCCGTACTCCTCCGGCACGTGCGTGTTCATGAGCCCGACCTCGTGGGCCTTGGCGAACACGTCGATCGGCCAGGTGCCGTCCTTGTCGTACTCCCAGGCGACCGGGCGGATCTCCTTCTCCGCGAAGTCGTGGGCCAGCTCGCGCAGGTTCTTCTGCTCGTCGGTCAGCGTGAAGTCGACCACTTCGATAGCTCCTTGCACACGGTGAGCGCACGAGCGGGGTGGGGCCCGTGCCGTGGGGCGATTGACTGGTCAGTCAACGGCCGAGGCAGGAAGGGTAGCGAAGGTGACGGTCGGGTCAACCTGTCGGTGGACACACGTCACAATGGGCGCATGCGGGACGCCTTCGGGACGGTGCTGCTCGTCGTCGTGATCGTCTCGGCCGCCGCGGCGGTCTGGGCGGCGATCGGCAGCGGCCGCCTGCTCGAGCAGATCGGGCGCGGCGGGCTGGCGCTCGACCGCGACTCCGACCAGCCGAGGACCGGTGGTGCCGGCGGGGCCGCGGCGCGCGCCGAGCGCGACGCCGAGATCCGCCAGCTGCTGGAGGCCCGCAACGCCCGCCGCGCCGCCCGCGGACAGCCGCCGCTGGACGTCGAGACCGAGCTGGCGCGTCTCACGGCAGCGCCGGTGGATGCGGCCGTCGAGGAGGAGGTCCGCCAGCTCGTCGACGCGCGCAACGCCCGGCGCGTCCGGGCGGGCCGGCCACCCCTCGACGTGGAGACGGAAATCGCCCGGATGCTCGCCGAGCACACGGGTCGCTCGTGAACGTCACGTTGCCGACCGTCGGCCCGGTCGGGTAGAACCCCGCGTGATGGCGATGCGCCGCTTCGAGCTCGACGACCTGGTCAACCGGCCCGGGACGTACTTCAACCCCCAGACCGAGATCCTCATCGTCGTCGACGACTCGCCGGACCTCGACCGCGAGATCTTCAACATGGAGGACTTCGAGGGTGCCGACTGGGTGCTCGTCACCGACGAGTCCCCGGTCGACGAGCACGCCCGCGACGAGCTCCTCGAGCAGTTCCAGGCCCGTCACACGCCCGGCTCCGACAGCGAGTTCGAGGGCGAGGGCGGCGAGGAGGACTTCGAGGGCTTCGACGTCCGCCACCCCGACGACGCCGAATAGCGCGGCGCCGGTCAGCCGACCGCGCTGACGCCGCCGTGGGACGCCTTGGCGCTGCCGCTCTGGGCGGCGTCGGTCTGGGCGGCGTCGGTCTTGGCGGCGTCGGTCTTGGCGGCGTCGGTCTTGGCGGCGTCCTCGATCGGCAGCCGG
>JBDZVZ010000018.1:0-13114 GCA_040255945.1 Solirubrobacterales bacterium | reverse complement strand
GGCGGCGTCGGTCTTGGCGGCGTCGGTCTTGGCGGCGTCCTCGATCGGCAGCCGGACGACGACCCGGTCGCTGCCGGTGCCGTACACGTGGTAGCTGTGGCCGCCGCGCTGCACGAGCCGGAAGGCCTCGCCGTTGCGGGCGTTGCCGGAGAGGTTGAGGTAGCGGCCGTCGCGCGCGCCGCCCTCGACGCGGCCGTACTGGTGGCCCTTGACCTTCTCGAGCTGCTCGCCCTTGCGCAGCGCCTTGTCGGCCTCGGCGAACCGCTCGGCGAACGTCGTCTTCGCCGCGGTCTTCTGGGCGGCCGGGGTCGTGGCAGCGGGCGCCGTGGCGCCGTGGGCGACGGGAGGGACCTCCATCACCTCGTTCATCGGCCCGTCGCGGCCGCACCTTGAAGGTCAGGCGAAGTAGAACGCCAGGCCGACGACGACGTAGACGGCCAGCAGCTGGACGCCCTCGAACCAGGTCGACTCGCCCTCGTTGGTGACGTGGTTGGCGATGAGGATCGCCAGCACGACCGCCCCGACCTCGAAGCCGTTGAAGACGAGCGCCATGGGGTGCGGCCCGATGAAGAACGAGCACAGCACGAGCAGCGGCGCGGCGAAGAGCGCGATCTGCGCGCTGGAGCCGATCGCGATGTTCACGGCGAGGTCCATCTTGTCCTTGCGCGCGACGAGGACGGCGACCCAGTGCTCGGCCGCGTTGCCGACGATCGCGACGATGATCGCGCCGACGAAGAACTCGCTGAGGCCGACGCCCTCGGCCGCCTCGGAGATCGAGCCGACCAGGATCTCCGACATGACCCCGACGGCGACGCCGGCGACCGCGAGCGCGGCGACGGCCTTGCGCACCGACCAGGGCTCGCCGTGCTCCTCGTCAGCCTCCTCCTTCGGGTTGAAGAGGTCGCGATGGGTCTTCAGCGAGAAGATGAGCCCGGCCACGTAGGTCAGGATGAGGACGACGGCAACCGCGAACGAGAGGTGCTCGATCGTCGAGCCGTAGTCGACGATCTCGTCGCCCGGGTTCGGCAGGCCGCGGCCCTCGATGAGCTCCCAGATCGCCGGCATGACGAGCGCCGCGCCGGCGAGCAGCAGCATCGCCGACTGGGCCGAGGCCGCGGTGCGGTCAAAGCGCTGCCGGTCGCGGCCCAGGCCGCCGATGAACATCGACGCGCCGAGCACGAGCAGGATGTTGCCGAGGATCGAGCCGATGAGCGACGCCTTGACCACCTCGTGCAGTCCGGCGTTCAGCGCGAACAGGGCGATGATGATCTCCGGCGCGTTGCCGAACGTGACGTTCAGCAGGCCGCCGATGCCCGGGCCCGAGCGGGCGGCGAGCTCCTCGGTGGCGCGGCCCATGAGCGCCGCGGTCGGGATGACGCCGGCGGCGGAGACGAAGAAGATCGCGATGGCCCCCGCGTGGGCGACCTCGAGGACGACCGCCAGCGGGATGAACGGCAGCAGGAGGTACGGCCAGCCCTCGCTGGTCAACAGGAAACGGCGCACGGACCGCACCCTACTTCTCGAGGATGGCGGCGCAGCGCTGGATCTTGGCGAGATCGTCGCCGGCGTCCTGCAGGCACTTCAGGTATTTGCCCTGGGTGCCGGTCGGCGCGGGCGTGTCCGGCGCGGGCGTCGACGTCGTGCCCGAGCCGCCCGACGAGGAGCCCTGACCGGAGCCCTGCCCCTGCTGCTGCAGGAGCCCGCTCTGGACGAGGGCCGCTTGGAGCTCATCGAGCGGCTGGGCGTCCTTGGGCGCGGCGATCGTCTGCGCCTGGTTGAGCTGCGCGAGCGTCATGCCCAGCGTGATCGAGCCGGTCTTCAGGCCGCCGAGGCGCTCGCGCGCGTCGGCGGGCGCCTCGAGGTTGACGTGGAGGTTGAAGCGCCGCAGCGCGTGGTCGGAGCGCCCCACCCAGACGTCGACGGTGGCGTCCTTGACCGAGGCGGCGATGGCGTCGCGCTGGTCGGTGGTCAGGGAGCCCGGCAGCTGCCGTCCGGTGGCCCCGGCGACCGAGGACGAGCGCTTCAGCAACGTGTCGACGTCCTTCAGCAGGGCGTCGACGTCGACGTCGGCGACGAGGTGGTCGGTCTCGGTGCCGGCGATGTCCTCACGGCCGACGTGGCGCGGGTTGGTCACCCAGCGCTCGGGGTCGACGCCGAGCGCCGACAACCCGGGGGTGCCGCGCTGCTGCCGGCGGCTCTGCCTCTGGGACTCGGCGTAGCCCTGCTTCAGCGAGGTGTAGGCCTCGTCACCGAGGTCATAGGCCTGGCCCTCGAGCGAGAGGAACCCGGCCTTGCCGGTCGAGATCATCCCGAGCGACACGGGCGCGCCGCCGGCCCCGAACGTCAGCTCGAAGTTGAAGTGCGGCAGCGTCGTGGCGCCCGTGGACTGAAACGGCCCGGCGAGCTGCAGGTCGATCGGCTGGGACAGCGCCGGCAGGCCCTTCGCGCTCGCGTGCAGGGCGAGCTCGAGCCGCCCGCTGCGAATCTCGTGGCCGCCGCCGAACGCGCGCTTGAGCTCGGCGCGCGCCGAGGACGACGATCCTTCGTCGCCCCCACCGCAGGCCGCGAGGCCCAGCGGCGCCGCGAGCGCGGCGGCGACGAGCAGGACGGCGACTCGGGTCAGGCGCGGCATCGCGGGCGGCGAGGCTAGCAACGGAAGGACGGTCCGCGCGCCGGTGGGCTGCAACGTGGGCTGCGACCGGTCGGCGCCGGGCCGCGTACGCTCGACGGACGTGCGCGCCACGCTCGTCATCGTGCTGGCGGCGGCCCTCGTCGCCGGCCTCGCCACGGCGCCCGAAGGCGCCTCGGCCAAGGGACCGTCGGTCCGCGGCGAGCTGACCCGGCTGGAGCGGCGCGGCGCGATCGACGCGGCCACCGCCCACCGCTACCGCGCATCCTGGACCGCGGCCCAGAAGACCCTGCGCCGGCTGCGCGGGGCGCGCCGCGGTGAGCTGCACGCGGTGCTGGCGAACGTCGACGCGACCGCCGCGAGCCGGCGCCTGACCGCCTCGCGGCTGCCGTCGCTCATGCTCACCGTGCAGCGCAACCGCGCCTGGTGGGCGACCAGCCCCTTCCCGCGCTACGGCCAGCGGACGCAGTTCTCCGGCAGCCAGCTCGTCTGGCAGTACTACCCCGGCCAGGGCTGGCAGATCCAGTGGCTGGGCACGTTCGGCCGGGCCAACGGGCTGTGGATGATGAAGACCAAGGACCGCGAGCTGCGCGCGCTGCTCGACGAGGCGATCGGCCTGGCGGCCCAGCGGGCGGGCGGCCTGGCCTTCGAATACCTCTTCCGCTTCAACGGCGGCCGGCCACCATGGGTGAGCGGGCTGGCTCAGGGCACCGCGCTCAGCGCGCTGGCCCGCGGCGCGGTCCGGCTGAAGGACCCCAAGTACTTCAAGGCCGCCCGCAGCGCGCTCGGGATCTTCCGCACGCCGCCGCCGTCGGGCGTCCGGGTCCGCACGGACGCCGGCGCCCACTACCTCCAGTACTCCTACGCGCCGAAGCTGCGGATCCTCAACGGCTTCGTCCAGTCGCTCAACGGGCTGCACGACTTCGCCGCGCTGGCCAACGACGACGAGGGCCGCAGGCTCTTCGACGCGGGCGAGGCCGAGCTGCGCCGCGAGCTGCCGCGCTTCGACACCGGCGCCTGGTCGCTGTATTCCCGGCCGGGGCGCGAATCGGATCTCGGATACCACAAGCTGCTGCGCGACTTCCTGCGCGGGCTGTGCGACCGGCTGGAGGGCGATCGCCGCGAGACGACCGTCGCGCCGCCGGCGGCCGAGCGCCAGACCGGCGGCGCCGCGCCGACGCCGACGACCACCACGCCCGCGAAGGTCGAGAAGACCCCGAACCCGGCGCCCTACTGTCGCACCGCGCAGCGCTTCACGAAGGACCTCACGACCCCGCCGGTGCTGACCGTCGACGACCGCGCGCTGCGCGCCAAGCGCACGGGCAACCTGCGGTTCGGGCTCTCGAAGGTCTCGACCGTGGCGGTGACCGTCCGCCGCGGCGACAGGCTCGTCCTGGCCCGCACGCTGCGCCTCGGCCACGGCCGGCACACGCTCGCGCTCAAGCCCGCCAAGGCCGGGCCGCTGGCGGTCGCGCTGCGGGCGGTGGACCTCGCCGGCAACGTCGGCACCGCCCGCATGACGCTCCACGTGCGCCCGGCCCCCAAGCGGCAATAGGATCGGGGGCCTTGGCGCCCCGCACGATCCTCTACACCGGCAAGGGCGGCGTCGGCAAGACGTCGGTCGCCGCCGCGACGGCGCGCCGGTGCGCCGCCGCCGGGCTGCGCACGCTCGTCCTCAGCACCGACCCGGCCCACAGCCTGTCGGCCGCCCTGCAGACGCCGGTGGGACCCGACCCGGTCGCGCTCGGCGACCGGCTCTGGGCCCAGGAGATCGCCGCCCAGGAGGAGCTCGAACGCCACTGGGCGGGGGTGCAGGCGTGGCTGAGCGACGTCCTCGTCGCCCGCGGCGTCAACCGCATCAGCGCCGAGGAGCTCACCGTCCCTCCCGGCATGGACGAGCTCTTCAGCCTCCTGACGATCCAGCGCCACCACGCCTCCGGCGACTACGACGCGATCATCGTCGACTGCGCGCCCACCGGCGAGACGCTGCGCCTGCTCTCGTTCCCCGACGTCGCCCGCTGGTGGCTCGACAAGGTCCTGCCCCAGCAGGGCCGGATCCTCGACGCCGCCCGGCCGTTCGCCCGCGCCGTCCTGGACCTGTCGCTGCCCGGCACCGAGGTCTTCGGCGAGGTCCAGCGGCTCGTCGAGAACCTCGTGGCGATGAACGAGCTGCTGCGCGACAACGAGCACGTCTCCATCCGGCTCGTCATGACGCCCGACCGCATGGTCGTCGACGAGGCGCGGCGGACGTTCACCTACCTCAACCTCTACGGGTTCCTCACCGACGCGGTCGTCGTCAACCGGGTCTTCGGGGCCGAGACCGGCGCGTACTTCGGCACGTGGCGGGAGCGCCAGCTCAAGCAGCTCGCGGCGGTCGCCGAGGCGTTCGCGCCCGTGCCGGTCCTGCAGGCGCCGTACTTCGAGGAGGAGGTCGTGGGCGAGGCGATGCTCGACCGGCTCGGCGACGCGCTCTTCGTCGCCGGCGAGGCCCAGGACCTGCTCCACGACGCGGTCTCCGAGCAGCTCGAGGTCACCGAGGACGGCGCGACGCTGCGGCTGCTGCTGCCGTTCGCCGAGCGCGGGGACCTGTCGCTCAAGCGCGTGGGCGCCGAGCTCGTCGTCGGGGTCGACGGCCTGCGCCGCACGATGCTGCTGCCGCCCGCGCTCGACGACCTGCAGCCGGCCGGGGCCGCCTTCGAGGACGGCGTGCTGACGATCACGTTCGCCCGCGAGCCGGTGGGGGTTCCCGATGGCCGCTGACCACCTCGACGACCTGCGCGAACGGCTGCGCGCCACGCAGGAGGCGGCCGAGCGGATCGCCGGCTCGATCCCGCCCCAGGGCTGGGCGAGCGTCGACGACGGCAGCGTCGCCGCCGACGAGATCCGGGCGCTCGTCACGCTGGTGCAGGGCCTGGGCGACCTGCTGCCCGAGGAGCTGCGCGAGCAGGCGCGCGAGGTGCTGCGCCAGGTCGTCGCGCTGCTGCGCGCGATCCTCGACGTCATCGGGGCCCGGCTGGCCGCCGCCGAGGCGGGACCCCAGCCGCCGCGGTCCGGCGGGCCGGTCGTCGAGGACATCCCGATCGCCTGACGGCACGGCCCCCGACGGCCGCGCGCCTACAATCGACCCGATGCTGACGCGGCTGCGCCAGGCATGGACGGTGCTGGCCCCCGAGCAGCGGCGGGTGGCCGTCGCTGCCGTGCTCGTCGTCGTCTCGCTGCTGCTGCCGTGGTACTCGAAGAACACGAACGCGGTGACGCGCAGCGGCCTCGTCAGCGGGCATGAGGCGAAGTCCGCGCTGCTGGTGCCCTCGTTCGTCGAGGCCTCGATCCTCCTCGTGGCGGTTGCCGTGCTGGCGCTCATGTTCGCCCGGGGCGAGCGCCGCGCCTTCCATCTGCCGTTCGGCGACGGGATGGTCGTGACCGCCGCCGGCGCCTGGGTCGGGTTCCTCGTCTTCTTCCGGTTCATCGACCAGCCGGCCGGCGGCCACTCGCCGAACCTCACCTACGAGTACGGGCTGTCGTGGGGGATCTTCTTCGGCCTGCTCGCCGCCGCGTTCCTGCTGTACTGCGGCGTGCGGCTGCGCCAGGCCGAGCTGCCCGAGCCACGCGCGCGCCGGCGCGACCCGGACGCCGGTCCCCCGCCTCCCCCTCCGCCACCACCGGCGGCGCCGCCCCCGCCGCCGACGACGACGGCAGCCACCCGCGTCGCGGCCGGGCGCTCCCGCAGCCGGCCGCCGATCGACGGCGGCACGCAGCTGAGCTTCGACGAGCAGGAGTGACGGTCGCGGCCCGCCGGTGGCGGACCGCACGGGAATGATGCCTCCAGGGGCTGGGAACCCCTCCGGCCAACGACCCGAGGAGGACCGTCATGCTGGGCCGACGCACCGCCACCACCGCCACCGACCGCGACGACGTCGTCGTCGAGCACGGGCCGTCGCTGGCCAAGGGTCCGGCGCTGGCGGTCGGCACGATCCTGACGGTGTTCGGGCTCGCCGGACTGCTGCAGGACGCGACGTTCCCCTCGACCTCGTCGAACTTCCCGGACGGCACGGCGACGGGCAGCACGCTGCTCGGCATCGAGGTCAACGGCTGGACGAGCTGGGCCTGCATCGCGGCGGGCGCCCTGCTGCTCTTCGGTGCCGCCCAGCACCACCTGGCCAAGATCATGTCGTTGCTCGTCGGCCTGGCGCTGGCGGCGTGCGCGATCATCGCGCTCGTCGACGGCGACGTGCTCGGCCTGGCGGCCGCCAACGGCTGGACCGAGCTCGGCTGGGGCATCGCCGCCGCCGTGCTGCTGGTCAACTCGCTGATGCCGCGCCGCCGGCGCGAGCGCACGCTCGGCACCGCGGCCGCCACCGACGAGCCGGTCGCGCATCGGCGCGGGCGCTTCCGGCGCGGGGCGAGCGAGCCCGTGCCCGAGCGGGCCGCTCAGACGCCGCGGTAGCTCTGGTAGCCGCCGACGAACAGCAGCGCCGTCGCGAGGAAGAGCATGCCCAGGCCGGCCGCCACGATCCGGCGGTCGCCCGCCAGATGCCCGACGACGGCCACCACGAGGCCGGCGACGAGCAGGGCGTAGAGGGGCGCGAGCGGCAGCGCGGCGAGGAGCACGGGCGCGAACCCTAGAATCCGAGCCAGATGCCGGTCGAGCCGAACTCCGTCAACGACGTCGCCGAGGGCCTGCGGGCCACGGGCTACCTGCCCGGCGAGTCCACCGCGCTGGTCTCCTACCTCGCCACGAAGCTCGGCAAGCCGATCCTCGTGGAGGGGCCTGCCGGCGTCGGCAAGACCGAGCTCGCCAAGTCGCTCTCCCGCTACCTCGGCCGCGAGCTCGTGCGCCTGCAGTGCTACGAGGGCCTCGACGAGGCGAAGGCGCTGTACGAGTGGAACTACCGCAAGCAGCTGCTGCGCATCCAGGCCGAGACGAAAGGCACCGGCTGGCAGGACGTCCAGGACGACATCTTCGGCGAGGAGTTCCTGCTCGAGCGGCCGCTCATGACCGCCATCGCCTCGCCCGAGCCGGTCGTCCTGCTCATCGACGAGATCGACAAGACCGACCAGGAGTTCGAGGCGATGCTGCTGGAGGTCCTCTCGGACTTCCAGATCTCGATCCCCGAGCTCGGCGCCGTCCACTCCAAGACCCACCCGGTCGTCCTGCTGACGTCGAACAACACGCGCGAGCTCACCGAGGCGCTCAAGCGCCGCTGCCTGTACCTGTGGCTCGACTACCCCGAGCTCGAGCACGAGCTGGCGATCGTCAAGCTCCACACGCCCGAGCTGCCCGACACCGTCGGGCGCAAGCTCGTCGAGGTCGTCTCGATGGTCCGGGAGCTCGACATCAAGAAGCCGCCGAGCATCGCCGAGTCGATCGACTGGGCGCGGGCGCTGCTGCTGCTCGGCGCCTCCGACATCGACCGGCAGGTGTTCAACGACACGATGTCGGTCATCGTCAAGCACCGCACCGACCTCGACATCGTCAGCGAGCGGGTCGGTGCGCGGCTCGGCGACGGCCTCGGAGGCGCGGTCGGTGCCCCGACCGGGACCTGAGCGCCGCACCGCCGGCGTCCACAGCTCGGGCGGCCTGGCCGACCCGGGGCTGGCCGGGCGCCTGATCGAGCTCGGCGAGGAGCTGCGCGGCGAGGGCGTCGCGGTCGGCACCTCCGAGCTGCTCGACGCGTTCGCCGCCCTCGAGCACGTCCCGTGGACCGACCGCACCGACTTCCGCGAGGCGCTCGCGGCCACGCTGGCGAAGTCGCCCGACGACCGGCGGATCTTCGAGCTCGTCTTCGACCGCTTCTTCTTCCGCGCCGCCGAGCTGGCCGCCGTCGAGGAGGGGGTGCGCGAGGAGGGCGGCATCTCCCCCGGCGACGCCGAGCGGCTCGACATGGAGCAGCTGCGCCGCCAGGTCGCCCAGGCGATCGCCGACGCCGACGAGGGGGCGATGCGCGACCTCGCCCGCATGGCGATCGCCGCCTTCGGCCGCCACGGCGAGGGGTCGGGCGTCATCGGCGTCGACGTCCAGCGCATCCGCCGCCAGCTCGCGCTGCGCAGCGAGCCGCAGCCCGAGCTGCCGCCGGACGACCCGCGCGCCGCGGGCCTGCCGCGCGACGAGCTGCGCCGCTTCGAGGCGCTGCTGCGCCAGGAGCTCGAGCGCGGTCAGATCGAGCGCACCGAGCAGCTGCCGCCCGCCCGGCCGCTGAACGAGCTCGACCGCGCCCTGCCGTCGGGCCCGCTGCAGGACCTGGCCGCCGTGCACCGGGTCGTCGCCCAGCTCAAGCGGCGGCTGAAGACCCAGGGCCAGGAGACCCGCGGCCACCGGCGCCACGCGGCCGTCGACATGCGCAAGACGATGCGCGCCTCGCTGGAGTTCGGCGGAGTGCCGGTCGTCATCAAGGAGCGCCCGACCCGACCCCGGCGCCCCGAGATCTACGTGCTGTGCGACGTGTCGACCTCGGTGACGAGCGCCTCGGTGTTCTTCCTGAGCGTGCTGCACGCGCTGCACGACGCGTTTCGCAAGATGCGCTCGTTCGTCTTCATCGAGCGCATCAGCGAGGTGACCGACATCTTCGCCAAGGAGCGCGACTTCCAGGCCGTCTCGGAGGCGATCGGGCGCGATTCGGGGGTCGCCGACATCAGCGGCTACACCGACTATGGGCGGGTGTGGCAGGAGTTCAAGGAGCTCGTCGAGGACGACCTGCACCCGCGCGCGACGGTCATCGTCCTGGGCGACGCGCGCACGAACGGCCGCGACCCGCGCGCCGACCTCTTCGCGCAGGTCGCCGCGAAGGCGGGGCGCACGTTCTGGCTGAACCCGGAGCCGCGGTTGTACTGGAACTACGGCGACTCGGTCATCTCGGCCTACGAGCAGCACTGTGAGGCCTACGAGTGCTGGACGACCCAGCAGCTCGAGGACTTCGTCAAGGCGTTGACGAAGCCGATCCGCTAGTCGTCGCCGGCGGGGTCGACCGCGGAAAGGTCTCCATATGGGAGACCTTTCCGCGTCCGAGCTGCCCCGCGCCTGCGCACCACGGTGACGCCGGGCCGATAACCTCCGGGCTTCGAACCACAGGGGGGCTCGCGGACGCGGGCTGAGATAGCGCCCAGCCACCCGGCGCCGACCCTTCGAACCTGTGGGGTAATGCCCGCGGAGGGAGCGATGGCAAGCAGGCTCGAGGCTCCGGCGACGGTGCCTGGCCAGGCAGCACAGACGGGAGTGCGATGCGACGGGGTCACCCGCCGCTTCGGCGACCTCGCCGCGCTCCAGGACGTCACGCTGTCCGCCGCCCCCGGCGAGGTCGTCGCCGTCGTCGGACCGTCGGGCTGCGGCAAGTCGACGCTGCTGGACCTCGTCTGCGGCCTCCAGACGCCCGACGCCGGCACGGTCGCCGGCGAGCGCGCCGTCCTCATGCCCCAGCGCGACGGCCTGCTGCCCTGGCTCGGCGCGCTCGACAACGCCGGCCTGCCGCTGCGCCTGGCCGGCGCGCCGAAGGCGCAGGCCCGGGACCGCGCCCACGCGCTGCTCGCCGAGCTCGGCCTCGCCGGGTTCGAGGACGCCCGCACCTGGGAGCTGTCGGGCGGCATGCGCCAACGGGTCGCCGTCGCCCGCACGCTGCTGGCCGGCGCGCCGGTCCTGTGCCTCGACGAGCCGTTCGGCGCGCTGGACGCGATCACCCGCGGGGAGCTGCAGGGCTGGCTGGCCGGTGTGCTGGCCCGCGAGCCGCGCACCGTCCTGCTCGTCACCCACGACGTCGAGGAGGCGGCGCTGCTGGCCGACCGCGTCGTCGTCCTCTCCCCTCGCCCCGGCCGGGTCGTCGCCGAGGTCGCCGTCACCGCGCCCCGTCCGCGCCAGCCCACCGACGCGGCGGTCGCCGACGCGCGCGGCGCCGCGCTGCGGGCGCTGCGCGCCGCCATGGAGGCCGAGCGCTGATGGCCGCGCTCGTCCTCGTCGTCGCGCTGCTCGGCGGCTGGGAGGCCTACGCGCGGCTCAGCGGCATCGACAGCTTCATCCTGCCCGCGCCGACCGAGGTCGCAAGCTCGCTGTGGGACGACCGCTCGCTGCTGTGGTCCAACCTGCTGGTCACCGCCCAGGAGGTCGTGCTCGGCCTGCTGCTCGCCCTGGCCGCCGGGGTCCTGCTCGCGATCGCCCTGCATCTGTGGCGACCGGTGCGCCGCGCCGTCTACCCGCTGCTCGTCGGCACCCAGGCGGTGCCGATCGTCACCGTCGCGCCGCTGCTGGCCGCCTGGTTCGGGTTCGGCCTGCTGCCCAAGCTCGTCGTCGTCGCGCTCGTCTGCTTCTTTCCGATCGTCGTCACGACGCTCGACGGCCTGGCCTCGATCGACCCCGACCAGGACAAGCTGCTGCGTACGCTCGGCGCGTCGCGCGCCCAGCGCTTCCGCTGGCTCGAAGCGCCGGCCGCCCTGCCGGCCGCCCTGTCGGGCGCGAAGATCGCCGTGGCGGTCGGCGGCATCGCGGCGGTCTTCGCCGAGTACGCCGGCTCCGAGGACGGGCTCGGCCACCTGCTGCTGCAGTCGATCCCCCAGCTCGAGACCGCCCGCGCCTGGGCGGCCGTCCTCGTGCTGGCCGCCCTGGCCCTGGCCTGCTTCTTCGCCCTTGCGCTCGCCGAGCGCCGCCTGGCCCCCTGGGCCCACCGACGAAAGGACTCCACCGCATGACCCTGCGCCGACCGCTCGCCCTGCTCGCCGTGCTGGGCGCCGTCCTCCCGCTCGCCGCCTGCGGGACGAAGGACGAGCCGACCGAGACGAAGGCCGGCGTCACCCGGCTGGACCTCATGCTCGACTTCTTCCCGAACGCCGACCACGCGCCGATCTACGCAGCCCAGGCGATCGGCGCGTTCCGGCAGGCCGGCCTCGACGTCCGCATCCACACCCCGAGCGACCCGGCGGCGCCGCTGAAGCTCGTCGCCGCCCGCAAGGTCGACCTGGCGATCTCCTACGAGCCCGAGCTGCTGCTCGCCCGCGACAAGGGTGCGCGGGTCGCCTCGATCGGCGCGCTGGTCCAGAAGCCGCTGACCTCGATCATCTCGCTGCGCGGCAACATCCGCCGCCCGGCCGATCTGAAGGGCAAGACCGTCGGCACCGCCGGCATCCCCTACCAGTCGGCCTACCTGAAGACGATCCTCGAGCAGGCGGGCGTCAACCCCGACAGCGTCAGGGAAGTCAACGTCGGCTTCAACCTCGTCGGCGCGATGTTGTCCAAGAAGGTCGATGCGACGCTCGGCGCCTTCTGGAACTACGAGGGCGTGCAGCTGCGTCGCCGTGACCGCCACCCGCACATCATCCGCATGGAGCAGGCCGGCGTGCCGACCTACCAGGAGCTCGTCTTCGTCGGGCAGATGGACGTGCTGCGCGACAAGGGCGCGACGCTGCGCCGCTTCATGCAGGCGGTCGCGCGCGGCGCCGAGGCGCTGCGCAAGGACCCGTCGGTCGGCATCGACGCGCTGCTGAAGGCCAACCCGGACCTCGACCGCGGACTGCAGGAGGCGAGCGTCAAGGCGACGCTGCCGGTGTTCTTCCCCAGCAACCCGAAGTTCCCGTGGGGCTACCAGAACGCCGACGAGTGGCGCGCCTACGGCCAGTGGATGGTCGACCAGGGGCTGCTGAAGGCGCTGCCGACCCCGACGTCGCTGACGAACGAGTACCTGCCGGGCCGCGGCATCTGACCCACCACCGGCGACCCACCACCGGGGTCAGACCCGTTCCGTTGCAGCCAAACGCCGGCCACGGAGTCGCAGCGTTTTCGGCTGCAACGGAACGGGTCTGACCCCGGTTACTGGGTGCGGCTGAGGATCTCGCGCATGATCTCGTCGGTGCCGCCGCCGATCGGCCCCAGCCGGGCATCGCGCAGCATCCGCTCGATCCCGTACTCGACCATGTAGCCGGCGCCGCCGTGCAGCTGCAGGCAGGCGTCGGCCACGTCGACGGCCGCCCGCTGGGTGAAGAGCTTGGCCATCGTCACCTCGCGGGTGGCGTCCTGCCCGCCGCAGAAGCGCCGCAGCGCGTCGTAGGTCAAACAGCGCGCGGTGTGGGTCGTCGTCTCGACGTCGGCGAGGCGGTGAGCGACGACCTGGAAGCGCCCGATCGGCCGGCCGAACGCCTCGCGCTCGCGCGTGAAGGCCAGCGTCTTCTCGAACGCGAGCTGCATCGCGGCCACCGCGCCGAGCGCCATCGTCAGCCGCTCCCACTGGAAGTTGGCCATGATGAGCTTGAAGCCGCCGTTGAGCTCGCCGAGCAGGTTGTCGTCGGGCACGAAGACGTCCTGAAACGCGACCGTCGCCGTGTCGGAGGCGTGCCAGCCGAGCTTCTCCAGCGGGCTGGCGCTGACGCCGTCGCCCCGGTCGATGATGAGGAACGACATGCCGCCGTGGCCGCCCTCCTCGGTCGTCTTGACCGCGGTGACGTAGAAGTGGGCGCGCACGCCGTTGGTGATGTAGGTCTTCTCGCCGTTGACGATCCAGCCGCCGTCGACCT